>NZ_JAQOTI010000010.1:0-323512 GCF_028401915.1 Delftia sp. DT-2
GCGCTTCTTGCGCAACGCGCTCTCGCCGTGCTCCCGGTAGGCGTTGACCCATCCGCGCAGGCAGGAGCGGCTCACACTGTACTGCTGCGCCAGCGTCCTGTAACCGGCCGACCCCGATAAATATTTCTGAACAACTTCGAGCTTCAAGCGCTCATCGTGCTTCGCCATGAAAAACACCCCATAGGTTGGACTGGTGTCCAACTTTTGGGGTGCAGTTCAGCATGCCGGGCGTTTTTTGTGCAAGGAGCCTTGCAAGGCCTTATCTCAGCCCCTGCGCTGCTGAAGGCGTGCCAGCAAAGGCATGAGTGTGGTGCCGATGCGGATCAGTTTGCGCGGCCCCATGACCAAGGCAGCGGCAGCCGCCACGCCCACGGCCACGGGGTGCAGACGCGCAAACGTTGCGACGCGCTCGATCAGCGGTGCATCCGGGCGCACGTGTGTGGCGGCACGGCTCAGCGCCCGGGCCTGGGCCACGGCCGCCGAGCGCGCCCTGAGGCGCTCGCGCTGCTGGGCAATGCGCTGCATCACCTGCTGCTGCTCCACGGTGGAAGTGAGCCACAGCGCCGCATTGGGGCCCGTGGGCCTGGGCGGCGCAACCTCGTCGCGGGATTGGGAAGCGTTGGAAGCATTGACCATGGTTACAGCCTCTTCTTCAGCGCCTGCCAGTCCTGGCTCAGCTCGTTGCGGGTGAGGATGAAAGGGCGTGCCAGGCGTCGTACGGCCGCAAGCAACTGCCACAAGGCAATTGCAAGGATAGCCAGCCAGCCGCCAAACAGCAGCCAAGCCACCATCACGCGGTGCTCGGTGTCCCAGAACTGCACCAGCACCGCCACGGACAGCATGAGCATGACCACGACGCTGAGTCCGGCCAGCGCAATCAGCAGCACGACCACGGTCTGCATGCTGCGCTTGTGCTGGACCCATTCAAGCCGAGCCAGGTCGGTACGGTCCTCGGCGGCAATGGCCAGCTCGATCACGGCAGCACGCCAGCGCGCCACCCAGGCATCCAAACCCAGAAGGGAAATCCAGTTCACAGGCATCCTTTTCTGGTCAGGCATGCCGTTGATCAGCGACGGCCCAGCATGAAGCCCAGCAAGGCGCCCACAGCCAGGGCCGCGCCAGCCACACGCCACGGCTCGTCGTGGGCATAGCGATCCGCCGCATAGGCGGCATCCTTGGCTTGGCGGGCCGCTTCCTGCGCGGCGCGCACAGCCGAGTCACGCACATTGGACATGCCGTCATCGATGCGCTGGCGCAGCATGTGGATTTCCGGCACGGCATCCAGCTCCTTGGCAGACAGCAGGCCACGCAGGTCGCTGACCAGTTTTTCAAGATCGGCTTGCGCGGTGGAGACGGTTTCAGTGATCGACTTCGTCATGATGAGCCTTTCTATTGAGGTGAAAACAAATACAGCGGGGAGCAGGCAATCATGTCGCCCGATACCTGTCACGCAACATGGGCAGGCCCTTGTTACATGCAAGCATCTTATCCAATTGTTCCCTGGCTTCCGGGAAGCGAGGGGGCCTGAGCCTTGTCAGACAAGGCCTGCCGTGGCCGTGTGTCGTGGACCGGCAGACCATCAGGCCAGCAGCTTCGCCACATGTGCGCCGATGGCCAGGCAGCTGGTCAGACCCGGCGATTCGATGCCCAGCAACTGCACCACGCCCGCAACGCCATGGACCTGCGGTCCCTGGATCGTGAAGTCTGCCGCCGCCTCGCCAGGACCGCTGATCTTGGGACGGATGCCAGCGTAGCCGGGCACCAGCGCGCCATCGGCCAGGGCCGGCCAGTACCGGCGGATCTCTGCATAGAAGGCGTCGGCGCGCGCTGGATCGACCTGCAGATCGCTTGCGCTTTCCACCCACTGCACATCGGGGCCGAACTTGGCCTGTCCACCCATGTCCAGCGTGAGATGAACGCCCAGACCTGCAGCCTCGGGCACGGGATAGATGAGGCGCGAGAACGGCGCGCGCCCGGACAGTGTGAAATAGTTGCCCTTGGCATAGAAGGCGCGTGGAACCAACTGCTGCGGAAAGCCTTGCAGGCGCGCCGCCAGCAACGGGGCATTCAGGCCTGCCGCATTGACCAGGCTACGCGCCTGCAGCTGCGTGCCGTCGGCGGTGCGCAGCCACACGCCGCCAGACGTGGCGGCGGCCTCCTGCACCTCGGCATGGCAGACCACCATGCCGCCTGCGTTTTCGAGATCGCCCTGCAGAGCCAGCATCAGGCCGTGGCTGTCGATGATGCCGGTGCTGGGCGAATGCAGTGCCGCCACACACTGCAGCGCAGGCTCCAAGGCCCGTGCCTCGGGGCCATCCAGCCAGCGCAGATCATTGACGCCATTGGCCTCGGCCTTGCGCGCAATGGCCTGGAGCTGGCCGCGCTGCGCCTCATCCGTTGCCACGATGAGCTTGCCGCAGCGCTGGTGGGCAACGCCGCGTTCCTCGCAATAGGCATAGAGACGCTGGCGGCCTTCGACGCAAAACCGGGCCTTCAGCGAACCCTGGGGATAGTAGATGCCGGCATGGATGACCTCGCTGTTGCGCGAACTGGTGCCCGTACCAATGGCTTCAGCTGCCTCCAGCACCATGACTTCCCTGCCCTGCAACGCCAGGGCCCTGGCCACGGCCAGCCCCACGACGCCCGCCCCCACCACCACGCAATCGACCTGCTCGCTCATCCTGCCTGCCCTTTCGTCGTTCAGCCACTGATTATCAGACCGCGCCAGATACGAATACGCCGCAGATCACCGGGCTGCACTGGAATATCCAGGACCTGGAACAAATGGGAGCAACCAAAACGGAAAAGCCCTCCTGAACAAGTTTCAGGAGGGCTTGAATGGTGGGTGATACATGGATCGAACATGTGACCCCTGCCGTGTGAAGGCAGTGCTCTACCGCTGAGCTAATCACCCGTGAAGCACGGCTGCGAGGCCGTGCTTCCTTGGAAAAAATTGGTGGGTGATACATGGATCGAACATGTGACCCCTGCCGTGTGAAGGCAGTGCTCTACCGCTGAGCTAATCACCCGTGAAGCACGGCTGCGAGGCCGTGCTTCCTTGGAAAAAATTGGTGGGTGATACATGGATCGAACATGTGACCCCTGCCGTGTGAAGGCAGTGCTCTACCGCTGAGCTAATCACCCGTGAAGCATGGCTGCGAGGCCATGCTTCCTTGGAAAAAATTGGTGGGTGATACATGGATCGAACATGTGACCCCTGCCGTGTGAAGGCAGTGCTCTACCGCTGAGCTAATCACCCATGAAGCCGGCTGTGAGGCCCGCTTCCATGGAAAAACTGGTGGGTGATACATGGATCGAACATGTGACCCCTGCCGTGTGAAGGCAGTGCTCTACCGCTGAGCTAATCACCCATATGTCGTTACTGCGACAAGACTTAGATTATGTCATAACTTCTAGGACTGATTTTCGAAGCTGCGCCAAATTGTCTTGCCGCCGCTCGATTTATCCATCTGCACCATCACGTCCTCGTGCGCGGCCAGCTCCTGATCATTGGCGCTCACCACGCGCAGCCTGAAGCTGCGCAGATCGACCTGCGCGACCACCAGGCCGCCCTCGGACTGGGCCGGCTCCTCCACCATCAGCAGGGCCTCCTGGCCTCGCGTGAGGTTGATGTAGACATCGGCCAGCAGTTCCGCATCCAGCAAGGCGCCGTGCAGCGTGCGCCCGGAGTTGTCCACTTCCAGGCGGTCGCACAGCGAGTCCAGCGAGTTGCGCTTGCCTGGGAACATTTCCTTGGCCATGACCAGGGTGTCGATGACACCGCTCACACACTGCCTGATCGGCGGGCGGTTGGCAAGCTCCAGCTCCTTGTTCAGGAATCCCAGATCGAAAGGCGCGTTGTGAATGATGAGTTCAGCGCCTTGCAGATACTCCCAGATCTCATCGACCTTTTGCTCGAAGCGAGGCTTGTCCTTGAGGAACTCGGTGGTGATGCCGTGCACGCGCAGCGCGTCCGGATGGCTGTCGCGCCCCGCATTGAAGTACAGATGCAAGTTGTTGCCGGTCAGCTTGCGGTTGACCATCTCCACGCACCCCAGCTCGATGAGCCGGTCGCCGTTGTCGGCGGACAGGCCCGTGGTTTCCGTGTCGAGAATGATTTGACGCGACATGTGCTGGGTCCTCAGTGGTTTTCCTTGGCGTGGTTGAGCGAGTACTTGGGAATCTCGATGGTCACGTCCTCGCGCGCCAGGATGGCCTGGCAGGACAGGCGGGACTGCGGCTGCAGGCCCCATGCGCGGTCCAGCAGATCTTCTTCCTCTTCCTCGGCCTCGTTCAACGAGTTGTAGCCTGCCTTGACCACCACGTGGCAGGTGGTACATGCACAGCTCATGTCGCAGGCGTGCTCGATCTTGATGTTGTTGTCCAGCAGTGCCTCGCAGATGGAGGTGCCGGCAGGCGCCTCGATTTCGGCACCCTGAGGACAGTATTCGGCGTGGGGAAGTATTTTGATAACGGGCATGGCGGATCTGCGTTCGGATCAGAAATCAGGAAAGGGATTGCACGCTCTTGCCGGCCAGGGCCTGCTGGATGCTGCGGTTCATGCGCTCGGCGGCAAAGGACTCCGTGCCCTTGGCCAGCGCCTGTGTTGCGGCCTCGATGACGGCGGCATCCTCGGAGCCCATGCTGGCGCGCAGGGCGTCGACCAGAGCGTCGATGGCTGCGCGCTGGTCTGCAGCCAGCACATCGCCATCGGCCTGCAGCGCGCTCTCCGTGGCCATGAGCATGCGGTCGGCATCGACACGCGCCTCCACCAGCGCGCGCGCCTGAATGTCCTGCTGGGCCGTGGCAAAGCCGTCCTGCAGCATGCGGGCGACCTCGTCGTCCGAGAGGCCGTACGAGGGCTTGACATGGATATGCGCCTCGACGCCGCTGATCTGCTCCTTGGCACCCACCGACAGCAGGCCGTCGGCATCCACGGTGAAGGTCACGCGGATGCGCGCCGCGCCGGCTGCCATGGGCGGGATGCCGCGCAGTTCGAAACGCGCCAGGCTGCGGCAGTCCGCCACAAGATCGCGCTCACCCTGCACCACATGAATGGCCAGGGCCGTCTGCCCGTCCTTGTAGGTGGTGAAGTCCTGGGCGCGGGCCGTGGGAATGGTCTCGTTGCGCGTGATGATGCGCTCCACCAGACCGCCCATGGTCTCCACACCCAGCGACAGGGGAATCACATCCAGCAGCAGCATGTCGCCGCTGGAACTGTTGCCCGCGAGTTGATTGGCCTGAATGGCAGCGCCCAACGCCACGACTTCATCGGGATTGAGGTTGACGAGAGGATCGCGGCCAAAGAACTGGGCCACTGCCTCGCGCACCTGGGGCATGCGGGTGGAACCACCGACCAGGACCACGCCTTGCACCTCGTCGCGCGTCAGGCCAGCGTCCTTGAGTGCGCGGCGCACCGCCGCCAGCGAGCGCGCCGTCAGATGGGCCGTGCTCGCATCGAAGTCGCCACGCTTGACATCGAAATGCACAGTGCCGGTGGACAGCTCTGCCGTGAACGTGGCGGCCTGAGCATCCGTCAATGCCTGCTTGCAAAGGCGTGCCGCCATGCGCCAGCGGGCCTTGTCCTCGGCGGCCTGCGGAACCACGCCGGTCTGCTGGGCCACCCACTCAGCCAGTGCCGCATCGTAGTCATCGCCACCCAAGGCCGAGTCCCCCCCCGTGGAGACGACCTCGAACACACCCTGGGACAGGCGCAGGACCGAAATATCGAAAGTGCCGCCACCCAGATCGTAGACGGCATAAACGCCTTCGGAGCCATTGTCCAGGCCATAGGCAATGGCGGCAGCCGTGGGCTCGTTGATCAGCCGCAGCAGGTTGATGCCGGCGAGCTTGGCCGCATCCTTGGTAGCCTGGCGCTGCGCGTCGTCAAAGTAGGCTGGCACGGTGATGACCGCGCCATGGATGTCGTCGTTGAAGGTGTCCTCGGCGCGAAAGCGCAGCGTGGCCAGGATCTCGGCGCTGACTTCCACGGGGGTCTTCGTGCCATCGATGGTCTCGATCCCGATCACGCCACGACCGGCTTCCTGTGCAGCAAAGCGGTAAGGCAGCCTCTCCGGCGCGTCGATGTCCGCCAGCGTGCGGCCCATGAAGCGCTTGGCCGAGGCGATGGTGTTGCCCGCATCGGTGGACAGCGCCGCCTGCGCGGCGTAGCCGATCTCGCGGCGTCCCTGGGGCAGATAGCGCACGACGGAAGGCAGCAGTACCTGGCCCTGATCATCCGGCAGGCATTCGGCCACGCCATTGCGGACTGCGGCGACCAGCGAATGGGTGGTGCCCAGGTCGATACCCACGGCAATGCGTCGCTGGTGGGGATCGGGGGACTGACCGGGTTCGGAAATCTGCAAAAGCGCCATGGAAATACTCGGGGAAATTGCAGGTCCGGGCCGGCCGGCCTGCCTTGTGAATGAGGGACTCTCGTGGGAGGTTCGGGTCGCGGACTATTGTCCCAGTTGATCGCGGCGACGCTCTATGTCCTGCGCAAATCGCGCAACAAACATGAGGGCTCTGACCTGCTGCACGGCCGCCTGGGGATCGTGCAGTTCATCGAGCTGGCGGCCGCATTCGGCCAGCATGCTCTTTCTGGCCTGCGACACTTCGCCGTCCAGCGCGTCCAAGGCCGCCTCGTCCTGCGCATCGTCCAGCGCCTCGCGCCATTCCATCTGCTGCATCAAAAAGGCGGTGGGCATGGAGGTGTTGTCCTCGGCACGCACGGGTGCACCCAGCAATTCGCAAAGATAAGCTGCTCGCCTGAGCGGCTCTTTCAGCCGTTGGTAGGCCTCGTTGATGCGTACCGACCATTGCATGGCCACACGCTGCGCAGCTGCGCCCTGCGAGGCAAAGCGGTCAGGATGGGCCTCGCGCTGCAACTCCTTCCAGCGCGCGTCAATGGTGCTGCGCTCCTGCGCAAATTGGCGCGGCAGCGCAAACAGCTCGAAATCGTCCGATTGCAGGTTCATGTCGATAAAAAGCCGCCAGCACCGAAGCGATGGCGGCCTCTTGAGGGAGTAGAAAAGTCAGGGCCTGCCGGGCATGCCGCCAGGCCACCAGAGCCTGGCCCCCCGGCAAATGCCGGTCAGATGCGAAAGCTCTCGCCGCAGCCGCAGCGATCGCGCTCGTTGGGGTTGTGGAACTTGAAGCCTTCGTTCAAGCCTTCACGCACGAAGTCCAGTTCCGTGCCATCGATATAGGCCAGGCTCTTGGGGTCGACCAGCACCTTGATGCCGTGGTCCTCGAAGATCACATCCTCGGGCAACTGTTCGTCCACATACTCCAGCTTGTAGGCCAGCCCGGAGCAGCCCGTGGTCTTGACCCCAAGGCGCACGCCGATGCCCTTGCCGCGGCGCGACAGGTAGCGGCTCACATGGCGGGCCGCGGACTCGGTCAGCGAGATCGCCATATCAGGCGGCCACCACCGCAGTGCGCTTGGCACGGTAGTCGTCCACTGCGGCCTTGATGGCGTCTTCGGCCAGGATGGAGCAGTGCACCTTGACGGGAGGCAGGGCCAGTTCTTCGGCGATCTGGCTGTTCTTCAGCGCAGCCGCTTCATCCAGCGTCTTTCCCTTGACCCACTCGGTCACCAGCGAAGACGAGGCGATTGCCGAACCACAGCCATAGGTCTTGAAACGGGCATCTTCAATGACGCCGGTTTCAGGGTTGACCTTGATCTGCAGCTTCATCACGTCGCCACAGGCAGGCGCGCCGACCATGCCGGTGCCCACCGATTCGTCGCTCTTGTCGAACGAACCCACGTTGCGGGGGTTTTCGTAGTGGTCTACCACTTTGTCGGAATAAGCCATGATGTCTACCTCTTCAATACTTGATTCGCGTGCCGGTCGACGCTCAGTGCGCCGCCCACTGGATGGTGCTGAGGTCGATGCCGTCCTTGTACATCTCCCACAGCGGGCTGAGTTCGCGCAGCTTGACCACATTGGTGCGGATGGTGCTGATCGCGTAGTCGATTTCTTCCTCGGTCGTGAAACGGCCGATGGTCATGCGCAGGCTGCTGTGCGCCAGCTCGTCACTGCGGCCGAGGGCACGCAGCACATAGCTGGGCTCCAGGCTGGCCGAAGTGCAAGCGGAGCCCGACGACACTGCCAGCCCCTTGATACCCATGATGAGCGACTCGCCTTCGACGAAGTTGAAGCTCATGTTCAGGTTCTGAGGCACACGGTGCTCCATGCTGCCGTTGATGAAGACCTGTTCCAGATCCTTCAAACCGTTGAGCAGGCGCTGCTGCAGCGCATAGGCCTTGGCATTGCTCTCGACCATCTCTTCCTTGGCGATGCGGAAGGCCTCGCCCATACCGACGATCTGGTGCGTGGGCAGCGTACCCGAACGCATGCCACGCTCATGACCACCGCCGTGGATCTGCGCCTCCAGGCGCACACGCGGCTTGCGGCGCACGTACAGGGCACCCACTCCCTTGGGACCGTAGGTCTTGTGCGCGGTCATGCTCATCAGGTCGATCGGCAACTTGGACATGTCGATCTCCACGCGGCCCGTAGCCTGCGCAGCATCCACATGGAACAGGATGCCCTTCTCGCGGCACAGCGCGCCAATCGTGGGAATGTCCTGGATGACGCCGATTTCGTTGTTCACGAAGAGCACGCTCACCAAGATGGTATCGGGACGCAGCGCGGCCTTGAATGCCTCGATATCGAGCAGACCATCAGGCTGCACGTCCATGTAGGTCACCTCAAAGCCCTGGCGCTCGAGTTCACGCATGGTGTCGAGCACGGCCTTGTGCTCGGTCTTGAGCGTGATCAGATGCTTGCCCTTGCCTTGATAGAAGTGCGCCGCTCCCTTAATGGCAAGATTGATGGACTCGGTCGCGCCACTGGTCCACACAATTTCACGGGGATCCGCGCCAATCAGATCCGCCACCTGGCCGCGGGCCTTCTCGATGGCCTCTTCGGCCTCCCAACCCCAGGCATGGCTGCGCGATGCAGCGTTGCCGAAGTGCTCACGCAACCATGGGATCATGGCGTCCACCACGCGAGGGTCCACGGGAGTGGTCGCGCCATAGTCGAGATAGATGGGGAAATGCGGGGTCATGTCCATGACTGGCTCTTATCAAAGTTCCGGCTGGCAAAAATCGGGAAGGCGATGAACTCCGGTGAATCCATCCGGGCGGGCAGCACCGCGCCACACAGCCATGCGCAGCGGCGCCCTGCCCTCAGGGTGTCAAAAGTCGATCAGGACTTGGCGAAGGCGTTGCCCAGCGCGAATACCGAGTTCGGTGCATTCACGCGGATGGGCTTGACCACGGGAGCCGTGGAAATCGCACGACGCACTACGGGCTTGTCCTCGATCTGGATGCCCTTGGCCAATTGTTCGTCGACGAGCTTTTGCAGCGTCACGGAATCGAGGAACTCGACCATGCGCTGATTCAATGCCGCCCACAGTTCATGCGTCATGCAGCGGCCTGCTTCGCCCAGACAATTTTCCTTGCCGCCGCATTGGGTGGCGTCAATGGGCTCGTCAACGGAAACGATGATGTCGGCCACGGTGATGTCGCCAGCCTTGCGGGCCAGCGTGTAGCCGCCGCCGGGTCCACGGGTGGACTCGACGAGTTCATGGCGGCGCAGCTTGCCGAACAGCTGCTCGAGATACGACAGGGAAATCTGCTGTCGCTGGCTGATGGCAGCCAGCGTAACAGGGCCATTGTTCTGGCGCAGGGCCAGATCGATCATGGCAGTGACCGCAAAACGGCCTTTGGTGGTGAGACGCATTACGAGCTCCTTCAGTCAGGCTTGTACGTTACAGAAACACCCGCTCCAGCGATTTGACTGGAGTTGGGCACAGTCTCCGCCCTTACTCCGTCCTGTTCAAAAGGTTCAGAGCCCTTCTTTTCATCGAAGTTTTTGTTGTTGTTGAGTGTTGACCCTGAGTGTACCACATTCCCCATCAATTTTGTCGGGTAACAAGAGCCAACAGGCTTCAGACAAGGCACCGCCTCAGGAAACCTGCGCGGAAGAGCCTCCGAACAGTTGCTCCTTGAGCAGTGCCAGCTGATCGCGCACCCGCGCCGCCTGTTCGAACTCCAGGCTGCGCGCATGTTCGAGCATCTGCTTCTCCAGACGCTTGATTTCCTTGGCCACATCTTTTTCGGACATGTCCTCGACACGCGCTCTTTCGAGCTGATTGGCCTCCAGACGTTCCGCTTCCTTGCCGCTTTTTTCGCTGTAGACACCATCAATCAGGTCTTTCACCCGCTTGACAATCTGCTTGGGTTCAATGCCGTTTTCCTCGTTGAACGCCATTTGCCTGGCGCGGCGGCGCTCGGTCTCGCCGATGGCCTTCTTCATCGACTCCGTGATCCTGTCCGCGTAGAGGATGGCCTTGCCGTGCAGGTTGCGTGCTGCGCGGCCGATGGTCTGGATGAGACTTCGCTCGGCGCGAAGAAAGCCTTCCTTGTCGGCATCGAGGATGGCGACCAGCGAGACTTCAGGGATGTCCAAGCCCTCTCGCAGCAGGTTGATGCCCACGAGAACGTCGAAGACGCCCAGACGCAGGTCACGAATGATCTCCACGCGCTCCACCGTCTCCACGTCGGAGTGCAGATAGCGCACCTTGACCCCGTTTTCGCTCAGGTAGTCGGTGAGCTGCTCGGCCATGCGCTTGGTGAGCGTGGTGATGAGAACACGCTCCCCGCGCTCGACGCGCAGGCGGATTTCCTGCAGCACGTCATCCACCTGGTTGGTGGCTGGGCGCACTTCGATTTCGGGGTCGATCAGCCCCGTCGGGCGCACAACCTGGTCCACGATCTGACCTGAGTGGGTTTTTTCGTAGTCTGCCGGCGTGGCCGAGACAAAGATGACCTGGCGCATGCGCCGCTCGAATTCCTCGAATTTCAGCGGCCGGTTGTCCAGCGCCGACGGCAGCCGAAAGCCGTACTCCACGAGCGTGGTCTTGCGCGAGCGATCGCCGCTGTACATGGCGTTGAGCTGACCGATCATCTGGTGGCTCTCGTCCAGGAACATGAGCGCGTCGCTGGGCAGGTAGTCGGTCAATGTGCTGGGGGGCTCGCCCGGGGCTGCGCCGGAGAGGTGGCGCGTGTAGTTCTCGATGCCCTTGCAGTGGCCGACCTCGGTGAGCATTTCAAGGTCGAAGCGCGTGCGCTGCTCCAGGCGCTGGGCCTCGACCAGCTTGCCGTCACCCACCAGTTGCTTGAGCCGCTCGGCCAGTTCCAGCTTGATGGTTTCCACGGCGGCCAGCACCTTGTCCCGCGGCGTGACGTAGTGGCTGCTGGGGTAGACAGTGAAGCGCGGAATGCTCTGGCGCACGCGGCCCGTGAGCGGGTCGAACAGTTGCAGGCTTTCAACCTCGTCGTCGAAGAGTTCGATGCGGATGGCCAACTCGGAATGCTCGGCGGGGAAGACATCGATGGTGTCGCCGCGCACGCGGAACTTGCCGCGGCTGAAGTCCTGGTCGTTGCGCTGGTACTGCATGCGGATCAACTGCGCGATGACGTCGCGCTGGTTGATGCGGTCGCCGGTACGCAGCGTCATGATCATGCGGTGGTAGCTTTCGGGCTCGCCGATGCCGTAGATGGCCGAGACCGTGGCCACGATGACCACGTCGCGCCGCTCCATGAGACTTTTGGTGCACGAAAGCCGCATCTGCTCGATGTGCTCGTTGATGGCGCTGTCCTTTTCGATAAAAAGGTCGCGCTGGGGCACGTAGGCCTCGGGCTGGTAGTAGTCGTAGTAGCTGACGAAGTACTCGACGGAGTTCTTGGGAAAGAACTCGCGAAACTCGCTGTACAGCTGTGCGGCCAGTGTCTTGTTGGGTGCGAAGACGATGGCCGGACGACCCAGGCGGGCGATCACGTTGGCCATGGTGAAGGTCTTGCCCGAGCCCGTCACGCCCAGCAGGGTCTGAAAGGATTCACCGTCCTGGATGCCCTCGACCAGCTTCTCAATGGCGGCGGGCTGGTCGCCAGCCGGTGGATAGGGCTGGAACAGCTCGAAGGGGGAGTCCGCGAAATGCACGAACTGGCCCGAGGCCGCAGGTGCTGGAGAGGAATCAGAGACTTCGTGCATGACGTGGGTTCGCAAAAGTGGGTATCGGCCGGCGAGATCGCTAGAATTCATGGGTTAACCCGAAAGCCTACCGCAGCTTGGGGCTAGCCGCGTTTTTTCCACCTCCCAAGACATCCCAAGGACGCTTCATGTCTCTGTTTACCGCCGTCGAAATGGCCCCCCGCGACCCCATTCTGGGTCTGAACGAGCAGTTCGCTGCCGACACCAACCCCAGCAAGGTGAATCTGGGCGTGGGCGTGTACTTCGACGACAACGGCAAGTTGCCCCTGCTCGAATGCGTGCAGGCCGCCGAGAAGGCGATGATGGACAAGCCCACGGCCCGCGGCTACCTGCCCATCGACGGCATCGCTGCCTATGATGCCGCAGTCAAGGGCCTGGTGTTCGGCGCCGAGTCCGACGTCGTCAAGTCCGGCCGCGTGTCCACGGTGCAGGCCATCGGCGGCACCGGCGGCCTGAAGATCGGCGCCGACTTCCTCAAGAAGATCAGCCCCGCTGCCAAGGTGCTGATCTCCGACCCTAGCTGGGAAAACCACAAGGCCATCTTCACGAACGCCGGTTTCGAGGTGGGCACCTATGCCTACTACGACGCCGTCAACCGCAAGGTGAACTTCGAAGGCATGCTGGCCGACCTGAACGCAGCGGCCCCTGGCACCATCGTGGTGCTGCACGCCTGCTGCCACAACCCGACCGGCTACGACATCACGGCCGAGCAGTGGGACCAGGTGATTGCCGCTGTCAAGGCCAAGGGCCTGGTGGCCTTCCTTGACATGGCCTACCAGGGCTTTGGCCACGGCATTGCCGAAGACGGCGCCGTGATCGGCAAGTTCGTGGCCGCCGGCCTGAACATCTTCGTCTCGACCTCGTTCTCCAAGAGCTTCAGCCTGTACGGCGAGCGCGTGGGCGCACTGTCGGTGGTGGCCAACGACAAGGAAGAGGCGGCCCGCGTGCTGAGCCAGCTCAAGATCGTGATCCGCACCAACTATTCCAACCCACCCACCCATGGTGGCGCCGTGGTGGCGGCCGTGCTGAACAACCCCGAGCTGCGCGCACTGTGGGAAAAGGAACTGGGCGAGATGCGCGTGCGCATCAAGGCCATGCGCCAGAAGCTGGTCGATGGCCTGAAGGCTGCCGGCGTCCAGCAGGACATGAGCTTCATCACCACGCAGATCGGCATGTTCAGCTACTCCGGCCTGAGCAAGGACCAGATGGTGCGCCTGCGCACCGAGTTCGGCGTTTACGGCACGGACACGGGCCGCATGTGCGTGGCCGCGCTCAACAGCAAGAACATCGACTACGTCTGCCAGTCGATCGCCAAGGTGGTCTGACCGCCACCCCAGCCACCTGGCCCTGCGCCGGGTGACAAGGCATGCCGCCAGCGCTCCCTGCCCTGGCGGCATTTTCTTTGTGCGGGCGGTTTTTGCATCCTGGCAGTCCGGTATGCGCCAGGTCTGCGCAGGTACCGGTGCGATCATCCGGGCAGCCGAAACATCGAATGAAGAACGAGACGCTCCATTCCCATGCCAGATCACGCCTGCCTCACTCCCTTCACCTCCTCGCCTGCAGACGGGCTGCCCCTGTCCGGCGTACGCATTCTGAGCCTGGCACTGAACCTGCCGGGTCCCGCCGCCCTGATGCGCTGCGCGGCCATGGGCGCGCAGTGCAGCAAGCTGGAGCCGCCCTCTGCGCAGCCAGGGCCTGCCGGCGCGGACCCGATGGCGCTCTACAGCCCGCAGGCCTATTCCGACATGCACCAGGGCATCGCAGTCTGGCAGGCACAGCTCAAGACCGAGGACGGACAGGCCGCGCTGCACAAGGCGCTGGACAGCGCCGACATCCTGCTGACCTCGTTCCGCCCCGCCGCGCTGGCCAAGCTGGGGCTGGACTGGGCGTCGCTGCAGCAGCGCCATCCGCAGCTGTCGCTGGTGCGCATCGTCGGCAGCGCGGGAGCCCTGGCCGATGTGCCGGGCCATGACCTGACCTATCAGGCCGAGGCGGGGCTGGTACAGGGCGGCGCCATGCCACCCAGCCTGTTTGCCGACATGGCTGGCGCGCTGATGGCCAGCGAGGCCGTGCTCAAGGCCTGGCTGCTGCGCCAGCGCAGCGGCCACGGCAACCTGCAGGAAACAGGACTGGCACAGGCCGCGCAATGGCTGGCCCTGCCCTGGCACTGGGGCCTGACCCGGCCCGACGGAGATGTGGGCGGAGCACACGCAGGCTATCGCGTCTATGCCTGCGCCGACGGTTCGGTGGCCGTGGCGGCACTGGAGCCGCATTTCGCGGCACGCCTGTGCGCAGCAGCATCGGTGCCGGGCGATGGCAGCATCGCCTGCATGCGCAACCCGGCCACGCATGCGGCCCTGGAAGTCTTCCTGGCTGCCCTGTCCTGCGCCGAACTGGCAGACTTGGCCGAGCGCCACGACCTGCCCCTGCATCCGCTCGCCGCTCAGCCAGCGGCCTCGCGCCGCTTGTAGGCGAATGCCGAAAGGCAGCATCTGCGCACGGCCTACAAGCCGCCTGGGTCGCGGCTGCCCGCCGAGTATGAACATGCTGCTGCCGACGACCCTCTTTACCGCGATAGCCTGCTCCTCTTAAATCAGAGCTGCGCATACAACCAGACAACCCGAACACATCTGGAAACACCCATAATCGGCTCATCTGGAGGCAGCCCCATGGTTCGAGAACATCCATCGACCGCCCCGCTATCCGGGATGCGTCAGCCACCTAGCCACTCAGCGCCTGGCCTGCAGCGCATCGGCGCCAGCGCCTAAGGCCGCCGCCGGGTCCCCCTTCCGTCCACCGCCTATGCAAAGCCAGCCCCCAGCCCATGTGCCGGTACTGCAGCTGGTGCAGCGCATCTGGCCCCTGGTGCTGGTGGTCGTGGTGCTGGTGGTCATGGCCAGCGGCAGCCTCTACCTTGTGTCTGCGGTGCGCGCCTTCGTGGCCGGAGAAAGCCTGTGGTCCAAGGCACAGAAGGATGCCATCTACGCCCTGAGCCGCTATGTGGACAGCGGCTCGGCGCGCGACCTGGCGCGCTTCGAGCAGGCCATGATCGTTCCTGCAGGCGACTGGCAGGCCCGCATGGCGCTGGACGATGTGCCAGCCAGGGTCAAGGACGCGCGCGCCGGCATTCTGCTGGGAGGCAACCACCCGGACGATGCTGACGCGCTGATCTGGCTGATGCAGACTTTTCGCCATGTCGAACTGCTGGAGGAGCCCTATCGTTACTGGAAGCAGGGCGACCAGTACCTGCAGCAGCTCGACCGGCTGGCGCAGGAGATAGAGCAGCGCCACACCGTGGGAAGCGTGAGCGCCGAGGACGTCATCACCTGGAAGCGCGAGATCGAGCAGATCAACGCCGGCGTCACACCAGCCACCCAGCAGTTCAGCGCCTCGCTGGGCCGCAGCTCCCGGCAGATGGTGGTGTGGCTGCAGTGCATTCACCTGATGCTGGGCGTGGCGCTGATCCTGGTGGCACTCTGGCATACGCGGCGCATGCTGCAGCAGCGCCAGCAGGTGCAAAACGACCTGCTGACCGAAAAGGAAAGGGCCCAGACCACGCTGGCATCGCTGGGCGATGCCGTGATCACCACGGACGCCCAGGGCGTGGTGGACTATGCCAACCCTGCCGCGCTGGGCCTGCTGGGCAGCAGCGAGCAGCAGCTCAAGGGACGGCACCTGGCCAAGGGCCTGCATTTCAACAGCATCGACACCACCCAGACGGCGGAAAGCCTGCTGACCCATCTGCTGTCGGGTCGGCAATTGCGCGAAGAGCACACGCGGTGGCTGCGGCGCCATGACCGCAGCATCGTGCCGGTCAAGCTCATGGGCTCGGCCATCAGCGGCGGCGGGGAGCGCCCGGCAGGTGCGGTGATCGTGCTCAGGGATGTCTCGCGTGAGCAGCAGTATCTGGACCAGCTTTCCTGGCATGCCAGCCATGACGGCCTGACCGGGCTGGAGAACCGCGTGGAATTCGAGCGCCGCCTGCAGCGCCTGCTCAACCAGGGCCAGCACAGGCTGCGGCCCGCAGCCTTGCTGTACATGGATCTGGACCAGTTCAAGCTCATCAACGAGACCTGCGGCCATCCGGCGGGCGATGAAATGCTGTGCGAGGTCAGCCGTCTGCTGCTGCACAACCTGCGCGAGACAGACACCCTGGCCCGCCTGGGCGGCGACGAATTCGGCGTTCTTCTGGAGAACTGTCCGCCCGAGCCCGCGCTGCGCATTGCCGAAAAGCTGCGCCAGGCTGCCGAAGCCCTGCACGTGCACTGGGGCAAGCAGGTGCTGCGCACAGGACTGAGCATTGGACTGGTCCACATCGGCGGCGAGGTCCAGTCGGCCCAGGACCTGCTGCGCATGGCCGACATGGCCTGCTACCGCGCCAAGGAGCGCGGCCGCAACCGCATCTATGTCTACCGCAGCGACGACGGCGAATACACCCGCCACGTCAGCGAGATGGAATGGGTCACGCGCATACGCACGGCGCTGGAGCAGGAGCGCTTTTGCCTGTACGCACAAAGCATTGCACCGCTGCAGCCCGATGGCCAGCGCGGCCTGCATTTCGAGGTGCTGCTGCGGTTGCGCGACGAGCAGGGCCAGATCATCTCGCCAGCCGCGTTCATACCCGCGGCAGAGCGCTACGGCATCATGCCCACCGTCGACCGCTGGGTGATCGCCAGAACGCTGGCCACGCTGGCCGAGCATCCGGCCGCGCTGCGCCATATCGACACCTGCGCCATCAATCTGTCAGGCCCCAGCCTCGACGACGACGGGCTGCTGGACTTTGTGCAGGCGCAGCTGAGCACGCACGGCATCGCGCCGCAGCTGCTGTGCTTCGAGATCACCGAGACCAGCGCCATCGCCAGTCTGTCCAGCGCCACCCGGCTGATCCAGGCCCTGCGCACGCTGGGCTGCCGTTTTGCGCTGGACGACTTCGGCGTGGGCATGTCCTCGCTGACCTATCTGAAGCAGTTGCCCGTGGACTATCTGAAGATCGACGGCGGCTTCGTGCGCGACATGCTCCAGGACCCCAGCAACCACGCCATGGTGGAGATGATCAACCGCATAGGCCATATCCTGGGCAAGCGCACGGTGGCCGAGTATGTGGAAAGCCGGGAGATCGCCCAGGCCCTGCAGGCCGTGGGCGTGGACTACGCACAGGGCTTTGCCCTGGCGCGGCCCGTGCCGCTGGACACGCAGTACTTCGAAAGCGGTGCCCAGGCCGCCCGCCGCGAATGGCAGGGCACGCTGGCGCCGGCAGTCGGCTGAGGCGCCTCAGCGCGGCTTGCGCCCGCCCGGCGCGGCCTTGCGGCCGGCCCCGGCAGCGCCTGCGGAGCCGCCCACGCCAGGGCGCGGTGGCAGGCCCGTGTGCTGGGTCAGCATGCGGCCGGGCTTGGGCTGGCTGGAGCGCAAGCGCACGTCGCCTCCGGGGTCGCGGGCCTGTGCCTGCGCCTTGCCCGGCCCCGCACTCTTGCCACCGGCCTTGTTGAGGGCATAGGCCTTGCCCTGCTGGGAGACCACGGCACGCGCGGCCACGCCCGTTCCCTGGGTGCTGTTCTTGCGGCGCGCGCTCCGGTAGCCGCCATCGACCAGGGGCTGGAAGGTGGGGATCAGGTGCTGCTTGCCGTTGCCGATGAGGTCGGCACGGCCCATGGCCTTCAAGGCCTCGCGCAGCAGCGGCCAGTTGTTGGGGTCGTGGTAGCGCAGGAAGGCCTTGTGCAGGCGGCGGCGCTTTTCACCGCGCACGATGTCCACCGACTCCTCGTTCACGTCGCGCATCTGGCGACGCACCTTGGTGAGGGTGTTGCGACCCGAGTGGTACATGGCCGTGGCCGTGGCCATGGGGCTGGGGTAGAAGGTCTGCACCTGGTCGGCGCGAAATCCGTTCTTCTTCAGCCAGATGGCGAGGTTCATCATGTCCTCGTCGCTGGTGCCCGGGTGGGCGGCGATGAAGTAGGGAATCAGGTACTGCTTCTTGCCCGCTTCCTCGCTGAACTGCTCGAACATCTGCTTGAAGCGGTCATAGCTGCCTATGCCCGGCTTCATCATCTTGGTCAGCGGCCCGGATTCGGTGTGCTCGGGCGCGATCTTCAGGTAGCCGCCCACATGGTGCTGCACCAGTTCCTTGACGTACTCGGGCGACTTCACGGCCAGGTCGTAGCGCAGGCCCGAGCCGATCAGGATCTTCTTGATGCCCGGCAGATTGCGCGCGCGGCGGTAGATCTTGACCAGCGGGGCATGGTCGGTGTGCAGGTTCTGGCAGATGCCGGGGAACACGCAACTGGGCTTGCGGCAGGCGGCCTCGATCTCGGGGCTCTTGCAGCCCAGGCGGTACATGTTGGCCGTGGGGCCGCCCAGGTCGGAGATGGTGCCGGTGAAGCCCTTGACCTTGTCGCGGATGTCCTCGACCTCCTGGATGATGGACTCCTCGGAGCGGCTCTGGATGATGCGGCCTTCATGCTCGGTGATAGAGCAGAAGGTGCAGCCGCCGAAGCAGCCGCGCATGATGTTGACCGAGGTGCGGATCATCTCCCAGGCCGGGATCTTGGTCTCGCCCTCATGGCTGCCGTTGGCGTCGGCATAGCTGGGATGGGGGCTTCGCGCATACGGCAGGCCAAAGACCCAGTCCATCTCGGCCGTGGTCAGCGGGATGGGGGGCGGGTTCAGCCACACATCGCGCGCGGTCACGCCTTCGCCGTGGGCCTGGACCAGGGCGCGGGCGTTGCCGGGATTGGTCTCCAGGTGCAGCACGCGGTTGGCGTGGGCGTAGAGGATGGGATCGGCCTTGACCTGCTCGTAGCTGGGCAGGCGCAGCACGGTCTTGTCGCGCGGCGGCTGCTTGCCCTTGCCGCGCAGCGACGGGTTGGGCACGAACTGGATGGTCTGAACGGCGGCGACCGAGGCGCCGTCCGGCTTAGCGTCGGCATCACCCTCTTCCTTGGAGCAGGTCTGGCCCTGGGCCTCGGCCTGCTCGCTGGTGGTCATGTAGGGGTTGATGTGGGGCTCGACCACGCCGGGCTCGTCCACCACGGAGGAATCCAGCTCGAACCAGCCCGCTTCCGACTCGCGGCGGAAGAAGGCCGTGCCGCGCACATCGGTAATGCTTTCCACGGGCTCACGCGCAGCCAGGCGGTGGGCCACCTCGACCAGGGCGCGTTCGGCGTTGCCGTACAGCAGGATGTCGCACTTGCTGTCCACGACGATGGAGCGGCGCACCTTGTCGCTCCAGTAGTCGTAGTGGGCGATGCGGCGCAGGCTGCCCTCGATGCCGCCCAGCACGATGGGCACGTCCTTGTAGGCCTCGCGGCAGCGCTGGCTGTAGACGATGGCCGCGCGGTCAGGGCGCTTGCCGCCCACGTCGCCCGGCGTGTAGGCATCGTCGGAGCGGATCTTGCGATCGGCCGTGTAGCGGTTGATCATGGAATCCATGTTGCCCGCCGTCACGCCCCAGAACAGGTTGGGCCGGCCCAGGGCCTTGAAGGCCTCGGCGCTTTGCCAGTCAGGCTGGGCAATGATGCCCACGCGAAAGCCCTGTGCCTCCAGCACCCGGCCGATCACCGACATGCCGAAGCTGGGGTGATCCACATAGGCGTCGCCCGTCACCAGGATCACGTCGCAGCTGTCCCAGCCAAGCTGTTCCATCTCGGCCCGGCTCATCGGCAGGAACGGGGCCGTGCCGAAGCGCTTGGCCCAGTAAGGACGATAGCTGGTCAGCGGCTTGGCGGCGCGATGGAAGAAGGAAACGTCAACGGGGGCGTTCATGATGGGCGGTTCGGCTTCTGGGAGCCTGTGCGGAAGGAACCGGCCAGTGTACGTTTCGGCACTCAACCCTGCTGGTCAAGGGTCTTGCTCCAGCCCCCTGATACGGCCTTCCTGCTGCTGCCAGCCCGACCTCTTTGCGGCCTCCTGCGCCAGCCAGGCCTTGGGCGTGTGCCCGGACCAGCGGCGAAATGCCCGTGCAAACACCTTCGGCGAGTCGTAGCCCGCGTTCTCGGCGATGCGGGCCGATGACAGCCCGCCGGCCTCCATCTGCTGGGCGGCCAGCGCCATGCGGTGCGCCGTCAGATAGCCGATGGGCGTGGCACCCACCAGCTCCTTGAAACGCATGCTGAAGCGGGTGCGCGACATGCCGGCCTCGATGGCCAGCGTCTCCACGCTCCAGGCCCGCTGCGGTTCGCGGTGCATGCACACCAGGGCACGCGCAACACAGGCGTCGCCCAGGCCCCGCAGCCAGCCTTCGCCAATGGCAGTCTCGCGCGCCAGGTGCTCGCGCAGGATGTTGACCAGCAGCAGCTCGCCCATGCGCGCGGCCGACAGGCGCCAGCCCGGGCGCCGCGCCAGCGTCTCCAGCGTGAGCGACTCCATGGTGGTGGCCAGGCAGCCGGCCAGCGGCAGGTCGCTTGCCCGGATGTGGATCAGCGGCGGCAGGATGCGGAACACCGAATGACGGCAGTAGGCGGAAAACCACAACAGGGCCGAAAACATGTCCGTGGCCTCGCCGCCGCCGCCATGGCTGAAGACCAGGGGATTCTCGTCCCGCGGTCCTTCGGCGTGGCGGGCGATCATGCGCGAGAACAGCTCGCTGGCAACGTCCATGTCGGACGCCACCACATGCGCGGCGCCCATGGGCAGCATGACCAGATCGCCGGGCTCGACCCGCAGCGCCGGCATGCCCTCCACCTGGATCCAGTAAGGCGCGCCGCGCGCCATGCGGATCATGGCGCCGGTGACGCCCGTGGACTTCAGGCTCCACGGCGCCGTCAGCGCAAAGCGCGCCGTGACGGCGCGCTCCGAGCGGCAAATATCGAGAACTTCACTGAGTACATCCATGGCTCGCGGGACCCTTGTTTTCGGGCCGATGTTAGCCAGTGCCGGCCATGCCACGGCCCGTCGGCACCCCGACAGCGATAGCGGTTTTCCCTGGAGCGCGACTACGCACTAGAGATCCTGCTGCGCCGCCTGCACCAGCTCCGAGAACACGGACGCGCTGCCCAGCCGTTCGGCCGCCAGCAGCGCCAGCTTGACCAGGAACAGCTCGGACCGCTGCGGGCCCGCCGTGTCGATGGCTGTGGCCAGCTGGTCGTAGACAGTTTCCAGGCCGGCGATTTCGAGGGTGTGGGGTGATGTCTGTTCTTGGCTCATGCCGGAACTCCTTGCGTGCAGGTGGCGTTGTCGATGGCCGATTGCAGGCGCCGGGCATCCAGCGCCAGCCAGCGCGCGCAGACATGCTGATCGGGCCGCAGCAGATAGGCGGCACCAGGCGGGTGCCCTGCCGGCACGCCATGGCGTGCACGGCAGCGGCCATCTGCATCGGCCAGGGTCAGATCGGCACCCTGGACCGGCTGCGCGGCCGCCTGGCTGGAGATGGCCACGATGCGCAGGCCCACGCCACGGCCGCGCGCCATCCTGGCAACTTCGCACCACTGTGCAGGCACGGGTGTGCCATCGGTGAAATACAGCAGGTCGAATCCACCGCCCAGGTGGTCCAGCAGATAGTCATCGGGCCCCAGGCGCAGGTTCAGCGGCGGTGCGCCATGGCCAGGGCCGGCTTCAAACAGGTGGTTGTCGTCATCCGCGCTGTTGAGCGGCGAGTGCGCGTATTCGTGCGGCCGGGAGGTGCGCCAGTGGTACAGCGGCCGCACGAATTCCTGGGTGAGCGACAGCGACAGCACGGCATCGCGCAGCAGCCGGAAGCCGCGCGAGGGCGGCGCCATGAAGCGCGTGCTCTTGCCGGCCTCTTCGACAATCTCGCGCGCCGCGCCCACGCGCTCGCCGCTGTAGCTGTCCAGCAGCCTCACCGGCGCCACGCCGCGCGCCACCAGGGCCAGCCGCCAGGCCAGGGCCTGGGCATCCTGAAAACCCGTGTTGGCACCGCGCACGCCGAAGATGGGCAGCATGTGGGCCGCATCGCCCGCGAAGATCACGCGGCCGTGCACATAGTCCGGCAAGGTCAGCGCGCGGGCGGAGTAGACCGAACTCCAGTCCATTTCCCAGGGCGTGCCGCCGAAGCCGATCATCTGCAGCTGCGCGTCGATGCGCGCCTTGAGCGATTCGGGCTGCAGCGCCTGCTGCGCGTCCTCGCCCGCAGGCAGTTGGTAGTCCACGCGCCAGATGCCATGCGGCTCGCGGTGCATGAGGATGGTGTTGCCGGGGTTCCAGACCGGGTCGAAGAAGGCCAGGCGCTCCGTGGGCAGTGGCAGGTCGATGCGGATGTCGGCGATCACGAAGCGGCCCTCGTACGACGCCCCCTCCATCACCAGGCCCATGGCCGTGCGTATGCCGGAGCGGGCGCCATCGGCGGCGACCAGCCAGTCGGCCTCCATCGCATACGGGCCTTGCGGCGTGTCCACTTGCAGCCGCGCCTTTGCGGCGGCGCCGCTGCCGACCTGCTCCACCCGGTCCACGCGGTTGCCCCAGCGCAGCTCGATCAGCGGATGGGCCAGCACCGCATCGACCAGGTATTCCTCCAGGTACTGCTGCTGCAGATTGGTCATGGGATGGAAGCGATCGTCCTCGCTGTGCGGCGCCTCCATGCGGAACACGCGCTGCCCCCGGTAGAACGAGTTGCCACAGCGCCAGGGCAAGGCGTTCGCCATGACCCGCTCGGCCACGCCCACCTGCTGCAGGATCTCCATGGAGCGGCGCGTGAAGACGATGGCGCGGCTGCCTTCGGACACCTGCAGTTCGGACTCCAGCAGCACGCAGCGCTGGCCGTGGCGCGCCAGCTCCAGCGCCGTGGTCAGCCCCACAGGGCCCGTGCCGACGATGACGACAGGATGGCGCTGCACCCCTGGATGCTGCGAAGGCAGCCAGGGCTGGTGCACCCGGTACCGGTAATAGATGGAGTGCCGCGGCTGGGCATGGGGCTGGTGCATGGATGTCTCCGTCTTGCGTCTTGCGTCTTTGTGAGGCCGCAGTGTAGGCAGCCCCCGCTCCGGCAATGTCCCCGGATGGGGACAGACAGGACCCTACAGCCCCCAGGCTCAGGACAGCGCCTCGGGCTCCATCAGCAAGGCAAACAGCTCGCGCTGCCCCTGCACGCCCAGCTTGCCGCAGACGCGCTTGAGATAGGTCCGGGCACTGGCCACCGTGATGCCCAGGCGCTGCGCCAGCCGCTCGGTGTCCAGCCCCTCGACCACGCAGCGCACCACATCCATATCGCGTTGCGTGAGATGCGCAAAGCGCCGCGCCAGGCGCGCCAGCACCAGGCCCGCCAGATCGTCCTGCAGGGCCTGGCCCGCGTAATGCAGGCGCATGGCCTGCATGACCAGCGGAGCAAAGGCCTCGATGCGTGCAATGGACTGCGGGTCAAAGCCGCCGTGCTCCTCACCCCGGTACAGATTCACCGCCAGCCAGCGTGCGCCGGTCTGCAGGGTCAGCAGCGAAAGCCGCTCCACCAGGCGGGGCAGGTCATAGCAGACACGGCGGTACTCGGGATGGCTCACGTCCGAAGGCTTCTGGCGATGGAGCCAGACGCGCGCTGGCGCCTGGGGATTGCGCTGCTGCCGCGCCAGCTCGGCCTGCATCACGCGCTGCGCGCCGTCCAGTGGATAGAAGCGCTCGCTGTAATCCTGGGAAATCAAAGGCAGTGCGCCTGTGCGTGCCCGGTCCCCGAACCCCACGATGCGCGGCCGAGATCGCCCCTGGAACGAAAAGATCGTGCACTGCGCCAACGGCACATGCCGGCCCAGCAGGTGCAGCAGCTGCCCGGCCACCTCGTCGCTGCTGGCGCTGGAGCGGCCCACCTGCTCCAGCAGCGCCGTCACATCGCCCAGCGGCACAGGCAGGCTGGCATCGCTGGCGCAGGCAGGTGCCAGCAGCCAATGGCTGCGGACGGTGTCATTGCTCATGGGTGCGGGAACAGGCCGTGGCAGGAATGCAAAAAGGCCGGTGCATTGCGCAGCCGGCCTGGGTGAAGATGTTGGAATGATAAATCCAGCGCAGCGAGGCCATTGCCTGCTGCGTTCCTGTCGGCGGTCGTTGGAGCCGCTCAGCCTGGCCGGATGGCCCTTGGCTGCACGGCTGCAGCCATCACCATTCGCCTACGTTGCGAATGCGCTGGTCCAGGTCCAGAGGAAGGCCGCCACCGGCGGCTTCATGGTCCTGGCCTGCCTGCTCCAACGCCATGGGCGGAGGACTGAAATGATCGCGGCCAAAGGTGTGTTCGGTGAGAACGGGATCGCGGGAAGGTGGGGTGTTCATGGTTGCGCCTCCTTGACAGAAAGCTTACTGCGAATCTTTCACGATTTCTGTAGGACAAACCTGGATGCAACCCTCTGAAGCTGAAATAACACAAGGTACGCATGCTCACAAATGTGTAGCGCTTCGTAATAAAGGCGTAATGAATCCATGCGCCAAATCCCGGGCCAGGGGCGATCGGGTAAGCTTGCCGCCCTCCATGCCACAGACACTCCGCGCACCCGCGCACAGCGAACTCCTCATCAAGAAAAGCCGTTTCATCGGCTGCGTGCAGCCCATGGCTGACCGCGCCAGCGCCCAGGCCGTGGTCGATGCGCTGCGCCGCGAGCACCCGGGCGCCGCCCATGTCTGCTGGGCGCTGCTGGCAGGCGGCCAGTCGGCTGCGGTCGATGATGGCGAGCCCGGTGGCACGGCAGGCCGCCCCATGCTGGATGTGCTGCGCCACCAGGACCTGGAAGGCGTGCTGGCCACCGTGGTGCGCTACTTCGGCGGCGTCAAGCTGGGCGCCGGCGGCCTGGTCCGCGCCTATACCGATGCCGTGGCCCAGGCCTTGCTGACCGCCGAGAAGGTGACGCTGCAGCGCATGCAATCGCTGCGCTGCGCCGTGCCCTATGCGCTGGAAGGCCTGGTGCGCCGCGAGATCGATGCGGCAGGCGCCGAGCTGCTCCAGGTCGAGCATGGATCGCTGGTGCAGTTCGATCTGCGCCTGCCGCAATCCCAGGCCGAAGGCTTTGTGGGCCGCCTCAATGAGGGCGGACAAGGACGCGTGGGCTGGATGGAGATCCACCACGGCGAGTGAAATGCGCCGGGCCGAACCCGTTCAACCGGCCACCAGAAACCGCTGCGCCAGCAGAACCCAGTACGCCGCTCCCACGGCGATGTTGTCGTCGTTGAAGTCATAGCCCGGGTTGTGCACCATGCAGGCGCCCTGCTCGCTTGCATGGCCATTGCCGATCAACAGGTAGCTGCCGGGCACGCGTTGCAGCATGAAGGCAAAGTCTTCGCTGCCCGGCAAGGGTGGCGCCTGCAGCGTGACATGTTCCGGGCCCAGCAGCTCCAGCGCGATCTGGCGCGCGAAGTCCGTCTCCTTGGGCGTGTTGACCAGCACGGCATAGCCGGGTCGCCAGTCGAGTTGCGCCTGCACGCCGAAGCTCTCGGCCTGCGCACTCACCAGGTCGCGAATGCGCTGCTCCAGCAGCCTGCGCACATCGGCATCCAGCGCACGCACGCTCAACTCCAGCACCGCGCTGTGGGCGATCACGTTGTTGGCCTTGCCCGCATGGATGGCGCCCACGGTCACCACCGCCATCTGCAGCGGATCGATGTTGCGCGAGACGATGGTCTGCAAGGCCATGACGATGCTGGCGGCCGCAACGATGGGGTCGGCCGCGCGGTGCGGCATGGCACCATGCCCGCCCACCCCGGTGAGCGTGAGCGTGGCGTAGTCGGAAGACGCCATGGCTGCGCCCTCGCGCAGCGCCAGCCTCCCTTGGGGCATGCCCGGCATGTTGTGCATGGCAAAGATGGCGTCGCAGGGGTGGCGCTCGAACAGCCCGTCTTCCATCATGCGCAAGGCCCCGCCGCCACCCTCCTCCGCAGGCTGAAAGATCAGCGTGAGCGTTCCGTCGAAGCCGCCGTGCTCGGCCAGATGCCGGGCCGCCGCCAGCAGCATGGCCGTATGGCCGTCATGCCCGCAGGCATGCATCACGCCGTCATGCGTACTGGCATGGGCGAAGGCATTGGCCTCGGTGATGGGCAGCGCGTCCATGTCGGCGCGCAGGCCCAGACGCCGGTGGCCGCTGCCGCGCACCAGCCGCCCCACCACGCCCGTGCCGCCCAGGCCGCGTTCCACCTCGTATCCCCATTGCTCCAGCTGCTGCGCGACCAGGGCGCTGGTGCGATGTTCCTCGAAGCCGAGCTCGGGGTGCCTGTGGATGTCGCGGCGCAGCTCGACGAAGGCTGCGGCCGAGCCGCGCAAAGTGTCCAGAAGGGTGTTCATGTGCGGCGTCTCACTGGGGTTGCAGGCGGATGGAGCGGGCAATGCTGCGGTAGCGGGCGGTCTCGGCCTCATAGAACTGCGCCGCTTCGGCCAGCGACATGGGCGCCGCGGCCAGTTGGGTCTGCAGGGCCAGTTGCTCGCGCACGCCCGGGTCCTTGAGCATGGCGCCTATCGCCTGGTGCAGCCTTTGCACCACCTCCTGCGGCGTGTCCTTGCGCACCAGGAAGCTGGTCCAGGTCTTGTAGGCGAAGTTTTTCAGCTCCCGGCCCTCACGCACCGTGGGCACATTCTTGAGCAGCTCCGATCGCTGCTCCCCCAGCTGGCCCAGGATCTTGAGCCGGCCCTGCTCGGCCAGCGCGCCCATGGCAGCGCTGTAGACGAGCACAGCGAAATCGACCTGCCCGCTGCCGATGTCCTGCAGCAGCGGCGCATTGCCCTTGTAGGGCGCATGCATGAGTTGTATGCCGGCGTCCTGCTGCACCTTCTCCAGGATCAGGTGGTAGAGCGAGCCAATCCCGACACTGCCGTACGACAGCGGCCGGCTGGCGCTTTTGCGGGCCAGCGCGATCAGCTCATCCACGTTGCCAGCTTCCAGGTCCTTGCGGGCGACAAACACCATCACGGCCTCGGCCACGGGATGGACCAGGCGGAAATCCTCCGCCTTGAGCCGCACGGCGGCATTGGCCAGCGGCGACAGGATCACCTCGTTGGGCGAGCCCTGGAAGACGTAGTGCCCGTCGGGCGGAGCGGCCAGCACTTTCTGCGCGGCCATGGCGCCGCTGACGCCGCCCAGGTTCTCCACGATGACCTGCTGGCCCAGGGTCTTGGACAGCGGCACGCTGAAGATGCGGGCAATGGCATCCGAAGGGCCGCCGGCCGGATAGGGAACCATCAGGCTTACGGGCCTGGAGGACGGGCTCTGCGCACAGGCCAGGGCCGCGCTCAGCAACAGGCCGGCGCCCGTCAGCCAAACGCGCTGGAACAAAAATCTCATCATGTCTCCTTGGTGGATGGCTCCGGCTCGGTCGGCCGGATACGCGGCATCCTAGGAGCCGGGTCATCGAACGTCCAATGCATTGTTGGCTGCATTAGCATGAGTTTCATGCAGACTTCAGGGCGCGAAAAATCATGACGCTGGTGCAGCTCAGGCATCTCATATCGGTGGCGCAGACCGGCTCCTTCAGCCGCTCGGCCGAGGCCATGCATCTGACACAGCCGGCCCTCAGCCGCAGCGTGCGCGCGCTGGAGCAGGAGCTGGGCATACCCTTGTTCGACCGCATCGGCCGCCACAGCGAACTCACAGCCTTCGGCCGCGAGATGCTGGGACGGACACGCGCCCTGGTGGCTGAAGCCGACGAGCTGCGTGACAGGGGGCGCCAATTGCGCGAGGGTGCGGCCGGCACCGTGCGTGTGGGCCTGGGATCGGGCCCCGGCGCAATATTGATGACGCCGTTCCTGCAGCACATGACCGTGCACCATCCCGGCGTGCGAACCGAGGTGGCGCGCGGCAGCACCGATCTGCTGGTGCACTCGCTACGCGAGCGCCTGCTCGATGCCCTGGTCGTGGACCTGCGCGCGCTGCGGCCCGCACCCGACCTTGCGCTGGACGTCGTGCACGAAATGCGCGCCGCCTTCATGTGCCGCACCGACCATCCACTGGCCCGCCTGCAGCGGGATCTGCGCTTCGAGGATGTGCAGCGCTACCCCGTCGCCTCCACACCATTGAGCGACCAGGTGGCCTGGCTGCTGGTGGAGACCTATGGCGCCACGGCCCACCCGGCGCGGTTCGTCACACTGCAGTGCGAGGAGTTGCCCAGCCTCGTGGACGTTGCGCGCAACAGCGACACCGTGCTGCTGGCCGTGCGCGCCGTCGCCCCGGACCTGGCCGAATTGCCCATGGACCCGCCCATGCGCAGCACCGCCCGCTTCGGGCTGGTCACGCTGCGTCAGCGCAGCGAGGCGCCGACGCTGGCAATCCTGCGAGGGCTGATGGTCGATTTGATGTGCGATGGCCCTCCAGCCGTCGCATAGGCAAGGCCTCTGCCCTGCCCGGCCAGGCTGAGGCCTCTGCAAGGGCTGACAAGGACCACAGGCAGCGCTTCAGCGGCGGTCTTGGGTCGGCCACCAGGGATATGCGAAATCGGCTTGAAACGAAGGCAGTTGTGCTCAAA
This sequence comes from Delftia sp. DT-2, assembly GCF_028401915.1. Taxonomy (NCBI): domain Bacteria; kingdom Pseudomonadati; phylum Pseudomonadota; class Betaproteobacteria; order Burkholderiales; family Comamonadaceae; genus Delftia; species Delftia sp. DT-2. The sequence continues at coordinate 28,431 of NZ_JAQOTI010000010.1, forward strand.
ACAGAAAATGATCATCGATCAGTTTTTGCTGGACATCTTTACCCATTCCAACCAATGAAGAATATCCACCAAAAGAGTAAATTGGATTTTCCAATGACCACATCCCTATACTATTTACTCGGACTCCACATGACCAAAAAGCCGCAATGGCAACTGACACTGCCGCTGTAAATCTTGCATATCGCTTTTTCATAAAATCACCTTTTTTGGATTTGAAATGATTTCAGGCTTTCATGGCGCACACAGGTTCTGTATGAAAGCGTGCGTCGCAAGCTGCGTGACTTCGCTTTTGCCTGTCATATAGCAGCCATCCTGGCGGTGATGGCCGCCGCGTTGCAGTTGCGCCCCGGCGACAGGCGCACAAGGTCTGCCGCACTGCCCGGCGCCAGCGACACGAAGCCTGCGGACGAGCCGTCGCTCTCTGCACAGGCGCCCACGACATGGCCGCTGTTGTTGATGTCCAGGCCTACGCATTGCGGGCCTGCCGACGTGCCCACGTCCTGCATGGGCAGGGCCTGCGCGGCCGGCAGTGCCAGCAACGCTAGGCACGCAACGGAAAAATTCAAATGCTTTGGCTGAAGGCGCATGAAGGGTTCTCCTGAAAAAGCAAAGAAGTCGTTCATGGAAATCGGGCGCCGAACAGGAAATCCGCATGGGGCTTGGCATATGCGCGCCGGTGCAGACTCTATTTCCGTGATCCGCATCCCGGCTCCACGATAGGCATCGCGGTATGGAGCCGTCCATCCGAGCAGCAATCAAAACGACAAAAACCATCAACAAAATCAAAAGCTTGCACGAGAAGCCCCCATCAATAATTGTCTCATCGGCATCCGGGATTCAGGCCATGCCATAGCGCAGCGCCATATGAATGGGGGCTCTCCATGGCAATCACACACTGCCTGACATCCGACAGCGCATGGCCGAATGGCGCAATTCGCCGCCGCTGGAGTCCGGCAGAACTGCTGGCACTCGAACGCTGGGCCGGCGTCCTGCCCGTGCAGGTGATCTGCCGCCGGCTGGACCGCAGCGAACGCTCCGTTCGCTGCCAGATGCACAGGCGCGGCCTGAGCACCCGGGTCCGCGAAGGCGTCGGGCTGAGGCAGGTCTGCGAGGATCTGCAGCTTTCTGCACGGTCGGTGAGGGCCTTCATCCTCGATGGCCGCCTGCGCCTGCACAGCGCACAGGTGCATGGCGAGACGGTGGCGCAGCTTCATTGGTCCCTGCGCCGCTGGCTGCAAACAGCCCAAAGCCGCTTGTGCCGTGTCAGCCATTTGAGGGTTACCGAGACATCCCTCAGGCGCTTTGCGCGGGAAGCGGATTTCGGCGCATCAGGCAGCCGCACGGGCGCGGCATGGCAACACTGGGCATCCGGCTAGCCCCTGCGCGGCACCGGCCGGGCCCTGGATGTCCAGCAGCGGTTTCGGCCCTTCGCCTACGACTGCCGCGAGCGCCAGCATGCAGACTGGCACGCATGTCCCATGGCAGGCGAGGCAGTCATCTCGACCATCTGTCGGCACTTCAGTCGGCACTCCCGTCGGCACACCTTTCGGCACATCCACCGGCAGCGGAGACCTCCACGGGACCTGGTGCCACAGTCAAAGGAATCAGACAGCATGAAAAACCCACCCACCACCGCCCTCGACGTGATCATCGTCGGTGCCGGCTCGGCCGGACTGTCGGCACTGCGCGAGGTGCGCAAGCACACGGAGCATTTCGCCATCGTCAACGACGGGCCCTGGGGAACGACCTGTGCGCGGGTGGGATGCATGCCGTCCAAGCTCCTGATCGAGGCGGCCAACGCCTTCCATGCACGCCATCACTTCGATGCCTTCGGCATACGCGGCGCGAGCGGGCTGCAGCTGGACCTGCCCGCCGTTTTGCGCCGCGTGCGCAAGCTGCGCGACGAGTTCGTGGCAAGCACGATCAAGGCCACGGAGGGCCTGGGCTGGCGGGCCATCGACGGGCGTGCCAGGCTGCTGGCGGCCAATCGGATCGAGGTCAATGGCAAGGTGCTGGCTGCGCGCAAGCTCATCCTCGCTCCAGGCTCCAGCCCCGTGGTGCCGGAGGAATGGAAGCGCTTTGGCAAGCGCATCCTGACCACCGACACCTTGTTCGAACGCAAGACGCTGGGCCCGCGCGTGGCCGTCGTCGGCCTGGGCCCGCTGGGCGTGGAGATCGCACAGGCGCTGGCACGGCTGGGACTGGAGGTCACCGCACTGGGACGCGGCCCGAAGCTTGCCGGCCTGTCCGACCCGAATGTCACCGACGCATTGCGGCATCTGCTTGAGAAAGAGATGACGGTGATCACCGACCATGAAGTGCAGTTGAGCAAGGGCCCGGACAGCAGCATCGTCGTGCGTGCAGGCGACACCCGCATCGTCGTGGACCATGTGGTGGCCGCCATGGGTCGGCGCCCGCAGCTCGAAGGCCTGGGCCTTGAGACGCTGGGACTTGAGCTGGACGAACACGGCCAGCCGCCCGTAAGCCGCGAGACACTGCAGGTCGGCGAGCTGCCGCTGTTCCTCGCGGGCGATGCCAATGGCGACCGCCCCTTGCTGCATGAGGCCGTGGACGAAGGCCATATTGCCGGCACCAACGCCATGGCAGAGAACGTGGCCTGCTTCGAGCGGCGCACGCCGCTGTCCATCGTCTTCAGCTCGCCCAACGCGGCCGTCGTGGGCCAGCCCATGAAGGCGCTGCTGGGGCAGGACTTCGTGGTGGGCCGCGTGGATTTCGCGCACCAGGGGCGTGCGCGCGCTGCGCAGCACAACGCGGGCCTGCTTCACGTCTATGCGGACCCGGCCAGCGGCCGGCTGCTGGGCGCGGAAATGTGCGCGCCGGCCGGCGAGCATCTGGCCCATCTGCTGGCCCTGGCCGTGCAGCAGCAACTGACCGTGCACGAGTTGCTGCGTGCGCCCATCTACCACCCCGTGCTGGAAGAGGGCCTGCGCACCGCCTTGCGCGATGCGGTGCGCCAGCTGCCCCAGCAGCCGCCCTCCGACCTGAGCAACTGCGATTCTTTGCCCATGGACGATTGATCGCGCGCGGCCCAGGGCCGCACGCGGATCAATCCTGGGGCGCGCTCTGCGGTGCGCTTACTTCCGACAGCGTCCACCCGCCATTGCCATCGACCGCCAGCGCGTGGGTATGGAAACCCGCCAGCGTGCTGCGGTGGCCCACGCTCACCAGCATGGTCGAGCGCATCTGCTCGCGCAGCAGCGTGTACAGCGCATGCTCCAGGCCCTCGTCCATGGCCGAGGTGGATTCATCGAGAAAGACGATGGCGGGCCGGTTGTACAGCACGCGCGCAAAGGCCAGGCGCTGCTGCTCGCCAATCGACAGGATGCGGGACCAATCCTGGTTGACATCCAGTTTGTCGGCCAGATGGGCCAGGCTGACCTGGCGCAGCGCCTGTTGAAGGCGCTCGTCGTCCTGCGGTGAAGCATCCATCGGATAGGCAATGGCCGTACGCAGGTCCCCCAGCGGCAGATACGGGCGCTGCGACAGGAACAGCGCCTGGTGGCCGCCCGGGCGGCCCACCGTGCCCTGGGCATGCGGCCACAGGCCGGCAATGGACCGCAGCAAGGTGGTCTTGCCGCTGCCCGAAGGCCCCTTGATCAGCAGCGCCTGGCCGGGAGTGAGCTTGAGTTGCAGGTCGCTGAGCAGGTGGTGGCCGTCCGGGCGGCTGACCTGCAGACCCTCGATGTCCAGGGCGCCGGGTTGATCTTTGTGGACGACCTGGGGCAGTTCGCGGGTCTGGGCATTGGCATCCAGAAAGCCGCACAGGCGGTCCAGCGCGGCGCGGTACTGGGCGAAGGTGTCGTAGGAGGTGCGGAAAAATGACAGCGCATCCTGCACCTGCCCAAAGGCCTGCGAGGTCTGCATCACATCACCGAGCTTGATGGCACCGCTGAAAAAGCGCGGCGCCTGCAGCAGAAAGGGAAAGACCACGGCCACCTGGTTGACGGTGAGGTTGAAGCCGTCGAACTTCAGGCTGCGGTAGACCAGCGCCCAGACATTGGCGATCAACGCCGAAAAGCGCGTCAAAAGCGTGTTGCGCTCGATGGCCGCGCCCTGGTAGAAGGCGATGTTCTCCGCATATTCGCGCACGCGCACCAGGGCGTAGCGGAAGTTGGCGGTCAGCCTCTCGTTCAGGAAGTTCAGCCGGATCAGCGGCTGGCCCAGGCGAAAGGCGATCAGCGTGGCGACGATCACATAGAGGTAGACCGCGAACACCATGGCCCGCGGAACCTCCACGCCCGCCACGGCAATCGGGGCAGACAGCCCCCAGAGAATGCCCGTGAACGCCACCAGCGAGACCACCGCGCTGACGGCACCCAGCGCCAGGGTCAGCGAGTTCGAGACAAAGGTGTTCACATCCAGCTCGATGCGCTGGTCGGGGTTGTCCACCGGCTCGTCCAGGAAGTGGCTGCGATAGTAGGCATCGCCGCGCATCCAGTCGGTGGTCACGCGCTCGTTGAGCCACACCCGCCAGCGGATGCGAAACGCCTGGTTCACATAGAAATTGAACAGCTCGCGCAGGATGTGGACCGTGGCCAGCACCGCAAAGATACCCAGGAAGCGCCAAAAGCCCTTCTGGTCCAGTTCCTGCAGCGCGCTGTAGAAGCCGTTGTACCAGTAGGAAAACAGCACGTTCATGCGCACCGAGACCAGGGCCAGCACCAGCAGCAGCGTGAACACCAGCAGCGGCCACCAGCTGTTTCTGGGGTGCAGGAACGGGCCGGCCAGCTGCCAGAACTGCCGACCCCAGCGGGTGAATCGAACCACCAGCAGCGCCACGGCCGCGAAAGCCACGACGGTGATCACTGAGGCCGCCGCCAGCCAGACCAGGCTTTCCTGCAGCGCCTTGCTCCAATCCATGTCCATGTCGGAGATCCTCGGGTTGTGTGGGTGGAGAGAATCTACTCCTGTTCAGACAGGCCGGCGGGCAGGCCTGGGCGCATGCCGGCAGCAAGCCATCTGCGCTTGCAATGCCCCCATCGCCGTTGCCGATGGGGCCGCTGCCGACAAGGCCGCTGCGCAGGATTAACATTCCGTGCGTGCCGCCCCGGCGGCACGCACGAAGACAGGACCGGCCCGCGCGGTTCCCCCACGACAACAGCGATGCCCTCCCGGGGCCCTGCCCGGGCGGCTCAGACACAAGCCAGAACATGCCCGCATCGCCGCCCCAGGCCCTCCCGCCACACGACCCCGCCGATGTGCCGGCCCGGCGTCCCGCCCCCGTCAATCTGCGCGATCTGTTCTGGTCCTTCACCTGGCTGGCCCTGCAGGGCTTTGGCGGTGTGCTGGCCGTGGTACAGCGCGAGCTGGTCGAGAAAAAGCGCTGGCTGACCAATGAAGAGTTTGTGGAGGACTGGGCCGTGGCCCAGATCATGCCCGGCCCCAATGTGGTCAACCTGTCCATCACCATTGGCGAGCGCTACTTCGGCTGGCGCGGTGCCGTGGTGGCCGTGTGCGGCATGCTGTGCTTTCCCATGTTGCTGGTGCTGACGCTGACCGTGATCTATTCCCAGCTGGCCGACCACCCCGCCGTGGCCGGCGCGCTGCGCGGCATGGGCGCCGTCGCAGCCGGCCTGGTGGCGGGCATGGGCCTGAAGCTGGCCAGCACGCTGAGCCGCCACCCGCTGGGGCGCTGGTGCAGCGCGGGCCTGGCGCTGGCCTCGTTCATTGCCATGGCGGTGATGCGCATTCCGCTGGCCTGGGTGCTGCTGGTGGTCGGCGGCGCGGGCTGCGTGCTGACCTGGAGAAAGCTCACGCCATGAATGCTGCCCACCAGATTGCACTGAGCCTGCAGCCCGCCGACTGGTTGCAGTTGCTGCTGTATTTCCTGACGCTGTCGCTGATGGCCGTGGGCGGGGCCATTGCCACGGCGCCCGACATGCACCGTTTTCTGGTCGATGGCCATGGCTGGCTCAGTGAGGCGCAGTTCAGCTCCTCCATCGCCATTGCCCAGGCGGCGCCCGGGCCCAATGTGCTGTTCATCGCCCTGCTGGGATGGAACCTGGGCCTGAACGCAGGCGGAGGCACGGGCCTGCTGGCCTGGGCCTTTGGAGCACTGGGGGTGACCATCTGCATGATCGGCATCCTCTTGCCCAGTTCGCTGCTGGCCTGGCAGGCATCGCGCTGGGGCCAGCGCAACAGGAACCGGCGCGGCGTGCGGGCCTTCAAGCAGGGCATGGGCCCTCTGGTCATCGGCCTGCTGCTGGCCACGGGCTGGCTGCTGGGCACGGGCAGCGGCCGCCCCGCCCAGGATTGGCGCCTGTGGCTGCTGACCCTGGTCTGCGCCCTGCTGGTCTGGCGCACGCGCATCCACCTGCTGTGGCTGCTGGGCGCCGGCGCGGCGCTGGGAGCGCTGGGCTGGATCTGAGCGGATGCGCGAGAGGGAGGGGACTGCCCCGGTTGTGCGTCAAAAGAAGCCGCCATGGCGCAAGCCCCTTCCCTCCCCCTGGGCCGCGTCAGGCGGCCTGCCCCTCCGCCTTCAGTCGCCCAGCAGCAGCGGGAGCACCTGTGCCGACGGGCCGCGCAGGCATTGGTGGGCCGCGTCATCCAGCTCGGACGGTGCGGGATTGATCACGGCCACATGTGCGCCCGCCCTGCGTGCGATTCGCGCCAGCCCTGCAGCCGGGTACACGGCGCCCGATGTGCCCACCACCAGCAGCACATCGCAGTGCTGCACCGCCGCCTCGGCGGCCTGCCACACGCCCATGGACAGGGACTCGCCGAACCAGACCACGCCCGGGCGCACCAGGTTGCCGCAGACGGCGCACTGCGGCGGCTCGCCCGGCTTCACCTGGGCCAGATCGCAGCATGCGCGCGGCCTTTCCAGCCATCGGTCCCGCATCAGCTCACCATGCAGGCACAGCACGCCGGGGCTGCCTGCGCGCTGGTGCAGGCCATCGACGTTCTGCGTGACCAGCGTCATGCGGCCCGGGTGGCGCAAGGCCCATTGCGCCAGCGCATGGTGGCCGGCGTTGGGCTGCACCGCAGCCACGGCTTCGCGCCGGTGCGCATACCACTGCCAGACGCGCTGCGGATGCGCGCGAAAGCCTGCCTCGCTGGCCATGTCCTGCGGGTTGAACTGTGCCCAGTAGCTGTTCTTGTCGTCGCGAAAGGTGGGTACGCCGGATTCGGCGCTGACGCCTGCGCCCGTGAGCACCGCGATATGGGCTGCACGCGCGATGCGGTCGCGCAGCTCGCCCTGGCCGGCCAGTTCAGGCTCGGCGGGGGAAGGCGAGGAAAGGGAATGTTCGTCGGGCATCGGGGCGGCGATGGAAAAAATGGCAGGCCATTGTGAGGCAGTGTCGCCCCGCCACGCATCAAATGCCTTTTTCCACCATCTCCAGCAGGCGCAGCGCCAGCGCGCGCCGCTGCTCGGCGGTGGCGTGGCGCAGCGGCCCGTCTATCACCAGCAAGGCCATGCCGTGCACCGCGGACCAGGCCAGGAACTCGGCCTGGGGCCGGCGCTCGGCAGGCAGCACGCCGGCCTCGGCCATGCTGTCCAGCGCATAGCCCAGCAGCTCGAACGGGTTCAGTCCCATGGCCGCTGCACGCGTGGTGTCGGGCGGCAGGTCCACGTCGTACTCGACCGAAGCAAAGGCCGTGCGAAACCAGCCGGTCTCCGTCTGGGCAAAGCCCAGATAGCCGCGCCCCACGGCGGCCAGCAGCGCGCGTGAGCGCTGCAGCACATCGGGCAGGGTGCGCGCCTGGGCCATTTCGGCCTCGATGGCTGCGGCCAGTGCGCCCAGGGCCGCAGCGCGCACGGCATCAAACAGCGCTTGGCGGTTGGCAAAGTGACGATAGGCTGCATTGGGCGCCACGCCCGCCCGGCGCGTGGCCTCGCGCAGCACGATCGCCTGGGGACCGCCTTCACGCGCCAGCGCCAGGCCAGCCTCGACCAGGGCCTGGCGCAGGTCGCCATGGTGATATGACTCACGCCTGACACGTCGCTGCGTCACTGTTTTGCTTCCTTTTTTCTGCGTGGCCACATCACCCGAGAGGGAAGACAGCCCTGCCCCGCCGATTTACAGCTTGACACCGAAGCTGACAGCGCTTGATGTGGACAGCGTCCATTTTAGTCCCTAGCATATGTGAACGGCGTACACACGCCGGGCAGAAATCGATAAAAAGCCGGCATCAAACGGCATAAAACGGTTATCACCGTCACCAAGGAGACAAGCATGGCTTTGCACACCGGCCGCATACAGCCCTGCCTCTGGTTCGACAACCAGGGCGAGCAGGCGGCGCGCTTCTATACGGAAGTCTTTCCCGATTCCCGCATCACGGCCATTGCGCGCTACGGCGAAGCAGGCCACGACATCCACGGCAGGCCGGCGGGCAGCGTGATGACGGTGCAATTCGAGCTGGAAGGCCAGCCCTTTCTGGCGCTCAACGGCGGCCCCATGTTCCGCTTCAACGAGGCCGTCTCGCTGATGGTCAGTTGCGATACACAGGACGAGATAGACCACTACTGGGGCGCCCTGTCCGAGGGCGGCGACCCGGCGGCGCGTCAATGCGGCTGGCTCAAGGACCGCCATGGCCTGTCGTGGCAAATCGTTCCGTCCCAGATGGCGAACTGGATGGGAGGCCCCGACATGGCCGCCGCCCAGCGCGTGATGCAGGCCCTGCTGGGCATGCAAAAGCTGGACATCGCCGCTCTTGAGCGCGCGCATGACGGCGGCTGAAGCCTCCTGGTCCCCTCCTCCCGTCGTCCCGTCCTCCCGTTCCTCCACTCCCCTCGCCACCGTCCCTCCCAGGAGCGTTCCATGCAATTCATCCCCTATCTGAACTTCAACGGCAACTGCGCCGAGGCCTTCGCCTTCTACGCCAGGCTGTTCGGCGGCACCATCGTGCACCAGAGCACCTTTGGCGAGACGCCGGGCATGGAGCAGATGCCCGAGGCCGACAAGCGCCTGATCATGCATGCCCACCTGCAGGTCAAGGACCAGGCGCTGATGGCCTCGGACGCCACCGACAACTGCGGTGGCGGCGGCTACCAGCAGGCCCAGGGCATGTGGATCTCGATCGGCGTGGACGACGCCACCGAAGGCGGCCGCATCTTCAACGCGCTGGCCGAGGGCGGCAAGGTGACCATGCCCTTCCAGGCCACGTTCTGGTCGCCGGGCTTTGGCATGGTGACGGACCGCTTCAACACACCCTGGATGGTCAACGTCAAGGGCGAGGCCTGAACAAGGCCGGCCGACACATTGCCTCTGTCACCCACGAAGGAGTCCTCATGAACGCCAATCCCGTCGTCTGGTTCGAGATCCATGTGCAGGACATGGCGCGTGCGCGCCGGTTCTATGAAACCGTCTTCCAGGGCAAGCTGGAGCACCTGCCCGCGCCCGATGGCTCCGACAGCCAGGAGATGCTGTCCTTTCCGATGGACATGACAGGCCCCGGCGCGAGCGGAATGCTGGTGCGGATGGACGGCGCACCTTCCGGCGGCGGCGGCACGCTGGTCTATTTCGGCTGCGAGGACTGCGCCATAGAACAGGGGCGCGTCGAGGCCGCAGGCGGGCGCATCGAGCAGGCCAAATTCTCCATCGGCCCCCACGGCCACTGCGCCGTCGTGGTGGACACCGAGGGCAACCGCATCGGCCTGCACTCCATGCAATGAGGAGCACCATGACAGCACAAGACCTTCCCGAACACGCCAACGACCTGGTGCTCACGCGCCTGTTCGACATCCCCGCCGACAGGCTCTACCGCTGCTGGACCGAGCCGGCGCTGATCCAGCAATGGTTTGCACCCAGCCCCTGGGGCGTGGCCCGGGTGGACAACGACGTGCGGCCCGGCGGCCACAGCCTCATCGTCATGCGCAGCCCCGAAGGCCAGGAGATGCCCGGCAGCGGTGTTTACCTGGAAGTCATTCCCAACCGGCGCCTGGTCTTCACCGACGCCTTCACCCAAAGCTGGGTGCCAGCCGACAAGCCCTTCATGACGGGCATCGTCACCTTCGACCCCGAAGGTAGCCAGACCCGCTATACCGCCCGGGTGCGCCATTGGAATGCCGCCGACCGCGCCCAGCACGAGGCCATGGGCTTTCACAGCGGCTGGGGCCAGTGCGCAGACCAGTTGGCGGAACTCGCAGCCCGGCTCTGACGCCGGTTTTCACCAGGAGAGCACCATGCACTACATCGACGGATTCGTACTGCCCGTTCCCCGGGCCAACCTGCAGGCCTACCGCGAGGTGGCCGAGGCCGCAGGCAAGGTCTGGATGGAATACGGCGCGCTGCAGTACTGGGAATGCGCGGGCGACGACGTGCCCATGGGCAAGCTGACCTCGTTTCCCCAGGCCGTGCAGCTCAAGGAAGGCGAGATCGTGTTCTTTTCATGGATCGTCTATGCCTCGCGCGCGGAGCGCGACCGCATCAATGCCGCCGTCATGAAGGACCCGCGCATTGCCTCCATGGACCCGGCCACCATGCCCTTCGACGCCAAGCGCATGTTCTGGGGCGGCTTCGAGAGCGTGGTGGAGCTGGGCGCCGACGGCGCGCCAGCCTAGATCTGGTCGGCCGGGGCGGCGGATACGGCAGGCGTGGTGCCCAGGCCGCGCTGGCGCAGCGCCTCGTACAGGCACACGCCGCTGGCCACGGACACATTGAGGCTGGAGACGGCACCCATCATGGGAATGCCGATCAGCTCGTCGCAGGTCTTGCGCGTGAGCTGGCGCATGCCGTCGCCTTCTGCGCCCAGCACCAGGGCCGTGGGGCCCTTGAGGTCCACCTCGTACAGGGTCTTGGGCGCATCGTCGCTGGTGCCGATGATCCAGATGTCGCGCTCCTTGAGCTCGTTGAGCGTGCGCGCCAGATTGGTGACCATGAAATAGGGCACGGTCTCGGCCGCGCCGCTGGCCACCTTGGCCACGGTGGCGTTCACGCCCACCGCATGGTCCTTGGGGGCAATCACCGCATGGGCGCCTGCGCCATCGGCCACACGCAGGCAGGCGCCGAGGTTGTGCGGATCGGTCACGCCGTCCAGCACCAGCAGCAGCGGGTTGCTGACGCCATCGGCCTCCAGCTGCTCCAGCAGTTCATCCAGCGAATGCACCTGTGCCACCGCCTCCACGCGCGCGGCCACGCCCTGGTGGCCGTGGCTGCCGGCGAGCTTGGCCAGGCGTTCACCGTCGGCCTCGATCAGCCGGACGCCGGCCGACTTGGCGCGGTCGAGGAACTGGCGCATGCGCGCATCACGGCGCGTGGCCTCGTAGTAGACCTCGATGATGGATTGGGGCGCGGTCTTCATGCGCACGCCGACGGCGTGGAAGCCGAAGAGAACTTTGGGGGACGACATGGGGCGCGATTATCCCGCCAATTGGGCGCAGCCCCGGCACCCGCCGGACGAAGCCCGTCTGCACGCAACGGCTCCTGTGGTTTTTACGTAGCCGCTACACTGCGCGGGTTGGCCGCTTTCCAGCGGGCCCCTCTCATTGCGGCATGCACCGAAGCCACGGGCATGCCGCTTTGCATTTTTCATCGCCCTGTTTTTCCATTTCTTTCTCAACCATCATGCTCAAAGCCTTTCTTGCCTGGCTTGCCCGCACCAGCCTGGTGGGCCAGATCGCCATCAGTCTGGTCGCCGGCGGCCTGTTGGCCTGGCTCTGGCCCGAGGCCGCCCAGTCCGTATCCCTGCTGGGGACGCTGTTCATCTCCGCCCTCAAGGCCGTTGCACCTGTCCTGGTGCTGCTGCTGGTGGTCTCGGCCACCAGCAACCACCGGCCCGGCCACGCCACGCAGATACGGCCCATCCTGTGGCTGTATGTGCTGGGCACCTTTGCCGCGGCCGTGGTGGCCGTGGTGGCCAGCATGGCCTTCCCGTCCACCATCCAGTTCAAGGACGCCGCCCCCGCCCAGGGCGCGCCTGGGCGCATTGGTGAAGTGCTGATGGCCCTGGTGCAAAGCGCCTTCGACAACCCGGTACGCGCGCTGATGAATGCCAACTACATCGGCATCCTTGCCTGGGCAGTGGCCATGGGCCTGGCCCTGCGCCACGCCTCTGAGACCACGCGCGCCGTGATGCATGACCTGGGCCAGGCCATCACCCGCGTGATCCAGGGCGTGATCCGCCTGGCGCCGCTGGGCATCTTCGGCCTGGTGGCGGGCACCTTTGCCCAGTCGGGCCTGGAAAAGCTGCTGGACTATGCCCACCTGCTGGCCGTGCTGCTGGGCTGCATGCTCTTCGTGGCCCTGGTGGTCAATCCGTTCATCGTCTGGACGCAGACGCGCCGCAATCCCTATCCCCTGGTGCTGACCTGCCTGCGCGAGAGCGCGGTCACGGCCTTCTTCACGCGCAGCTCGGCCGCCAACATCCCGGTGAACCTGGCGCTGGCCAAGCGCCTGGGCCTGGATGAGGACACCTACAGCGTCTCCATCCCGCTGGGCGCCACCATCAACATGGCCGGCGCCGCCGTCACCATCAGCGTGCTCTCGCTGGCTGCGGCCCATACCCTGGGCATCCAGGTCGATCTGCTGACCGCCATCTTGCTGTGCGTGGTGTCCGCGGTGTGCGCCTGCGGCGCCTCGGGCGTGGCCGGTGGCTCGCTGCTGCTGATTCCGCTGGCCTGCAGCCTGTTCGGCATCTCCAACGATCTGGCCATGCAGGTGGTGGGCGTGGGCTTTGTGATCGGCGTGATCCAGGACTCGGCCGAAACCGCACTCAACTCCTCCACGGACGTGATCTTCACGGCCGCGGCCTGCGAGGCGGCCGGGCGGCGCGAAGCTGTCGCCGCCTGAGGTCCTGCCACTGGTTGCAGCCGCTTGACCCGGCGGCCGATCAGGCCGCCAGCGCCTGCCCCTCTTCGATGCTGGCGACGCGGCCGGCCTCGATGGTCACGCGCCGCTCGCAGCGCGCGGCGATGGCTCGGTCATGCGTGACCATGACCAACGTGGTGCCGCGCTCACGGTTGAGCGCGAACATCAGCTCCATGATGGTTTCGCCGGTCGCAAAGTCCAGGCTGCCCGTGGGCTCGTCGGCCAGCAGCACGGCGGGCTCGACCACGAAGGCGCGGGCCAGCGCCACGCGCTGCTGCTCGCCGCCCGACAGCAGCTTGGGATAGTGGCCCAGGCGCTGGCCCAGCCCCACGCGCTCCAGCATTTCGGTGGCGCGGCGGCGGGCGTCGCGGCTGCCGGCCAGCTCCAGCGGCAGCATCACGTTCTCCAGCGCCGTCAGATTGCCCAGCAGCTGGAAGCTCTGGAAGACAAAGCCCAGCTTCTGCGCACGCACGGCAGCGCGCGCATCCTCGTCCAGCGCAAACATGTCCTGGCCCTGCAGCCGCACCGTGCCGCGCGTGGGCGTATCCAGGCCTGCGAGTATGGACAGCAGCGTGCTCTTGCCCGAGCCCGAGGCACCGACAATGGCCACGGTTTCCCTTGCCGCGAAGCGCAGATCGATATCCCTCAGAATATCCAGTGTTCCGGTCGAATCGCTGACCGACTTGAAGACATGCTCGACTTCGATCAGGGGCTGGGCAGTGCTTTGTGACATGGAGGATGGGAAGACGATGCAAGACAAGCTGCGCGCAATGCGCCGACGCCGCCACTTTATCTCGGCCGGCTTGGCCTTCGGTCTGCTGGGTACTTGGACGGCCATGCCCGCCCGGGCTGCAGACGCCGGCCCGTTGCTGGTGCTGGGCGATTCGCTGAGTGCCGAGTACGGTCTGGCCCGCGGAACGGGCTGGGTGGCGCTGCTGCAAAAGCGCCTGCAGGAGAGCCAGAAAAATGTGCCACTGGTCAACGCCAGCGTGAGCGGCGAGACCACCTCGGGCGGCCGCTCGCGCCTGCCGGCCCTGCTCAAGCAGCACAAGCCGTCGGTGGTGGTGATCGAATTGGGAGGCAACGATGCGCTGCGCGGCTTGCCGCTGCAAAGCACGCAGGGCAATCTGGACGCCATGGTACGCGCGGCCCGTGATGCAGGGGCCAAGGTGCTGCTGGTGGGCATGCAGGTGCCTCCCAACTACGGCAGCGGCTATACGCGCCAGTTCGAGCAGTTGTTCTCCAAGGTGGCGCAAGAGCAGAAGGTACCGCTCGTGCCCTTCCTGCTGGCCGGTATAGGCGATGCGGCCGACTCGGCCCAGTGGTTCCAGGCTGACCGCATCCACCCCACGGCCAAGGCCCAGCCGCGCATGCTGGACAACGTCTGGCCACAGCTCAGCAAACTGCTGCCCTGAGCACAGGGCAGCCAGGCTGTCAGCTGCTGCGGCCTTCCTCGCCGGAATGCGCCGCTGCGGGGAATGCCTGGTCTTCACCCGCCATACCGCCGCCCTCATGGTCGTCGGGTTTTCTTTCGGCCTTGGCCTTCTCCTTTTCAAGCTTCTTCTGCTTCTTGGCCAGTTCGCGCTGGCGTTTTTCATAGGCGTAGTTGGGTGTCGCCACAGGTGGACTCCTCTGTTGTTGCAAGCCCCACTGTAGCCGCAAGACGGGGCCCGGCCGTAAAACCTCAGGATAGGGGGGACGCAGGGTCGGCAGATTCACCCACGCTGCAGCGGTAAGCATGCCAACTGGCGCAGCCCAGCAAAGGCCCCACCAGCAGCAGGCCCACGCCGTGCCACCACAGCGCAGCAGCCACCAGCACGGTGATGATCGCGGCCCATTGCAGCATGACGGCCAGGTTGAGGCCGACCACGCGCATGCTGGTGATGCAGGCCGTCAGCGCATCGCTGCCCCGGTCCAGCATGGCCGGCAGCGCCACCACCATGCTGGCGAACACCAGGGCCGCGAAGGCGCCGCCGACCAGCACGTAGATCGCCAGGAACTCCCAATTCTCCGGCCGTGCCACGGCCTGCAGCATGCCGGCCGTGGTGGGCATGCCGGTATCGAAGAACACGGCAAACACCACCATGGAGGCGCGCGCCCAGAGCATTTCCAGCACCAGCAAAACCATGACCAGCATGCCCATGCTGCCCATTTGCGTGTCCCAGCAGGTCAGCGAGCTGCCAAGCTCCGGCGGCAATCCCCGCTCCAGCCTGCGGCTGGTGTCGTACAGGCCCATGGCCAGGAAGGGGCCGATGAGCAGACAGCCGCTGGCCATGGCCATGCTGTATTCAGGGCTGGCACGGAACACCCAGCCGATGAGCAGGGCCATGGCCCAGAAGCACAGGCCATAGAACAGCGCAACGCCCGGCGCCCGCCGCAGATCGCGCCAGCCCAGCGCCAGCCAGCGCCAGGGATCGGCCATGCGCAGCGGTTGCACCTGCAGCGCGCCAGCCGGGTGGTCGGAAGCTTTCTCGGGAGCGGGGGATGCCTGCATGCCTGGACCTCCTGGATCAGCGAGCCCCAAGTTAGCGCAGCCATGGCCGCGCTGCCATGGCGGAAACTACCGAGGGCCCCCGCCCAGACCGCGCAGGCCCGCACCCCGGTCCGCCCTCAGGCCTGCACCAGCTTGCCCGGCTGGCCGGGCAGCACCTTCCAGGCCGCGTCCCGCACGGTCTGGTACTGGCGGCTGAACACCGTATCCACATAGATCCATTCGGCCTGGCAGGCCTGGGGGGTTGCCGTGACGATCATGTAGCCGCGGCGGGAGGTATCGCAGTACTTGAGCGTGTTGATGAACTGCAGCAGCGCGCCACGCAACTGGGCCGGATCCTGGCCGGGCAGGTAGTCCTCGAAGCCGGGCGAGCTGACGGACGAGGTGGCGAACTCCACGCCCACGCCCTGCCCGCTGCGGTCGCGCAGCTCGCTGGCCCAGGCGTTGTGGGTGTCACCGGCCAGCACGACCAGGTTCTTGCCCAGGCTGCGCGCCGTGGCCAGCACGGTCTCGCGAGCCACGGCGTAGCCGTCCCAAGCATCGAGGTTGTAGGGAATGCTGGGCTGGGCCAGGATGGCCTTTTCCGCCGCCGTCAGGCTGGCCGGGTTGGCCTGGGCCTTGGCCAGCAGCGCCGCGTAGGCCGGCAGCGAGACACCGCTGCCGGGGCTGAGGATGTCCATCAGCAAGGGCGCCGGCAGCTCCATGCGCCCCATCAGCACCTGCTGGCCCAGCACCTGCCAGGTGGCCTGCGAGGCCGCCATCTGCTGGCCAAGCCACTGGGTCTGCGTGGCGCCCATGAGCTGGCGTGCGGGATTGGCCATGTCGGAGGAAAAGCGCGCCGCGTCCAGCCCCTGTGCCGTGAAATAGTCGGCGTAGTCCAGCTGTTCGTCACGGCCGATGACGCGCGTGTCCAGCATGTGCAGCGCCAGCAGGTCGCCGAAGGCGAAGCTGCGGTAGATGATCTCGGGCTGTGCGTTGCGCGTGGGCATCCACTCGTGATAGGCCTTGAGCGCGGCCACCTTGCGCAGCTCGAAGTCGCCTTCGGTGGCCGGCTGGTGGTTCTCGGCGCCGTGCATCCAGGTGTCATTGGAGACTTCGTGGTCGTCCCAAACCGCAATCATGGGCGCTGCCGCATGCAGGGCCTGCAGGTCGGCATCGCTCTTGTACTGGGCATGGCGCTGGCGGTAGTCGGCCAGGCTGACGATTTCGTTGGCCGGCAGGCTCTGGCGCTGCATGGCTTCGGCCTTGCCGTTGGCATAGCCGCCGCGCGCATATTCGTAGATGTAGTCGCCCAGATGCACGGTGGCGTCCAGGTCGCCCTGGCGTGCCGCATGCGCGTAGACATTGAAGTAGCCGGCCGGGTAGTTGGCGCAGGAAAACACGGCCAGCTTGACCTGCTGCACGGCGCCCACGGGCAGGGTTCGCGTGCGGCCCGTGGCGCTGGTCATGCCCTGGCAGCGAAAGCGGTAGTGGTAGCGCGTGGCGGGCCTGAGGCCCGTGGCATCGGCCTTGAAGGTGAAATCCTGGGTGGCGCGCGCCATGGCCTTGCCCGAAGTCACGAGGGTCTTGAAGTCGGCGTCCGATGCCACTTCCCACTCCACCTCGATGTCGCTGGAATGGCCCTGCGGCGGCGTCACGCGGGTCCAGAGGATGACGCGGTCACTCAACGGGTCGCCGCTGGCCACGCCGTGGCGGAACTCGACGGGAATGCGGCTGTCGCCATCCGACCCGCCGCAGCCAGCCAGTGGCAGCGCCAGGGCCGAGGCGCCCATGCCGCGCACGAAATGGCGGCGGCTGGCCACGAGGCCGGATTCGCGGGAGCCGGCTTTCGCCTGCTGCAGGATGTTGGTGATGCTCTCTTTGTGCTTCATGCTGGACCGGGGCCCGAAGGCCTCCGTGGGGTGGTATGAAGCCAGCGAGCATCGGCGGCGCAGGTGACAGGCAGATGTCACCTGCGCCTGGCGCTCAACTATGCAAACGCGGCGGCCAGGGCCTGCTCCAGGTCGGCACGCAGGTCCTGCACCGCTTCCAGGCCGATGGCAAAGCGCACCACGGTGCCGCTGCGCAGCTGGGGCGTGGGGCAGCTGCGCATGGACGACAGCTCATAGGGCACGACCAGGCTGATGGGACCGCCCCAGCTGTAGCCGATCTTGAACAGGCGCAGGCTGTCGCAGAAGCGGTCCACGGCCTGCTGGCCGTGGCGCGGATCGATGACCACGCTGAACAGGCCGGCGGCCACGCCCTCGCCGCCTGCGGCTGCGCCACACAGCGCCTTCCAGTTCTCGTGGCCGGGAGCGCCTTCCAGCGCCGGGTGCAGCACCTGGGCCACGGCCGGCTGCTGCTGCAGCCAGCGCGCCAGCTCGCGCGCGGCGCGGTCCTGTGCGTGGTAGCGCAGCGCAATGCTGGGCAGGGAGCGCAGCACGGCCTCGGTGTCGTTGCCGCCCACGCCCAGGCCCAGGCGCATGTGCGCCAGCTTGATGCGCATGTGCAGCGCCTGGTCGCGCGTGATGATGCTGCCCATGAGCACGTCGCCACCGCCGCTGGGGTACTTGGTCAGCGCATGCACGGTGGCATCCACGCCCAGGCTGTGCGTTCCATCGGCCAGCAGATCGAAGGGATTGAAGGCCAGGCCCGCGCCCCAGGTGTTGTCCAGCACGGTGGTGACGCCCCGCTCGCGGCACAGGCGCACCATGGCGATGAGGTCGGGGAACTCCATGGTCACCGAGCCCGGCGCCTCCAGCCAGACCAGCCGCGTCTTGGGCGTGATTTTGGCTTCGAGGTCGGCAACATCCATGGCGTCATAGCACTGGTGGCGCACGCCGAAATGGGCCAGCTCGCCCTCGCTCAGGGTCTTGTTGGGGCCGTAGGCGTTGTCGGGCAGCAGCATCTCGTCGCCGGTGCGCAGCAGGGCCAGGGAGGTGGTCGCAATCGCAGCCAGGCCGCTGGGTACCAGCAGGCACTGCAGGCCGCCTTCCAGCGCGCTCAGGCGCTCTTCCAGCAAGAAGGTGGTGGGCGTGCCGTGCAGGCCGTAGGTATAGCTGCTCTTGTCCAGCCACTGGCGGCGGCGCATGGCCGCCACGTTCTCGAAGATCACCGTCGAGGCCTTGTGCACGGGCGGCTGCGGCGCAACAAAGCCCTCGGGCGGCTGGTAGGGATGGTGGATGAGATGGGTGCTGATCTGCAGGTCGGGTGTGCTCATGCAGCGCATCTTATGCGCTGGGCTGCAGCGTTCAGGCATAAAAAAACCAGGCGGGGAATCCGCCTGGTTTTCACAAGGGCAACGGAGCCGGTGGCTGCGATCAGCTGGCCTTGATCTCCAGCATGTTGCTGACGTTGTTCACGCCCTTGACGGACTTGGCAATGTCGCCTGCGCGCATCTTGAGTGCTTCGCTGGGGACCGAGCCGGTCAGCGTCACGGCGCCTGCCTTGGTGTCCACGTCGATCTTGAGGGCGGAGATATCGGGCTCCTTGATCAGGTCGGCCTTGATCTGGGCCGTGATGCCGGCGTCGTCGAGTGCGGCGCCTGCCTGGCTCATGGCGTTGTTGGTGGCCGCTTCGGCCTTGGCAGCACCTTCCTCAATCTTGGTGCCGGCGCTGCTCATGGCGTTGTCGATCTTCTGGCCGGCGCTCTGCGCGGCCTGCTGGGACTGCTGAACCGCAGAGTCGAGCTTCTGGCCCGCAGTGTCTTCGGTCTTGCCGCAGGCGGCAAGGCCGAAGGCCAGGGCAGACACGGCGAGGATCTGGCAGCAGCGTTGGGTGATGAAAGTCATGCGGTTACTCCTTGAATAGTTGTGAGGCGGTCAACACAGGCCTCGACTTTATTGAGGGCCCTGGGACAAACCCATACGACGCCGACGCAAGCGCCTGTAGGACAAGCCCGAACATCCGGGCACCATCCAGTTAGCATGACAATAGCGGCCATGCATTCCCTGGCGCGCTGGTTTCCCTTCCTGGCATGGCCCAAACCTTCGGCAGCCGTGCTGCGCGGGGAGTTCTGGGCAGGTCTCACCGTTGGTCTGATGCTTCTGCCCCAGGGCGTGGCATATGCTGCCCTTGCGGGCATGCCGCTGATCACGGGCATTTACGCATCCATCGTTCCGGCCCTGGTGGCCGTGCTGTTCAGCGGCTCGCCCCGTCTGGGCGTGGGACCCACGGCCCTGAGCGCGCTGCTGATCGGCGCCTCGCTCACGGGCCTGGCCGAGCCCGGCTCCGCGCACTGGGTGGCGCTGGCCGCATGGATGGCGATTCTGTCGGGCCTGGTGCAGTGGTCGCTGGGGCTGATGCGCGCCGGCTGGCTGCTCAACCTGGTGACCTCGCCCGTGCTCACGGGCTTCACGCAGGCTGCGGCGCTGCTGATCCTGGCCTCGCAGCTGCCTACGCTGCTGGGCCTGCGCTCGACCTGGGGTGCCGTCTGGAACACGCCGTCGCTGCAGCTTTTCGACTGGCAGTCCATCGTCTACGGCATGGCCAGCATTGCCTTGCTCGTGCTCGCCAAGCGCTGGCGTGCGGCCTTTCCCTCGGCCATCTTCATCATCGCGCTGACCGGCGTGATCAGTTGGGCCACGGACTTTGCCGACGACGGCGGCGCCGTGGTCGGCCATCTGCCCGCGGGCCTGCCCAGCTTCCAGCTGCCGGGGCTGCTGAGCTGGGACGAGTTCGGCGCCCTGGTGATGCCGGTGCTGGTGATCTCGCTGGTGAGCTTTCTGGAGACGGCCTCCAGCGCCCAGGTGGAGCACCAGCAGGCCGGCACGCGCTGGAACGAGAACCAGGACCTGGTCGCCCAGGGCCTGTCCAAGATCAGTGCGGGCCTGTTCGGCAGCTTTGCCACCAGCGCCTCGTTCTCGCGCTCGGCCGTGAACCTGCTGGCCGGCGCCAAGACGGGATGGTCCAACGTGTTCTCCATCCTGCTGGTGGTCATCGTGGTGATGTGGTTCATCCCGGCGCTGTACCACGTGCCCAAGGCGGCGCTGGCGGCCATCGTGATCACGGCCGTGGTCAACCTCGTCAAGCCGCGTGTGCTGCTGCAGCTGTTCAAGGTGTCGCGCGTGGAGGGCAGCATTGCCCTGGCCACGCTGCTGCTGACCATCGTCACGGCGCCGCGCATGTACTGGGGCGTGTTCGCGGGCATCGTGCTGAGCCTGGGCTACTTCCTCTACCAGCGCCTGCACCCGCGCATCATCGAGGTGGGCCAGCATCCTGATGGCAGCCTGCGCGACCGCAACCTCTGGCAGTTGCCTCCGCTGGCGCCAGGCCTGCTGGCCCTGCGCATGGATGCCGAGCTGGACTTCGGCTCGGCCTCAGCCCTGGAGCGACGCATCGGCGACGAATGGGCGCTGCGCCCCGAGACGCACCACCTGTGCCTGCTGGCCCAGCCCATCAACCGCATCGACGTGACGGGCGTGGAGACCTTCGTGCGCCTGCAGCTGCTGGTGGCCAAGCGCAGCGGCGTGCTGCACGTGGTGGGCCTGAAGTTGCCGGCCGAGCAGGTGCTGCTGCGCGCCGGCGCCCTGCACCGCGGGCCGCACCTGCGGCTGTACCGCACCGATGCGGAATTCCTCGCCGCGCTGGCCCTGCCGCCCTTCATATCTCGGCCGGGATCAACATCTGTTACCAGCGATGGTGCAAAAGTCGACGCCGGCGCGGCGACAATTGAGCCTACACACTGATACACTTCACCGGCTTTTGATTCAGCCCTCTGTGACTGCCCCCGCCTCCCACCAATCCGTATACCTGCGCGACCTGCGCCTGGCCACAGCCCACGCGCTGGTTACCCACGCTGGCGGGGCGGTCCATTTGCCCACGGATTCGCCGACGCGTTACCTGCAGGCGCTGATCGACGAACTGTGTTCGCTGTCGCTGCGCGACCCGCTCACGGGGCTGGCCAACCGCCGCCATTTCCGCACCATTGCCGAGCGCGAGATCGACCGCGTGGCGCGCTCGGGCGAAGCGGCGCTGATGCTGATGCTGGACATCGACCATTTCAAGCAGATCAACGACCAGCACGGCCATATCGTCGGCGACCGGGTTCTGCAGTCGGTGGCCCGGACCCTGACCAGTTGCGTGCGCCCCATGGACACGCTGGCCCGCTACGGAGGCGAGGAGTTCGCCATCGTGCTGCCGGCCTGCCCTGCGACGTTCGGCCTGTCCGTGGCCGAGCGCATACGCAGCGCCATCGAGCGCATGCCGGTGGTCATCTCACCCACGTTGACACTGCAGATCACCATCAGCATCGGCGGCGCCTATGCGCTGCAGTGGATACGCAGCACCACGACCTTGTGGACCGAGCGTGCCGACAAACAGTTGTACCTGGCCAAGTCTGCCGGCCGCAACCGCGTGCACATTGAAGAACAACCAGACAGTACGGTAAGCGCGGAGGAAAAAAGCCTGCTTTTCGGACCTTTGTATGCCCCCTCCCCGTTTGACAATGGGCTGAATCCAGATATTGCAACCGATGTGGACCCCGAAGATGGACTCCGCTGATAGCCCGGTGGTAAGCGACAACGCCATTCCCCACCCCTCCCTGCCCGCTGCCGTTTCGATGAGCGATGCCGTGCGCGCCAAGCCGCGCGGACACATCATCGCCGTGACCAGCGGCAAGGGCGGCGTGGGCAAGACCTTCGTTTCGGCCAACCTGGCCGCAGCGCTGACACGCCATGGCCTCAAGGTCCTGGTGCTCGATGCCGACCTGGGCCTGGCCAACCTGGACGTGGTGCTCAACCTCTACCCCAAGGTCACGCTGCACGATGTGTTCACCGGCCGTTCCACGCTGGAGGAAGCCATCCTGCCCGCCCCCGGCGGCTACTCGGTGCTGCTGGCCGGCTCGGGGATGATCGAGTACTCGCGGCTCACGCCCGAGATCCGCCAGCAGTTCACGCACACCATCGAGACGCTGGCTCCTCGCTACGACATCGTGCTGCTGGACACGGGCGCGGGCATCTCCGACGTGGTGCTGTTCTCGGTGTCCATGGCCACCGAAGTGCTGGTCATCGCCACGCCCGAGCCCACCTCGCTGACCGATGCCTATGCGGCCATCAAGGTGCTTGCCATTCAGCAAAAGCGCCAGCAGATCCGCCTGGCCATCAACCAGGCCGCGCGTCCCGGCGATGGCCGCGCCATCACGGGTCAGCTCCAGCAGGTGCTCAACCGCTTTGTCAGCACGGCCTCCGGCGAGCCATTGCGGCTCACGCACCTGGGCGACATTCCCTCCGACCCGGCCGTGCGCGAGGCCGTGATGCGACGCCAGTTGCTGCTGCAATCCATGCCCGGTGCACCGGCTTCGCTGGCCGTGGCCCAGCTGGCCAATAAAATCAAGGCCCTGCTGGTGTCGGGCGGCTGATCGGGCCGCCCCTCGCCGGCGACCCGATCCAACCTGCGGCCCTTGCCGCCCCCGCCTGCCTGCCTGTGCCCGATATCCTCAATATTTCCTGCTACAAGTTCACGCCGCTGCCCGACGCAGCGGCGCTGCGCGACACCCTGGCCGAACGCGCCCAGGCCCTGGCACTCAAGGGCACCATCCTGCTGGCCGAGGAAGGCATCAACTTCTTCCTGGCAGGCCCCGCCCAGGCGGTGCACAGCTTCGTCGATCAGTTGCGCACCGATGAGCGCTTTGCCGACCTGGCCCCCAAGGAAAGCTGGTCCGACACCGTGCCTTTCCGCAAGATGCTGGTCAAGGTCAAGCGCGAGATCATCCGCATGGACCACCCCACCATCCGTCCGGCAGAGGGTCGCGCGCCTTCTGTCAGCCCCGCCACGCTGCGCCGCTGGCTGCAGCAGGGCCACGATGACGAGGGCCGCGAGGTGGTGACGCTGGATACGCGCAACGACTTCGAGGTCGATG
Organism: Delftia sp. DT-2; assembly: GCF_028401915.1. Lineage (NCBI taxonomy): Bacteria > Pseudomonadati > Pseudomonadota > Betaproteobacteria > Burkholderiales > Comamonadaceae > Delftia > Delftia sp. DT-2. The sequence continues at coordinate 51,529 of NZ_JAQOTI010000010.1, forward strand.
CCGGCGCCTTCAAGGGCACCATCGACTGGCGCATCACCAAGTTCACCGAATTCCCGCCCGCGCTGCGTGCCCACAAGGCCGAACTGACCGGCAAGACCGTGGTCAGCTACTGCACGGGCGGCATACGCTGCGAGAAGGCCGCCATCCTCATGCAGGACGAAGGCCTGGACCATGTCTATCAGCTCGAGGGCGGCATCCTCAAGTACTTCGAGGAGACCGACGGCGCCTTCTATGACGGCGGCTGCTTCGTCTTCGACGAGCGCCGCGCCGTGGACGCGGACCTGGCGGCCGCCCCCCAGCTGGAGCATCCGCAGGCCCAGGAGACTCCGTCTGCATAGGCCGATCCCCCAGCCCTGACCTGAAGCCCGGGGCATGCACGCCACGCTTGCGGCGTGCACCACCAATGCGGCCGTGCCGGCTGCAGCATCGGCTGCCGTTCAACCCAGGGCACGCACCGAGTTGCTGAGCGAGCGGGCGCAGGCCAGCAGCCCTGGGCCCAGGCGGGCCTGCGCCTCCTCCACCGTCCATCGGCTGGTCGGCGCGACGATGTGCACGGCAGCCACGGGGCGGCCATGGCTGCCGATGACGGGCGCGCCCAGCGTCATGTCGCCCAGAAAGAGTTCCTCCCGGTTGACGGCATAGCCGCGCTGACGCGCCTGGGCCAGCTCATTGAGGATGGCGGCCTCGTCCGTGATGGTGAAACGTGTGTGCGCGGTCCGCTCGCTCTGGCGCAGCAGGGCCAGGGCTTCTTCATCGGGCAGTGCGCTCAGCCAGGCACGCCCCGAGGCAGTGCAGTACATGGGGATGCGGCTTCCAATGGGCATGTGCACCGGCACAAACTGGGCGCTGATGAAGCGTGCCACGTAGACCATCTCCAGCCCGTCGGGCTCGGTCAGGCAGGTGGTCTCGGTCGTGATCTTGGTCAGTTCCGAAAGATACGGATTGGCCAGGTCGATCACCGGGTTGGCCGCCAGGTAGTTGTAGCCCACGCGCATGACGCGCGGCGCGAGCTGGTAGCGCCGGGTTTGCGGATGCTTGCGGACGTAGCCCAGTTGCTCCAGCGTGAACACCATGCGTTGCGCCGAGCTTTTGTTGATGCCCGCAGCGGCAGCCACATCGGCCAGCGTCATGCTCCGGTGCTGCGCGCTGAAGGCGCAGAGCACGGCCAGGCCCTTCTCCAGCGACTGGTTGAACAGGGGGTTGGTGTCGTCATCCATCGGTGACGAAGCGGGTTGAGACGGTGCTTGCATGGCGGCAAGTATAGGCATCCACATCAAAAGAATCGCATATCGATTTCTTTGAATTGCTTAGTGGTTTTCTATTATTTCTTGAAGATTCATCCACATTGATCATTGGCACGGTTCCGAGAATTCTCCGCTGCAGGCGAGGGGCTGCCCCCAAGGTGACCTGTCCCTGCTCTTTCCTTCCGTCGTTCACGCCAAGGAGTCAGGCTATGCCAGGTTTTGTCCACCGCGTCCTCCACCTCGCCTTGGGCCTGTGTGCCGCCGGCGCCGTCGCGCTGGCTGCGGCGCAAGGCGGCAGTGCCCCGGCCAGCTACAACGTGGGCGCCACGCCCACAGGCATTCCGTTCACCTTTCTGGACGTCAAGAGCAACAGCATCCAGGGCATGATGGTCGACACCATGCAGGCCGTGGCCAAGGCCGGAGGCTTCCAGGCCCATGTGCAGCAGACCAGCTTTGCGGCGCTGATCCCCTCGCTCACATCCAGCAAGATCGACATCATCTCGGCGGCCATGCTCAAGACCGCCGCACGCCAGCAGGTGGTCGATTTCAGCGATGCGGTCTACTCCTACGGCGAGGGCCTGATCGTCAAGGCCGACGATGCCAAGGCTTATGTGTCACTGGACGATCTCAAGGGCGAGGTCGTCGGTGCCCAGGTGGGCACGGTGTTCTACGACCTGCTGCAGAAAAAGGGCATCTTCAGGGAAGTGCGCAGCTACGACTCGGTAGCCGACATGACGCTCGACCTGGCGCTTGGCCGCATCAAGGCAGGGCTGGGTGACCAGCCCATCATTGCCTACCAGATACGCCAGCACAGCTTCCAGGGCGTGAAGCTGGCCGAAAGCTACAAGCCCTCCAACGTGGGGGATGTGTGCCTGGTGGTGCGCAAGGGTGACACAGAAACCCTGGCCCGCCTGAACAAGGCCATCGCCACCATCAAGGCAGACGGCACCCTGGCCCAGATCGTCAAGAAGTGGGGCTTCTGAGGACATCGGACGCCCGTCGGATCGCCTCGCGCATCAGCCCCCTTTGCCGCGCAATGCACGGCAATGACACCTTCGAGGAAAGTACGCCATGCAAGCATTTGTGCAGCACGCGCGAGAGTTCCTGCCCATCCTGCTGCAAGGAGCGGTGGTCACGGTGCAGGTCACCGCGCTGTCGTTCCTGTTGTCCAGCGCGATCGGACTGGTGCTGGCGCTGGGCAAGCTCTCACCCGTGCGCGCCGTCTCGTGGGCCGCGTCGACCGTGGTCAATGTGATACGGGGCCTGCCCATCATCGTGCAGCTGTTCTACATCTACTTCGTGCTGCCCGAGGTCGGCATCCAGCTCACCGCCTTCCAGGCCGGGGTGATCGGCCTGGGCATTGCCTATTCGGCCTATCAGGCAGAAAACTTCCGCGCCGGCATCGAGGCGGTGGACCCAGGCCAGCGGGAAGCCGCATTGGCCATGGGCATGCGACCGGCCCTGCTCATGCGCCGCGTGGTGCTGCCGCAGGCATTCCGCATAGCGCTGCCGCCCTACGGCAACACCCTGGTGATGATGCTCAAGGACTCGTCCCTGGTCTCCACCATCACCGTGGCCGAGATGACGCGCCAGGGCCAGCTGATCGCAGCGTCCACCTTCCAGAACATGACGGTCTACACCCTGGTCGCCCTGCTCTACCTGGCCATGAGCCTGCCGCTGGTATGGGGGCTCAGGCGTCTGGAAAAGCGCTTTGGAGCGGGAAGGAAGTCGCCATGATCGAGATCGATCACCTGGAAAAGGCCTACGGCGAGCATCGCGTGCTGCGGGGCGTCAACCTGCGCGTGGCACGTGGAGAAGTGGTGTGTCTGATCGGCCCTTCGGGATCAGGCAAGTCCACGGTGCTGCGCTGCATCAACGGCCTGGAGTCGTACCAGGGCGGCGAGGTGCGCGCCTTCGGTGAGCGCGTGGACACACGCGCGCCGTCCATCCACGCGCTGCGCAGCCGCATGGGCATGGTCTTCCAGCGCTTCAACCTCTTCCCGCACCGCACCGTGGTGCAGAACGTGATGGAAGGCCCCATCCATGTGAAGGGCCAGGCGCCCGGCCAGGCCCATGCCGAGGCATTGGAGCTGCTGCGCAAGGTAGGTCTGGCAGACAAGGCACAGGCTTGGCCCGCACAGCTTTCGGGCGGGCAGCAGCAGCGGGTGGCCATTGCCCGCGCCCTGGCCATGAAGCCAGAGGCCATGCTGTTCGACGAACCCACTTCGGCCCTGGACCCCGAGCTGGTAGGCGACGTGCTGGGCGTGATGCGCCAGCTGGCCGAAGAAGGCATGACGATGATCGTGGTCACGCACGAGATGGCCTTTGCTCGCGAGGTGGCCGACCGCGTGTGCTTTCTGCACGGCGGCACCATCGTGGAGGAAGGCCCTTCGGCCCAGGTGCTGGGCGCACCGCGCCATGCACGCACGCAGGACTTCCTGCGGCGCGTGCTGCACCAGCACTGTGCGCCATCAGAAGGTGCGGCATGACGATGGCAGCTACCGCCTCCATCGCATCGTCTTCGTCGGTACGCCCCGTGCTGTCGCACCCGTCAGCGCCATCGCTGTGGGCGGCCACTGCACCCGCCGCACCGCCCACGCCACCGCTGGCAGCAGCGCTGACCACCACCGACGTGCTGGTGATCGGCGCGGGATATACCGGCCTGTCGGCAGCACTGCACCTGGCCGAAAGCGGCGCCAGCGTGTGCGTGCTTGACGCCCATGCTCCCGGCTGGGGCGCGTCGGGCCGCAACGGCGGCCAGGTGAACCCCACCCTCAAGTACGACCCCGACGAACTGCAGCGCATCCACGGTGCCGCTCTTGGCGAGCGGCTGATCGACGCCGTCTCCCGCTCGGCCGACCTTGTGTACGGGTTGATCGAACGCCACGGCATCGACTGTGCGCCCGTGCGCGCCGGCTGGCTGCAGGTCGGATACACCCAGCAGGCGGTGGACGGCATGCATGCGCGCGCCCGGCAGTGGGAGCGGCGCGGCGTGCGCGTGGAACTGCTGGACCGCACTGCTACGGCAGCACGCACCGGCACGCCCGCGTTTGCAGGCGGCTGGCTGGATGGCCGCGCCGGCGCCATACAGCCGCTGGCCTACGTGCGCGGACTGGTGCGCGCCGCACAGACCCTGGGCGCGCAGGTCCACAGCGGATCGCCCGTGCTGGCACTGGAGCGACAGGGCACGGACCATTGGGCCGCCACCACGGCCCAGGGTCAACGCATACAGGCCAGGCAGGTGCTGCTGGCCACCAACGGCTATACCGATGGTCTGTGGCCTGGCCTGGCGCGCACGGTACTGGCAGCCAACAGCTTCATCGTGGCCACGCAGCCCCTGGGCAAGGCGGGCGCGCACATCCTGCCCGGGGGCGAGACAGGCTCGACCTCGCAGCGCCTGCTGCTGTACTTTCGCAAGGACGCACAAGGCCGTCTGCTCATGGGCGGGCGCGGACATTTTGCGGACCCGCAGGGTGCAGGCGACTATGCCCACCTGGAACGCGCCGTGGCGCTGATGTTCCCCGGACTGGGCCCCCTCCAATACGAGTACCGCTGGGCAGGGCGCATCGCCGTCACACGCGACTTCATGCCCCACCTGCACCAGCCTGCCCCCGGCATCACCATGGCCCTGGGCTACAACGGCCGCGGCATTGCCATGGCTACCCTGCTGGGGCGGGAGGCGGCCGCGCTGATGGCCGGCGGAAATGCGCCGGCCTGCCCCTTTCCGGTAACGCCGGTTCAGCCGATACCGCTGCATGGGTTGCAACGGTTGTACATAGCGGCAGGGGTGGCTTGGTACAGCCTGCTGGACCGGCTGGGTGCGTGAGGTTCAGTGGAGCCGGCCGATCAAGCCGCGCCGGCCTGGCGCACCAGCCGCAGCGCCTGCTGCGCCACGCGCTCGCCGAACAGGCGCGCGGTCTCCAGGTCGCCCGGCAGCATCTCGGCGGCCGAGGCATCCGAGGCCGATTGCGCCATGGCGCCGCTGAAGGCGCCTATCCAGTTGAGGTCGTTGCGCTGCGCGGCGCGCGCGTTGGACGGCAGCATGCCGCTGCCCACCCACAGCCCGCCGTGCTGCATGGCCAGCTGGAACAGATAGTCCAGCGTGGTCTGCTTGTTGCCGTTGACGCTGGCACTGTTGGTGAAGCCGGCGAACAGCTTGTCCTTCCAGGCCTGCACGAACCACGGCTTGGACGAGGCATCGGCAAAGCGCTTGAACTGCCAGCTGGGCCCGCCCATGTAGGTGGGCGAGCCGAAGATGATGGCATCTGCCGCCGCCAGCAGCTCCCAGCCGCCGGCAGGCAGCTGGCCGTCGCTGTCTATGGCCAGCATGCGCGCACCCGCGCCATCGGCCACGGCCTGGGCCATGCGCTGGGTGTGCCCGTAACCCGAGTGGTAGACCACCACGATATCTGCCATACAAGAAATCCTCGGGCGCCGGCCACGGCTCCAGGCCGGCAGGCGCCACATTCATCGATCATCCACGCCAAAAGGCCCCACAGCGCTGCTGCGGGGCCCACTCAGGCCGGTAGCCTAACAAAAATAAAGGAGCTGGCGGCAGTGCGCGGGCCACTCAATGGCGCCGTGCATCCACACTCCAGCCACCGGCGCCATGGGCGGCAAAGCCCAGCAGGCCGCCCGTGACGGCGATGTTCTTCCAGAACAGCAGCTGCTGCATCATGGCCGCGTCAGCCGGCACGCTCCAGTAGGCATGGAAGAAGAAGCTGGCCACCAGCGTGAAGAAGGCCAGCGCCAGGGCCGCCCAGCGCGTGCACCAGCCCAGCAGCAGGGCCAGCCCGCCGACGATCTCCACCACCAGGGCCACGGCCACGCCGATCTGCGGCATGGGCATGCCCACCGAGGCCGCATAGCCCACCGTGCCGGCGAAGCCTCCGATTTTCTGAAAGCCCGCAGGCACGAACATCAGCGCGATCAGGATGCGGCCGGCCAGCGCCAGCGGGTTGCTCAGACGGTTCAGCATGATGGTTACTCCTCGTGAATGCTCAGGCTTGCAGATCGAACACCAGGACCTCGGACTGTTCCCCGTCGTGCAGGCGCAGTCGCGGTTCATTCTCCACAAGGGCCGCATCGCCCGTTGTCAGCCGTTGCCCATTGACGCTCAGCGCGCCGCGCACCAGGTGCACATAGGTTTTGCGGCCGGGGGGCAGCTCCATTTCGGCGTGCTCATCGCCGTCGAACAGGCCGGCATAGAGCCGGGCATCGGCATGGACGGTGACCGAGCCATCCGCGCCATCGGGCGAGACCACCAGGCGCAGGCGGCCGCGCTTTTCCTCGTCGGCGAAGGCTTTCTGCGCATATCCGGGCGCAATGCCCGTCTCGCTGGGCAGCAGCCAGATCTGCAGGAAATGCGTGGTCTGGCCTGGTGCGTGGTTGTGCTCGCTGTGCACCACGCCCGAGCCGGCGCTCATGCGCTGCACCTCTCCCGGCGAGATGGTCTGCTCATTGCCCATGCTGTCCTTGTGCGAGAGCCGGCCTTCGAGCACGTAGCTGATGATCTCCATGTCCTTGTGGCCATGGGCGCCAAAGCCCGTACCCGGGGCGATATGGTCTTCATTGATCACGCGCAGGTTGCCAAAGCCCATGTGGCGCGGATCGTGATAGCCCGCAAACGAGAAGCTGTGGTGCGAGCGCAGCCAGCCGTGGTCGGCATGGCCGCGTTCGCGGGATTTGCGCAGGGCGATCATGTGTATGTCCCTTTCAACTGGTCAGATCTTCAAAACTCTTGCGTCGGTGGCTCCACTGTAGAAGCCGCTGTAGCAGGCCAGGCACAGCGGGATTGATGGCATCATTCAAAGCTTTTGAATCCATAACGCCCCATGCCCAGCCCCCGCGACGTGCTCACTCCCGACAGCCTGGCCATGCTCCAGGCCATTGCCGAGGCCGGCAGCTTTGCCGCCGCCGCACGCCAGCTGGGCCTGGTGCCAAGTGCCCTGACCTACCGCGTGCGCCAGATCGAGGATGCGCTGGACGTGCTGCTGTTCGACCGCCGCTCGCGCCACGCCCAGCCCACCGAGGCCGGCCGGGAACTGCTGCGCGAAGGCACCCGGCTGCTGCATGAGATCGACACCGTGGCCCACCGCGTGCGCCGTGTGGCCACGGGCTGGGAGCCGCACCTGACCATCGTGGTGGACGGCGCCGTGGCGCGCACGCCCATGCTGGAACTGGTCGAGGCCTTCTACGCCATGCAGCCGCCCACGCGGCTGAAGCTGCGCGACGGCATTCTCACCGGCACGCTGGAGACGCTGACCTCGGGCCGCGCCGACCTGGCCATCGGCGTGGCCGTCAACTCCAGCAACGTGGCGGGCCTGCAGGCCTGCGAGCTGGGCGAGCTGGACTTCGTCTTTGCCGTGGCGCCCCACCATCCGCTGGCCACGGCGCCCGAGCCCATCACCGACGCGACGCTGCTGCAGCACCGCATCATCGCCGTGGCCGATTCAGGCCTGCGCGACAGCGCCAGCATGGGCCTGCTCAGCGGCCAGGACATCTTCACCGTGGACTCCATGCAGGCCAAGATCGAGGCCCAGGTGCGCGGCATAGGCTGCGGCTTCCTGCCCCATTTCATGGCCGACGTCTATGTGCAGGCCGGCCTGCTGGTAACGCGCCAGGTCGCCCGGCCCTCGCGCAATGTGCGCATGCACTACGCATGGTCCTGCCCGCCGCAGCAGGACCCGCCGCGCGCGCTGCAGTGGTGGCTGCAGCAGCTGGAAAGCCCCGCCACGCGCCGCGCTCTCATGGAAAATCATCACCGACATTGAGCTGGCGCACGCCGCCGGGCGGTCTGTGCGGGTGTAGAGTGGTTACAGGTCCCGGCCTGCTCCGCCGCTGCGGCGAAGCAGGCCGGCAAGGACATGCTTCCCGGAATCTGCCACTGCCCGCAAAGGTCTGCTCCATGAACGCTTCCCGCGCCGCCTCCAAGTCCACGGTCAAGAAAAAGGCCACCAAGCCCCCCGAAGCCTCCAAGGCGCGCCCCAAGGCCGGCGCGCGCCGCATCGCCGTGATCGGTGCCGGCATGGCGGGCCTGGCCTGCGCCCGCACGCTGATGCAGGCCGGCCACGATGTCCATGTCTACGAACGGCTGCCCCAGGTGGGCGGGCGCATGCGCTCCGTCAACGCCGCGCATGGCGCCTTCGACATCGGCGCGCAGTATTTCACCGTGCGCGACAAGCGCTTCGAGCTGGCCCTGCAGACCGTGCCCGGCCTGTGCCGCCCCTGGAGCGTGAGCACGCTGCGCGTGCTGGATGCGCAGGGTCGCCAGTCCAGCGCCGCACCCGCACCCACCGAGGCCCATTGGGTGGCCACGCCCGACATGCAGGCCCTGCCCATGGCCTGGGCCGCGCCGCTGTGGGACGCCGACCGCCTGCATCTGGGCCAGCGCGTGACCAAGCTCGAACGCCAGCCCGGCTCGCGCGGCTGGAGCCTGCATGTGGAGACGACCGAGCCGACCACGCAGATCCGCACGGGATTCGATGAAGTGATACTCGCCCTGCCCGCGCCCCAGGCGCGCCAGCTGCTGCAGACCACGCCCCTGGCCCTGTCGCTGGTGCAGGGCATGGCGGCCGTGGAGATGGCACCGTGCTGGGCGCTGACGCTGTCCTATCCCATGGCCACCGAGGCCGGCCTGTCCACCCTGGGCCCACAGTGGAATGCAGCCCGTACCACCCATGAGCGTGCAGTCTGGGTGGCGCGCGAATCGTCCAAGCCGGGACGCTCCCAGAGCGAGCGATGGACCGTGCTGGCCAGCCCCCAATGGTCCCAGGAGCACCGCTCCGACGACGCGCCCCGCGTGCTGGCCAAGATGCAGAAGGCCTTTGGCGAGATCACGCGCATCCGCATCCCCCCCCGCCATGCCAGCGTCTATCTCTGGCCCCATGCCCAGACCCTGTCGCCGCTGGGCAGCAGCCATTTGCGCAACAAGGACGCCGGCCTGGGCCTGTGCGGCGACTGGTGCATTGGCCGCCGTGTCGAGGATGCCTTTGTCTCGGGGCTGGAGATGGCGCTGGCCATGGTTGCGGACTGAGCCGGGGCAGTGTCCGGCTCCCAGGTCATGGCAAGGGGCGGCGCGAGGCTTTAACATCCGGCCCCGATGATTTGCGCCGTCCCTCAGTCCCCCGATCCCGGCATTGCCACCGCGGCCTCCCCCTATGTGGGCCGCTTTGCGCCCTCGCCCACGGGCCTGCTGCACGCAGGCTCCCTGGTGGCAGCGCTGGCCAGCTGGCTGGATGCCCGGGCCCACGGCGGGCGCTGGCTGGTGCGCATCGAGGACATAGATCCCCCGCGCTGCCAGCCCGGTGCCGACATGGCCATCCTGGGCCAGCTCGCCGCCTGCAGCCTGCTGCCCGACGAGGAGCCGGTCTGGCAATCCCGCCGCGGCGCCCTCTACGAGGCCGCTGTGGAGCAGCTCAAGGCCAGCGGCCTGGCCTATCCCTGCGGCTGCACGCGCAAGGACATCGAGGCCGCCTGGGACCGCCTGGGCTGGATCCATGAACGCCATGTGGAGCGCCCCTACCCCGGCACCTGCCGCGACGGCCTGCATGGCAAGAGCCCCCGCGCCTGGCGCTTTGCGCTGGACCACTTTGCCGGCCGCCACCCCGTGCTGCGCTGGCAGGACCGCCGCATGGGCGCCCAGCAACAGGACGTGACCCACAGCGTCGGCGACTTCGTGCTGCGCCGGGCCGATGGCCTGTGGGCCTACCAGCTCGCCGTGGTCGTCGATGACGGCCTGCAGGGCGTCACCCATGTGGTGCGCGGCGCCGACCTCGCCGACAATACGCCCCGCCAGATGCTGCTGCAGCGCGCCCTGGGCCTGCCCGCCCCGCAGTACCTGCATACGCCGCTGGTGCTCATGCCTGACGGCGAGAAACTTTCCAAGCAGCACGGCGCCCCCGCCCTGGACCTGAGCGTCCCCCTGGCCACGCTTCGCACCGCCGCCACCCACCTGGGCCTGCCCCAGCCTTCTCCACAGACCGCATTGGGCGAAGCGCTGCAGTTCTGGGTACGGAGCTGGCGCCATACATACAATTGAGCCCGTGAACCCAATTCCTTCCTCCCACGCCGAGCAGTCCCTGGACGGCGACATCCCGAACACCATGCCCGCTGCCTCCGGCACGCCGCATGATTGCCCTTCACCCTCCACGCCTGCGGCCGCGCGTACCGGCCAGCCGCCCGAGGGCGTGGCCCATCCCAAGACCATCAAGAGCTATGTGCGCCGCGCCGGCCGCACCACGACCGGCCAGGCCAAGGCCTTCGAGGAACTGGGCCCGCGCTTCGTGCTCAACTACCAGGCCGCGCCGCTGGACGCAGCAGCCACCTATGGCCGCCAGGGCCGTCTGATCCTGGAGATCGGCTTCGGCATGGGCGAGGCCACGGCACACATTGCGCGCGTGCGCCCGGACGACAACTTCCTTTGCTGCGAGGTGCACGAGCCTGGCGTGGGCGCCCTGCTCAAGCGCATTGGCGAGCAGGACATCACCAACATCCGCATCCTGCAGCACGACGCCGTCGAAGTCATAGACAACATGCTGCCCGAGGCCAGCCTCGACGGCGTGCACATCTTCTTTCCCGATCCCTGGCACAAGAAGAAGCACAACAAGCGCCGCCTGATCCAGGAGCCTCTGGTGGCCAAGCTGGCGCGCCGGCTGCGCCCCGGTGGCTACATCCACTGCGCCACCGACTGGGAACCCTACGCAGTGCAGATGCTGGAAGTGCTGGGCGCCGAGCCCCTGCTGGCCAACACGGCACAAGGCTATGCCGCCAAGCCCGACTACCGGCCGCTGACCAAGTTCGAGAACCGCGGGATCCGCCTGGGCCACGGCGTATGGGATCTGGTGTTTGAGCGCCGCTGAGCCGGTCGCGCCCTCCTCCAAGACAAGGCCTCGCATGCAGCCATTGCTACAGAATCTGGTCGAGATGACGGCCCACCGGGACCATCTGCGATTGGAAATCTCGGTGCTGTCCACCTTGTTCAAGCTCAACGGCGTGGTGCAGGTGAGGGCGCTGGAGCTGTTCGCCATGCCTGACGGCAGGCACTGCGTGCGTGCGCGCACCTGGAGCCAGGGCGATGAGGTCATGTCCACCGATGCCGAGGCCCTGTACGACCCGCAGAGCGTGGAGCTGTCCTCCATGCCCTCGCTGCAGCAGGCCCTGCAGCAGCGCGCCCTGGTCGCCTCGGCCGTGCAGCCCGATGGCCGCCATGTGCTGTGGCTGCCGCTGTGGCGCCAGGAGACGGCCTACCACTGCCTGGAGATTGCCCAGTCCACGGCCTTCTCGCCCAGCCGGCTGGATGTGATCCAGGGCATCTTCGGCGTCTATCACAACTACCAGAGCCTGCTGGACTACAGCGAGCGCGACGCGCTGACCGGCCTGCTCAACCGCAAGACCTTCGACGAGCAGTTCCTGCGCCTGTCTCTGCAGGAGCCGCCGGCAGCCATGCCTGGCGTGGCCACGCAAGATGTTCCGGGCCAGTGGCTGGCCGCCATCGACATCGACCATTTCAAGCGCATCAACGACCGCTTCGGCCATCTGTATGGCGACGAGGTGCTGATCCTGGTGGCCAACATCCTGCGCAGCTGCTTCGATGCCAAGGACCGCGTATTCCGCTTCGGCGGAGAGGAGTTCGTGGTGCTGCTGCGCTCGGTCAGCCTGGCCAATGCGCGCAAGGCGCTGGAGCGCCTGCGCCACGATGTGGAGAGCTACGAGTTTCCCCAGGTCGGCCGCATCACCGTGAGCGCGGGATTTGCCGCCATGGGCACGGGCGCGCCCGTGGAGGTTCTGGGGCATGCCGACCAGGCGCTCTACCACGCCAAGGAACATGGCCGCAACCAGACCTGGTACTACGGCGACCTGATCACCCAGGGATTGCTGGCACCCCAGGTGAACAGCAACGACATCGAACTGTTCTGAGCCCGACCTGAGGCCAGGCCGGTCAGGCCGGGTCGGTCAGGCCGGGTCGGCCACGCGCACGCAGTCGCGCCCGGCGTGCTTAGCCTCGTAGAGCATGGCATCGGCACGCTGCAGCAGTTGCTGCACGCCCTCGCCGCCACGCAATTGGGCCACGCCAAAGCTGGCCGTCAGCATCAGATCCAGCCCGTGGACATGCACGGGCATGGTGCGCACGGTCTCGCGCAGTTGACCGGCCAGTGCCCCGGCCCGAGCCGCAGCGACACCAGGGATCACGATCAGGAACTCCTCCCCGCCGTAGCGCGCCATCCAGTGCGCCGACGAATCCAGCTCCAGCGCACGCTGGCAGCGCAGCGCCACCTCGCGCAGCGCGGCGTCGCCAGCGGCATGGCCGTGCCTGTCGTTCACCCGCTTGAAGTGGTCCACGTCCACGAACATCACGCTCAGCGCCGCGCCCCGGTCCCGGCTCTGGACGACCTCGGTCGCCAGGCGCTCGTCCATGGCGCGCCGGTTGAGGCAGCCCGTCAGCGCGTCGGTCAGCGACATGCGCTTGACCTCTTCCACCAGCTCCTGCAGTTGCCCGGTGCGCTGGGCCACCAGCAGGTCCAGATGCTCGATGTGGCCGCGCAGGTCATGCTGCAGCTGGGCAAAGCCCTGCACCACCAGATCGATCTCGTCGTGCTGGCCGCGCCGGGTCCGCTCCAGCACCAGAGGCCGCGACAGCTCGTTGGGCTTGAGGCTGGCCGCAAAGCCTGCAATCTGCTGCAGCGGCTGGCGAAGTTCGCGGCGCATCACCCAGGCCACCATCAGGCAGACCAGGGCCGTGAACAGCGCATAGCCCAGCAGCACGCGCAGCGTGGAGTCGCGCAGCACCTCCAGGTAGTGGCCCCGGTTTTCCCAGACCTGCAACTCACCCAGCGGCAGGCTGGACTGGCTGTGCCTGGGCGCCGCAATGGCCATGGACACGGCGGGAGCCTGGCCATCCCTGGGCTCGCCGGCCTCGTACATCTCGCCCGTGGAGGTGACGCGCAGCTGCACATGGCCGACCAGGGGCAGCCGGCCCAGCCACTGCACCTGCTCGTGCACCAGGGCAGGCTCTATATCCCACAGCGCTGCCGACAGCGAGATCATGCTGTTGGTCACCACCGTCTCCATGGAACGGCGAAACTCCTGCTGCCCCTTGCGGTACTCCCACCAGGCGTGGGCACCGCCGAACACCAGCATGCAGGCCACGGCCAGCAGCATGATGCGCACAATCAGCAAGGAGGCGATCGAACGGAAGCGGGGCATGGAAGGCGCTCAGCGCAGCAGGTGCTTCAACTCGAATCCGTAGCGCCGCAGCCGGGGATTGAGGTGCTTGCTGTAGCTGCGAAAGTCCAGCGGAGCCAGGGGCGCGCTGATCCTGTGCTCGTAGCGGTCGATCTGGGACTTGTCCAGCAAGGCGAACATGGGCCGCACCTGCTCCAGCCCTTCGGTGGCGAAATCGCTGCCGTGCGCATGGTCGTACAGCATGACCAGGGCCCAGGCACCCGTGAGGAAATGGCCGCCCGCCAACGCGCTCAGCTCGCCCGTGCGCAGCGCCGTCATGGCGGCGGCCGATGAATTGATGGCACTGAAGAAGGCATCGTGCCCGGGCGCTCCCCCGCGCGCGCGCCAGGCCTGCATGGCGCCAAAGGCCATCTCGTCGTTGCCGGCCCACACCAGGCGCACTTCGGGATAGCGCTGGAACAGCACGGCCGCCTGCTGCTCGGCGCGTTCGCGGCGCCATTCGCCAAAGACTTCCTGCTGCAGCACCACGTCGCCGGCCTCGGCCGCTGCGCGGCGCATGCCGGCATTGCGCTCCACCGACGAGGGCGTGGAGCGGTCGCCGGCAATGGCCACCATGTGCAGCCGGCCATCGGCCGCACGCGCGTGGCCCGACGCCCGCGCGGCGGCGAACAAGGCCTTGGCCGTGAGGTAGCCGGCCTCTTCGGCGCCCGGCTCCAGGCTGCCCAGCCAGTGGCGATAGCGCTCTCGCGCCACGCCGGTCTGGCCACGCAATGTCTCGGGCACGCCACTGAAGGCCATGAAGCTGTCTATGCCTGCCGCCTCCAGCGTGCGCAGGATTTCGGGCGCCACGCTGTAGTCGTTGGTGAACATCACGTAGCGGGGCCGCTGCGCCTTGGGCAGGGCCGCGATCTGCCGCGCGATCTCGATGGGGCGCAGGTGGTCGCGCTGCGCATAGCGCACCTGCAGCTGCATGCCCAGGCTGCTGGCCGCGTCCTGCATGGCCTCGCTGACCGTGGTCCAGTAGCGCTCGTCGGACCGGCCGGGGTTGATGAAGACCACGCTTTGCGCGGCGGCAGCGGCCGATTGCGCCACCACGCCCATCACCCACGCCATGCGCAGCGCCCACGGCAAGACGCCCCGGTGGAGGAATCCACCGGGGCGTCCCGAAGCGGGAGCAGCAGCAATCATCTGCCGCGCAGCTGGATCAGGCGCGCTCTGCCACCCAGGCCTGCACGGCGGCCAGCGCGGCCGGCAGGCCCGCTGCATCCGTGCCACCGGCCATGGCCATGTCGGGCTTGCCGCCGCCCTTGCCGCCGACCTGGCTGGCCACGAAGTTCACCAGCTCGCCAGCCTTGATGCGCGAGGTCTCGGCCTTGGTCACGCCGGCAGCCAGCTGCACCTTGTCGCCATCGACCGCCGCCAGCACGATGGCGGCGGCGCCCAGCTTGTCCTTGAGCTTGTCCATGGTCTCGCGCAGGGTCTTGGCATCGGCGCCTTCCAGCCTGGCGGCCAGCACCTTGATGCCCTTGACGTCGACGGCCTGACCGGCCAGTTCGTCGCCCTGGCTGGAAGCGAGCTTGCCCTTGAGCGCAGCCACTTCCTTCTCCAGCGCACGGATCTGCTCCAGCGCGCCGCCGATGCGGGTGTTCAGCTCGGCCGTCGGCGCCTTCAGCGCAGCGGCCGCCTGGTCCACCGTGGATTCCAGCGATTGCAGGTAGGCCAGCGCGTTCTCGCCGGTCACCGCCTCGATGCGGCGCACGCCAGCGGCCACGCCGCCTTCGCCCACCACCTTGAACAGGCCGATGTCGCCCGTGCGCTGCACGTGGGTGCCGCCGCACAGCTCGCGGCTGGTGCCGATGTCCAGCACGCGCACGGAGTCGCCGTACTTCTCGCCGAACAGCATCATGGCGCCCGTGGCCTTGGCCGATTCGATGTCCATCACCCGCGCGTCGGTGGGCGTGTTGGCCAGGATCTCGGCGTTCACGCGGCGCTCGATCTCGCGGATCTCGGCAGCGGTCACGGCCTGGTTGTGGGCAAAGTCGAAGCGCGTGCGCTCGGCGTTGACCAGCGAGCCCTTTTGCTGCACGTGGTCGCCCAGCACTTCGCGCAGGGCCTTGTGCATGATGTGCGTGACCGAGTGGTTGCGCATGGTGGCGGCACGCAGCTGCGTGTCCACCTCGGCCTGCACGGCATCGCCCACCTTCAGGCTGCCGGACTCCAGCACGCCATGGTGGCCGAACACATCGGCCTTGATCTTGAGCGTGTCCTCGACCGCGAAGCGCGCGCCTGCGGTGCTGATCACGCCCTGGTCGCCCACCTGGCCACCGGACTCGGCGTAGAAGGGTGTGGTGTCGAGCACGACCACGCCGCTCTGGCCGGCCTTGAGTTCCTGCACGGCGCTGCCTTCGGCATACAGTGCCACCACCCTGGCGGCCTCGGCCAGCTTCTGGTAGCCGGTGAAAGCATTGGCCTGGCCCGTGTACTCGAGGGCGCGGTCCATCTTGAACTTGCCAGCCGCGCGGGCCTTGTTCTTCTGTTCTTCCATGGCGGCCTGAAAGCCTGCCTCGTCCACGCCCAGGCCGCGCTCGCGGCAGACGTCGTTGGTCAGGTCCAGCGGGAAGCCATAGGTGTCGTGCAGCTTGAAGGCCACGTCGCCGGGCAGCACCTTGGCGCCACCGGCCAGCGCCGCATCCAGGATTTCCATGCCGTTGGCCAGGGTCTCGAAGAAGCGTTCTTCCTCGACCTTGAGCACTTCGGTGATGCGCGCTTCCTGCTCGCGGATCTTGGGATAGGCGTCGCCCATCACGGCCACGAGGTCCTTGACCAGCTTGTGGAAGAACGGAGTCTTCTGGCCCAGCTTGTAGCCGTGGCGGATGGCGCGGCGCACGATGCGGCGCTGCACGTAGCCGCGGCCTTCGTTGGACGGGATCACGCCGTCGGCCACCAGGAAGGAGGTGGCGCGGATGTGGTCGGCAATGACCTTGAGCGACGGGGTCTCGAGGTCGGCAATGTGCGTCTCGCGCGCAGCCGCCTTGATCAGTGCCTGGAACAGGTCGATCTCGTAGTTGCTGTGCACATGCTGCAGGATGGCGGCCAGGCGCTCCAGGCCCATGCCGGTATCCACGCAGGGGGCGGGCAGCGGCTTGACGTTGCCCTGCTCGTCCATGTCGAACTGCATGAACACGTTGTTCCAGATCTCGATGAAGCGGTCGCCGTCTTCGTCAGGGCTGCCCGGAGGGCCGCCGGCCACGTGCGCGCCGTGGTCGTAGAAGATTTCCGAGCAGGGGCCGCAGGGGCCGGTGTCGGCCATCATCCAGAAGTTGTCGCTCTTGTAGCGGCCGCCCTTGTTGTCGCCGATGCGGATCACGCGCTCGGGCGGCAGGCCGATTTCCTTGGTCCAGATGTCGTAGGCCTCGTCGTCCTCGGCGTAGACCGTGGCCAGCAGGCGCTCCTTGGGCAGCTTGTAGACCTCGGTCAGCAGTTCCCAGGCCCACTTGAGCGACTCGCGCTTGAAGTAGTCGCCAAAGGACCAGTTGCCCAGCATCTCGAAGAAGGTGTGGTGGCGGGCGGTGTAGCCCACGTTTTCCAGGTCGTTGTGCTTGCCGCCTGCGCGCAGGCAGGTCTGCACCGAGGTGGCACGCGTGTAGGGGCGCTTGTCGGTACCCAGGAACACGTCCTTGAACTGGACCATGCCCGAGTTGGTGAACATCAGCGTCGGGTCGTTGCCGGGCACCAGGGGGCTCGACTCCACGATGGTGTGGCCCTTGGATGCGAAAAAGTCCAGAAAGCTCTTGCGAATGTCGGCAACGGTGAAAGTGGGTGTGCTCATGGTGTCTAGGAGTTCGGAGCGCGCACGCGGGGCGCTGTCCCTGGCGGGAGGGTGTCCCGTCGGGACCAACGCGCATTATAGGTTTGCCCCATCGTCGCGGCAGCGAGCCCTGCCTAGCCTCCATCACGCACGTGGCCAAAGAAGGCCTCTCCTCCCATCTGCCCGCCCTTGAGCACGATCTCCAGCCCGCCGCGCTGGCCGGATCGCTGACATGCGTGCGCAACAGCGGCGCGCGACTGGCCGGTCCGCGGCGCCTACAGCTGTGGGTGGCGCCCCATCCGGGCCGCAGGGCCGACATTCTTGCGCTGGAGAAATGGCTGGTGCAGGAGATGGGGGAGATGGCTAGCACAGGCGATCTCGCCGTTCCCTGATCCCGCTCAGACTGCGCGCGATGGGCGCCCTGGATAATCGCCAGCCGGAACCACAGCAAGCACACCATGGCGCAACCACAGACACCCGAGCCTCATTCCGCCAAACCGGCCCAATCAGGCAAAAGCCGCATCGTGCCCTGGCTCATCGGCCTGCCCGTGGCCTTCTTCGCTGTGCTCATGCTGGCTGGCCAGTTGCTGTCCACGCCCGAAGGCGAGGCGCGCTGGGTGGAGCGCGAAACCATCAAGATCTGCCGCAAGGAAACCGCCAGGCCTGAGGCCGAGCGCAAGACGCGGCAGTTTGAATCGGTGCAGGACTGCGACAGGCTCGAATTCGACTTCAAGCAGCGCTACGGTGAAAACCCCTGAGGCGGAGCCGCAACGGAAAATGCCCCCACGCTCCCCTGCTTCGCAAGGTCCGCTGCCCCCCAGGGGGCCAGCTTTTTGCCTTGGGGCGGCCCGGCGACAAAAAAGGCCGGCAGAGCCGGCCTTTGGCTTGCAAGGGCCCGTTCAGTCGCGCGTCTCGATGGCCCGGTTGATGCCCAGCGCCGCCAGCGTGCACAGCGCGCCCGACAGCAGATAGATGCCCAGCGCCACCAGGCCGAAGCGCGAGGACACGCCCAGCGCCACCAGCGGGGCAAAGGCCGCGCCGACCAGCCAGGCCATGTCCGAGGACAGGGCCGCGCCCGTATAGCGATAGCGCGAGGGGAAGTTGGCCGTCACCGTGCCTGCCGCCTGCCCGTAGGACAGGCCCAGCAGGATGAAGCCGACGATGATGAACACGTTGTTGCCCGTGGTGCCGCTGCCCAGCAGCCAGGGAGCCACAAAGCTGAAGATGCCGATCAGGCAGGCCATGGTGCCCAGCGTGTTGCGCCGCCCCACCCGGTCGGCCAGCCAGCCCGAAACCATGATGGCGCCGGCCGCACAGAAGGCGCCAACGATCTGCACGCCCAGCACATGGTTCACCGACTGGTCCGAATACAGCGAGATCCAGGACAGCGGGAAGATGGTCACCAGATGGAAGAGCGCAAAGCTGGCAAGGGCTGCAAAGGCGCCGATGACCACGTTGCGGCCCTCGTCGCGCATCAGCGGCACCACGCCCATGGGCTCCAGCTCGCGCTGCGCCAGCAGCTCGGTGTAGGACTGGCCCACCACCAGGCGCAACCGGGCAAACAGTGCCACCACGTTGATGGCAAAGGCCACGCAGAAGGGATAGCGCCAGCCCCAGCTGAGGAACTCGTCGGCATCCACATGGGCATAGATGAAGGCAAACAGGCCTGCCGCCAGCACAAAGCCCAGCGGCGCACCCAACTGCCCGATCATCGAATACCAGCCCCGCCGGTTCTGGGGCGCCGACATGGCCAGCAGCGACGGCAGTCCGTCCCAGGAGCCGCCCAGTGCAATGCCCTGGCCGATGCGCAGCAGCGCCAGCACGATGATGGCGTTCACGCCCGCCTGCTGGTAGCTGGGCAGGAAGGCCATGCCCACCGTACACACGCCCAGCAGGAAGAGCGCCAGCGTCAGCTTGGTCGCCCGGCCCCAGCGCCGCTGCACGGCCATGGACAGCGCCGTGCCCAACGGCCGCGCCACGAAGGCCAGCGCGAAGATGCCGAACGACATCAACGTGCCGTCAAGCTTGGAAAGATAGGGGAACAGCAGTGCCGGGAAGACCAGCACGCAAGCGATGCCGAACACGAAGAAGTCGAAGTACTCCGAGGATCGCCCCAGAATCACGCCGACGGCGATCTCGTTGGGCGTGACATCTTCGTGGGTGTCGGCGCGGGACAGAGATTCCTTGCTTTCGTAGCTTCCGTTGGGGAAGCTTGCAGTTGTGTCGAGGCCGCTCATAGATGGATGCTCCTTGTCTCGTCTCACTGACAGCTCCGTTCTACGCCCTCGCTTGATCTGGCGCAAGGCGGTTTCACCTCGACCGGACTTGGTGTTTTTCCTGCTGCGCGCGGCCGAAAAATGCGGCCTCCGGATCGCCGGGACCCCGCTGCCTGCCCCGCCAGGTAGCAGAAAGTTCCCGGCTTCTCCTTGACGTTGGACAAAATGTCCAATGGACAAATTTATACTTCGTAATACATTTGCCCGGATCTTGTAATCCGCGTTTCTATGTAAACGCGCTCTTGTTGCGCCCCTAGCATGCTAAAAATCAAGGAACTCCGTGGGCCTGCGTGGCTCACCGCGGCCGCTTTGACAGCCAGTCTCACTGGCTGCAGCAAAGCCGTCGTGCTCAACCCGGCCGGCGATATCGCCGCGCAGCAAGGCAACCTGGTGGTCACGGCCACCTTGCTGATGCTGATCATCATCATCCCGGTGATCATCCTCACGCTGCTGTTCGCCTGGAAATACCGCCAGTCGAACACCGAGGCCCACTACGACCCCGAATGGCACCACTCCACCACGCTGGAGCTGGTGATCTGGTCCGTGCCGCTGATGATCATCATCGCGCTGGGCGCCATCACCTGGATCAGCACCCACAAGCTCGACCCCTACCGCCCGCTGGACCGCGTCTCGGCCTCCAAGCCCTTGAGCACCGATGTCAAGCCGCTGGAAGTGCAGGTCGTGGCCATGGACTGGAAGTGGCTGTTCTTCATCCCTGAAAAGGGCATCGCCACCGTCAACGAGCTGGCCGCTCCCGTGGATCGTCCCATCCACTTCAAGCTGACCGCCACCTCGACGATGAACGCCTTCTACGTGCCTGACCTGGCCGGCATGATCTATGCCATGCCCGGCATGCAGACCGAGCTGAACGCAGTGATCAACAAGACCGGTGTGTTCCACGGCCTGGCATCGCACTACAGCGGCGCCGGCTTCTCGGGCATGACGTTCAAGTTCCACGGCCTCAGCGACGAGGAATTCGAGCAGTGGGTTGCCAAGGCCAAGTCCGAAGGCAAGGCCCTGAACCGCGACACCTACCTGAATCTGGTCAAGCCCAGCGAGCGCAACCCGGTCGAGCGCTTCGCCACCGTGGACGAAGGCCTGTACGACAAGGTGCTCAACCGCTGCGTCGAGGAAGGCAAGATGTGCATGCACCACATGATGGCCATCGATGCCGCGGGCGGCGAAGCCTATCTCAAGGCCGTGGGCATGAACCTGCCCCAGGATGTGTGCACGGTGCAAAACGCCGACCGCGTCGTGGCCTTCCTGGACCAGCGCGACGGCTCGGCCGCCAGCGCACAGCAATAAGCAGATAGCGGAAGCGGACGACGGCCAGCCCGCCGCCCGTTCCAAAACGACCTAAGAGACTCGATATGTCTGAACATACCTCCCCGGCACAGGCCCACTGGCTGCTGGGACGCATCACCTGGGACTCCATCCCGATGGCGCATGAGCCCATCGTGCTGGTGACCTTCATCGCCGTGGTGCTCGGCGGCCTCGGCGTGCTGGGCCTTCTCACCAAGTTCCGCCTGTGGGGCCCGCTGTGGCGCGACTGGCTGTGCAGCATCGACCACAAGAAGATCGGCATCATGTACATGATCCTCGGTCTGGTCATGCTGCTGCGCGGCTTCGCAGATGCGCTGATGATGCGCCTGCAGCAGGCCATGGCCTTCGGCGACAACCTGGGCTACCTGCCTCCGCACCACTACGACCAGATCTTCACGGCCCACGGCGTGATCATGATCTTCTTCGTGGCCATGCCCTTCGTGACCGGCCTGATGAACTACCTGGTGCCGCTGCAGATCGGCGCCCGCGACGTGTCCTTCCCATTCCTGAACAACTTCAGCTTCTGGATGACCACGGGCGGCGCCGTGCTGGTGATGATCTCGCTGTTCCTGGGCGAGTTCTCCACCTCCGGCTGGCTGGCCCTGTCCAACCTGGGGGCGCAGAACCCGGGGGTCGGGCTTGACTACTACATCTGGGGATTGCAGGTGGCCGGTGTCGGCACCACGCTGTCGGGCATCAACCTGATCGTGACCATCATCAAGATGCGCGCACCCGGCATGAACCTGATGAAGATGCCCGTCTTCACCTGGACTGCCCTGTGCACCAACGCGCTGATCGTGGCCTCGTTCCCCATCCTGACCGCAGCCCTGGTGCTGATGTCGCTGGACCGCTACGTCGGCACGAACTTCTTCACGAACGACCTGGGCGGCAACCCCATGCTGTACGTGAACCTGATCTGGATCTGGGGCCACCCCGAGGTCTACATCCTGATCCTGCCGTGCTTCGGCATCTTCTCCGAGATCGTCTCGACCTTCAGCCGCAAGCGCCTGTTCGGCTACACCTCCATGGTGTACGCGACGGTGTGTATCACCATCCTGTCCTACCTGGTGTGGCTGCACCACTTCTTCACCATGGGCTCGGGCGCCAGCGTGAACACGTTCTTCGGCATCACGACGATGATCATTTCGATCCCGACGGGTGCCAAGATATTCAACTGGCTGTTCACCATGTACCGCGGCCGCATCCGCTTCACCGTGCCGATGCTGTGGACCGTGGGCTTCATGTGCACCTTCGCCATCGGCGGCATGACCGGCGTGCTGCTGGCCGTTCCCCCGGCCGACTTCGTGCTGCACAACAGCCTGTTCCTGATCGCCCACTTCCACAACGTGATCATCGGCGGCGTGGTGTTCGGCGTGTTCGCCGGCATCAACTTCTGGTTCCCCAAGGCCTTCGGCTACAAGCTCGATGAGTTCTGGGGCAAGTGCTCGTTCTGGTTCTGGCTGGTCGGCTTCTGGGTGGCCTTCACGCCGCTGTACGTGCTGGGCCTGATGGGTGTGACGCGCCGCGCCAACCACTTCGAGGACCCCTCGCTGCAGATCTGGTTCATCATCGCCGCCTGCGGCGCAGGCCTGGTGGCCCTGGGCATCGGCAGCTTCCTGATGCAGCTCGTGGTCAGCTACTTCAAGCGCGACCAGCTGCGTGACGAAACCGGCGATCCATGGGAAGGCCGCACGCTGGAGTGGGCCACATCCTCGCCCCCGCCCCAGTACAACTTCGCCTTCACGCCCGTGGTGCATGAGATCGATGCCTGGTGGGATATGAAGAAGCACGGCTACCAGCGTCCGCTGACCGGCTTCAAGCCCGTGCACATGCCCGCCAACACCGGCGCCGGTGTCGTGATCGCTGCGCTGTCCACGGTCTTCGGCTTCGCGATGATCTGGCACATGTGGCCCCTGGCCATCGTGTCCTTCGCCGCCACCGTGCTGGCGTCGATCATCCACACGTTCAACTACAAGCGCGACTACTACATCCCCGCCGCGGAAGTCGCGGCCACGGAAGAACTGCGCACACAACAGCTGGCACGTCATGTCTGATATCCGTTACACCGCAGGCGGCGCTGCCGCCCTGGCCCCGCGTGAGTACCACCTCGCCGAGGAGCCCCATCCCGAAAACGGCACCGCTCTGGGCTTCTGGCTCTACCTGATGAGCGACTGCCTGATCTTTGCAGCGCTGTTCGCCACCTATGGCGTGCTGGGCCGCAACTACGCTGCAGGCCCCACGGGCGCCCAGCTGTTCGACCTGCCCCTGGTGGCGATGAACACGGCCTTCCTGCTGCTGTCGTCCATCACCTTCGGCTTCGCCATGCTGCAAAAGCAGCAGGGCAAGCTGGGCGGCACGCAGATGTGGCTGGCCATCACCGGCCTGTTCGGCCTGTGCTTCCTGGGCCTGGAACTCTATGAGTTCTCCCACCTGCTGCACGAGGGCGCTGGCCCTCAGCGCAGCGCCTTCCTGTCCTCGTTCTTCACGCTGGTGGGCACCCACGGCCTGCACGTGACCTTCGGCCTGATCTGGCTGGTCACGCTGATGATCCAGATCAACAAGCACGGCCTGACGCACGAGAACAACCGCCGCCTGATGTGCCTGTCGATGTTCTGGCACTTCTTGGACGTGGTCTGGATCGGCGTCTTCACTTTTGTTTATCTGATGGGGGTGCTGTAAATGGCTGCACACGACATCCACGCCGGCCACGGTCACCACGACCATCACGGCCATGACGACCACCACCACGATGCCGGCCCGCACAGCACGTTCTCGGGCTACATGTGGGGCTTCGTGCTCTCGATCATCCTGACGGCCATCCCGTTCTGGCTGGTGATGGGCAACATCATCTCGGACCGCTCGACGGCCGTGATGGTGCTCGGCGGCTTCGCCGTGGTGCAGATCCTGGTCCACATGGTCTTCTTCCTGCACATGAACGGCAAGATCGAAGGCGGCTGGACCCTGCTGTCCACCATCTTCACCGTGGTCTTCGTGGCCATCGGCATCGCAGGCACGCTGTGGGTCATGTTCCACATGAACACCAACATGATGCCCCAGCACACCATGCCGACCGATTCTGCGGCGCAGACGGCACCGGCCGTGGTCACGCCTTGACCGCATCCGGAAACTCCGGGCCCTCCAGCCGCGCAGGCGCATGGCGCCGGCGCGGCCCACTCGCTCAGGCGATGCTCATCTCGGTGGGCATCGCCTTGTTTTTGGGCTTCATCTTCCTGGGCAGCTGGCAGGTGCAGCGCCGCGCCTGGAAGCTGGATCTCATAGAGCGCGTGGAGCAGCGCGTGCACGCCGCACCCGCTGCCCTGCCCCCGCCCGCCGAATGGCCGCAGATCACGGCCGCCGACCATGAATACCGCGCCGTGCAGGCCAGCGGCCAATGGCTGACAGGCAAGACCGTGCTGACCCAGGCCGTGACCGAGCTGGGAGCAGGCTTCTGGGTGCTGACGCCGCTGCAGCTGGACGATGGCAGCCAGGTGCTGGTCAACCGGGGCTTCATCCCCACGGAGCAGCGCGCACGCTGGCAGGCGCAGCCCGGGCAGGCATCCCAGGACCAGGTGACGGTGTCCGGCCTGCTGCGCATCAGCGAGCCGCGCGGCGGTTTTCTGCGCGAGAACGATCCTGCTCAGCAGCGCTGGTTCTCGCGCGATGTGGCGGCCATTGCACAGGCCCAGGGCCTGGACCATGCTGCCCCCTACTTCATCGACGCCGGCCTGCCGGGCCAGCCCGTGGCGGACGGCACCTGGCCGCGCCCGGGCATGACCGTGATCCGCTTTCCCAACAGCCACCTGGTCTACGCACTGACCTGGTACGGATTGGCGCTGATGGTGGTCGGTGCCGCCTGGCTGGTCAGGCGCAATGACCGGCAGCCGGCCGACAAGCCATAGAACCGCCTTGCGCAGGCAATGGGGCCATCGATGACATCGGTGGCCCTTTTTCTTCAGTCCTCTACAAGACCCTGCCGCGCCACGGCTGCCTGCGGTAGCGCACAATCGCCCGCGTGAATTCGCCTTCAGAGTCCCTGTTCCGCGTCGAGCGCACCACCGAACGCCAGAACATGCAGCTGCTGATACAGCTGCGCTGGTTTGCCGTGGTCGGGCAGGTGATCACCATCTCCCTGGTGCACTACGGCTTCGGCATCAACCTGCCGCTGCCGGCCATGGCCCTGGTGCTGATGGCCAGCGTATTCACCAACCTCGGCTACATCTACTGGTACCGCAGCCACCGCCGCCAGATCTCGGCGCGCAACCTGTTCCTGGCCCTGCTGGCCGACGTGCTCGCCCTGGCCATACAGCTGTATCTGAGCGGCGGCGCCAGCAATCCCTTCATCTACCTGTTCCTGCTGCAGGGCATTCTGGGCGCCGTGCTGCTCAGGCCCGTGCACGCCTGGATCATCGTCGCCAGCACCTCGCTGTGCACCCTGGTGCTGGCCATCGTGCACTGGCCCCTGCCCATTGGCGCGGCGGGACCGGACGGGCTGCCCGGCCTGTACGTGAGCGGCATCCTGATCAGCTTCGGGCTGACCACAGTGCTGCTGGTGGTCTTCCTGCGCCGCATCGTCTCCAACCTGCGACGGCGCGACGCGCGGCTGGCCAACATGCGCCAGCGCGCCAGCGAGGAAGAGCACATCGTGCGCATGGGCCTGCTGGCCACGGGCGCGGCGCACGAGCTGGGCACGCCGCTGTCGACCATGTCCGTCATCCTGGGCGACTGGCAGCGCATGCCCGCCATCACGCAAGATCCCGATCTGCTCGCCGACCTGCAGGAGATGCAGCAGCAGCTGCTGCGCTGCAAATCCATCGTCTCCAGCGTGCTCATGTCGGCCGGCGAAACCCGCGCCGACGCGCCCCAGGCCACGACCTTGCATGCCTTCATGGATGGAGTGGTCGCCCAATGGCAGTCACGCCATGCGGTGGAGCGTTTCGACTATGTCCAGGCCGAAGAGGACTTCCCCATTCTTTCGGATACCGCGTTGCAGCAAATGGTTTGCAATGTGCTCGACAATGCCGCCGAGGCATCTCCCGGCCATGTGGCGCTGCACCTGTCCGTGCGCACCGGCATGCTGTGCATCACCGTGCGCGACAAGGGTCCCGGCTTTGCACCTGCCGTGCTGGAGCAGCTGGGCCAGCGCCATATCTCCACCAAGACGGAGCGCCCGGGCCGCGGACTGGGCCTGTTCCTGGTGCTCAACGTGGCGCGCTCGCTGGGCGGACGCGTTCAGGTGAGGAACACCCCGCCCAGGGGCAGCGAGGTGGAGATCCGCCTGCCCCTGTCATCGATTGCCATTGAACCCGGCGCCTGAAGCGGCGCCCACAGGAACCCGAATCGCCCATGGACAGCTCCCGCCTCCTGCTGCTGGTTGAAGACGATGCAACGTTTGCACGCACGCTGACGCGATCGTTCGAGCGGCGCGGCTACCGCGTGCTGCAGGCCGCCAGCGCCGAGGAAGTGCGCGAGCTGCTGCAGACGCATTCGCCGCAATACGCCGTCATGGACCTCAAGCTGGCCGGCAATGCCTCGGGCCTGAGCTGCGTGCAGATGCTGCACCAGCACAACCCCGAGGCGCTGATCGTCGTGCTCACCGGCTATGCCAGCATTGCCACGGCCGTGGAGGCCGTCAAGCTCGGCGCCTGCCACTACCTGGCCAAGCCGTCCAACACCGACGACATCGAGGCCGCCTTCGGCCGCCTCGAAGGCCGCACCGACGTGGAGCTGTCGCGCAACCCCACTTCCATCAAGACACTGGAGTGGGAACACATCCACGAAACCCTGGCCGAGAGCGACTTCAACATCTCCGAGGCCGCACGCCGCCTGGGCATGCACCGGCGCACGCTGGCGCGCAAGCTGGAAAAGCGGCAGATCAAGTAAGACGGCAGGCACCAAGACAAACCGGGCCTCAAGGGCCCGGTTTGTCATTGCGCGGCCATGGCCCTCAGGCCATCAGCCCAGCCAGAGGTAGTGATCGATCAGCAGTGCCAGGAACAGCACGCTCAGATGCACCAGCGAGAAGCGGAAAGTCCTGCGCGACAGCTCGTCCGAGTAATTGCGCCACAGCGCGAAGGCATAGCCGCAAAAGCCCACGCTCAACACCACGGCCACCACCAGGTACAGCCAGGAGCTCATGCCGTACATGAAGGGCAGCATGCAGGCTGCGAACAGGATCACCGTGTACAGCAGGATCTGCAGCCGCGTGTACTCGCTGCCATGCGTGACGGGCAGCATCGGCAGGCCCGACTGGCGGTAGTCCTCCACGCGGTACAGCGCCAGCGCCCAGAAATGCGGAGGCGTCCACAGGAAGATGATGAGAAACAGGATCAGCGCCTCGGGTCCGACCTGGCCCGTCATCGCGGCCCAGCCCAGCACGGGCGGCATGGCGCCGGAGGCGCCGCCGATCACGATGTTCTGCGGCGTGGCGGGCTTGAGGATCACCGTGTAGATCACGGCATAGCCCACGAAGGTGGCCAGCGTCAGCCACATGGTCAGCGGATTGGTGCACAGCAGCAGCACCAGCGCACCCAGCGTGCACAGGATGGCCGAGAAGGCCAGGGCCTGCTGGCTGGTCAGCTCCCCGCGCGCCGTGGGCCGCCAGGAGGTGCGCTTCATGCGCGCATCGATATGGCGCTCCACCAGGCAGTTGAAGGCCGCTGCGGCGCCCGCCACCAGCCAGATGCCCAGGCAGGCCAGCGCCATGTGCAGCCACTGGTCGGCGTTGGGCCAGCCCGGCACGGCCAGCACCATGCCGATCAGCGCGCAGAACACGATCAGCTGCACCACGCGCGGCTTGGTCAGGGCATAGAACTGCGTCCAGCGTGAGGACTCGACACTCAGGGAAGCTTGTTTACTCATGCAATCTCTCCACGGGCAACCGGCAACCCGGCCCGCAGCGTGCCCGGGCGACTGGCCGCCAGGCACCAAACAATCACGGTCACCAGCGCGGCTGCGCCACCCGTATGCAGCACCGCGGCCACCAGCGGCCAATCGAGCACCACGTTCGACAGGCCTGTCAGCACCTGCAGCACCAACAACGCACCCAGCACGCGGCGCTGCAACGCCAGTGCGGGCACTTCACCCAAACGCCACCACAGCCCGGCCAGCGCAGCCACCACCACATAGGCCGCCAGGCGGTGCAGATAGTGGATGGCCGTGAGGCCCGCAAAGCTGATGTTGCTGCCGTCCTGCAGCAGGCCCAGCGGACGCCAGATCTGCAGCGCCTGCGAAAAATCCATGGCCGGCCACCAACTGCCCTGGCAGGTCGGAAAACTGCTGCAGGCCAGCACCGCATAGTTGGTGCTGACCCAGCCACCCAGTGCCACCTGCAGCACCAGCAAGCCCAGGCCCAGCCACAGCAGAGCACGCAGGCCCGGGGAAATCACCGTTGCCTGCTGCTGGCGTGCCTCCCGGCTCAGCCCCACGGCGGGCACGCACAGCAAGGCCAGCAGGCCCGTGCCGCCCAGCAGGTGCAGGGTCACGATGGCCGGAAACAGCTTCATGGTCACGGTCCAGGCGCCAAAGGCACCCTGCAGGCAGACCCAGAACAGCGCCAGCGTGGGCCACCAGGGGCTCATGGCCCCCCGCCGTGCGCCTTCCACGCCTTGGGCGCCACCCGCCCTGCCCTGGCGGCGCGCACGCCGCCAGGCCATGATGGTCATGGCGATGATGAGCACGCCCACGGTGGTGGCCAGATAGCGGTGGACCATCTCTATCCATGCCTTGCCATGCGTCACCGGCCCGGTGGGCATGGCGGCCTGCGCCTCGGCAATCTGCGCGCGGGCGCCCATGGGGCTGGCGCTGCCATAGCAGCCCGGCCAGTCAGGGCAGCCCAGGCCGGAATCGGTCAAACGCGTAAAGGCGCCGAACAGCACCAGGTCGAAAGTCAGAAACAGCGTCAGCACCGACAGTGCCTGCAGCCGCTTGAGCGAGCCACCGTTGCGGTTGCGCAGCCACACCCAGGCCAAGGGTCCCAGCGCCAGCAACAGGCCCAGCAGCATCAGCTCCAGAACGGGGGCCAGATCGTACAGCGCCTGCTCGTTCACCTCCGCCCTCCACAGCGCAGCGTCCACCGGACGGAACGGACCCCAGGCAAGCCGCAAGGCAATGCCACAGGCGCATCCGGTTGGCGACAGCAGAACTTCATAAATGAGAGCAATTTGACGAGAAGGCTCAGCCCCATGCGCGAGATTGGATCGCAGGCCGGGCCCACAGAGAATCAGGACATGCACCCAGATACAGGCTGCGGGACGGCGCCCCATGCACAAGGCCCGCCAAGCGGGCCCGGTCGCTGCAACTTTCAGAGCAGCATGTCTTTGATATGAAACAATTCTACTTGCCTGCGCACCACTCAAGCGCCCAAGCGCGCAGTGCCCCTAGACCGCAGCCAGCTTCTTTTGGCCGGCGTGATGCGGCTTGGGCCGGGCGCACACGAATTTGCGCAGGGTGCCACCCGAGGCATCGGTGGCCCGGCTTTGCACAACTGCTCAGATTCGCTCAGATTCAGACGCCCAGCGTTCCTTAGATTGACGCTTTCACTTGGGGACCGGCAACCGCCGGGTGAGGCCATGATTGCAGGACGCTCGTGGACTGTGCTTGATGGGCGCGGACACGAAATCGGGCGTGTCGAAGGCGATGAATTCGTCCGGTGCGGGACCAGGCTCATCTACCGCATCGATGGGCCGGCGCTGTACTCCATGGACGGCTCGGCCAGACTGATGGGCTTTATCGAAGGGACCGAGGTCAGAACCCGGCAGGGGCGGATCTTTCTCAAATTCCTCGCGCATTGAACTGCGCTGCTCTGATCTACGCAGCACCGTGCGCATGCAGCGGCAAGCTTTCGGCCCCCTTCTGCGCCAGCCGATGACAATCTATATCAATTCATTCATAGCCAGTCGCTAAGACGCACAGATAATTGCCGGCATTCGTGTGAATTGTGAGAAGGGACCGGGCCACGTGCCACGCCCTTCGCATGCTGGAGGATTGGCAGATGAGCGCCCCGGAAATGGAGGCCATACAGGAGCGGCTGAAGAAGCTGCGGGCCGACGAGGCGCAGGTAGCCGAGCAGCTGGAACGGCTGCAGACCCAGAAGGCTGCGCTGGAGCACAGGCAGGCCATGATCCAGGGCGCCTTGGAGGTGCTGGAAGAGATGCGGCAGGAGCTGGAGCCATGAACCGCGGCAAGCCCGGTTCGTCCTCGTCCTCGTCACCGCCCGCCACTGCCCTGCCAACAACCCAGGACTGGCTGGAAAGAATTGCAGCCCTGGATGCCACGCAGCCGCCGCCTACCCCACCTCGTCCGCGCAACACTCGCAAAGCAGCGCGCCGCAAGGCGGTCACCATCGTGGCAAGGCTGGTGCTGCTGGTGCTGCTGGCCATCGCCCTGGCCGTGGCGGCGCAATTGATGTGGGTCAAGTAGCTGCCTGCGGTATACCCTCGCATCCTGGCGAAGTTCCCATATTGTTTGCATGCTCACTTGCGCCTAGCATGGAGGCACACTCAACGCAGTGGAGGTGTCATGGCCGATCCCGAAGAACCGCTGGAAATACGCTCAGAACGCTGGCAGTCGCTGAAGGGGCTGGACATCGCCTCCGTGGATCTGGGCCCCATCTGCGTGGTGCTCTTGCTGACGTTGATCTGCATGGCCGTGATGCTGCTGCTGGCCAAGTCCGGCGCCGAGCAGGTGCGGCAGGCCCAGCCATCGCCCCAGGCCAAAGGCCCTGCTCCCCGACCGCAACCGGCGCAGCCCGTGGCAGAACCCGCCCAGCAACAGACCTGGATACCGGCCTTGCGCACCTGAGCGCGGCAAGGCCGGTCCAGGCCGTAGGTAGCGCGTTCAGACCTTCATCGAACGTGTCGCAATGAAGGTCGGCACGAACTTCTCGATCACAAAACGGGCGTGGGGCTGCCAGTCCTCGTGGAAGCCCGTCAGCACAAGCCCCGCATCCAATTCCCCCCCGATCTGATCGGCCAGCGTATGGCCGAACACCAGGGCCTCGTTGCGCTCGCGCTTGGCCGCAATCGCCTCGGGCGGCAAATCCGCCACATCGGAATACGGCAGGCGCCAGGCGGGCCGCACGAGTCCTTGCTCGCGCAATGCAGGATCACGGTCCTCCACGAAGACCACCGGATTCCAGAAGCTGGACAGAAGACGCCCGCCCGTCGTCAGCACCCGCGCGCATTCACGCCACACGGGCCGCACATCGGGCACGTAGAGGTTGGAGATGGGGTGAAAGATCACATCAAAGCTGGCGTCTGCAAAGACCCCCAGATCGCGCATATCGCCCTGCACGCAGGTCAGCGCAAGGCCTTCGCGCTCGGCCACATGCCGGTCCTGCGCAAGCTGGCCGGCTGAGGCGTCAAAGACGGTGACCTGGGCGCCCGCTGCCGCAAGAATGGGCGCCTGCTGGCCGCCGCCGCTGGCAAGGCAGAGGATGCGCAGGCCGCGTACATCATCCAGCCAGCCGGCAGGCAAGGGGCCTGGCGTGAGCCGCGCCTGCCAGCTTCCGGCGCGGGCCCGTGCTATTTCGGCGCTGTCGACCGGGCGCGACCAGTCGCAGGACTTGGCAGCCTGCTGGTTCCAGGCGGCCGTGTTGTGGGCAAGGATATCGATGGATTCCGTCATGGGCACTCTTTCAAAAATTCCGAAAGGAGGCCGCACGGCGACGCCGGGTTGCGTTCAGGAAACGCAGAGCAATCAACGAACAGGCAGGAGGTGACGCAGGCGTCCGCCGTCGGCCGGCAAAGGGCTTCGGGGGATTGGTCGGACGAAGGTCCGAAGGCGTCACAGGTTCATGTCAGGCTCGCAATGGTCGCAGGAACGGAAGCAAAAATTCTAGGGTTGCCCGAAGCACGCTGTCAAACAGCTGCGGCGCCTTCCCCACACGGTCATGCAAAAGTCACAACCGTGAGACGGCCTGGCTGTAAGTTGAACCCGCACCCTCGATGGCGCCGGCTTCTGCTGCGCCTTGGCGCGCCCGCTGACGACCGCCTTTTCCAACCCGGCGCCCAATGGATACCGAGGAGCAACACTTTGAAGGAGAGCTATGCGTAGTCCCAAGAAAGGCAGAGAGCCGATCCGGCTCCTGGACCTGGCCCCCGCCGTCTTCTGCATGCAGTGCGAACAGGAAAAGCCCGCCACAGGCGCCCGCCAATTCCATGCGTGGCACGTGTGCAGCGATTGCTCGCAGAAGCTGGCCCGACTCCCCACGGCGCAAGCACCCACGGCGCACCCTGCGCACTGAGGCAAGCGATTCCCCAAAACGACAGCCCGCCAAATGGCGGGCTTTCTCATGCCCTTTCGGGCATGGGCGGGACCATGACAGTGGATCGCGCCTACCAGGGCGCAAACACCATCATCAGCGCCACGGCCACGACGGCTGCGGCGATGTACATGGTCCGCCTGGTGGCGAACCGGTTGCGGGACGACGACGTGGGCACTTGGCCAGGGGTGTTGGGAGGAGGTGTGTTCATGGCCTCAAGCATGGGTGCCGCCCAGGCACGCCCTTGTCGGACAAGCACAGGTCAGGGAATCAGCGCAAGGCAGGACCAGGCCGTCGGCATTGGCCCATGGCCCGGTGGTCTGAAAGACGAATGGCGCTGCAATCGCTCGCGTGTGCCTCAATATGGGCGGACTCCGCAGATCAGGTGTGAACCGGTGCCGAGAAATCCCAGGCGTTTGCGGGCATGACCGCGCAAAACGCCCCTTCCAGCGTCGCGTTGTGGTGTTCCACAATCTTCTGCGCTGCAAGCTGGGGGGTGTCGGCACAAGTATGTCCATCCGCAATAAGGACGGCATCAAGGCCCAGATCGCGAGCGACCCGGCAATTGGTGTCCACGCAGTACTGAGTCTTCATGCCGGTGATGACCAGGCCGGTCACGTTGCGTGCTTGAAGCTGCTGCAACAGATCGGTGCCTGCAAAGGCGCTTGGGCGGTGTTTTTCGAACACAACCTCACTGCCGTCCAGTTGCAGTTCGGGTGCGAGTTGGGTCAGTGGGCTGCCTGGGCCAATGGGCGTTCCCACGGGACCGATGTGACGAGCCAGAAAAATTGGCGCTCCCGCACGGCGGGCCTGTGCCATCAAGGTATTGATGGTGTCCAGCACCTCGGTGCAGCGCCACATGGGTTCAGGCCCTCGGACCAGGCCGACCTGAACATCGAGGACTAACAGAGCAAACATGAATGCAACTCCTTGCGTGGTGCCGGCGACGCAAGGGCAAAAAAAGGGCCCTGTCCATCGCTGGCGGGCCTGGGAAGTGGTTCAACTGGGACTCACGGCACTTCACACGGTCCGCAGGAAGCGGTCGTGGAGGTGATAGTGGTGAGAGTGCAGTGAACCATGGAGTTCCATTGTAACGAGCGCCTTCGCCTGTCATCTCAGCACCTATGCGGCTTTTTTGCGTTTGTCGCGCCGCAGATCTCGCCCCTGTAGTTCCGGACGCTGTCCAGCTGTTTTCGGGGGGAGACGTCAGGCAAGAACAAGCCCGCTGATAGGGCTTGTCTGCACCTCGGTGTGCTTCACCTTCTTCGACGTCTCGTCACTTCCCAGGATGACAAGTTGCTGCGCCCTTTGCGAGACCAGTTGATGGAGAACCCCCAGGCGCTGACGGATCCGGCAGCGACTACGCGGACAACAGCGCCCAGCGTTCGTGATCTCGCCAGCGACCACCGACCTTCATGAATGCGGGCGACAACCCCTCCAACTTGAAACCACAGGACTTCACCAGTGCTATGGCTGCCTTGTTCTCAGGCTGAATGTTGGCTTCCAGCCGATGCAGCTTCGAAGTCCTGAAGACCTGCTTCACGACATGCGCGAGGCCCTCCTTCATCAGGCCCTTCCCTTCGAAGCCCGAGAATGCAAAGAAGTCGATATGGGCAGAGCGGAACGGGTCCATCAGGATGTTCGTGATCTGCACGACCCCGGCAAAACCATCGCTGCGCCACTCCCAGATCACAAATGCCGCACCCGACGGTTCCTGCACGCGAGCCAGGTAGCCCTGGAACTCCTGTGCCGTGCTGGGCGGCGAAACCCATGGAGCGTGCAGTTTGCGGCTCTGTCCGACCGCGTCGATGAACTGCTGCTCCAGATCGGCGGTCAGCGTCGAAACGTAGATATCTGTGCCCATGACTTCCCTTCTCTGTGGAGAGAAAAGTGTAGCCAGCCCAGGAATCCGTCGGAAGCCCGGCAGCGCGCTTGCACCCTACAGCCTTGTCAAGTGCACCATTGAAACGACGAAGCCCGCTTTGAACTGACCCCATGAAGTTGGACGGTTGGAAGTTAGCGGCTCAAGGCCTGATTTCGGTACTGCACCGGACTCAGGCCTTCTAGCATGAGCTTGATGCATTGGTAGTTGCCCAAAGACCACCACCGCGACGATGCCCTGCCCTTCGGCGACTGCCCCTCTCAGAAAGGAAACCTCGAAATGACCGGCCACAAGCCCTTGCGGCAGCAGAAAGGACCGGCATCGTGACCACGAAACCCGAACCCATCGCCACTAACGTCTATGACAAACAGCCGGGCGGAACCTATAGGGCCAACATGCACGTCAGTGGGCTGGCCATCCAGCGCGCTCTGCGACATATTCGTCCGGGGACACGACAGGAGCTTGCGCGGTTCCGCCTGGGACAGCACCCGGCGCCGAAACCCCACATGCTTCCCCCCGGCGGTTTTCCCCTTGGAACACAGCTGGCGTTTGAGAAGGCTACGCCAACAGTTCGGCGCCTCCCTACCGATCTTTCCTGCATCGAGCCCCAGTCCCACGCCTGCCCCAGCTGTGCCCGCAGCTGCTTGGCCGCCGTGGGAGGGTCTCGTCGCTTATCGAGTACGTCGTAAGCTTGGACACAGGTCACGTCACGCGGCACTGTCCAGGCAAGCTCTGGTACCTCGCCCAGCATTCGCGCCAGAGCGCTCCGCGCAAGGTGATCGCGGAAACCCTCCAGCAGCGCACGCACCTTAGACGATACGGCAGGACCATGTTTGGCCAGTGCTGCCTTGCGACGGGCAGTGACCGGATCAACTCCTGCGCTACCCCCGCGCTTGTCTCCCTGAACTGAGACAGCCTCTGCAAAGCGCTATCTCGGGCCAGTGCCCGAGCCTCACCTACTTCATCAGGCCAGCAGAGCTGTTTGTAGCGGTAGGCCCGTGTTTTGTGCGATTGGGAGTTGACCTATCGCAATTCATCGCACCCCTTCACGAGCAGGTGCGAGCCTGGCTGAAGCTGCTTTGCAGACCGCGAATCGAATAGCACTAGAATCTCACCCAGAGTCATGGCGCCGGTTCTATTGCCAGCGACGTAGGAGGCAAAAACCTACTCCCGAACCTACGCCAAGGTTGCAGGTGCAGATAGATTTCGCTGGGTGCCAAGTTGAGGTTTTGCGGCAAACGCGCCGTGAAAGTCTCAAGAAAACAAGCATCTAGCGAAGAAATGCATGATTCGACAATGGCTCAACCAAGGCGGGCGTCGTTCAATGGCAGGACCTGAGCTTCCCAAGCTCATGACGTGGGTTCGATTCCCATCGCCCGCTCCAGCTTTCCTCGCGCACTCTTCATTTGCGCGCGCGGGCCAATCTCTGGACTGAGGAGCAGGCGCCGCCGCAGCGGCGCCGGGGCGCTATCGCACGCCAGGCGATGAACTGCCCATCTCGACTTTCAGGTCCGGGAAGGAGTTGACCATCTGGACCTTGAAGTCAGGGAAAGAGGTGACGATCTGCCACTCTCCGCAACGGTCTGCGGAGGAGTTCACCACCTTGACCTTGAGGTCCGGGAAAGAGCTGGTTGCCTGGACCTTGATGTCGGGGAAGGACTGCACGAGCTGGACCTTGCCGTAGAGGCGGATGCCTTTGTAGGTGCAGTTTTTCTTGTCGAAGTCTGCGGCGTGAACGAATGCCGGCAGGGCAAGACAGGCAAAGACAAAGCTACAACGCTGCAGAAGATGCATATGCGAAAAGGGAGTGGGTCTTCGGAAACAAGCCAGGCCGTGGCTTGCGGCCGCCCTATTAGAGCATCCTGCATGCAGAAGCCCCTGACGTTTTCGACCGAGCGTCAGCCTGGGGCAAGACCATCCATCCGGCACTCAGGCCATGAGCCCAAGCAGCCAGTCCGCATACTCCACGGTGGCGGGAGTGGTCCCGGAAGGAGGCTTGATGCATGCCGCGCGTGTGGAATTCGCCATGGCGCGTATGTCGCTGGGTGTGTGGCCGAATTTGGCCCGGAATGCGCGGCTGAAGTGGGCCTCACTGGCAAAGCCCAGGCGCGCGGCCACCTCGGCGACACGCAGGCGTCGGTAGGCAGGGTTTGACAGGGCATGGAAGGCCTCTTGCAACCGTCGCTGCTGCACATAGCGCATCACACCCCCCAAAGGTTCGAAAAGGTGGTAAAGCCGGTGACGTGAGATGCCGAAGCACCGGCAAAGCAGCTCGGGCGAGAGGGGAGCAGCCAGGTTTCGCGCGATATGGCGCTTGATACGGTCCAGCATTGCTGCCTGCAATTCAGTCCGAGCCTCGGCCACCGTCCGTAGACTGGGGCGCAGGCAGGCCGCCAGCATCTGGGTAGTGGCATGCACTATGTCGTCAGCCTGCTCCAGGCCGATGGAAGGCAGGCGTCGCTGCAGAGCGCAAAGATGATCTGCCAATAGCCCGGCGAAGATGCTGCTGCGGGTCAACACGGTTCCGTGCAAGCCTGAACTCGATGCACCCATTGCCTGGTCGCCAAGGCTGCGGGGCACGATCAACGAGAGCACATGGGAGTCGTCCGCAACGGTATGCTGGCAGCGAGCCATGTCGAAGAAGACCACATCACCTGCTTGCACCGTCAGCTCGTGACCATCGTCACAGCGCCCTGTGAAGCCGCCTCCCCGGTACCACTGCACCAGATAGTGGTCCAGCCCGTCATGGGCCGCGCGTGCATGTCCGCGCGAAAAGCGCTGTGCACCGAAGCGCAGGTCTCCCAAAAGCAATTGTCCCAAGTGGACTGCATCTACCGAGGCGTGGAAGCCGCCGCGCACCGTACCGCGCTCCAGCGGGGTCACATCGAACAGTACAGAGATGCCGCTGCGCCAAGCGTCGAACCTGTCCGCCTCCAGGCACTGCTCGGTGGTGAAGGTGGTGCTCGGCAGGGCTGAGGTCGGAGTCTGCATGTCGAATGATCTGGGCAAAAGAATGCCGTGGTGAAGCCGTCCCTCCGATAGCAGCCAAGGCGTTGCGACACACTCGCCCAGGACGGCTTTCATTTGAGAGCCGCGGCATCGTAACGCAATGTGTGCTGGGGCGAATCGAACTGACGAACGGTAGCCCGTCAAGATGCAACCCAGGCAGTGATGCAGGAAGATGCGCAGAAGTTGGTGCCTCGGCAGGTCCAGCAGCCATTCAGCCTGTGGCGGTGGATAGCGTTCACAGGCCTTGGAGAATCAATGCTTGAGTTTCTCAAGAGTCAAAACGGAGTGTTCCATGACCCCTACCACCGAACAAAAACGTGCCAGCTTCCGGGCCCTGCACCGCCAAGGCTGCTTTGTACTGCCCAATCCATGGGACGCCGGCAGCGCCCGCATGCTGCAGGGCCTGGGCTTCAAGGCGCTGGCCAGCACCAGCTCGGGCCATGCATGGTCGCTGGGCCGGCCCGATGGCGCCATCTCGCGCGACATGACCCTGGCGCATCTGCGCACCCTGGTCGCGGCCACCGACCTGCCCGTGAACGCGGACTTTGAAAGCGGCTTCGGCCTGGGTCCGCAGGAGGTGGCAGAGAGCGTTCGCATGGCCTTGGACACCGGCGTGGCAGGGCTGTCCATCGAGGATTCGACAGGCGATGCTGCCAACCCCTTGCGCAGCATCGAGGACGCCGTGGCCCGGCTGCGCGCCGCCCGCGCTGCCATCGACGAGGCAGGCGGTAGCACCTTGCTGGTCGGGCGTGCGGAGAATTTCTTCGTGGGCCGGCCCGATCTCGACGACACCATTGCCCGGCTCAAGGCCTATGCCGAGGCCGGCGCGGACTGCCTGTACGCACCCGGCATCCGCAGCGCCGAGCAGATCCGTGCCGTGGTGGCGGCCGTGGCACCCAAGCCGGTGAATCTGCTGATCGGAGGGGCCAGCGAATGGAGCCTGCAGGATGCCGAGGCCATGGGCGTGCGCCGCATCAGCGTGGGCGGCGCACTGGCGCGCGCAGCCTGGGGCGGCTTTCTGCATGCGGCGCGCTCCATTGCCGAGACGGGGCGCTTCGACGCGTTCGCCCAGGCCACGCCGGGCGCCGAGCTCAATGGCTTTTTTCAGGGCAAGGACTGATCCGCACCGGCCTGCAGCCGCTGCGCGGTCATGACCCAGACCGCGATATCGAGCAGGGCGGCTGCGCGCTCCACCGGCGCAAGCTGCGGGTCCAGCACGCCGTCCATCTGCCGTGCCAGGGCGGACCAGCCCAGCAGTGCGGCCTGATCGGCCCAGGCCCGGCCTGCGGCCAGCAGCGGTGCGCCGGCACCCACCAGGCCTGCGGCCTGCATATCGGCCAGCCAGACCTGGCCCTGTGCCAGCCAATGGCGCAGCGGCGCCTCGGCGTTTTCGTTCGGTGCCGTGCTCATGGCTGTTTCTCCCTGGTGCCCTGCGCTGGCGGCGGCTTCCAGGCCGTGCTGGGATGGTGCCAGTCCGTACTGTCCCGCCAGCGCACCGATGCCACGGCCATCTGCAATCGCCCGGCCACGAATTCCACGCGGCCAAAGACCTCCTGCAGCACCCGGCCGCACGCCAGCTCCCGGCGCAGGGCCTCGCCCGCCCTGCCCTGCATGCCGTGCAGATCACCGGCCAGGCATATGACGGGGCCGGAGGTTGGCAGCTGCGGTTGCAGCTCCATCGTCCAGCGCTGCAGCAGCAGGTCAGTCTGCGGCAGGCCGCTGCCGCTCACCTGCCATCGCGCCCAAAAGGGCGGCTGCTGGCGCCAGGGGTCTGCATGCAGCTCCTGCAGATGGCGGCGCAGCAGGACCTGGGGGTCGTCGGCCCCCGGCAAGGGGCCGGCCGCCTGGGCCGCCACCAGCCGGGTGGCATCCCGTGCCGAAAGGCGGCCGTCGTCGCTGACCCAGCCGTCCACCAGCACATGAGGACCTTGCAGCAGCTGCCTTGCCGTGAGGCCGCCCAGGGTTTCCGATTCCAGCGCCTGGGCAGGCTCCCATTGCGGATCAAAGCCCTCAGCGCGCGATGCCGACCAGGTCAGGAACCGGCCACTGGCCGCATCCTGCAAGTGCACCGAAAAACCGCGCTGCCCTCCGCGCGCCAGCCACAGCTCGGCCGCCACGGCATGCAGACACAGGCCTTGCACGCGCCGGTAGCTGCGCCTATGCACGCCAGCCAGCTCCTGCAGGGGCCGAGGCAGGGGTTGCTGGGCCAGGCCGCGCAGCAGCATCCACAGCGCGGCCAGCAGGGGAGCCACGCGCTCGGCCGCGCCGGCACGGCCCGCGCGCTCGTCGCGCAAGGCGCGCACCAGCAGGTTGAGCACGCTGGCGGGGCGCGGCAGGTCGGCCTGGCGCAGTTCGGTGGACAGTGCCTCGCCCTGGTCGAGGAAGGCCGGGCTCATGCCGGCACGGCCCTGCAGCACCCAGCCGGTCAGCCAGAGCCTCACCTGCGCCAGGCGCTGCAGTGCGCCGGCTTCCAGCGCATGCGCAGGCAGCTCGGGCATGGGTGCGCCCGCTGCGCGCCGGGCCTGCAATGCCACCAGGGCGCGGTGCGCGCAGGTGGCGGCCTTGCAGCTGCAACTGGCCGCCGCCAGGCCGCCAGCACGCGGCAGGCGCACGGTCACTTCGTCGGGATTGGAGAGTTCACCGACCAGCGCGGCCGGCGTCTCTTCCAGCACGGCCTCGAAACCCTGTGCCATCCAGCGCAGGGCCTTGCGCTGGGCAGCGCTGCCGAAGGCCCGCGCCACGACCTCGGCATCGCCCTCCAGCCATGGCGCGATAGGGGCCTGTGCTGCCTCATCGGCCGCCCCTCCGCTGGCCAGGCGCGCGCGCAGGCCCAGCAGCAAGGCGCACAGATGGTGGCAGGGTCCATACGCCGGGCAGCTGCATTGCAGCGTGGCAAAGCCCGCGCCGGCCAGGGTCTGGACATGGCCTTCGATATCGGCCCGGGCATGGCTGGCATCCAGCTCCCAGGCCGCCGCATCCAATGTCGCCAGGGCCTTTGCGCCGCGCTTGAGCAGGCCCTTGTTGGCCCAGTCGGCAATGGCGTCATCGTCCAGGGTGCGCAGCCATTCCTGCATCATGAGGATCGCCCTGCCTGCATGACACGGGCCAGCCAGTCCACCAGATGGTCGGGCGTCATGGCGCCGACCTGCGCACCGCGTTCCACCAGTTGCGCAGCCAGGTCCCGGTCGTAGTCGGGATGGGCGCGGCGATCCAGGGCGGCCAGCACCAGCACGCGCGCACCGCTGGCGATCAGCCGCTCGGTCTCGGCGATGACGCGGGCCTCGTCATGGCCTTCGTAGAGATCGGTGATCAGCACGACCACGCTGCGGCGCGGCGCGCCCAGTTGCCCGGCCGCATGCGCCAGGGCGGCACCGATATTCGTGCCTCCGCCCAGTTGCGCGCCCAGCAGCAGTTCTTCGGGCGCATGCAACTGGCCGGTGACATCGGCCACCTCGTCGGCGAACAGCAGCACATGGGTGCGCAGGGCGCGCACGCGCGCGAAGATGCTGCCCATCACGGCGCTGTGGATGACGGATTCGTACATGGAGCCGCTCTGGTCCACCACCAGCCACAGGTCCCAGGTCAAGCGCTGCGCCTCGTTCTCCCTGAAGAACAGGCGCTCCAGCACCAGCACCTGCTCCTCGCTCTGGTAGTGGCGCAGGTTGTGGCGCAGGGTGCGCGGCCAGTCCAGATCGCTCATCTGCCCCTGGCCCCGGCTGCTGCGGCGCCTGCGCCGCCGCCCCAGGGCCGAGTGCACGCGCGAGGACAGCCGCGCCTGCAGATCGGCCACCACACGCGCCACCAGCCGGCGGGCCTCGGCCAGCACCTGCACGGGCAGGCTGGCGCGCACGGCCATCAGCGCGGCCACCAATTCAATGCTGGGCGTGGCCTGGGCCAGTACCTGGGGGTCGCCGAGCAGGCCGTGCAGCCCGTAGCGCGACAGCGCATCACGCTGCAGCGTTTCCACGGCGCTGCGCGGAAACAGGTCGCGCACCTCGCCCAGCCAGTGCACGGCCTGGGGCTCGGGCACGCCGTTGCCGCCCTGGCGCGCGGACAGCCCGCCCGTGCCCTGCCAGGCGTCGGTGCCTGCACCGTCGGGCTGCTCGCGCAGGCGGTGCTCGCGCTGGTAGAGATAGTCCAGTGCCGCGTCGCGGCGCGCATCGGCGTCATCGAGCGGCTGCGCCGCAGCCAGGGGCTGGGCCGCCTCGGGCCCGAGGATGAGGCGCCAGCGCCGCAGGGTGGCGGCATTGATTGCCTGTTCCTGCATTGGCGGCTCGTGCATTGGCAGTTCGTGCATTGGCGGATCTTTCCGGCTCATGACAGTCCCCAGGGATGCAGCAGCCGGCCCACCTGGGCCGCCAAGGCGCGGCTGTGCGCCAGGGCCTCGTCCGATGGCAGGTGCACGCAGGCCAGCGTGGTTGCGCCGGGTGGCGTGGCCGCGCCCGACAAACCGGCCAGCCGCCCGGCCAGTTGCCGCAGTTCGGCACGGGTCAGCTGGGCAAAGGCCAGCCGCAAGGCCGGCAGGCCGGCCAGGAAGGCGTCTTGCGGCCAGTGCGCAATGCCGTCGCTGAGCAGGCGCAGCAGCGGCGGATGACTGAGCAGCCAGCCCTTGGCCACGCGCACAAAGCCCTGCAGGTACTCGCCCATGGCGGCAGCATCGACCTGCGCCAGGCCCAGCATGGCGCGCAGGGCGGCATCGGTCTGCGCAATCTGCCAGCGGCCGGCCATGCTCAGGATGCCGGCGGTGGCGCCGCGCACGCGCGCGGGCGTGCTGTCGGCGCCTGCCTCATGCAAGGCGGCACAGGCATCGTGGAACAGGCCGGCGTCGGCCCAGGGCACGGCGCGGCAGACCATGCCGTGCAGATCGGCCAGGGCATCCAGGGCCTGTGCCTGCTGGGATGCATCGCCCTCGCCCAGCCAGGGCAGGCGCAGGCAGGCCTGGGCAAAGCAGCGCCGCAGCAGCGGCAGCAGGCGCGCCAGGCCCACGCCGCCCAGCGCATGGCGGGCCTCGTAGGCCAGGGCCAGGCAGCCGGTGGCGCGGGCCAGGGCCAGGGCGTCGTGGCTGCGCTCCATCCAGGCCTGCACGGTGTCCAGCACCTGCTGGGCAATGCCGTCCAGGCCCATGACCAGCACTTCCAGCACGCGCTGCGCCGGCTCGGTGTCGGCTGTCTGCGACAGCCGCTCCAGCACGCGGTGGACAGCGGCCTCTTGCAGGCTGGAGCCGTGGCGCATGGCCTCGGTGAGTGCCACCGTGGTCTCGACCTGCCAGCCCAGCGTCCAGACCTCGCGCACGCGCGCCAGGCCGGTGCCCGCCACAAAGTCCGGTCCCGCCAGGCATTGCGCATAGGGCACGCCCAGGTAGCGCAGCCGGTGCAGTCCCTGCGACAGGCGGCGGTGACGGGCGCTGCGGTAGATGTCCAGCTCCTTGCGCACGGGTGCGGCAGGCCGCACGGGCAGGCGGTGGCGCAGGCAGAAGGCCTGTACATCGACCAGCAGCGGGGCGGCCGGCGCGTTGGGTGGCAGCTGGCCGTAGTCGTCGGCGTCCAGCAGCCATTGACCAATCTGCTGCCCGGTCTGCTGCCCGGCCTGCGGCTCCATAGGCTGCGGACGCAGGGCCTGGGCATGCTCCTTGAACACGGCGCTGTCCAGCGCTTCCAGCAGCTCGGCCCGGCCGCCGTGGCAGGCGCGCAGTGCAGCCAGGCCATGGGCCAGGCGCACGGCCTCTGCCGCGTCGGGCAGGCTGGCGGGCAGGCCCCGGGCACGCAGGCCGTTCACGGTGCGTGCCGCCATCTCTGGCCAGGCCTGGGCATCGGGTTGCGAGGCGCCCTGCTCCAGCGCCTGCCAAACGCCCTGGTAGTAGCCGGGCATGGGCATGCCGGCCGCGTAGCCGCTGGCACGCTCCAGCCGCTGCAGCGTGTAGGGGATGAGATGCACGCCCACATCGATGGGCTGACCGGCCGCAGCCGGACGCTCGGGCGCCGACAGGCCAGCGGTGATGCCAGCCACGATGCCCGCCACATGAAAGCCGCCGCAGACCACCAGGCAGCGCCCGCCTTCGGCCAGGGCCTTGCGGACCTGGGCGGCCATGTGGGCCTCGCGGGCCCTGTCTTCGGCATCAGGGCCCGCGCCGCCCGCTGCCTCGTCCCGCTCGCGCAGCAGCTGGCTGAAGGCCAGCACGCCGGCAAAGTACGCCTGGGGCGAGGCGTCCTCATTGCCCGATTCGTAATGCCGGTCCCACCATTCGTCGAAGTCGCGGCAGCCGCCGGCCTGGATGAGGCCGGCCAGCACGTCGGGCGCGCGCCGCGAGGGTTCGTCGGCCAGCAGGGGTTCGGGCGCGCAGGCGAAGTAGTCCAGCTGCGCGGCCTGGACCAGCCGCGCCGCATAGGGCAGGTCGATGAAGCGCACATGGCTGCGCAGCCGCACCGCCTCGCGCAGGGCCACCCATTCAGGAGAGAAGGCCGCAAAGGGCACATAGCAGCGGCAGCGCCAGTCGTCCTCCAAAGCGCCATTCGCGCCATTCGTTTCATGTGCGCCATCGCCGCCTGCCACGGTCGCCTGCAGGTAGGCCGCCAGCGGCGGACGCGCCTGGGCGTGCTGCAGCGCAGGCAGCAGCGCATCGAGCTCGCCCGGGCCTTCGATCAGCACGTGGCTGGGCTTGAACTCGCGCATCAGCGCGCGCAGGTGGTGGGCGCAGCGCGGGCTGTGGTGGCGCACGGGCACCAGGCGCAGCTGCGGCAGCGGCGCCAGCCAGGCGGCAGCGTCAGTGCTCACGGCCGCCTGCGACAAAGTCCTGCCAAGCCGGCTGCCCTGCACGCTGGCGTGCCACCACGCGCAGGTATTCGGCGAAGCGGCGGCGGTCCTCGTCGTCGTCCTTGATCACCGTGCCCAGCAGGTGGCGCGCCAGGTGGGCCGGACCCACGCGCTCCTGCCCGAAGTACCAGCACTGGCAGGCGGCGTTGAAGGCCACGTCGATGGCCTCGGCCGTGGACAGCACGGTGCCCGGCCGCTCCACGGCCGTGCCCTCCACGCTGCCGCTGCGCAGCTCCTGGAAGGCCGTGGCCAGCAGGGCCAGCACATCGGGCGCGACGGTGGTGCCGATGCGCTGCTGCGCCAGTGCGCGGCCCACCTCCTGCCCTATCAATGCGGCCTGCGCGGCCACGCCTTCGAGCGGGCGCATGGTCTCGAAGTTGAAGCGGCGCTTGAGCGCGGCCGACATCTCGTTGACGCCGCGATCGCGCAGGTTGGCCGTGGCAATCACATTGAAGCCCGGCCGTGCCAGCAGCCAGGGCTGCTCGTGCTTGAGTTCGGGAATCTGCAGCA
Organism: Delftia sp. DT-2; assembly: GCF_028401915.1. Classification (NCBI taxonomy): domain Bacteria; kingdom Pseudomonadati; phylum Pseudomonadota; class Betaproteobacteria; order Burkholderiales; family Comamonadaceae; genus Delftia; species Delftia sp. DT-2. Next base: position 95,834 of record NZ_JAQOTI010000010.1, read on the forward strand.
GCCGGTCGGAGAGCACGGGCACCATGCAGTCCTGCACTTCGGTGGAGCAGCGCGTGATCTCCTCGAAGCGCAGCAGCCGCCCTTCGCCCATGGCGCGGTGCAGCGGGCCGGGCACCAGGGCCTCGGGGCCGGGGCCGTCGCGCAGCAGCAGGGCGTAGTTCCAGCCATAGCGGATCTGCTCCTCCACCACGCCGGCACCGCCCTGCACGGTGAGCTTGCTGTCGCCGCTGATGGCGGCGGCCAGCAGCTCGGACAGCAGGGACTTGGCCGTGCCCGGCTCGCCCACCAGCATCAGGCCGCGCTGGCCGGCCAGGGTGACGATGGCGCGTTCGACCAGGGCATCGTTGCCGTGGATCTTGCGCGCGATGGCCGGCCCGCCGCCGTCAGGTTCCGCACCGCCCAGGATGAAGCGCCGAACGGAGCGCGGGCTCAGGCGCCAGCCGTCGGGGCGCGGGCCCTGGTCGGCGGCCTGCAGGGCCGCAAGTTCCTGGGCGTGGGCCATCTCGGCCGGCAGCCGCTGGGCGGCAGGTTCCGGGGTGGGCGCTGCCATGCGTTTGGTGGCCATCAGTCGCTCTCCTTGGTGCCGGCCGATTTGGCGGCGATGGCCGCGAACTGCGCCATCAGCGTGGCCTGCAGCGCGCGCGGCCACTGCTGCGGCTGCAGCCGGGGCCAGCGGCCATCCTCGCCGCGGTGGCTGCTGTCATAGACCACGGCGTGGGCGATGTCCACGCGGTGGTCCAGTTCCATGAACGGCATGTAGCGCCCGTGGTGAAGCTCGATGTACAGCTGCGGGCCCGCCAGGTCCAGCCTGTGCTCGTAGATGCCGGGGCCGTCTTCCACGGGGCCAGGGCGGTAGTTCCACTTGGCCAACAGGCCGGACAGCGCGCCCTGGCGTATCTGCAGCGGGCCGGCAGGGTGCAGGGCATGGTTCTTCCACTGGCTGGCGTCGGGCAGTTGCGCACCCGCGCCCAATTGGTCGATCAGCGGCTGCAGCTCGTAGTCGGCCAGGCAGGTGCGCCAGGCCTCAACCTCGCCCGCTGCGGCATCGACCGGATGCCAGAGCAGCACCTGCGCATCGTCGGGCAGCTCCACGGCATCGTCTGCGGCATCGAGCAGGGAAAAGTCCTCGGCAATGCGAAAGCTGGCGCCCTGCTCCAGCCGCCAGATCAGGGTGCGGCCCATGATGCGCAGCAGGGGATGCTGCAGGAACAGGCGGCGCCAGCGCGGGACGGACCAGCGCTGTCCCGTCATGAAGGCGGTACCCATGCGCGGCGCCTGCTGCCTGGCGATGGCCTTGACGCCGGCGGCAACGGTCTTGAATTCGGCCTGTGCCGCATTCCACTGAAGGCGCAGCGATTCGTCCTTGAGCGCAGGCAGGGTCTTGGAGGCCTTGCCATTGTCACCCACCACGCGCAGGCTCAGGTCGCCCTGCAGCTGCAGGCGGTAGCGCTGCGGGCCCACCTCCAGCACCAGGCCTTCGCCGCCCAGGCCGAAATCGGGCGTCAGTTCGTCATACAGCTCGATCAGGCTCAGGCCGCGCCGCTGGGCGGCTGCCTCCAGCGCGTCATGCGCTGCCGCAATCACCAGGTCCTTGAGCTTGCGCGAGGTGGACAGGGTCTGGACCTGGGACAGCGCGTACAGCGTGTCCAGCGCACCGAGCTGCTCCACGGCGATGATGGCGCGCAGCTTCTTGCTCCAGCCCCAGGCCTTCACGGCGGCCACCAGGGTCTGCACCAGGCGGTCGTCGACATGGCCGTTGGCCAGTCGCAGCGCCCAGCGCGCCTTGGGCTCGCCCTCCAGGGCCACCCAGGCATCGACCAGGTGCAGGGACAGCTGGGCGCGGCTTTCGGCCGGCACATGGGCCAGCAACTGCTCCACCAGCGGCGGCAGCTCTTCCTCGGCCGTGGCCACCAGATGCAGCACGATGCGGGCCGCATGCCCGGACAGCGGCGCGAACAGGGCCAGGGTCTCTGGCTGGTCATAGGCCTTGATGCTGCTGGAAAAGCGCTTGAAGCGCGCCACGCGGGCCTCCAGTGCGTCAAGCGGCACCCTGCCCCCCTCCCCCTGCGCCACGTTCAAAGCACCCGGCACTGGCACACCCAGGGCCAGCAGCCGGCCCTCGACCATGCTTTCGGAGCCCAGGTCCAGGCCCGTGCGCAGCAGCGCCTGCAGCAGCGGTGCGACCCCGGGATCGGGGTGGACCAGCAGGATGTCGCGGCAGGCCAGCTGCATCGCCTTCTCGCGCCGCTGCAGCCAGGCGTTGGACTCGAAGACAGCGCCTACGGCCTGCGCATCCAGTCCCTGCATGAAGCGCGCCACCGCTTCGCGCAGCGCCCGCGAGCTGCTGGCAGCCAGCAGTTCGCCCAGCAGGGGCAGCCGGGCATGCAGCATGGCCGGGTCCAGCTGCGCCAGCAGCGGGGCCAGTCGCACGGTGGGAATCTCGCGCAGGTAGTCGGGCTGCTCGGCCAGCATCTGGTTGAGCAGGCCGATGAAGGGCTCGATCCGCGATTTCTGCAATATGCAGCGCAGCAGATGGGGCAAAAGCTCCGGGTAGCGTGCCTTCCAGATCTGCTGGGCGACCACCGCATCGAAGTGGTACTTGGGCTGCCATCCTTCGATCCAGGCGACGAAGGGCGCGGAATCCTCCCGCACCAGGCGGTCGAAAATGGGGATGAAGTAGTCGGCCGGCTCATGGTCCGCCCTGCTCAGCAGCATGTTGACCAGTTCCAGGCGCCGCTGGGCGTCGGCGCCCAGGTCCCAGCGCAGCGCGATCAGGCCCGGATCTTCGTTGATGGGCTTGTCGTCGAACCAGTCGGGATGGCGGCGGTAGAAGTCGTACCAGGGCGCGCAGCGCTGCGGGTGCGGAACGTCGCTGTGCCGCGTCATGTAGACATCGCGGATGTCGGCATAGAGCGCGCCGCCGCGCTCGGCCAGCTCCATCAGGTCCTGGTCGTCCAGGCTGCCCAGCAGCAGCTTCCAGTCGGCTCTGTCATACCCGCCACCGGACTGGACGTTCAGCTCTGCGGCCCAGTCCAGCAGCGGCATCACCCGTTCACGGCTGATGCCCGGGTACCAGAGCCAGCCGAACATGTCCAGGATGCGGATCTCACGGTAGTCGTTGTCGCCGTCCGGCGCAGGTGGACGGGCCAGGCTGGCGCGCGCCATCTGCTCGAACTCGGCCGCAAGCTCGGGGCTGTGGCGTGGAATGTCGCCGTCCAGGCTGCCGTCGATCCTGCGCCCGAAGGGGATGGTCTGCCGCGCGAAGGCCAGCCACAGGTCATGGTCATGGGTCCAGGGCAGATCGAAGTTGCCCAGGGCGCGGATGGGGTTGGAATAGTCGTCGAAGGCCTTGCGCGTGAAGGCGCCCACTTCGTCATGCCGGCCCGCTCGCATGCGGCTGGCCAGCACCTGGACCAGTTCGGCGGGTGGCAGCGAGGCGCTCAGTTCCTCCAGCGTGGCCTGGTCGGTGTGTTCTAGGGTCGAAGAGTTCATGGATTCAGGGGTTCTGGAGGGAGTCAAACCTGGGCTGCACCTGCTGCGGCTACCGCGCCCGCAGCGCGCGAGGCCAGGGCCTGGAGCATGGCGCACAGCGATGCCTGCAGCGGCAGCGGCCATTCGGCCGGGGGCAGCAGGCGGTCGGCGGCCATGTCGCGCAGGGCAAAGCCTTCGATGTCGATCTCATGGCCGGGCTCGTAGTACGGCATGGCCGCGCTGTGCAGCAGTTCCACGCGCCAGCGCTGCACGGCAAAGTCCCGCAGGTGCAGGTAGATGCCGGGGCCATCGCACACGGGGCCGGCATGAAAGCGCCATGGCCCTGCCAGGCCGTCCAGCGCCTGCTGCGTGAGCCGTATCGGTGCCAGGGGCTGCAGCAGTTCCTGCTGCCACTGGCTGGTCAGCGGCAGGTCGGCGGGCGCATCGACCTGCTCGATCAGGGCCTTGAGGCCGTAGTCGGCCAGGCATTCGCGCCACTGCGCACGCTCCTGTTCGGTGGCCTGCGCGGGGTGCCACAGGGCGATGCGGCCCTCGGCCGGCAGTTGCACCGCGTCGCTCTCGGCATCGACCAGGGACAGGTCCTCGGCAATGCGCAGGCTGAACGGCTGGCCGGCCGCGGGCTCCACCCGCCAGACCAGGCCCTGTGCTACCACGCGCAGCAGCGGGTGCTCCAGGAAGAGGCGGCGCCAGGTGTCCAGCGGCCAGTGCCGGCCCAGCATCAGGCAGGACTGCAGGCGCGGCGCCTGCTGCTGCAGCACGGCCTTGATGCCCTTGGACAGCGTCTTGAGCCGCGCGGCGGCCGCCTCCCACTCCGTGCGCAGGCCCTCGTCGGCCAGGGCCGGCAGGCTGCGCACCAGCTTGCCGGCCGGCGTGCGCAGGCGCAGCGACAGGTCGCCCTGCAGCAGCACGTCATAGGTCTGCGCGCCCACCTGCAATTGCACGCCCCGGCCCAGGTCGAAGTCCGGGGTCAGCTCGTCGCCGAGGTCGGCCAGCGCCATGCCGCGCCGCGTGGCGGCCTCGGCCAGCACGGCCTGCGCGGCGGCCAGCACGCTGGGCTTGAGGGTCTTGCCGGTGGCCAGGGCCTGCACGCAGGACAGGGCATAGACCGTGTCGAGCCGGCCCAGCTGCTGCAGCGCGACCACGGCGCGCTCCTTGCGCGTCTTGTGCCAGGCCAGGGCGGCCGAGGACAGCACATCGACGATGCGGTCGTCCGCCGCGCCGGGCAGCAGCTTGAGCACCCAGCGCGATTCGGGCGCGCCATCGGCAGCCACCCAGTGCTGGACCAGGGCCAGCGCCAGCCGCGCACGGTTCTCCGCGCCGGCCTGGGCCAGCAGTTGGCGGGCCAGCGCAGGCAGCTCCTGCGGGCTGGAGGCCGCCAGGTGCAGCAGCGCGCGCGCGGCCTGGGCCGACAGGGGTGCGAGCAGGTCCAGCAGCGCCGGCTGGTCCAGCGCGGCAATGACGGGCGACAGGCGCTGCAGGCTGGCGGCCTGGGCTTCAAGCTCTGCCAGGGAGCCGGCATCGCTGCCCGCTGGCACGGCCTCGCCGCCAGGTGACCCGGCTGCGTCCGCAACCGGGGCTGCGGCCCCCAGATCCTTCAGTCGCGCCTGCACCGGGCCTTGCTCGGCCACGTCCAGCAATCCACCGGACAGCAGTGCCGACAGCAGGCTGCCAGACGCCGGATCAGGATGGGCCACCAGCACATCGCGGTAGGCCAGCACCAGGTTCTTGTTGGGCTTGGCCAGCCAGCCGGCGGCCTGGGGCGCATCCACGGGCAAGGCAGACAGCGCCTGTGCCAGCGCCGCACGCAAACCCTTGGAGGCACTGCCGGAGGCGGCCTTGCCCAGTTGCGGCAGCAGCCGCTGCAGCGTGTCCACGCGCAGCGCGGGCAGCAGGTGCGTGAGCGGGCCGGCGGCCAGCCGGGCCAGGTCGCCAGGGCGATCGGCCAGCAGGGTCTCGGCCACCGGGGCGTAGCCGGCGCGGTCGGATTCGTGCTTGCAGCCGTCTGCGCAGGCCGGCAATAGCAGCGGCAGCAGGGCCGGCCACCGGGCTTCCCACAGCCGCTGCGCCACGGCGGGATTGATCGCCAGGTGGCCCAGTTGCTTGAACCAGGCGGCCAGGGGCGCAGCGTCGGTCTGCAGCATGCACTCCACCAGGGCACGGTCATGCGGCCAGTCATCGTCCGAGGCAAAGCACAAGGCCTTGAACAGGTCCTGGGCCAGCAGGTCGCGGCGCGCGGCATCGGCCGTCTCCCAGCGCGATGCGATCAGCACGGGCTCGGGCAGGCGCAACTGGTCAAGCACGGCGGGGAATTGCGCAAAAAAATCCCGCCACAGCGCCCAGCGCTGCCCTGCAGGCCGCGTGCGCTGCAGCGGCAGCTGGCGTTGGACGATGTCGCGGCTGAGCTGGCCGCCGCCGTCCTCGATGGCCATGGCCAGCAGTTCGGGCTCGGGCAGCTGGTGCAGCAGGTGCTGCCACTGGCAGTAGTACTGCGCGCCGGGCGCAATGCCGGCCTTTGCGCTCAGTTCCCGCGCCCAGCGCAGCAGGCCGGTGATATCGGCACTGGACATGCCTTCATGGCCCAGCACGCCAAACACCTGCCTGAGCACGAGGTCGTAGCCATCGCGCAGTCTCCAGGGCTGGTGGGTGCGGCTGCCCCAGTCATCCAGCCAGGCGCGGGCCAGTGCCGTCAGCTCTGCGGTCAGCTCGGCACTGCGCCGGGGCACGCCCGGGTTGCCTCCATAGAACTGTCCCAGCGGAAGGCTGATGCGCGCCAGCGCCAGCCACAGCGCGTGGTCGCGCTGCCAGGGCGCATGCTCGCCGGGCAACTGGTGCAGCCGCTCCTGGCACAGGCTGCTGCTGTCGCGCAGGAAGTCCGCCACCTCGGCATCGCGCCCCTGGGCCAGGCGCTTCGCCAGTTCGGCGGCAAAGGCCGGCATGCCCTCGCGCCCGGCCGGCGCGGCCGTGTGCAGTTCGTACAAAGCCTGCAGGGGAAGCGCTGCTGTCTCGTTGTTGCTCATGGTCTGTGGAGTCTTCGGTGATGGGCGATCGGCCGGCCAACGTTTCAAGGGAGCAAAGGTTCACAAAGACAAGGGCTCAGGCAGCCGCCTTGGCCGCCAGGGCCAGCCACTGGCCTTGCAGCGTGGCCAGCAGCGGCTTGGGCAGCCGCGCCGGGTCGGCGCTGGCCCCGTAACCCTTGCTCAGGTCGTGCACGCGCAGGCCTTCCACGGCCACGGGCAGGCCCAGGTCCAGGTAGGGCGGGAAATAGCCGTGCGACAGCTCCAGGCTCAGCTCCAGCGCGGGCAGGCGCCACACATGCTCGTTGATGCTGGGGCCATCGCCCACGGGGCCGGGCCGGTAGCCGAACTTCTTGAGCATGGCGCCGAGCTGCTCCTGCGCCAGCGTGATCGGCGCGGGCGGCAGCAGCATGCCGTTCTTGAACTGGCTTGGCGCGGGCTGCTCGGCGCAGGCGCCCAGCTGGTCGACCAGGGGCTCCAGCTCATAGTCGGCCATGTAGGCCTGCCAGGCCTCGCGCTCGCCGGGCTGGGCCGTGGCCGGGTGCCAGAGGCTGATGCTGCAGCCAGCCGGCAGGGCCACGGTTTCATCCTCCACATCGACCAGCGAGAAATCCTCGGCCAGGCGGAAGCTGGTGCGCGCCAGGCCCGGCGCATCCTCTGCGCGCCAGATCAGGCTGCGCCCCACGATGCGCAGCAGCGGGTGGGCCACGAACAGCCGCTGCCAGCGATCCAGTGGCCAGCGCTTGCCGCTGACCAGGGCCGCCAGCATGCGCGGCGCCTGCTGCTTGACCACGGTCTTGAGGCTGGTGGCCAGGGTCTTGAGCTGCGCGGTGGCCGCCTCCCATTCGGGCTTGAGCGCCTCGTCCTTGACCGCAGGAATGGTCTTGCTGGCCTTGTTCCTGTCGTTGATGACGCGCAGGCTCAGATCGCCCTGCAGCTCCACGCGGTAGCTCTGCGGCCCGACCGTGACCGTCAGGCCCTGGCCCAGGCCGAAGTCGGGGGTCAGCTCGTCGAAGAGCTCGGGCACGCTCATCTTGCGGCGGGCAGCGGCGGCACGCAGGGCGCTGCGCGCCGTGCGCTGCACCTGGTCCTTGAGCGAGCGCGATTCGGAGATCTCCTGCACGCGCAGCAGAGCGTAGAGGCTGTCCACCTCGCCCAGATGCTCGACAGCGGCGGCCGCGCGCTGCAGGCGCGGGCGGTTCCAGGCCTGGACGGCGGCCACCAGCGCATCGACCACGCGGTCATCGGCATGGCCGGGCAGCAGCCTGAGCGCCCAGCGCTGCTTGGGTTCGCCCTCGCAAGCAATCCATTGCTGCACCAGGGCCAGCGCCAGGCGGGCACGGTTGTCGGCCGGAATGCGCGCCAGCAGCTCGTGGGCCAGCGGCGGCAGGCCGCCTTCGGCAATGGCGGATACGTGCAGCAGCACGCGGGCCGCGTGCTCGGACAGCGGCGCGCACAGCGCCAGCAGCTCGGGCGTGTCGAAGGGCTTGATGGCCGCGCTCAGGCGCTTGATGGAGGCGATCTGGGCTTCCAGGTCCACGCCGCCAGCGGCAGACGCTGGCGATGCGGCATCCGCCTGGCTTTCTTCCGATGCCGAGGCGCCCTGCCCGGTCAGGCCCAATTGGTTCAGCCGCTGCTGCACGCTGCTGGCCGAGGCCGCATCCAGCTTGCCGCCGGCCAGCAACTGCGCCAGCAAGGGACCGACGGCGGGGTCGGGGTGGGCCAGCAGCACGTCGCGACAGGTCAGCAGCAGGTTCTTGGGCGGCTTGTTCAACCAGCCGGCATCCACCAAGCTGGCCAGCGGAATATGGGCGGCCAGGCCGGCCATGGCGGCGCGCAGGCCCTTGGCGCTGCTGCCTGCGATGAGCGGGGTCAGGGTGGGCAGCGTGGCCTTCAGGCTGGCGGTGTCGAACGCGGGCAGCACATTGACCAGGTCCTTGACAGGCACCTCGGCCAGATCGGCCGGGCGGCGGGTCACCAGTTCGCGGATCGCGCTGCGGTAGCGGCGCAGCTCGTCCTCGCGGTCGCAGTGCTGGGCAATGGCCGGCAGCAGCAGGGGCAGCAAGGCGGCATCGTTCTGCTTCATGACATGCATGGCCAGCGCCAGGCTGATCCGATAGCCGCCGTTCTCACGCAGCTGCCTGGCAAAGGGCGCGGGATCCTCGGCCACCAGGCGGTCCAGCAGCTGCAGCGCACGGGTACGCTCCCCGCCCTGGGCATGGCCCAATTGGCCCATCAGGGTGCCCGCCAGTTCCTCACGCCGTGGGGCATCTGCGCTGGCCCAGCGCTGCTCCATCAGGTCCGGATCGCCTATGTAGGTCTGGTCATACAGCTCGGGATGCGCGGCAAAGAAAGCCATCCAGGACTTCCAGCCCTGCCCCTTGGGCTGCTTGGGTTGGCGCTCTTCGCGGTAGTGCACTATCACGTCGGCGAACAGCTTGCCGCCCACGGCGGCGTAGCGCTGCAGGTCGGCATCGTTCAGCTGGGCGATCAGCCGCTTCCAGGGCGCGTGGTACTCGGTGTCGGGCTTGTACTCACCTTCCTTGCGCAGCGCCAGCGTCCAGTCCAGCGTGGCCGTCACTTCCTCGTAGGGCATGCCTGGATAGCAGAGCCAGGGCACCAGGTTGCCCAGCACCATGCCTATGCCTTTGAAGACCGGCAGATCCGCGCTGCGGGCATGGGCCAGCCATTGCTCGGCCATCACGCGCACTTCGGCGGCCACCTTGGCATTGGTCAGCTTCTCGCTGAGCCCTGCCGGCGCATGGCCGCGCGGCACCGTGAGCCGTGCCAGTGCCAGCCAGCGCTCACCGTCATGTGTCCAGGGCGATTCGCTGCTGTTCAGGCGCCCCAGCATGTAAAGGCAGCGCTCCTCGCAATCACGCAGGAAAACCTGCACCTCATCGGCCCGCCCGTCATGAAGCCGGGCATCAAGTTCGGCGGCAAAGGCCTCTTCGCTGAGGCCTTCGTCCAGCCGGTCATAGAGATCGCTCAGGGAAGCTGCGTGAAGATCGGTAGTGCTCATAAAGATGAGGAGATGAACAATGTGGGCAGCCGCAAACCGGGGCCTGCCGGGATGGAGACGGGGGTGGAGCCTGCACGGGATGGACGCAAAGGTTCTTGATCCATTCGGACAGTTCCTCGGAAAACTCACAGATTCATGCCCTGCGTATGTCGTCAGCTTCGGAAAAATCTGTAGCGCCGTCGGCAAGGAATGCGCCATTGTTCAGCGGCACGCGCGCGGCGCGGGCGCCGATCTTGTCAGGTCGCGGACCCGGGCACTTGACAGGCTGTCAAGCAGCCGACTGCCACCGCTGCGGGCAATGGACTGTACTGGGGACTTTTCGCCCAGGCGTACTGCCCGGCCCCGCCATGCCGCCGATACCATGGACCGCGACATGACCCCGGAGACACCCCATGCCCATGCCCCTGTCCCAGACGCACAAGCTCTTTGACGACGACGCCTACCTGGACCGCTGCGAAGCCACCGTGATCGCGGTCAGCCCCGAAGGCATCGAGCTGGATGCCACGGTCTGCTATGCCCGCAGCGGCGGCCAGGCCGGAGACACCGGCACGCTGATCCTGGCCGACGGACGCAGCCTGGCGGTCATCGACACCGTCTATGCCGATGACCGCCAGCGCATCCTGCATGTGCTGCAGACCGATGCGCCGCCCCAGGTCGGCGAGCGCGTGCAGGTAGCCATCGACTGGGACAGGCGCCACCGTCTGATGCGCCTGCACACCTGCCTGCACCTGCTGGGCGTGCTGGTGCCCGTGCCCGTGACGGGCTGCAGCATCTCGCCGGACTCGGCACGCCTGGATTTCGACCTGCCTGAATCCACGCTGGACAAGGCCGATCTGACGGAGCGCCTGAACGCCCTGATCGCCGCCAGCCATGCCGTGAACGTGGACCGCATCACGCCCGAGCAATTGGCCGCCCAGCCCGACCTGGTACGCACCGCAGGCGCGGCGCCCCCGGGCGGCACGGCGACGATCCGCATCATCGACATCCCCGGCTTGGACCGCCAGCCCTGCGGCGGCACGCATGTGCGCAGCACGGCCGAGATCGGCACGGTGGCCGTCACCAAGATCGAGAAGAAAAGCCGCACCAACCGGCGCGTGGTCGTGCAGTTCGCCTGAGGCCTGCCGGACCTGCCTGGCCTGCCTTGGCTGCCGCCCCGTGCCTCAGGACATCCAGGACCTGGGCGCCGAGGGGCCACCCGGCTCACGGGACCCCTCGCCGCCCGGAGCCACCCCTTCGGGCTGGCTGCCGGACTTTCGCATCAGCTGCAGGATCTGATCGAGCTTGTCCTGCTCGACGACGATCGAGTGCAACCTGAACAGCACGTACGGAATGAGGACGCTGGCACAGGCCATGCCCGCCAGCGCCGTCTGTTGCTGGGAGCTGTCGACGAAAAACGCCGTCAGCAGAAAGATGGCGCCAATGACAGCACCTATGAAAACCATCACTCCCATAAACCCTCTCTATTTACCGCAATCGTACCCAAATGTGACTGGGGTGAGTAGAGGCATGCGAGCTGTGGGGTTGCCCGTCGCCAAAAGACGACGGACGGCAAGTGATTCCCGGCGACAGCCACCGCGCATACCCTGCCGGCGTGACGCCATCCCGCATGCTTGGAGCGCAGGTCTTCGAACTGTTTTGACTTGATTCAAATCAACCCGCCCTCCCCCATCCTGTCTATGCTGGAGGCAGCCATACAAAGCATCCATGGCGACAGACCGCCTGCCGGTCCATGGCCACCGGATGCCAGCCACCTCACCCGCTTTTCAAGGAGAAAACAATGGCAATGCAATGGAAACCCGTCCTCTTGGCCCTCGCAATGACTGCCGTCGCCGCACCTGTGCTGGCCGCCGACTGCGCCGTCGAGATCGAAGGCAATGACGCCATGCAGTTCAACAAGCCCACCATCAGCGTGCCCGCCAGCTGCAAGCAGTTCACGGTCAAGCTCAAGCACGTGGGCAAGCTGCCCAAGACGGCCATGGGCCACAACTGGGTACTGAGCAAGACGGCCGACCTGCAGCCCGTGGCCAATGACGGCATCGCCGCCGGCGCCGCCAAGGACTTCGTGAAGGACAAGGACGCCCGCGTGATCGCCCACACCAAGGTGATCGGCGGCGGCGAGACCGACTCCGTGACCTTCTCCACCGCCGCCCTGAAGGCGGGCGAGGCCTACAGCTACTTTTGCTCCTTCCCCGGCCACTCCGCGCTGATGAAGGGCACGCTGACGCTGGCCAAGTAAGCCGGCGATCTGCCCTGGCCCGGGACCTTGCGCCCCGCGCCCTACCCGGCGGCACTTCGGTGCCGCTTGTCGTTTCCGCCCCTCACATTTGCGGGACCGGGCAAGCCACGCATGCCTGGCCTGCCGGTCCCTGCTGGTCCCTGCCGATGCATGCCGATCCGTGCCGTTGTGCGCTGCCTCTCAGTGCCGGCTGGCGGTCCTGCCGTGCGGGCGGCCCTGCATTTCCATGCAACCCTTTTGCATCAGGCGCAGCAGCAGCTGGGTCCAGCTGGCGTCGGCCCATTTGGTGCTTTCCAGCACCAGGGACCGTGCCGACTGCAGGCCGTCGCCGGGCTGCAGCTCCACGCGGAAACTGCCGCGTTCACGCTGGGCCGTGACGGCCACCACGCTGCCCAGCAGGGCGATATCGAGGGAAGGGCGCGGGCCTTGCGGGCCGTCCAGGTCCACGCGCAGCACGCAGCCGGGGCGAAGTTCGTAGGTCCAGCGGTGGTCGGCATGGCCGGCCGCGCCCATGGCGTTCATTTCGGCAAGCCGCTGCTCCTGCGTCATGTCGTAGGGGCTGATGATGGGCGCCTGCTGCTGCGGGTAACCCTGCACGCCGTCCAGGCAGGCGGCCATGAAGACCACGGCCGCCGCGCATGCCAGCAGTTTCCAGGCGCAGCGCGGGGCCCGTCGTTCAACGCGGTGCATGGGCTGCTCCTGCGTCTTCGTCGCCGGGCACCTGCAGCGACACGTCCACGCGCATGGCCAGCACCTTGTCGATGGCCTTGCCGTCCATGTCCACCACCTCGAAGCGCCAGCCTTCCCATTGCACGGTGTCGGTGACACGCGGCAGCCGGCCCGTGAGCAGCATGACCATGCCGGCCAGCGTGTGGTAGCGGCCGCGCTCTTCCTCGGGCACGGTGGCCAGCTCCAGCCGGTCCTTGAGCTCGGGCACGGGGATGTGGCCGTCCAGCAGCCAGCTGCCGTCCTCGCGCTGCAGCGCCCAGGAGTTGCGCGGATCGCGGGGCTGGAATTCGCCCGTGATGGCCTCCACCAGGTCCTGCAGGGTGACGATGCCCTGGACCTCGCCGTACTCGTCGATCACAAAGGCCATGTGCACGTCGGACAGCCGAAAGCTCTCCAGCAACTCCATGCCGGTGATGGTCTCGGGCACATAGAGCGCGGTCTGCATGGGCTGGTCGGTCAGGCCCTGATCCTTGCCCTGCAGCGCGCGCGACAGCCACTGGCGCGCGTTGAGCACGCCGATGATGGAGTCCATGCCGCCGCGCACCACGGGAAAGCGCGCGTGGTCGGACTGCTCGATCACGCGCAGGTTGTCCTCGAACGGCGCATCGGCATCCAGGCAGACCACGTCGCTGCGCGGCACCATCAGCGAGCCGATCTGGCGGTCGTCAAGGCGGAACACGTTGCGCACCATGGTGTGCTCGTGCGATTCGATGACGCCGGCCGTCGTGCCTTCGGCCAGCATGGCGTGGATCTCTTCCTCCGTGACGGCGCTGCCGCTGTTTTCCTTGACGCCCAGCAGGCGCAGCAGCGCATGGGTGGACACGGACAGCAGCACCACGAAGGGCTTGGTCAGATGGGCCAGCCAGTTGACTGGGCGTGCGATCAGGCGCGCAAAGGTCTCGGGATAGGTCTGGCCGATGCGCTTGGGCACCAGCTCGCCGACGACGATGGAGAAATAGGTGATCAGCACCACCACCAGCGCCGTGGCCGTGTAGCCGCCATAGGGCGCGGGCACGCCCATGCGCTGCAGCCACTCGGCCAGGGGAGCGGCCAGCGCGGCCTCGCCGACGATGCCGTTGAGCACGCCGATGGAGGTGATGCCGATCTGGATGGTGGACAGGAAACGCGTGGGGTCGGCCCCCAGTTGGGCGGCTGCGGCGGCGCCGGCGTCCCCCTCGTCTATGAGTTTTTGCAGGCGAGCCTTGCGCGCCGTCACCAGCGCGATCTCGGACATGGCGAAGACGCCATTGAGCAGGATCAGCGCAAAAAGAATGGCAATTTCCATGATGCTTGTTCTGGGAACCGGGAGCCGCCGCTGCGGCAAAAAGGGCCCATGCTGCGCTGGGTCCGGAGAGATTGGAAGCGATAGGCCAGCCCCGCAGACGGGGCATGCCGGACAGGACCCGGCGAACGGCGTGGATGCCGCATGCGCCGACCCGGAGGAGCCAACGGCCCCGGCAGGTCGCAAAGGGGATCAGGCCGCCCGGGGAGGCCGTTCGGGCGGGGCCAGGCTGCGCCACGGTCCTTCGCGAAGGCTGCTGGCGACATGGCGATCGGCCTGCAGCCGGGGGGCATCCACGCCATCGACGGCATGCATGACATCGGGGAGGTCCTGCTGATCGTCCATCAGCGCATGGTCGAAGTCATCGAGCAGGGAGGCCGTGTCCACCAGCGGCGCTGCCGTGCGCTGCACGCTGGCGCAGGCGGCGCCGGCCGGCTCGCAAGCGGCCCCCGGCAGGGCCCGCCATGGCACAAGCCCCAGCGTGGACAAGGCCACGCTGACGACGAAGTGCAGGGAAAAAGCCACGATGAACCATCTGGACATGGTCCGGGGATTTTATCCATGCGCCGCACCCGCGGGCAGGCACCGCGCCTGCCCACCGCTGCCTGCCACTGTCCACGGCTGTTCGCCGTTTCCTACAAGCGGCGCGCCGGCGCCGTGGAAACATACGCCACGGCCCACTCTCCGCCCTTTGCCATGAAAGCACTCCATACCCTTTTCACCGTCGTGCACGCGCTCATCGCCCTGCTGTTTTCGCTGGCGGCCATCGCCCTGCTGTGGATTGCAGGCCTCAAGGGCTGGAACGCCATGGCGCATGGCGTGGATGGCGATTCGGGCCTGCGCATCGTCGAGGCGCTGGGCATTCTGGCCTCGGGCGTGGTCGCGCTGCAGATCGCCCAGACCATCACCGAAGAGGAGGTCATACGCGAGGCCCATATCAGCGGCCCCACGCGCGTGCGCCGGTTTCTCTCGCGCTTTCTGGTGGTGCTGGTCGTGGCCCTGGCCGTCGAAGCCCTGGTCGCTGCCTTCAAGACGCAGGAAGAGCCGGCCCACCTGCTCTATCCCGCCGCCCTGGTCAGCGCCGTGGGTGTCCTGCTGCTGGGCTGGGGTGCCTTCATCCACCTCAACCGCTCCGCCGAGGAGCTGGAGCCCGAGGCCATGGAACAGGCCAAGGGCGAGGACCACAAGGTGAACAAGGATTGATGGCAGGCAGCTTCCCTTCAGGTTGCCTGCATTCGTGCGAACAGGCCCTAATATGGGTATCAGCCCTTGAAGCAATTCATGGAAGGTGGATGCCGCCCGCCCCGGCCGGCAACGCACAGGAGCCCGCCATGCCCGAATCTCTTGCCCCGACGGCCGCAACGGCCTTGCCCGACGCGCAGCCCTCCTCGCCACGCCAGGAAAAACTGTCCGATGTCAGCGAGACCTTGCGCATTCCACTGGCCGCCCGCGCCCTGGGCGAGCGGCTGTTTCCCGGCATGGCCGTCAGTGACGCCCACGCCTTGGACACCCTGACCCAGCTGGGCGACGACGGCAGCCGGTGGCTGCAGGACCGGCAGAGCATCTACGGCGTGCTGGCGCGCACGCACTGCTTTCGCGCGCTGGCGCAGGACTTCTTGCAGCGCCAGCCGCAGGGCCATGTGGTGAACCTGGGCTGCGGCCTCAGCGACTATTTCCAATGGCTGGACAACGGGCAGATGCACATGACGGATGCCGACCTGGGACCGGTGACCGCGCTGCGCAGGCAGCTGCTGCCCCGGCAATCGGAGCGCCAGGAGATCCGCGAATTCGACCTGGCCGATGCCGACTGGTGGCAGCGGCTGGGACTGCCGGCCGACAGGTCCGGGCCTGCGGTGTTCATGATGGCCGAGGGCGTTTCCATGTACCTGCAGCCAGAGCAGATGCAGGCGCTGTGGACCACGTTTGCGCAACGCAGCCCGCCGGGCTCGGAGCTGGTGTTCGACGCCATGTGCTGGCTGGCGGCCGGGCGCGCAAGCCAGCACCCTTCGGTCCGGCTCACCCAGGCCCAGTTCCATTGGGGCCTGCGCCGCGAGGCCGATCTGGCGCAAGCCCATCCCCGCCTGCAGCTGGTGGCCGCGCACCAGGTGATGGAAGGCTACGGCCCGCCCTACTCGCTGGTGGGGCCGGCATTCCGCTGGACCTTTGGCGTGCACTTCTATGCCATCTACCAGCTGAAGTCGGTCGAGACGGCGGCTTAGGCCGATTGCGCAGCCGCAACGAAAGATGCCCGGTCAAGCCGGGCATCTTTGCTTCAAGGAAGCAGGATCAGCCTGCGTCGGCCGCGCTGGAAGACAGGGCCAGGGCCAGGCCTTGCACCAGGTCTTTCCCGGGCTGCCATTCGCGCACAAAGCGGTTGCGCGGCGGCCGCAGGGCTTCGCGGCCGGCCGAGACGGGCGTGCCCACATACAGCAGGCCGACGAGCCGGTCATGGGGCTCGAATCCCAGGGCCTCGCGCACGCGCGCATCGTGGCTGTTGGCGCCGCTGGCCCAGAAGCCGCCAAAGCCCAGGATGTGCAGGGCGTTGAGCATGTTCATGGCGGCAGCGCCACCAGCCAGCAGTTGCTCGCTCTCTGGCACCTTGTGCTCGGGCTGCAGATGCACGCCCAGCGCAATGATCAGCGGGGCGGACAAGGCCTTGGCGCGGAATCGCTCGGCGTCGGCCTGCGGGTCGCGCGCCCTGGCGGCCTGCACGAACACCTCGCCCAGCGCATGGCGCGCATCGCCCTGCACCAGCACGAAGCGCCAGGGCCGCAGCTGCCCGTGGTCGGGGGCGCGCAGTGCAGCATCGATGACGGTGTCGATCACGTCTGCGCCCGGCGCCGGGTTCTGCAGCGGCCAGCGCGACTGGCGCGACATCAGCAGGTCCAGGGCGGCGCGCTGCTCGGGGGTCAGGGATCTGTCGTTGGTGCTCATTCGTTGTCCTGCAGCGCAGGCTGTCTTGCCTGCTCGGGCTGTGCCGGTGATTCGGGTGGCAGCTGCGAGCACGCGCTGCAATGGCCGTACAGGGCCAGGCGGTGGTCGGCCAGGCGGTAGCCGTGGGCCTGGGCCACCTGGTGCTGCAGCGCCTCGATGTGGTCGTTGCTGAATTCATCCACGCGTCCGCACTGCAGGCAGATCAGGTGGTCATGGTGCGGCCCCTCGTTGAGCTCGAACACCGCCTTGCCGCTTTCAAAGGTCTGGCGCAGCAGCAGGCCCGCCGCCTCCAGCTGGGACAGCACGCGGTAGATGGTGGCCAGGCCCACTTCGGCACGCCGCTCGGCCAGCAGGCGGAACACGTCCTCGGCATGCAGGTGGCGCGATGCGCTCTGCCTGAAGATTTCCAGCACCTGCATGCGCGGCAGCGTGGCCTTCAGGCCCACGCTGCGCAGTTCGGGTTCGCCACCCGGGCTCAGGGGCATCTTGCTGCGTGTCATGCGGTCGTGTCTCCGTGGCTCAGCGTCATGGCGGGGTTGTCGCCGCCGTCGGCGCCCCGGTGTATGCGGACGATGCGCAGCGCATCGGGCTGCTCCACCAGCACGCAGGTCTTGCCCGTGCGCTGGCAATGGTCCTGCACGCGCCAGTACTCGCCGTGGCTCAGGCAGCCGGTCTGGCAGATCACCAGGTCGGCCTCGCGCAGGCTGGCCTCGAAGGCCTCGGCGTCCTGTTCGGGCTCCCGCGCATGCGCGCCCGCTGCAGGCACGGCGGGCTGCGCCAGGGGCGCGGCCGACTGGCGCTGCCAGCGTGCGCGCTCGCGCAACAGGTCCTGCACGCGCACCAGCAGCGACTCCACACGCCGCGCCAGCGTGACGCGGCGCGAGAGGCCGGGAATGGCCTTCTCCAGCGCCTCGCGCTCCTCGCGCGCCCACAGCAGCTGGGTTTCCTTGGCCATCAAGGCCGCGCGCTGGCGGATCACCAGCCTTTGCAGCCTCTCTATTTCCTGGGCTTGAAGGCACAGCAGCTCGCTGCTGCGCAACTGGGCGTGGCCGTAGCCACGCAGCAGCACCTGGTGCTCGTGCGCCAGCTGCTGAATGTCGTCCAAGGTCTGGGTCATGGTTTCCTCGGCAAACCTGAGCATCGCGCGGCGGTCGCGCGAAGGCCTGTGCGCATGGCCGCGTGCGGCACGGGCCGGGCTTGCCGGCAAGGCGGTGTGCTGCAGTGCAAGCCGGATGCGTCGGCAAATCAGTGAGAATGATTCTTATTAAATCATGAAATGCCGGCCGTCAAACCGATGACCGTACGCCGCCTGGTGCAAAGGCCGCACCGGCGCAGATGCGCTTGCAGGGCGGCCGTCAGCGCCCTGCCATGTACGGCAACGCAGGCCTGCGCCCGGCCTGCCGTTGCCTGTCCGATCCGCTCAAAGCCCCTTGAGCAGCCGCCCGTTGACCTCGGTGCCGTACAGCGAGTACGGGTTGTCGTGGAACTGCTTGCGCGTGTCGGCCACGTTGCCGGTGAAGCGCGGGTCCTGGGGGCGCTCCATGCTGTTGATGTAGGTGGCCACGTCCCAGGCCTCCTGGTCATCCAGCGTGGGGTTGCCGTAGGGCATGTTGCCCTTGATGAAGCTGGCGGCCTTGTCCACTTCGTGCGTGCCCGCGCCCCAGTTGTAGGACTGCTTGCCCCACAGCGGCGGGAACACGGTCACACCGCCCGCTTCCTGGCCCTGGCCCTGAGGGCCGTGGCACAGCGCGCACTTGGCCTCGTACACCTTGGCGCCGCGCTCGAAGCTGGGCTCCTGCGCGGCCTTGCCCACCTTGGTGAAGCCCGCGCCCGGCAGCTTCTCGCCCGTGGGCGCCTTCTGCGCCATCCAGTAGGCATAGGCCTCCAGCGCCACGAGGATGTCGTGGCCGTCGTCGGGGGCCTTGCCGTTCATGCTGTACATGAAGCAGCCGCGCACGCGCTCGGCGAAGGTGTCCACGTGGTTGGTCTTCTTGCGGTAGGCCGGGTACAGCGGGTAGGCACCCCACATGGGTGCGGCGCCCTTGAGTCGGCCTGCGTCCAGGTGGCAGTTCACGCAGTTGAGGGTGTTGCCCGAAAAGCCCACGGCGTTGGCCGGCGTGCGCAGGAAGATGGCCTCGCCACGGCGGATCCACTCGCCCATGGGCGTGTCCGGAATGTCGCGGGCACCGGGCGGCGTGAAGGCTGCGCCGTCGGCAGCCCCCTGAACGGGCTGGGCATCGGGCTTTGCGGGGACAGCAGCGGGTGCGGCGGCCACGTTGACCGGCACGTCGGGCCGGGCTGGACGGCTGACGTACATGCCATAGGCGAGTGTGCCCGCCAGACCGGCGAACAGGCAGGCAACGACGATGTATTCGGCGGTGTTGGAACTGCCGGGGGCGGGATTGCGTGGTGTGTCGGACATGATCGGCTCCCGGTCCATCAGGGTTTGGCCGGCGCGGAGGCCGTGGCTGCGGTGGCTGTGCCCGCGCCATGCAGGCGGGCGTAGTAGGACGCCACCGCCTGGATGTCTTCGGGCGTGAGCTTGCGGGCGATCTTGCCCATCAGGCCCAGGGGGCCGGCCTCGCGCTGGCCCTTGTTCCAGGCGGCGACCTGGCTTTGCATGTAGTCGGCCGTCAGGTGGCCGATGGCGGGGAAGTCCGCTCCCACGCCCACGCCGCCAGGGCCATGGCACTGGGCGCAGGCAGGAATGCCGTCGGCCCAGCGGCCACGCTCGACCAGCCAGGCGCCGTCATCGTCCTTGCCCTTGGGCAGCGGGCCGCGCACGGGCTGGATGGGCAGCGGCAGGCTGGCGTAGTAGGCCGAGACGTCGGCACGGTCCTGGGCCGACAGGGCCTTGGCCATGGGCGCCATCACGGGCGCCTGCCGGCTGCCGTCGGCCAGGTGCTGCAGCTGGCGCGCCAGATAGCCGGCGTGCTGGCCGGCCAGTGCCGGAAAGCCCGCCATGCCCTCGCCCTTGGCGCCGTGGCAGGTGGCACAGGCCGCCGCGCCCTGGGGCGTGCCCGCCTGGGCGATCTTCTGGCCAGCGGCAGCGTTGCCTTGCACTGCCGCCTGCGCAGCGGAGGTGTCTTGTGCCCAGGCGCCGCCCATCGGCATGCAGATGCCGACAGCAATGGCGATGCACGACCGGGACAGGGTCTGTTTGTTCATGCGGTTCATCGTGGGAAGAGGCTGTTGCCCTGCCATGCGTGGGCGCCGGCAGGTGCGCGGCAGCGGCGGACAGGGTCAGTTCTGGATACCTGCGGCTGCCCCCGCACGGCGCAATGCCTGCGCGGCTGGCCAGCCAGGTCGGCACGATACGCAGCGCAGATTAAGTCGGCGTTAATGCGCCGGCGTCGGTGCGCTCTCGTCAGTGCGTCGGCACCAGTGCGCCGGCGCCCACCGCCAACGGCAGATAAAGGCGTGCGACCAGCCCGCTCGCATCGCCTTCTTCGGGCCGCCACAGGCTGCGCGGCTGCAGCAGCAGGCAGCCGCCTGCGCATTCGGCGATGCGCTGCACGATGGGCAGGCCCAGGCCGCTGCCATGCTCCTGGGGACGCTTGCGCCAGAAGCGGCGCGTGGCCTCTTCGCATTCCTGGGCGCTCAGTCCGGGGCCGTGGTCGGCCACGGTGAACTCCACATAGCCTGTGCCCGGCTGCTGCGTCGTGCCCGGCATGGCGCCAATGGGCCGCACGGCCAGTTCCACGGGATGCTGCGGCGCATGGCGCAGGGCGTTTTCCAGCAGATTGCGCAGGGCCGAGACCAGCAGGGGCTCGGAGATGGCCAGAGGCCAGGCGCCATTGCCGGGCTGCTGGTGCGTGTCCAACCATTGGCGCTGCGCCGGCGCCGGTGCTCCGGCGCTCACGGCATTCACCGCCAGTTGCCAGGCCTTGTCCAGCGCCTGCAGCGCATCGGCAGGCGCATCGCCGCAGGCCAGCGCATTGGCGGCGCCCGGTTCATGCTGCTCCAGTCGCGCCAGCAGCAGCAACTGCTCCAGCGTGTGCTGCAGGTGCTCCACGCCCTCGCCCGCCTGGGCCAGCGAATCGCGCGCCATGGAGCCGGGCGGCGCGGCCAGAAGGCCGGCAGGCATGCCGGGCGCCGCCAGCGCCATCTGCGCCACCTGCACGTGGGTCTTGATGGCGGTCAGCGGCGTGCGCAGCTCATGGGCCGCGTCGTCGCTCCAGCGGCGCTCGCGGTCGATGGCCGCGCGCACGCGGTGCAGCAACTGGTTGAGCGTGCCCACCAGCGGCGCCAGCTCACGCGTCTGCAGGCCCTGGGCCACGGGCGAATCGTCGCCGGGCGGGCGGCGCGCCAGCTCGCGCCGCAGGGCCTCCAGCGGCCTGAGGCCCTGGGTCACGGCCCACCACATCAGCCCCATGCTGGCCAGCAGCGCCAGCACGAAGGGCAGGACGATGGTGTAGGCAAAGCCGTGGATCAGGCCCTCGCGCACATCGATGCGGTCGGCCGTGGCGATGCGCACGCCGTGGTCCTCCAGCACATAGGTGCGCCAGGGCTTGCCCCCCTTGATGATGGTCGAGAAGCCCAGCGGCATGCTCTGCGGGAACACGGGGCTGCCCTCGGTCTTGGCCAGCACCTGCGGCAGGGCCGATTCGGGCCGCACGGGCTGGACCTCGCCGCGCACCAGGCTGACCTCGCAGGCCACGCCGTCGCGCGCGATCACGTTGAGCATGGGGCTCCAGTCCTGCGGCAGCTCCCGGGCAGGCCGGAACTGGTGGACGATGCCTGCCACCATGCGCGCCGAGGCGATCAGCCGGTCATCCAGCACGGTGCGCAGCTCGTTGCGCATGTCCGAGAACATCCAGGCCGCCACCCCGCCCCACAGCGTGCACAGCGCCAGGCACAGACATGCCAGCAGGCGCACGCGCAGGCTGCGCATCATGGGTGCAGGCCCAGGCGGTAGCCCTCGCCGCGCACCGTCTCCACCAGTTCATGGCCCAGCTTGCGGCGCAGGTGGTGCACATGCACGTTGACGGCATTGCTCTCCACGTCCTGGCTGTAGCCGTAGAGGCTGTCGCGCAGTTGCTCGGTACTCAGGATGCGGCCCGGCGACTGCAGCAGCGCGCGCAGCAGCGACCACTCGCGGCGCGACAGCTCCACGGTGCGGCCCTGGCGCTGGATATGGCCGGCAGCGGGGTTGATGCGCACCTCGCCCAGCTCGATCCAGTCCACGCTGCGGCCGGCCGCGCGGCGCAGCAGCGCATGCAGGCGCGCCGCCAGTTCGTGCAGGTCAAAGGGCTTGACCAGGTAATCGTCGGCGCCGGTCTGCAGGCCTTCGATGCGCTGTGACACGGCATCGCGCGCCGTCAGCACCAGCACGGGCACCTGCAGGCCCTGGCCGCGCCAGCGCGCCAGCAGCGAGAGGCCATCCTCGTCCGGCAGGCCCAGGTCCAGCACGCAGGCATCGAAATGCGAGGAACGGATGGCCGCATCCGCCTGCCCGGCCGAGGCCACGGTATCCACGCCAAAGCCCTGCAGCTGCAGGCCGGCCCGCACGCCGCTGGCCACCAGCGCGTTGTCTTCCACCAAGAGAACATGCATGTTGTTGTCCGCAGGGCCTGGCGCCAGGCCCCGCCGTCTGTATCCAAGTCGGGAACGAAAAGCGACTGAGCATCGCAGATTTGCCGCGCTGGCGCGGCGGCGTGCCGAATTTCGCAGGCGGGTGCACAAGAATGCGGCCAGGCGGCCCGCTCAGGGCCGGGCCAGCAGCCCGCCCAGCAGCAGGTCCAGCGCCGCCGCGCCGCGCTCCAGCCGCAGGTCGGCGTCCTCGCCCTCGGCAATCCAGAAAGCCGCTTCGGCCAGGCTGCCGTAGATCAGCGATGCCAGCGCCTGCGGATCGGCCCGGGCCACGATGCCCTGCGCCATGAGGTCCGCAATCAGTGCCTGCATGGACGCAATGCAGTGGCGCTGCGATTGCGGCAGCGCTCCGCCCAAAGCCGCGCGCGCATCGCGCAGCACGATGCGCTGGATTTCAGGCTCCAGCGCCATTTCCAGGTAGGCCCGGCAGCGGCTGCGAAAGCCCTGCCAGGGATCCCGGGCATGGGCGGTGATGGCCTTCAGGCGTTCATCCACCTCGGCATCGATCTGCTCGACCACGGCCGCCAGCAGGCCCTGCTTGTCGCCGAAATGGTGGTACAGCGCGCCCCGCGTCAGGCCAACCTGCGCGGTGAGATCGTCCATGGAGGCATCGGCGTAGCCCTGCTCTCCAAAGGCCTTGCGGGCCGTGGCCAGCAGCGTGGCGCGGGTTTCTTCCATCTCGGCGCGGGTGCGGCGGACCATGGCCAATCTCCTTACATACGGCGTGCATGATTATTTACATACGCTTCGTATGTATATAGGATTCTATTCATACGCAGCGTATGTATTTTCTCTGTCCCGCGACGGCGGTGCAACACCCCCCACCTGTTTGAAGGGATCTGGACCATGAATTCGTCTTCCTCCACGCGGCCCGAACCCGCCGCGCGCCGCCCGTGGCTGGCCGTGTCCGCCGTGGGCCTGGCCACCTTTTCCGTGGTGACCACGGAAATGCTGCCGGTCGGCCTGCTCACATCCATTGCTGGCAGCCTGGGCACCTCCATGGGCAGGGCCGGCCTGATGATCTCGCTGCCGGCGCTGCTGGCCGCGCTGTTCGCGCCGCTGGTGGTGATGGCGGCGGGCGGCATGGACCGGCGCCGCATCCTGTGCGGACTGCTGGCCCTGCTCGTGCTGGCCAACCTGGCCTCGGCGCTGGCGCCGTCGCTGACCTGGCTGCTGGCCGCGCGCGTCCTGGTGGGCTTTTGCATGGGCGGCATCTGGGCAATCGCGGGCGGGCTGGCGGCACGGCTGGTACCCCAGGCGTCGATGGGCCTGGCAACCTCCATCATCTTTGGCGGCGTGGCGGCGGCCTCGGTGCTGGGCGTGCCGCTGGGCGCGCTGATCGGCGATTTCGCGGGATGGCGCTGGGCATTCGGTGGCATGGCAGGCTTCAGCGCACTGGTGCTGGCGCTGCACATGGCCGTTCTCCCCGCCCTGCCTGCCACAGGCTCGGCCAACCTGCGCCAGTTCAGCCATCAGCTGGCCAACCGCAGGCTGCAGGCCGGGCTGGCACTGACGCTGCTGCTGGTGGCCGGGCATTTCATGTCCTTCACCTTCGTGCGCCCGCTGCTGCTGACGGTGTCGGGGTTCGATGCGCAATGGATGAGCGCGCTGCTGCTGGCTTACGGCATCGCGGGCATTGCGGGCAACTTCCTGGCGGGCATCATCGCGGCGCGCCGCACGGTGCCGAGTCTGGCGGCGATCGCCATGGGCCTGCTGCTGGCGCCTGTCCTGTTCCTGTCCGTGGGCGACTCGCCAACCGGTGGCGGCGCCGTGCTGCTGGTCTGGGGCCTGGCCTACGGCGGCGTGTCGGTGGGACTGATGACCTGGATGATGCAGGCTGTGCCACGTGCCGTGGAAATTGCCACGGCGCTGTACGTTGGCGTCTTCAACATCGGTATTGCGCTGGGCTCATGGGCGGGCGGCCAACTGGTCGATGGCTGGGGGCTGCACGCCACGCTCTGGCTGTCTGGCGGCTTGGCCGCTGCGGCCTTGCTGCTGTCTGCGGCCATGGGATTGGTTGGGCGAAATGGACCGGTCGCAGCCTGATGGCCATGAGGCTGTTAACCCCCCGTTAATTCCCCGCTGCCAGCATCCACGGCCTGTCAGCCCGCATGGCTGAAACTCCCTTCCATGCATCTCCGGTCATCCCCTCTTCTTTCGTCCTTCCTGCCCTTGCTTGCCGGCCTGCTGCTGGCGCCTTCGCCTGTTCTTGCCGGAGCGGCAGAGCCTGGCGGGCCGTCAGCGCTATCGGCGCTGGGCGCCTGGCTGCACCTGCCTGCCAGCCTGGCGCTGGGGCCGCTGGTCCTGCCGACGGGCGTGGTGGTGGCCATGCTGGCCTGGCTGCTGGCGCAGTGGCTGGCGCGCAGGAATGAAAGGCGCACGGGCCAGGCCGTGGATGCGCTGCTGTGGCAAAGCACCCTGGCCGGCCTGCTGGCGGCGCGCCTGGCCTATGTCGCGCAGTGGTGGACAGAGTACGCGCCGGCCCCCTGGGATTGGAGCGGGATGCCGGCCTTCGCAGGCCGCATCATCGATATCCGCGACGGGGGATGGAACCTGTGGGCCGGCCTGCTGGCCGCGCTGCTGTACATGCTGTGGCGCAGCCGCCGCTCCCCGGTGCTGCGCCGCGCCACAGGGCTGGCGCTGGGCGCGGGGGCTGCCCTGCTGGTGCTGGGCAGCCTGCTGCAGGCGCTGCCGTCCGCAGATGCACCGGCCCTGCCGGCCTTCACCCTGGTCAACGGACAGGCGCAGCCGGTCTCGCTGCAGCAGTTGCAGCAGGCCGATGGCAAGCCCATGGTGATCAACCTCTGGGCCACCTGGTGCCCGCCTTGCAGACGCGAGATGCCGGTGCTGGCCCAGGCCCAGCAGCAGCGGCCCGATGTGCGCTTCATCTGGATCAACCAGGGCGAGCCAGCCGAGACCGTGATGGGCTATTTGCAGCGCGAGCAGGCAGCAGCCCCGCTGCCGCTGGCCCAGGTGCTGTTCGACCCGCAGCAGCAGGCCGGCCGGCATTGGCGCCAGCGGGGCCTGCCTTCCACCTATTTCTATGGCGCCGACGGCCGGCTGTGCGGCATGCGCATGGGCGAGCTGTCGCGCGCCAGCCTGGCCCAGCATCTGAAGGAATGTTCATGAGCGCTTCCCCCCTGTTTCCCCTGCCTGCACTGGCAGGAGCCCTGGCCTTGACGGCAGCCTTGGCCCTGCCGGCTGCGGCGTCCGAGCTGCCATCGGAGGAGTTTCTGGCCCAGCAGGGACTGACCCTGGTGGGACCGCTGCCGGCCGTGGGCGGACTCAAGGCCTGGGCCGCCTACCGCGACCGCCAGCCCGTGCCCATCTACCGCATGCCTGACGGCAAGCACTGGGTGCTGGGCACGGTGATCGACGCCCAGGGCCGCGACGTGAACGCCCAGGCCCTGCAGGCCGCCGTGCAAAAGCCCATGGGCGAGCAACTGTGGGGCGATGTGCAGCGCGCCCAGTCCATCCCGGATGGCCGCGCCGACGCGCCGCGCACGGTCTATGTGTTCACCGACCCCAACTGCCCCTATTGCAACCAGCTGTGGAACGATGCCCGGCCCTGGGTGGAGAGCGGCCAAGTGCAGTTGCGCCACATTCTGGTGGGCATCCTCAAGCCCAGCAGCGAGGGCAAGGCCGCCGCCTTGCTGACCGCGCGCCAGCCCGAGCAGGCCCTGGCCGAGCACGCACGCGCCTATGCCAAGGCCGGCCGCGCCAGCGCAGAGGGCGCGGGCGCCACTCCGCTGGCCCCGGTGCCGCAGGCCACGCGGCAGGTGCTGGCCAGCCATGCCTCGCTGATGTCCACCTGGGGGCTGCGTGCCACGCCGGCCCTGGTCTGGAAGGATGACAAGGGGCTGGTGCAGGTACGCACCGGCCTGCCGCCGGGCCTGCTGGAAGAGGTCATGGGGCCGCGTGGCAGGAAATGACGAGGACGACCATGAGCACAAGCCGTTCTCCCGCCGCTTCCACCGCTTCCACCGCCTCCAGCGACTGGAGCGACCTGTTCCCCGTCCGGCCGGATGCGCCGCCGCTGCGCATCGTGCTGCATGCGCCCACACCCGGCGCCCTGGCCCGTGCACGCAGCAATCTGGCCAACCTGCGCCAGGACCGGCCCGGTGCCGAGGTCCGCATCGTCATCAACGGCCCGGCCGTCGAGGCACTGCTGGACGCCGCGCCGGGCACGCCGCAGCATCTGGATGCGGCCGCCCTGGCCCATGCGCTGGTCTGCCCGAACACGCTCAGGAAGCTGGGCCGCGAGGCGCCTGCCGGCATGCGCGTGCTGCCGCAGGGCGGCATCGAGTCACTGGCCCTGCTGCAGCAGTCGGGCTGGTGCTACGTGCGCTGCTGAGCGGCCTGGGCCAGCGAGGCCAGGCAGCGCGCCTGCCATTGGTATTCAGGCTCGAACGATTCGCGGTCCGTGACGGCGCCGTGGCCGCCCTCGCCATAGACCATGGCGTAGGCCGCATAGTCGGCCGCCTGCAGCGCCCGGCCCGCCAGCCCATGGGCCGTGGCATAGGTGGCGGACACGGCGGCATGGCCGCAGCCGTCGAGGGAGCGTGATCCCTGGTGGTGGTTGGCCAGGCTGGCGGCCTCGCGAGCCAGGCGGTCCAGCTCCTGCCTGTCGATCTGGCCGTCCAGGTAGCGGCGAAGGCCTTGTGCGCAGCGGATGACGTCCGGGTCTTCCAGCAGGTGCGCGATGCGGTCCACGCAGGCCTGTGTGAATTGCAGCCTCAGGTGCTCGCCGGCTTCGGCGGCAAGGTCCAGTTCCGAAGCAAGGCTGTTCAGGGCATGGTTCATGGAGAACTCCTTGGCAGTGGCGACACAAGCAGCCTAGACCGGGGCCGCGCACGGAAACAAGAGGGTGATTTCCGATACGCGCCCCGCATTCCCGAGGAATGCAGTCACCCTGTTAACCCCATCTTAATCCCTGCGCCACACGCTATGGACTGCCTTGGGCGCCTGTCCATGGCAGGCAGTCGGTGGCGCTTTGCAAGCCCATTGCTTGACTCACATCAAGCCGCCAGGGCCCTGAATTTCATATATTAAATTCAATATAAAAAGCATATTTTTAATGCTTTTTTGAGTTTGAGCGACCACGATCCGTGGCCGCAGGACGATGAAAGACAGGCCATGCCAAAAACATCCCGCGCCGGCAGCGGCTGCAACGACTGCAGCTGCAAGCCCTCCACCCAGGACATCCCCGCCCCTACCCTCTCCCATGCGCAGCCCGTCGCAGGCAAGCGCGGCTTCCTGCAGGACCTGCTGGCCGCTGCCATGGCGGCCGTGGCCCTGCCCGTGGCGGCGGCCGCGCCCGGCACCCCGGGTTTCCAGCCACCGCGCCGCCCCGGCGAGGCCGGCAAGCGCTACGGCATGCTGGTGGACCTGCGCCGCTGCATAGGCTGCCAGGCCTGCACGGTGAGCTGCTCCATGGAGAACCTGCCGCCGCTGGGCCAGTTCCGCACCACGGTGCTGCAGTACGAGGTGCAGCACGCGGGCAACGAGGACCTGCCGCCGGCCATGCTCAACCTGCCGCGCCTGTGCAACCACTGCGACAACCCGCCCTGCGTGCCGGTCTGCCCGGTGCAGGCCACCTTCCAGCGCAGCGACGGCATCGTGCTGGTGGACAACGAGCGCTGCGTGGGCTGCGGCTACTGCGTGCAGGCCTGCCCCTATGACGCGCGCTTCATCAACCACGAGACGCAGACCGCCGACAAGTGCACCTTCTGCGAGCACCGCCTGGAAGCCGGCCTGCTGCCGGCCTGCGTGGAAAGCTGCGTGGGCGGCGCCCGCGTGATCGGCGACCTCAACGACGAGGGCAGCGAGATCCGCCAGCGCATGCGCGAGCACGCCAAGGACCTCAAGGTGCTCAAGCCCGCCATGGGCACGGACCCGCATGTGTACTACCTGGGATTGCCCGACGCCTTCGTCGACGGCGTGGACGGGCAGGCCAGCGTGCGGCTGGTCACTTCCCACTGAACGCAAGGAGCATCCCATGCACATCGTCGAACTCCTGACCCCCGCCTACGAATCGGCCTGGCTGCCCTGGGCCGTGCAGTACTTCTTCCTGGCCGGCATTGCCACGGGCGCCGCCCTGCTGGCCGCCACCTGCGCCTGGGCGCCGCGCGCCAGCGCCATGGCGCGCCTGCTGCCGGCCGCCGTGCTGGTGCTGGCCGTCAGCGCCATCGCCGCGCCCGTGTCGCTGCTGGCCGACCTGCACCAGCCTGCGCGCTTCTGGCATTTCTATGCGCACTTCACGCCGTGGTCGTGGATGTCGGTGGGCGCCCTGCTGCTGCCCGTCTTCGTGGGACTGGCGCTGGCCTTCGTGCTGGCCTGGTGGCTGGGCCGGCCGCAGTGGCTGCGCTGGCTGGCGCCGCTGCTGGCCGTGTCGGCGCTGACCATCACCGCCTATACCGGCGCCGAGCTGATGGCCGTGCGCTCGCGCCCGCTGTGGAACACGCTGTGGGTGCCGCTGAACCTGGCACTCACGGGCTGGCTGGCCACGCTGGGCTGCATGCTGGTGACGGCGCGCTTTCTGCCCGCCCGCCACCGCCCCGATGCCGGCGCCCTGCAGGCGCTGCGCATGCTGGGCCTGGCGCTGGCGCTGTGCCTGCTGGCCATGGTGGTGGTCTGGGCCGTTGCCGGCTGGCTGGGCCAGGGCCGCTCCTTCCAGGCGGCGCTGCAGCTGTGGCAGCAGTTTCCGGTCTGGCGCCTGAGCATGCTGGGCTCGGCCGTGGCCGGTGCCGCCCTGCTGTGGGCCCTGGTGCGGAATGGTCAGCGCATGGCCTGCCCGCGCTACACGCTGGCCCTGGGGCTGGGGCTGGCCGCCGCGGCCTGGGCCTTCCGCTGGGCGCTGTTCATGGGCGTGCAAGGCGTGCCCAAGTACGGCGCGGGCCTGTACATCTACCACATGCCGCTGGGCGGCGACGGCCTGCTGGGCATGCTGGGCGTGGCCGGCCTGTGCATTGCACTGGTGACGCTGGCCACCTGGGCGCTGGAGCTGTTTCCCGCGCGCTCGGCAGCGGCCCGCGCCCTCTGACACCGCCGCCCTGACGACCCCTCACCCATTCACGGAGCGCGGCCCGCCACCGGCCGGCCGCGCCACAGAAAGCCTTTCATGACCGACAAGAAGAAACTCCCCCAAGCCCCCGAAGATTCCCTGGATGCCGAGGCCGCCCGCCGCCGCCTGCTGCTGCGCGGTGGCCTCACCGCCGGTGGGCTGGCCGCCTTTGCGGCCGGCTACGGCGAGACGCTGGCGCGCGGTGCCAAGGGCCTGGTCGCAGGCACCTCGGGCACGCCCACGGCCAGCGCCACGCGCGGCAATTCGCTGACGCCGGAGTTCCGCATCGACCCGGCCACGGGCGCGCTCGCCACCCAGCCCAGCCAGGTGGTCAGCCCGTCCAGCTGCCTGGGCTGCTGGACGCAGTGCGGCGTGCGCGTGCGTGTCGATACCGCCAGCAACCGCATCCTGCGCGTGGCAGGCAACCCCTACCACCCGCTGGCCACCACGCGCCCGGCCGCCATGGAAGAACCCGTGCGCGAGGTCTACGCCAAACTGGGTAAGGAGCTGGGCCTGGAGGGCCGGGCCACGTCCTGCGCGCGCGGCTCGTCCATGCTGGAGCACCAGAGTGCACCGCACCGCGTGCTCACCCCGCTCAAGCGCGTGGGCCCGCGCGGCAGCGGCCGCTGGCAGAGCATTTCCTTCGAGCAGCTGGTGCAGGAAGTCTGCGAGGGCGGCAATCTGTTCGGCGAAGGCCAGGTCGATGGCCTGCGTGCCATCTGGGACACAAAGACGCCGCTGGACGTCGACAACCCCGAGTTCGGCCCGCGCTCCAACCAGTTGCTGGTGACCGACGCCTCCAACGAAGGCCGCGCCCAGCTGCTGCGCCGCTTTGCGGGGCCGTCCTTCGGCACCGTGAACGTCAGCAACCACGGCGCCTACTGCGGCCAGAGTTTCCGAGTGGGTGCGGCAGCGGCCCTGGGCGACCTGCCCGGCATGCCGCACGGCAAGCCGGACTGGAGCCATGCCAGCTTCGGCCTGTTCATCGGCGCGGCGCCCGCGCAGTCCGGTAACCCCTTTCAGCGCCAGGGCCGCGAACTGGCCGAGGCCCGCTCGCGTGAGGACAACCGGTTCCGCTACGTGGTGGTCTCGCCCGTGCTGCCCACCTCGTCCAGCCTGGCTGCGGGCAGCGGCAACCGCTGGCTGGCCGTCAAGCCGGCCAGCGACCTGGCCCTGGCCATGGCGCTGATCCGCGTCATCCTGGACGAGGCACGCCATGACACGGGCTTTCTCGCCCAGCCCGGCCCGGCCGCCATGCAGGCGGCGGGCGAGGCGTCCTGGAGCAATGCCACGCACCTGCTGGTCAACGAGCCCGGCCACCCGCGCCACGGCAGCTTTCTGCGCGGCGCCGACCTGGGCTGGGCGCTGCCCGCGCCAGCCGAAGACGGCAAACCGGCCCAGGATGTGTTCGTGGTGCAGCGTGCCGATGGCCGCCTGGCGCCGCACACCCAGGCCGAGCCTGCACAGCTGATGGTGCGCACCCGCGTGGCCGTGCCCGGCCTGAAGGCCGAAGGCGCGGACCAGGCCCCCGAGCTGTCGGTCTGCTCCTCGCTGGCCAAGCTGCATGAGCAGGCCAGCCTCAAGACACTGGACGAATACGCGGCGCTGTGCGGCGTGGCGCGCGGCGAGATCGAGGCGCTGGCGCGCGAGTTCACCAGCCATGGCAAGCGCGCCGTGGCCGATGCGCATGGCGGCACCATGAGCGGCGCGGGCTTCTACACCGCCTACGCCATCAGCATGCTCAACACCCTGGTGGGCAACCTCAACGTGCAGGGCGGCCTGGTGCTGGATGCGGGCCCGTTCGGCCCCTTCGGCCCGGGCCCGCGCTATGACTTCGCCAACTTCGACGGCAAGGTCAAGCCGCGCGGCCTGGCGCTGTCACGCCACCGCCAGCCCTACGAGAAAAGCGCGGAATTCCAGCGCAAGCGCGAGGGCCAGCCCGAGGGCGCGAAGGACTATCCCGCCGCCCAGGCCCCGTGGTACCCGGCCGTGGGCGGCCTGTCCAGCGAGATGCTGGCCAGCGCGCTGGCCGGCTACCCCTACCGCGCCAAGGCCTGGATCAACCACATGAGCAACCCCGTCTACGGCATTGCGGGCTTTCGCAATGCGCTGGTGGACGATCTCAAGGACCCGAAGAAGCTGCCGCTGATCGTCTCCATCGATCCCTTCATCAACGAGACCAGCGCGCTGGCCGATTTCATCGTGCCCGATACCGTGACCTACGAGAGCTGGGGCATCTCGGCGCCCTGGGCCGACGTGGTGGCCAAAAGCTCCACCGTGCGCTGGCCCGTGGTGCAGCCCGCCGTGGCGCGCACGGCCGGCGGCCAGCCCGTGAACGTGGAGAGCTTCCTCTTTGCCGTGGCAGAACGGCTGGGCCTGCCCGGCTTTGGCGAGGCCGCCATCAAGGACGCCCAGGGCCAGCCCCATGCGCTGCGCTCGGCCGAGGACTTCTTCATCCACGCCCTGGCCAACGTGGCCTGGGCAGGCGGCAAGCCCGTGCCGGCGGCCAGCGATGACGACATCGCCATCACCGGCGTGGACAGGCTGGTGCCCGCGCTGCGCCAGCGCCTGAAGGACGATGAATGGCGTCAGGTGGCCATGCTGCTGACGCGCGGCGGGCGCTTCGACCGCATCGAGGACGCCTGGAAGGATGGCCACACCCGCAAGGCCCACGCGCCTGCCCTGCAGGTCTGGAGCGAGGAGCTGGCCCGCATGCGCCACGCCATGACGGGCGAGCGCTACAGCGGCTGCCCCACCTGGTATCCGGCACGGCTGGCCGACGGCAGCGCCATGCGCACGCATTTCGGCGAGCAGCAATGGCCGCTGCTGCTGACCTCGTACAAGTCCAACCTGATGAGTTCCATGTCGATTGCCGTCTCGCGGCTGCGCCAGGTGCATCCGCACAACCCGGTGTCCCTGCACCGCGATGACGCCGAGCGGCTGGGCATCGCCAACGGCGACACGGTGCGCATCCGCACGCCGGGCGGCGCGGTGACGGCCGTGGCCATGGTGCGCGACGGCGTGATGCCGGGCACCGTGGCCATCGAGCACGGCTACGGCCACCGCGAGCTGGGCGCGGGCCGCCACAGCATCGACGGCCAGCCCATGCCGGTGAACGCCGAGCATGCCAATGGCGTGAACCTCAATGACCTGGGCTTTGCCGATCCCACGCGGCCCGGCTGCAAAAACGTGTGGGTGGACTGGGTGTCGGGCGCCGCGGTGCGCCAGGGGCTGCCTGCGCGCATCGAGAAGGTCTGATCAGCGGGTGGGGCTGGCGACAGGTGCAGCGACGGGTGCGGCCACTGGTGCAGCGTCGGCCTGCCAGCCGCCGCCCAGCGCCTGGTACAGCGCAATGGCGTTTTCCAGCTGGCTCTGGCGCAGGCGTATGACTTCCTGCTGGGCCTGGTACAGATTGCGCTGGGCGTCCAGCTCTTCCAGGTAGCTGGCGTAGCCGGCCTCGTAGCGGTCCTTGGCAAAGCCCAGGGAGCGCTGCAGCACCGCCTCGCGCTCGCTGGCGTGCTGCCACTGCGACTGCAGGCGCCGGGTGCCGACCAGGGCGTTTTCCACATCGGCCAGGGCCTTGATCACCACGCCACGGTAGGCATAGGCGGCCTGGTCGCGCTGGGCGGTCACGGCGTCGAACTGGCCCTGCAGCCGCCCGCCCGTGAACAGCGGCGCCAGCACGCTGCCGCCCAGGGCCCAGACCGTGGCCGGGTGGTATTGCAGGGCATTGACCAGCAGGCTGCCGGCGCTGGCCGTCAGCGAGACCTGGGGCAGGAAGGCGGTGCGCTGCACGGCCAGGCTTTCGTCAGCGGCCGCCAGCTGCAGCTGCGCCCGTGCAATGTCGGGGCGGCGCT
The DNA here is from genome assembly GCF_028401915.1 of Delftia sp. DT-2. Lineage (NCBI taxonomy): Bacteria > Pseudomonadati > Pseudomonadota > Betaproteobacteria > Burkholderiales > Comamonadaceae > Delftia > Delftia sp. DT-2. The sequence continues at coordinate 129,055 of NZ_JAQOTI010000010.1, forward strand.
GCAGCAAGGCCGAAGGCAGGCCGGCGGCCGGCGCAGGCGGCGGCGCGCCCAGCGTGGCGGACTGGCTGTCGGTTGTTGCCATGAGCGCGGCGGCCTGCTCGTCACCCTCGCCGCCGGCCAGCAGCAGGAGCGCCGTGCGCTGGCGCGCCAGCGACAGCTCCAGCTGCTCCACGGCCTGCTGCACGCCCTGCAACTCGGCCTGGGCCTGGGTGAGCTGCAACTGCGAGGTGTAGCCGACGCGCGCCTGCTCGTCGGCCAGGCGCAGGGCCTGTTCGCGCGAGCGGGCCGTGGCCTGGGCCACTTGCAGCTGCGATTGCAGCGAGCGCAGGCCCACATAGGCCTGGGCCGTGGTGGCGGCCACGGCCAGGGCCACGGCGTCGCGGTCGGCCTCGCTGGCCTGCAGGCGCAGGGCAGCGGCCTTTTCCAGGTGGGCGATGCGGCCCCACAGATCAGGCTCCCAGCTGGCCTGCAGGCCGGGCTGAACCGAGCGCGTGTGCGCCAGGCCCCGCGCGCCCAGGCTGCGGCCCGTGGAGGCGCCGGCCGTGGCCGAGAGCTGGGGCAGGCCCGCGGCGCCTGCCACATCCAGGTTGGCCCGCGCCTCATCCACGCGCGACAGGGCCAGCAGCACATCGTTGTTGCGGGACTGGGCCAGCTCCACCCAGCGCGTGAGCAGCGGATCGCCAAAGGCCTGCCACCACGATGCCTGGACGGCGGCGGCAGGCTCCTGCCCTGCCCCGCTCCACTGGGCGGGCATGGCGGGCCGGGCCGCTTCAGGCGCGGTGCTCAGCGGCGGCACGCTGCAGCCGGCCAGCGCGGCAGCGCAGGCCATGGCCATGGCCAGTGCGCGGGCGGTCATGGGCGAGCCTCCGGTTGGGGTGCGGGCTGCTGTGCGGGTTGCCGTGCGGGTTGGGGCTCAGGCTGCGCCGTATCCAGCCGCACCACCACCGACATGCCCGCGCGCAGCCGCGCGGCCAGCTCCTGGTCGGGATCGATTGCAATCTTGACCGGCAGGCGCTGCACGACCTTGGTGAAGTTGCCCGTGGCGTTGTCGGCCTTGAGCACGCTGAATTCCGAGCCCGTGGCCGGCGCGATCTCCAGCACGCGGCCCGTGAGGTGGGCGCCGCCCAGCGCATCGACGCTGAAGCGCACAGCCTGGCCTATGCGCACCTGGGCGGTCTGGGTTTCCTTGAAGTTGGCCACCACCCACAGCGTGTGCGGCACCACGTACATGAGCTGGGAGCCGGCCGTGACGTACTGGCCCCGGCGCACGCCGACTTCACTGACCTGGCCATCGCCGGGCGCGTGCACCACGGTGTTGTCCAGGTTGATCTGGGCCTGGCGCAGCTGCGCCTCGGCCATCTGGACCTGGGCTTCGAGCGAGGCGCGGTTCACCGTCGTCGCCTTGATCTTCTGGGCGTTGATCTCGATGTCGGCCTGGGCCTTGGCCACGTTGGTGGCCGCCAGGCGCGCGGTGGCACGCACCTTGTCGCGCTCGTTGAGCGAGACGGAGCCGCGCTCGGACAGCGCCTGCACGCGCTGCAGCTCGGCTGCGGCGCGGTCGGATTCGGCCTGCGCCGCCGCCAGGCCGGCGCGGCTGGCGCCCAGCGTGGCGCGGTTCTGGGCCTGGGTCTGGTCGGCATTGGCCAGCTGTGCGCGGGCATTGGCCAGCTGGGCCTGGGCCTGGGCCTGGGCGGCTTCGTAGGTGCGTGCGTCGATGCGCACCAGGGGCTGGCCGGCCTTGACGTTCTCGTAGTCCTGCACCAGCACCTCGGTCACATAGCCGCTGACCTGGGGCGCGAGCACGGTGACGGCGCCGCGCACATAGGCGTTGTCGGTGCTGACCACGGTGCCCGCGAAGGGGAACAGGTTCCAGGCACGCAGCACCAGCAGCACGCCGGCCAGTGCGACCACCAGCATCACCAGCACGCTGCGCAGCGAGGGCTTGATGAGCTTGGGCGAAGGCGAAGGCGATGGCGATGGCGAAGGCGCCGCAGCGGGAGCCGGCGCAGGCGAGGCAGAGGCGGCCGTGCCGCCATTGGAATTTTCGGAGTCACTCATGTTGTTGTCTTTTCTCTGGGCGAACGGTTTCAGGCGCGGGCGACGGGTTGGGTGGGCGGCTGGCCCGGCGCGTCCTGCGGCGCGGCGGCATCGGTGCCGCGCATGGCCGAGGCATCGGCAGCGGCGGCGCGCATGCGCTCCACGAAGGCGCGCTGGCGTGCGCGGCCGGCCAGGGCCAGCATCCACAGCAGGTAGAGCACGGCCACGCCGGCCGTGAGCGCGAACACGTCGTTGTAGGCGCGCACATTGGCCTCGCGGCGTGCCGCCTGCGCCAGCTGGGCCGTGCCCTGGGCCGCGCGCAGGGCCGGGTCGGCGATGACGCGGGCCAGGCTTTGCTGCTGCAGGCGCAGGCGGTCGGCCACGATGGGGTCGGTGGGATCGACGTCGGCCACGATGGCGGCCGAATACACCTGCTCGCGGTGCATCTGGTAGGTGCTCAGCAGGGCCGAGCCCATGAGCGCGCCCATGGCCTGCGTCATGGAGATGGTGACGATGGCCGTCAGCATGTAGTGCGCGCCGAACTTCAGGCCCTGCACCACGCCGATCAGCATCAGCGGCCCCATGAACAGGCCCGCGCCCACGGCCATGAGGAACTGGCTGCCGAAGAAGTCCTCGGGCCGGGCCAGGCTGGTGCGGCTGTGGTCCAGCCAGGCCGCCAGCGCGAACAGCACGATGGAGCCCACGATCTGCTTGCCCATGTTCTCCAGCCCGAAGGTCAGCGCCGACACGGCAATGCCCGCGATGGTGCCCAGCAGGATGACGATGAACAGCGGCTGCATCTGGTCCACCGTCATGCCCAGCATGCGCTGCATGCCGATCACGCCATAGGTCTGCTCGGTGGTCAGAAAGCGCAGCAGCAGCGCACCGATCACGAAGCGCACCGTGGGCGCCAGCACGAACCAGCGCGTCTGCAGCATGGGGTTGCGACGGTGGTGCTCGATGTACAGCGCCACGCTCAGCAGGACGATGGAGCCGATCAGCATCCAGGCCAGCCAGGGCGTGTCCAGCCACCAGTGGTTGTAGCCCTGCACCAGCACGGAGATCAGCAGGCCCACGCCGGGCACCATGAGGAAGAAGGTCAGGAAGTCCAGCCGCTCGAAGCTGCGGATATGCACGCCCGGCGGCAGCTTGAGCACCACCACGCCCGCGAACGAGATCAGGGCCAGGCCGGCCTCGAACAGATAGAGGTTGTGCCACTCGCTGTTGAACAGCAGGCCCGGCGACAGGATCCAGGCCAGCGGCGTGGCGATCTGCCCCAGCCCCACGCCGATGACCAGCATCTTGAGCACATGCTTGCGCGGCGCGGCCTGCAGCATGTAGAGCGTGCCCAGCGTGCTGCAGGTGGCGCCCGCCAGGCCGCTGGCCGCGCGCAGCATGAGCAGGCTGGTGTAGCTGCCCAGCACCAGGTGCAGCAGCGTCAGCAGCGCATACAGGCCCAGGCCGATCTCGGCGAACAGCCGCATGCCGAACTGCTGGCGGAACTTGTAGACCAGCAGGTTGGCCGTCATGTTGAGCATGACGTAGGCGCCGGTCAGCCAGGCGGCCTCGGAAGACGTCAGCCCCATCTGCCCCTGGATGGTGGGCAGGTTGGCCGTGAACAGTGCATTGCCCAGGCCGCCCGTCAGCGCCACCAGCACGGCGATCAGGCCATAGGCGGCGCGCACGGCCGGCTGGTGCAGCGGCATGGACGGCGAGCCCGGCAGGCTGGGCTTCTCGTGCTCTTCCCAGTCCGGCGGGGGCTTGAGGTAGACGACGGGGGGCGACGGGGGCAGCACGGGCCCCGGTGGAGTGGGTGTGGTGGCCATGTCAGGCCTTCAGGCCTTGCCAGACGATCTGCAGCGCCTTGCGCGCCAGTGTGCGCCGCTGCTGCGGCGTCTCGCCGCGCAGCGAGGCGCCCAGCATGCCGAAGACCAGGGACAGCTCGGCCTGCGTCAGCGGCTGGCGGCAATGGCCACAGGCCACGGCCCGGTCCATGGCCGGCCGAAAGATCTGCCACATGGCAACGCGGGCCTGGGCGATGACCTCGTCGCCGCGCTCCACGGTGCGCCAGTAATCGGTGATGGGGGCCGAGACCGCAATGCGCTCGGCCAGGCGCGACAGCAGCTTGTAGAAGGCATCGTCGTCCTCGGCCATGGCTTCGGCCGCGCTGCGCATGCTGTCCAGCGAACGCTCCAGCAGCGCCAGCATCAGCGCACGCCGGTCAGGAAACTGCCGGTACAGCGTGGCGCGGCCGACCTCGGCGCGCTCGACCACCAGGTCCAGCGGCGCGGTCACGCCATGCTCGGAAAACACGGCATCGGCCGCGTCCAGCAGCTGGGCGCGGCGGATATCGGCACTGGGTCTTTTGGAAGTCATGCGGACAATTATCGGACAAAGTTGTCCGTTAAATGTCCGCAGCCGGCCTATCCCATGGCGGGGCCATGGGCAAAAAACCAACGGTTTCCGGCAGCGGCAAGGCCTCTACAGGTCGGTCAGCGGCAGCAGCTGGCGGCGGCTGTCAAAGCGCCGCGACTGGCCGTCCAGAGGATCGGTGAAGGCCAGGCTGCGCGCCAGCAGCTGCAGCGGGCGCGAGTAGTCGCCCTCGGGCATGTCATGCACTTCGGGATAGAAGCCGTCGCCCCACAGCGGCAGGCCCAGGGCGGCCATGTGCACGCGCAGCTGGTGGCGCTTGCCGCTTTCGGGCTCCAGCCGGTAGCGTGCCCAGCGGCCGTGCTGCTCCAGCACCTGCATGTGGGTGCGGGTGTTGGGCGTGCCGGCCACCTCGTGCATGCGAAAGAAATGGCCGCTTTCCTCCATGCGGCTTTCATGCGTGCGCGGGAAAACCACGTCCTCGCGCCAGGGCGCGACGGCCTCGTAGGTCTTGTGGATGGCGCGGTCGCGGAACAGCGCCTGGTAGATGCCGCGCGTGGCGCGCTGCACCGAAAACACCACCAGCCCCGCCGTGTCGCGGTCGATGCGGTGGATGGGCGACAGCTCGGGCAGGTCGAACTCGCGCTTGAGCCGCACCAGCAGCGTCTGCTGCAGGTACTTGCCGGCCGGCACCACGGGCAGGAAATGCGGCTTGTCGGCCACCAGCAGATGCGCGTCGCGGTGGAGGACCTCGGCCTCGAAGGGGATGGGCGGCTCGGACTGCAGCTCGCGGTAGTAGTAGTAGCGCAGGCCCGGCGCAAACGCCGTGCCTGCATGGGCGGCACGACCGTGCTCGTCCACCACTTCTTCCTGCGCCATGCGCCGCAGCCAATCCTCGCGCGCGACGGCCGGCAGGCGCTCGGCCAGAAAATCGATCAGCAACCCGCCGCCCTGGCTGGGCAGCACCACGCAGCTGGGGCTGACGCCGTCGCGTATGGGAAGAACCTTGGGGTCGTGGGCGTTGTGCATGGATTCCTGCCCTCAGCGCTTGTGCAGCGCTGCCCACTCATCGGGCGTCACGATCAGGCCGGGAAAGCTGTCTCGCAGCGCCAGAAGGTCGCCGTCGCCGGTGATGAGCGCCTGGGCCCGGCCCACATGCGCCAGCACCAGGAACACCTGGTCCTTGTCGTCCCGGCACAGCGGCAATGCAGGCCAGGGCTGCGGCAGTGTGACGACATCGGCCCAGGGCAGGAAATCCTCCAGCAAGGCCTGTTGCTCGGCCGTTGACAGCTTGAACTTCGGATAGGCGAGCACACGCAGCAGTTCGCTGGCCGTTTCCCTGCAGACCAGGGGCTTCAACTGCTGGTGCTGCCAGGCCCGGCGTATCCACGCAAGGCGGCCGGACGTGAACAGCAATGCCGAGAGCACGACGTTGGTGTCCAGGACGACACGCATCATTTGCGCGCCCAGGAGGTCGCCTCCTGCACATCCTCTTCGGTGATGCCCATCTGCTGCAGCTTGTCGCGGACGGCCTGTGCGCGCTGGACGCGCTGCAGGTGCACGGGCGTAAGCACGATGCGGCCGTTTTCCACGGCCACCTCGAAATACTCGGTGGCCTCCACCTCGGACACCACGGCCTTGGGCAGGGTGATCTGGTTCTTCGACGTCAATTTGGCAAGCATGGCCGGCTCCTGCAAATGAGAGAAAACACGGAAATCTTACTTCCTTACTTCATTCCTCTGCGGCTCACCGGCTTTCTTCGCCTGGGGAGGCGGGGCCGTTCAGTCCACTCACGCCGTTCAACCCGCTGTCCGCCGTCACCAGCACGCCCGCCGAAACGATGTAGTCGGCCGCGCTTTCGATGTCGCCGCGCAGCGCCTCCTTGGCGGCGGGCGCATCGCCGCGACGCAGGGCCTCGACCAGGCGCGCATGGTGGCCGACCGCCACCTGTTCGCTCACGCGGCGCGAGCCCGAGCGCATGTCGTGGTTGAGGATGGGGCCTATGCGCAGCCACAGCGCCTCGATCATCTGCAGCAGCATGGGCATGCCGGCCGCGCTGTAGACGGCGAAGTGGAAATCCTTGTTGAAGGCGATGAGCCGCGCGCCGTCCGGCGAGGCGCTGGCCATCTCGGCCGCAAAGCGGTCCTGCAGGGCGGCGATGCGTTCCAGCCCGGCGGCCGGCAGTTGCCGTGCCGCCTGCTCCGTGGCCAGGCCTTCGAGGTTGACGCGGATGCGGGTGATCTCGCGGAAGGCGCTTTCCGTCATCAAGGGCACGCGCAGCGCGCGGTTGGGCGTGAGTTCCAGCGCCTGCTCGGCCACCAGCCGGTGCACGGCCTCGCGCACGGGCATGACGCTGACGCCCAGCGCGCTGGCCGTGGTGCGCAGCGAGATCTGCTCGCCCGGAATCATCTGGCCCGTGATCAGCAATTCCCTGAGCTGTGCATAGACATCGCTGCTGAGGGTCTGCCGTTTGAGTGGGGTGACTAGTTCGTTGATGGCCATGGCGGCGATGGTAGCGCGGCGCCGCCGCTGTCATGCCTCATAGGGTATTCACCATATTTGATCTGTGATCACAGATACAAAATCCAAACCCAACCCGAATCCCTTTCACCTTTGTTTGAGTTCCCAAGGAGTCCCCGCATGTGGAAAAACGATCTTCTGGCCGGCCAGCGCGTCCTGGTGACGGCGGGCGCCGCCGGAATCGGCCTGGAAATCAGCCGCGCCTTTGCCGAGGCCGGCGCGCGCGTCATGGTCTGTGACGTGGCCCAGGCCAGCCTGGATGCGCTGGCTGCCGCCCTGCCCGGCGCCAGCGGCCGTCTTGCCGATGTGTCGGATGCCTTGCAGGTGCAGGCCCTGTTCAAGGCCGTGGACAACGAGTTGGGCGGCCTGGACATCCTCGTCAACAACGCCGGGGTGGCCGGCCCCACGGGCGCGGTGGAGACGCTGGAGCTGGCCGACTGGCAGCGCACGCTGGATGTGAACATCACCGGCGCCTTCCTGTGCACGCGGCTGGCCGTGCCCCGGCTTCGGCAATCGGCACGCGAGGGCCGGCAGGCGGCCATCGTCAACCTGTCTTCGGCGGCAGGCCACCTGGGCATGCCGGGCCGCTCGGCCTATTCGGCGTCCAAGTGGGCGGTGATCGGCCTGACCAAGTCGCTGGCGCTGGAGCTGGGCGCAGACGGCATCCGGGTGAACGCCATCCTGCCGGGCGCCGTGGACGGCCCGCGCATCCGCGATGTGATTGCCGCCAAGGCGCAGGCGCGCGGCCTGCCGCTGGAGGACGTCACGCGCAGCTACACGCACCAGGCCGCGCTGGGCCGCATGGCCACGGCGCGCGACATTGCCAACATGGCCGTGTTTGCCGCCAGCCCGCTGGCCGGCCATGTCACGGGCCAGGAACTGGCCGTCGATGGGCTGACCCAGGCGCTGAGCTGAGCGCCCTCTCCTCCTCCTCTCCCCCCTCTACTCCTCTCGACTTTTCACCGTTCGCAAGGACCTTCCATGGCCACCCGCACCAAAGCCATCATCACCTGCGCGCCCACGGGCGCCATCCACACGCCCAGCATGTCGCCCCACCTGCCGGTGACGGCCGAGCAGATTGCGCGCGCCGCCATCGATGCCGCCGAGGCCGGCGCCGCCATCGTGCACCTGCATGCCCGTGATCCCCGCGACGGACGCCCTTCGCAGGACCCTGAGCTGTTCCGCCCCTTTCTCAAGGCGATCCGTGCCGAGTGCGATGCCATCGTCAACATCACCACGGGCGGCAGCCCGCACATGACGGTGCCAGAGCGCATGCGGCCCGTGACCGAGTTCCAGCCCGAGCTGGCCTCGCTGAACATGGGCTCGATGAACTTCGGCCTGTTCCCCATGCTGGAGCGCTTCCCGAACCTGGAACACGCCTGGGAGCGCGAGCACCTGGAAAACAGCCGCAACCTGGTCTTCAAGAACACCTTTGCCGATATCGAAGGCATCCTGCGCCTGGGCCAGGCCCAGGGCACGCGCTTCGAGTTCGAGTGCTACGACATCAGCCACCTGCACAACCTGGCGCATTTCGTGGACCGGGGGCTGGTGCAGGGGCCCGTGTTCGTGCAGTCGGTGTTCGGCATCCTGGGCGGCATCGGCGGCCACCCGGAGGACCTGATGCACATGCGCCGCACGGCCGACCGCCTGCTGGGCAGCAACTACCAGTGGTCCATCCTGGGCGCCGGGCGCAACCAGCTGCCGCTGGCCACCATGGGCGCGGCCATGGGCTCGCATGTGCGCGTGGGGCTGGAAGACTCTCTGTGGATAGGCCCGGGCCAGCTGGCCACCTCCAGCGCCGAGCAGGTGCGCCGCATCCGCACCGTGCTCGAGGCCCTGAATGTCGACGTCGCCACGCCTGACGAGGCGCGCAGCATGCTGGGCCTCAAGGGTGCGGCCAACGTGGCCTTCTGAACCGCCTTCCCGGGCCAGCCCCCATGCCACAAAACAGGAGACTCCCATGCAGATCGATATCGTCGCCGACCTCAAGACCACGCTGGGCGAAGGCCCGCTGTGGGACGTCGGGCAGCAGCGCCTGTACTGGATAGACAGCTTCGACGGCCGCATCTTCCGCTGCACGGCCGACGGGCGGGAACTGCGCGCCTGGGAAGTCGGCCAGAAGATTGGCTCCATGGCACTGCGCCGCGACGGCCGCTCGGCCCTGGTGGCGCTGCACGGCGGCGTGCACACGCTGGACCTGGAAAGCGGCGAGCTGGAGCTGGTCGTCGCCCCAGAGTCCCACCTTCCCGGCAACCGGCTCAACGACGGCAAGGTGGACCGGCAGGGCCGCTTCGTCTTCGGCTCCATGGACACCCTGGAGGAGCAGCCTTCGGCACGGCTGTACCGGCTGGACACGGACCTGAGCCTGCATGTGCTGGACGAGGGCATCATCTGCTCGAACGGCCCGTGCTGGAGCCCGGACGGCATGACGCTCTATTTCTCGGACACGTGGAGCGGCGAGATCCGGGCCTACGACTACGACACGGCCACGGGCCATGCCAGCGGCCGCCGGACCTTTGCCCCGGTCGACACCAGCGGTGGCGGCGCGGCCGACGGGGCCACGGTCGATGCCGAAGGCTGCCTGTGGCAGGCCCTGGTGTACGCGGGCCAGCTGGTGCGCTACACGCCGGACGGCCGGGTGGACCGGGTGATAGAGATGCCGGTGCGCAAGGTGACCAGCGTGATGTTCGGCGGGCCCGGGCTCGACACGCTGTACGTCACCTCCATGGGCAAGCCGCCGTTGCCGCGTTTCCCGGGCGACGGCCAGTCCCGTGGCGCGCTGTTTGCCGTCAAGGGGCTGGGCGTGCGTGGCCTGCCCGAGCAGCGCTTCGGCGCCTGAGCACGGAGCCGGGCATGCAGGCCCGGAGCCTTCGCACCGCAACGCCGCCCGCCCCGCGAAGCGGCGCCTTCATCCACACAACAATGAAACGGCACCCACCGCTGGTGCCCGGGAGACCGCCATGGCCCAGGCCCCGCGCGCTTCGCTGCGCCAGATCCACCGCTATTCATGGGTATCCCTGCTGGTCTGCTGGCTGATCTGGGTACTGAATGCCTACGACCGCGAGATCGTGCTGCGGCTGGGGCCGACCATCTCCCGGCACTTCGGCCTGTCGGCCGACGAATGGGGCACGGTGGCCACCATCGTGATGCTGGCCCTGGCCGTGCTGGACATTCCCGGCGCGATCTGGAGCGACCGCTACGGCGCGGGCTGGAAGCGCGCACGCTTTCAGGTGCCCCTGGTGCTGGGCTATACGGCGCTGTCGTTCGCCTCGGGCTTCAAGGCGCTCAGCGGCAGCCTGGCGGGCTTCGTGGCGCTGCGCGTCGGCGTCAACCTGGGCGCCGGCTGGGGCGAGCCCGTGGGCGTGAGCAATACCGCCGAGTGGTGGCCGGTGGAGCGGCGCGGCTTCGCGCTGGGCGCCCACCACACGGGCTATCCGGTGGGCGCCATGCTCAGCGGCCTGGTCGCCGGCTTTGTGCTGTACGCCTTCGGCGAGGAGAACTGGCGCTATGTGTTCTTTGTCGCGCTGGTCGTCGCCATCCCGCTGATGTGGTTCTGGGCGCGCTACTCCACGCCGCAGAAGATGGAACTGCTGTATGCCGACATCGCCGCCCGGGGCATGACCCCGCCGCAGGCCAGCGTGGCGGCGCAGGTGGAAAAAGGCCAGGCCTGGCGCACCCTGCGCAGCACGCTGGCCAACCGCAGCATCGCCCTGACGGCTGGAAACACCCTGCTCACGCAGGTGGTCTACATGGGCATCAACGTGGTGCTGCCCGCCTACCTCTACAACATCATGGGCCTGTCGCTGGCCGAATCGGCAGGCATGAGCGTGGTGTTCACGCTCACCGGCATCCTGGGCCAGCTGGTCTGGCCGGCTCTGTCGGACGTGATCGGGCGCCGCGTCACCCTGGTGATCTGCAGCCTGTGGATGGCCGCCAGCGTGGGCGCCTTCTACTTCGCCGACACCATGGCCCTGGTCGTGGTGATGCAGCTGCTGTTCGGCCTGGTCGCCAATGCGGTCTGGCCCATCTACTACGCGGTGGCCTCGGACTGCGCCCAGCCTGCGGCCACCTCCACGGCCAACGGAATCATCACCACCGCCATGTTCGTGGGCGGCGGCATCGCGCCCGTGCTGATGGGCAGCCTGATCTCCCTGGGCGGCGGCTGGACCAGCCCCGGCGGCTATGCCCTGTGCTTCGTGGTCATGGCCGGCTGCGCGCTGGGCGGCGTGGCCCTGCAGCTGGGCACGCGCGGCAACGCCGCCTCCACCGCCACCGCCTGACTCCGCTTTCATCCACCCATCTTTCCAAGGATTTGCCATGGTCCATCACCCATCGCCCTCCCCTGTTCACGCGCCGCCCGCACGGCCGCAGCCTGCCGCCGGCGACAGGCAGTCCCTGCTCAATGCCCGCATCTTCCGCAGGCTGATGCCGCTGCTGGTGCTGTCCTATGTGATCAGCTTCATAGACCGCACCAATATCGCGCTGGCCAAGTCGCACATCGAGGTGGACCTGGGCATCTCGGCGGCCGCCTACGGCCTGGGCGCGGGGCTGTTCTTCCTGAGCTACGCCCTGCTGGAAGTGCCCAGCAACCTGATCATGCACAGGGTGGGCGCGCGGTTCTGGATCACCCGCATCATGGTGACCTGGGGCCTGCTGTCGGCCGGCATGGCCTTCATCACCGGAGAGACCTCGTTCTACGTGATGCGCGTGCTGCTGGGCGCGGCCGAGGCGGGGCTGTTCCCCGGCGTGATGCTGTACCTGACCTACTGGTTCGGCCGCGAGGAACGGGCCCGCGCCATCGGCTACTTCCTGCTGGGCGTGTGCATTGCCAACATCCTCAGCGGCCCCGTGGGCGGCGCGCTGCTGCAGATGGACGGCTTCCTGGGCTGGCACGGCTGGCAATGGATGTTCGTGATCGAGGGCCTGCCCGCCGTGGCCCTGGCCTGGGTGGTCTGGAAGAAGCTGCCAGACGGCCCGGCCAGCGCGCCCTGGCTGACGGCCGCCGAATCGCGCGAGGTACTGCAACGCCTGCAGGCCGAGCAGGACCAGCAGGCCAGCGCCGGCCAGGTGGGCCACTCGCTCCGGGACTGCCTGCGCGACCGCCAGATCTGGCTGGCCATCCTTGTCTACTTCTGCCACCAGATCAGCATCTACACGGTGATCTTCTTCCTGCCCGGCATCATCGGCACCTACGGCCAGCTCTCGCCGCTGCAGATCGGCACGCTCAACTCCGTGCCCTGGATTGCAGCGGCCATCGGTGCGGCCTGGCTGCCGCGCTTTGCCACCCACCCGCAGCGCTGCCGGCGCATGCTGCTGGCGGGCCTGGGCACCATGGCTGCAGGCCTGCTGCTGGCGGCGCTGGCGGGCAAGGCCTCGCCCGCGCTGGGGCTGCTGGGTTTCAGCCTGACGGCGCTGATGTTCTTCGTGGTGCAGTCCGTCGTCTTCCTGTTCCCGGCTTCGCGGCTGGCGGGTGCGGGGCTGGCGGGCGGCATTGCCCTGGTCAATACCTGCGGACTGGTGGGCGGCTTCATCGGCCCCACGGTGATGGGGATGATCGAACAGGCCACGGGCAGCACCCGCAACGGCCTGTTCATCATGGCGGGCCTGCTGGTGGTGGCCGCCCTGGCATCCACCCGGCTGCGCCAGGGCCAGGAGACACGGTGATGACAGCGCTTTTGCCACGGCAGGCCGCGCTGTAGGCCAATCTCCTGTATGCGGGCCTGCCGGCTGCCCGCCAGCGCGTCCCGGACCTTGGCAAGCGGTTTTGCGGCGCTAGGATGGACCGAACACCATTCAGCGGCCCCCTGCGCCATGACCGACACAGCGACCGACAGCTCCCCCACGCCGGCCTCCAAGCCCACACCCCGCCCGCCGCGCCGCCGCTGGCTGCGCATCCTCGTGTGGATGGTCTCGGCACTGGTGCTGCTGCTGGCGCTGGTCGTGGTCCTGATTGCCACCTATGACTGGAACCGCGCCAGGCCCTGGATCAATGAGCGCGTCAGTGAAAGCACCGGCCGGCATTTCGCGATTGAAGGCGACCTGCGGGTGCAATGGAACTGGCCCCAGCCCCTGGACCAGGGCTGGCGTCACTGGATTCCTGGCGTCACCGTCCAGGCCGAGCAGCTGACGCTGGGCCAGCCCGAAGGCTGGCAGGTGGAGCAGGAGCCGGCCAAGGGCAGTGGCGAGCTGCCTGCCCTGCCTGCGCCGCCCGACCAGTTGAACAAGGGCCGCCTGCCCGAGGAGAAAGCCAAGGAACAGCCCAGGGGAAAGGCGAAGGACAAGGGCACGGACAAGGACGAAGGCAAGGACAAGGACTCGCAGGCCAGCCCTTCCGCGCCCAGTATCGACAGCGACAGCATCGTCCTGGCCGACGAGAAAATGGCCCCTCCCCCGCGCGACGCCGCCACCATGGCCACGGCAGCCCGCGCCACGGCCAGCCTGCGGCTGTGGCCGCTGCTGGGCCGGCACGTGCTGCTGGACCATCTGCAGCTCGAAGGGCCTGACCTGGTCTTTGCACGGCGCAAGGACGGCAGCAACAACTGGACTTTCAAGCGCCCCGAGTCCACCGGTCCGCGCTGGCGCTTCCAAGTGACGCAATTGAGCCTGCGCGGCGGCCTGGTGGGCTGGAGCGATGGCGTGCGCCAGATGGCGGTGCGCGCACGCCTGGACAGCCTTGTACGGCCGCCCAGTCCAGACTTTCCGTATGGCATGCGCGTCGGCCTGACCGGCCGCATCGCCAAGGCCACGGTCGAGGCCCAGGGCCTCATCGGGCCCGTGCTGGACCTGCAAAGCGAGCAGGCACGCTTTCCGGTCAAGCTGTGGGCCCATGCGGGCAGCCTGCGCGCACGGGCCGAGGGCATTCTCGACAATCCCAGGGCACTCAAGGGCATGGACCTGCAGGTGCACCTGCGCGGCTCCAGCATGGCCGACCTGTTCCCACTGACCGGCCTGCTGCTGCCGCGTACACCGCCCTTCGACACCAACGGCCATCTGGTCGGCAGCCTGCAGCCCGGCCGCGCCGAGTGGGACTACGAAAACTTCGAGGGCCGCGTGGGCCAGAGCGATCTGCGCGGCTCGCTGCATTACGCATCCGGCAAGCCCCGGCCCAAGCTCAGCGGCGAGCTGGCATCGCGCAAGCTGCGCCTGGCCGACCTGGGGCCGGTGGTAGGAGCACCGTCCACCAGGCAGGACCAGAAAAGCCGGCAGGCGGCCAGCGGCAAGACCCTGCCCACGCAGCGCTTCGACACGAGCAAGTGGAATGCCATGGATATGGATGTGCACTTCCAGAGTGACCGCATCGAGCGTCCCCAGGCCCTGCCCATCGAGAACTTCAGCGTACATGCCGTTATGGACAACGGTGTGCTGCGCCTGGCGCCGCTGCGCTTCGGCATGGCCAAGGGCAAGCTGGACCTGCAGGCCATGGTGGACAGCGGCGCCAAGCCGCCCAAGGCCAACCTCCAGGGCAAGGTCCAGGGGCTGCAGCTGTCGGCCCTGTTCCCCGAGATCGAATTGATGAAGAAAAGCCTGGGCAGCATGGATGGCGCCATCGCCCTGGAGGGCCGAGGCCAGTCCATGGCCGAATGGCTGGGCACCAGCTCCGGCGACATGCGCCTGTATGTGCGCGACGGGCGCTTCAGCAAGCAACTGCTGGACCTGGCCGCGCTCAACCTGGGCAGCGTGGTGGTGACCAAGCTGTTCGGTGCCGACAAGGAAGTCCAGCTCAACTGCGCCGTGGCCGACCTGTCCGTGCAGAACGGCCTGGCACGCACGCGCAACGTCAAGTTGGCGACGCCGGAGGCGATCGTGGAGGCCACAGGCCAGATCAGCCTGGCGCAGGAGACCATGGATCTGCACATCAAGCCCGAATCGCTGAAGTGGAAGTTCTTCTCGCTGCGCACGCCCCTGTATGTGCGCGGCAGCTTCGCCAACCCCAAGGTGGGCGTGGAGCCCGGCCCGCTGCTGCTGCGTGCGGGCGCGGCCGTGGCCGCCGCCGTGGTGGCACCCGCCGCCCTGGCCCTGGTGCCGCTGACGGTGCCGGCTGCCGAGGAAGATGCGCAATGCCAGCGCCTGCTGGCAGACGCCGGCAAGAAGTAGGAAGGCCTGCCCGGCCTTCAGCTGCAGCGCGCCCTGGGAACGCCACGAACGGCCGTCCCCAGGCGCTGGCCAGCAAGACCATGATCACCGCGCGCCTATGTGAGCCGGGGCTTTGGCCTGCGTGCAGTCTGGCAAGAGTGGCAACGCCGACCGTGCGAGCCATCAGTACCATGAGGGCCACAGCCGTTGCGAACGGCGGCGGCGCACAGCGCATATGACCCGCCCCGCTGTAGCAGGCCATGCATTGCGTATTTCCCCTTAGCCCCATCGCGGCGCAGACCGTTGATTTCGCTTAACCTTCGCCGTTAACCCGCTTTTGCCGTGCCCAGCCCTTCTCCCATGTCCTCCAAAGTCCAGTTCCGCCTGCGCGTATACAACGACAGCACCATTGCCATCGGACCCGGCAAGGTGCAGTTGCTCGAATCCATCGCCGAGGCGGGCTCCATCTCGGCCGCAGCCCGTTCGCTGGGCATGTCGTACCGGCGCGCCTGGGTGCTCGTGGACGAGATGAACCGCGCGCTGCAGACGCCGGCCGTCAACACCAGCGCAGGCGGCGCCCATGGCGGCGGCGCCTCGCTCACGGCCACGGGCGAGGCCATCGTCAGGCATTACCGCTCCATAGAAACCACGTCGCGCATGGCGGCTGCGGCCGATATCGCAGCGCTGACGCGTCTGCTCAATCCCCAGGGCACCGCCAGCGCATGAGCGATGCCGCCGCGCAAGCCATAGGCTGCCGCCCCATCGGCCATGTGCGCAGCCGCTTCACCGATCCGGTGGGCATGCCCATACAGACGGCAGGCGCGGCCGACGAGGCAGGCCGCGTGGAGCTGCTGCCCGAGTTCGAGGCCGGGCTGCGCGACATCGAAGGCTTTGACTACCTGATCCTCATCACCCACCTGCACCAGGCCGTGGAAAGGCTGGAAGTCGTGCCCTTCATGGACGACAGCAGCCACGGCGTGTTCGCCACGCGCGCCCCGGCGCGGCCCAACCGGCTGGGCCTGTCCATCGTGCGTCTGGTGCGGCGCGAAGGACTGCTGCTGCATTTCCTGGGCAACGACATGCTCGACGGCACGCCCGTGCTCGACATCAAGCCCTACGTGCCCAGGCTGGACGTGCGCCAGACCGAGCGCATAGGCTGGTTCGGCAAGCGTATCGACCAGATGCCCGACATCCGCGCCGACGCCCGCATGGCCTGAGCCTGCTTCGGCAGCCGCAGCAACGGCAACAGCCCTCAGTGGAAATTGCGGCTCGCCACGCCGGCGCCGCCCAGGCGGCCCAGCCAGCGGCTCATGTCGCGGGCGCGGTGCACGATGAGATGGCGCACGGCGGGCACCTCCTGGCTGGCCTGCTCTGCAGGCACTGACTCGCCGCAGTCCTTGCCGCCGCCCCAGTCCGAGCTGCTTTGCCAGATGCCCTCGACCGCCAGCAGCCGCGCGCCCAGCAAGGGCTCGCCCCAGCGCGTGACGGTATCGGGCCAGACCACCAGGTTGACCGTGCCCGTCTCGTCCTCCAGCGTGATAAAGACCGTGCCCTTGGCCGTGGGCGGGCGCTGGCGCACGGTGACGATGCCGCAGGCCCGCACGCGCATGCCCGCCAGCGTGTCGCGCAGCTCCAGCGCCGTGCGCAGCCCGTGGCGGCGCAGGCGGTCACGCAGCAGGGCCAGCGGATGGCGGCGCAGGCTCAGGCCCGTGGCCGCGTAGTCGAACAGGATTTCCTCGCCCTCGGGCGCGGCGGCCAGTTGCACGGGCGCCTCGTGCACGGGCACGCCCGCGAACAGCGGGGGCTGCACCTGCAGGGCCGCCGCATCCCACATCTGCTGGCGGCGGTGGCCTGACAGGCCCTGCAGCGCATCGGCCGCCGCCAGGGCCTGCAGCTCGGCGCGCTGCAGCCGGGCGCGCAGGGCCAGGTCCTCGGTGCTCCTGAACGGCGCCTGCGCGCGGACCTGGGCCACGCGCTCGCCCGAAGTCTTTGGCAGCTGCGCCACCATGCACAGCCCCAGGCGCACGGCCGGCTGCGGCAGCTCGACGCCGGCAATGCGCTCGTGCGGCGCCTCCAGCGTGCAGTCCCAGTCGCTGTGGCGCACATCGACGGGCAGCACGCGCACGCCGTGGCGGCGCGCATCCTGGATCAGTTGCGAGGGGGTGTAGAAGCCCATGGGCTGGGCATTGAGCAAGGCCATGAGAAAACAGGCCGGCTCATGGCGCTTGAGCCAGGCGCTGGCATAGGCCAGCATGGCGAAGCTGTAGGCATGGCTTTCTGGGAAGCCGTATTCGCCGAAGCCCAGCATCTGGCGGAAGATGGCCTGGGCAAATTCGGCGCTGTAGCCGTTGGCCAGCATGCCGTCTATCAACGGACGCTCGAAGCGGTGCACGCCGCCCTTGCGCCGCCAGGCCGCCATGGAGCGGCGCAGCTCGTCGGCATCGCCCGCCGAGAAGTTCGCCGCGATCATGGCGATCTGCATCACCTGCTCCTGAAAAATGGGCACGCCCAGCGTGCGCTTGAGCGCCTTCTCGAGCGCAGGCTTTTCCAGAACCAGCTCGCCGCCCTGCCGCCGACGCTCGCGCGCCTGAAGATAGGGATGGACCATGCCGCCCTGTATGGGGCCGGGCCGCACGATGGCGACCTCGACCACCAGGTCGTAGAACTCGCGCGGCTGCAGCCGGGGCAGCATGCTCATCTGCGCCCGGCTCTCGATCTGGAAGGTGCCCACGGTGTCGGCGCGGCAGATCATGTCGTAGGTGGCCGGGTCGTCCTTGGGGATGTCGGCCAGCTCCCAGCGCGGGCCGCGCAGCGCGGCGCGCGCGTGCAGGCTGCCGCGCAGCACGGTGAGCATGCCCAGGGCCAGCACATCGACCTTGAGCAGCTTCATGGTGTCCAGATCGTCCTTGTCCCACTGGATGACCGAGCGGCCCTCCATGGCGGCCGGCTCCACGGGCACCAGCCGCGTCAGCGGCCCGTCGGTCAGCACAAATCCGCCCACATGCTGGCTCAGGTGGCGCGGGCTGTCGCGCAGCTGCAAGGCCAGCTCCAGCCACAGCCGCGCACGCTGGGGCGACAGTTGCGGGCAGTCGTCGCCCAGCCGCTCGCGCAGCCGGGCCAGGCGCAGCAGCTTGGAGCGCACCCAGCCCAGGGCGGGGTCATCGGGTTCGGGTTCCGGCTCGGCCGCTTCGTCCTCGGCATCGCTGAACCAGTGGTGCTGCCGGGCCATGGCGTCGATCAGCGCCGCATCCACGCCCAGGGCCTTGCCCGCATCGCGCAGCGCACCGCGCGTGCGCCAGCAGCTGACCACGGCCGTCAGCGCCGCACGGCCGCGGCCGTATTTTTCGTAGATGTACTGGATGACGGTCTCGCGCCGCGCGTGCTCGAAGTCCACGTCGATATCTGGGGGCTCGCTGCGCTCGCGGCTGATGAAGCGCGCCATCAGCAGCGTGGTCTTGTTCGGGTCCACGGCCGTGATGCCCAGGCAATAGCAGACGGCCGAGTTCGCGGCCGAACCGCGCCCCTGGCACAGGATGCCTTCGCTGCGCGCATAGCGCACGATGTCGTGCACGGTGAGAAAGTACATCTCGTAGCGGCATTCGGCGATCAGCTCCAGCTCATCCTTCAACTGCTTGGCGACCGATTCGGGAATGCCTTGCGGATAGCGCCCCGCCGCTCCCTGCCAGGTATGCCAGGCCAGGGTCTGGCGCGCGTCCATGCCGGGCAGCACGCTTTCCTGCGGATAGTGGTAGCTGATCTCACTGAGCTTGAAATCGCAGCGCGCGGCAATCTGCAAGGTTGCATCCAGCATGGCGCGCGGATAGATGCCGCCCAGCCGCAAGCGTGAGCGCAGATGGCGCTCGGCATTGGGATGCAGCTCGAAGCCGCATTCGGCCACCGTGCAGCCCAGGCGCAGCGCCGTCACCAGGTCCTGCAGCGGCTTGCGCGAGCGCGCATGCATGTGCACGTCGCCGCATGCCACGCAGGACAGGCCCATTAACCCTGCCACGTCCTGCAGGCTTTGCAGCCACAGGCTGTCGTCGGGCGCCAGCAGCAGCTCCACGCCCAGCCAGCAGCCCGGCCCCAGCTGCGCCACGGCGGCCTGCACGGCCTGGGCGATGGCGGGCACATCGCCGGCTGGAAGCAGCGCACGCTGTGGCAGGACGATGCATTCGCAGCCTTCACGCAGCAGATGCCAGGGGCTGTCGGCATCGACCAGGTACCGGCCCTTTTCGGCACGGGCGCGCGCTGCGCTGATGAACTCGCAGAGGTTGCCCCAGCCGTTCAGATCGCGCGCCAGCGCCACCACGCGCAGCGGCCCCCTGGCGAATTCGCTGCCATGGATCAGCGCCATCTCGCAGTCGCGTGCAGCCTCGAAGGCCCGCACGGCGCCGGCCACCGAGCATTCGTCGGTCAGGGCCAGCGCCTGGTAGCCCAGGGCCTTGGCGCGCTGCACCAGTTGGGCCGGCGAAGAGGCGCCGCGCAGAAAGCTGAAGTTCGACAGGCAGTGCAGCTCCGCATAGCCGGGCAGGCCCGGGCCAGATGCCATGCCGGACACCGGCCCGGTGGCCTGGGGCGGGGGCTGCAGCCGCTGCAGCTGCGGGGGCGGCGGCTCCAGCAGGATGTCCTGTTCAGCCATAGATGCCTTGCGCAAACCAGGCGGCGGGCGACAGCAGGGCCGGCATGCCTGGCAGCCGTTCCGATGCAGGCGCGCGCTCGCGGTAGATCCAGACATGGCCGACAGCCGCGTTGCTGGCCACGAAATAGTCACGCACGGCCAGCGCCGCATCGGCCTGCGGCTCTCCCCACCAGCCGGCCTCCAGCCGATAGGGGCCGGCCAGCAATTGCAGCGGCCCCTGCCAGCAAGGGCGGCTGCCCTGCAGGAGCAGGGGCTGGGGCGGATCAAGCAGCCAGGGCGGCAGCAGGCCCTGCCAGGGGTTGGCCGCCTTGCGCGCGTGCGCGGGCCGCCGCGGTGCCTGCGGGGTCTGCAGGGCCTCGCAGGCCGGGGTCCAGCGCTGCATGGCCTCGGGCCGGTGGTCCGATTGCAGCTGCGCCACCCGTACGCCCTGCGCACCACGGCGGGCCGAGACGCGCTCCACCCATTCATGCCAGGCCATGCCGCTGGCCACGTCTGTCGCGCCTGCCGCCTCGCCCAGCGGCGCCGGACCGGGCGCGGCCGGTGGCAGGCAACTGCCGGCATCGGCCGCGAAAGGCGCGGTGTCCAGCGCCACCAGCTCCAGCATGTCCGCAGGCGCGCGCCAGGGCGTGCGGGCCAGGCGTTCGCGCAGCAGGCGCTCCATGTGCTCCAGCGCCTGGGCGGGCCGGGCCGTGCGGATGTCCAGCGCTTCCCAGGCCGGCAGCTGCGTGCCGTCCACGCGCCGCAGATCGTGGTGCCAGCGCAGTTGCAGGCCCAGCACGCCCTGGTGGCGGGCCTGCAGCCAGGCCTGCAGCGCACGCAGCAGGGGCCGGGCGGCCTGCAGCAGGGCCTGGGCGTCGCTGGCCGGATAGCCCAGGTCGGCGCGCAATGCAAAGTGTTCGGGCAGCTCCAGCCAGTCCAGCGCATGGGGGCTGCTGCCATAGGCCTGGTCCAGCGCCAGCAGCGCCGGCAGCCCGATGCGCCGTGCCAGGCCCGCGCGCGGCAGGGCGCGCAGCTCGCCCCAGCGGCGGCAGCCCATGCGCTCCAGGGCCGGCGCATGGGGTTCGAGCGCGGGCAGGGTCCAGATCGGCAGGGCATCGGCAGGCGGCCAGGGCTGGCGCGAATCCGTGCCCTGCATGCGCCAGCGCAGCCGGGCCAGCGCCTGCCAGGCCGTGGCGGCCCGGGCCCAGACCGGCATCTGCGGGCTGCCTGCCTGCCATGTGTCAGGCTGCTGTTCACGCAGAGCGCGCAGCAGGCCCAGCAGCATGGACTGGCGGCCGCCCCACAGGCGCTCCACGCTGCCCACCTCCATCAGCGCCACGGCCTGCCCTGCGCCCTGCCAGACGGCCACGCGCGGCGTCCAGCGCAGGGCCCACCAGGCCTGCTGCGCGCAGGCACTGCCTTTGCCATCACTGTCGCCGTTGCCCTGGCCATCGCCCTGCGCGGCATGCAGCGGCCAGGCAATCCAGTGCAGTGCTTGATTCGGCTGTGCCATGGCATCTCATCCCAGGGTGTGCGCTGCCGCCTGCAGGGCGGGCGCCTCGGCGGGCAGCAGTTGCCCGTGTCCATGAAGCCAGCGCTGCGCCTCGCCCGCCTGCCGGGTGCGCCGCTGGGCCTGGGCCTGCAGCACGTCCTGCCAGGCCCAGTGGTGCAGCGGCAGTTTCAAGGGATGCTCCAGCGCAGGCCCCCGGCGCTTGAGCAACTGCACGCGCAGGCAGGCTGGCGTGCCGCCTTCGCCCGGCTCCCCCAACTCTGTCTCCACGCGCAGCCGCAGCGGCGCAGGCGAGGCCACCGTCTGCAGGGCGGCCGAGGCCTCGCGCCACAGCCACAGAATGCGCCCCTGCGCAGCGGCCGCCCATTGCAGCCGGCGCAGCGTGGCCATGGGCAGACCGGCCGGCAGCCAGGCCAGCACGGCCAGCACGTCGCGGCAGCGCAGTGCCTGCTCACAGACCCAGGCCAGCCCTGCCCCATCGCCTGCCGGGTGGGCGCCGGGGTGGGTGCCGGGGTGGGTATCGGCCTCCACGCAGCACAGCCGGTGCGCCGCCACGCCCGCCGCTTCCAGTCCCGGTGCAAAAGGCCTGCAAGGCGGTGCCACCAGCACCACCTGGCCCGCGCTGCGCTGCATCAGGGCCGCCAGACCCGGCAACAGCAGCGGCCATTCGGCATGGCCATGGGCGGGCTGCAGCAGCTCGACCATCGCGCCCAGCGGCCAGCCCCCGCCCGGCAATTGCGCATCCAGCAGCGCATGGCCCGAAGGCTGGACGCGCTGCTGCAGCGCCTGCTGCCAGCCATCGCCACGCCACACGCCCTGCAACTGAGGCAGCACACGCGCCGCGCCCGCCATGGGGGCGGGCTGCGCAGGTTGGGAGGCGTGGGGCGTGGTCATGGGGAAAATCTCAAATACTGTATTAATATACAGCACTCTTGATTTCCAAGAGATCCACGGATGTAAAAAAAGCCGGGCAAGCCCGGCTGTCTCAGTGCGCAGCTGTTGCCGCTGCCCCACCCGGCGGCGGCGTGGCGTCGATCTGCATGCAGGCTTCGCACCATTGCGCGACCGCCGTGTCCACGGCGTGGGTGCGGGCGTTGATGGCGGGCCAGCGGCGCAGGCAGGCGTTGACGATGGCCTGCAGCTGCCACAGGGCCTCGCGGCTGAGCAGGGCCAGCTCGCTCATGCCCTGCACGTCGTCCTTGAGGTAGGCCAGCAGGTCGGTTTGCTGGTTCGGGTGCAGGCCGGCCTCGGCCAGCTGCTTTTGCAGGCTGCCGATGCTGGAGTCGATGTAGACGGCCGCCTGGTGGTCGGGCATGGCCTGCCAGCGCTCGGGAAAGGCCTGGCTGAACGTGTTCCACATCTGGAAGGCGGCCGACAGCGCTGCCACGCTGTGCGTGACCTCGGCCTGCAGCGGCGGCAGCGGCGTGCCCGGCGAGATCTCGTCGTACAGCAGCGGCAGCAGGATGCCGACCAGATCGGCCGGATAGCGGCGGTGGTTCATGCGCAGCATCAGCGACAGGCGCTGGCCGGGCAGGTCCTGGAATTTGTCGAAGAAGGCCGAGACCACCTCGGCCAGCAACAGGATGCGGCCCATTTTGGAGATGGCTTCGCCATGCACGCCGCGCGGATAGCCCGTGCCGTCCATGCGCTCGTGGTGCTCGAGCACGGCCATTTCCACGTCCTGCGAATACGCGCCCGCGCCCCGCATGATGAGCATGCCCGTGACCGAGTGCGCCACCAGGTGCTTGCGCTCGGCGCCCGTGAGCCGGTAGTTGGGGTCGGTCCAGGCCGGGTCCATGTAGAGCATGCCCACATCGTGCAGCAGGGCCGCCGTGGCCAGCGGGCCGCATTCACGCTCGCTCCATTCGCTTTGCAGCGCCAGGTAGACGGCCACCAGCATCATCTGCAGGCTGTGGGCGAACAGCTCGGGGCGCTGCTCGCGCATGACCGTGAGCTTGAAGGCGATCTGCGGCGGCAGCACCATCAGGCGCAGCGGCGCCAGCAGCCGGTCCGTGCCGCCCAGCGACTGCACCAGGCGGCGCATCAGGTCCACGGTCTCGCACTGCACCATGGCCTGGGCCTCGATGGCCAGCACGTCCACGCGGTTGTCAACGCCCAGGTGCTTGTCGATGGGGTCGCGCAGCTTGTGCTTGACCAGGCGCTCGTACATGTTGCTGTCGATGCGCGCGCCCTTGTCCACGAGCTTGACACCCTTGTCGTTGAAGATGGGCTCGCCGGTCACCACGTTGCAATGCTCGGCCATGTCGGTGACGGCGCGCAGGAAATGCACGCCCTCGTCCTTCCATCCCTGCGCTGTCGGTGGATTGCGCACGGCCGCGACATCCGTCATAGAGGCTCCCATTGGCTCGAAATCTGAAATATAAGCAAAAGAGCCCGCGCAAGGCGGGCTCTCGTCGCGCAGGCCTGCACCAGGCAGGCACTGCACAGCACGGCAACATCAGCGAATCAGCGTCACGCCGGTCTTGGACTGGATGTCCTCGAAGCTCACTTCGGGGGCCAGTTCCACGAGCTTCAGGCCCTGCGGCGTCACGTCCATCACTCCCAGGTCGGTGATGATACGGTCCACCACGCCCACGCCGGTCAAAGGCAGAGTGCAGGCGGGAAGAATTTTGAGGTCGGTCGTGCCGTCCTTCTTCTTTGCCACATGCTCCATGAGCACGATGACGCGCTTGACGCCCGCCACCAGGTCCATGGCGCCGCCCATGCCCTTGACCATCTTGCCGGGGATCATCCAGTTGGCCAGGTCGCCCTTCTCGGACACCTGCATGGCGCCCAGGATGGACAGGTTGATCTTGCCGCCGCGGATCATGGCGAACGACTGGTCGCTGCCGAAGATGGACGAGCCGGCAATCGTCGTCACGGTCTGCTTGCCGGCGTTGATCAGGTCGGCGTCCACGGCATCCTCGGTCGGGAAGGGGCCGATGCCCAGCATGCCGTTCTCCGACTGCAGCCACACTTCCTTGTCACCCGTGTGGTTGGCCACCAGGGTGGGAATGCCGATGCCCAGGTTGACGTAGAAGCCGTCTTCGAGTTCTTGGGCCGCGCGGGCGGCCATCTGGTCTTGGGTCCACGGCATGGTCAGGCTCCTTGTTTTTCTGTGATGGTGCGCTTTTCGATGCGCTTTTCGGGGTTCGGGTTGTGCACGATGCGGTGCACGTAGATGCCGGGCAGGTGGATGTCGTCCGGTGCGATCTCGCCGACCTCGACCACCTCCTCCACTTCCACGATGCAGACCTTGCCGGCCGTGGCGGCGGCAGGGTTGAAGTTGCGCGCCGTCAGGCGGAACTGCAGGTTGCCGCTCTTGTCGGCACGGTGGGCCTTGACCAGGGAGACATCGGGCACGAGCGAGCGCTCCATCACATAGGTCTCGCCGTCGAACTCGCGCAGCTCCTTGCCCTCGGCCACCATGGTGCCCACGCCGGTCTTGGTGAAGAAGGCGGGAATGCCGGCGCCGCCTGCGCGCAGCTTCTCGGCCAGCGTGCCCTGGGGCGTGAATTCCAGCTCCAGCTCGCCGGCCAGGTACTGGCGCTCGAACTCCTTGTTCTCGCCCACATACGACGAGATCATCTTCTTGATCTGGCGCGTCTCCAGCAGCTTGCCCAGGCCAAAGCCGTCCACGCCCGCGTTGTTGGAAATCACCGTCAGGCCCTTGACGCCGCTGTCACGCAGCGCGTCGATCAGGGCCTCGGGAATGCCGCACAGGCCGAAGCCTCCCACAGCCAGCAATTGCCCGTCGGCCACGACGCCCTGGAGCGCCTGCTCCGCAGAGGGGTAGAGCTTTTTCACACATGTCTCCTTCAGATTGGATGCGCTACGATACTACGTACTTGCATAAGTAGTTTTTCGTAAAGATTTGCCCATGGATATAGATTACAGGCTGGCGTTCGAGGCCGCCCCCGTCGGTCTCGTGATCTCGCGCAACCGCACCATGATCGACTGCAACCGCCAGGTCTGCGAGATGTTCGAGGCCTCGCGCGAGGTGCTGATCGGCCAGACCTTCCAGATCCTCTACCCCAGCGCCGACGAGTATGAGCGGCTGGGCGCGCGCATCGCGCCCATTCTCAATGCAAGGGGCTTTTATTCGGACAACCGCATCATGAAGCGCGCCAACGGCGAAACGTTCTGGTGCCATGTCACGGGCCGCACGCTGGACCGCAGCGACCCGCATGCCTCGGGCATCTGGAGCTTCGAGGACCTCAGCGCCCAGCGCCCCGTCAAGGCCGAACTCACGGGGCGCGAGCGCGAGGTGGCCGCCCGCCTGCTGGAAGGCCTGACCTCCAAGGAAATCGGCCGCGCCCTGGCCATCAGCCACCGCACGGTGGAGATCTACCGCGCACGGCTGATGCGCAAGTACGGCGCCTCCACGGCCGCCGATCTGGTCCACAAGCTGGTCTCTGGCTGACAGGGCGACGGCCTACACGGGCCGTATCCGCCCGCGCAACACAATGCCTTGGCAAAAAGCATGCCCGGCACGACGCAGGCGGGGTGCGGTGAAATTTTTTGGCTATGGCGCAGTTGAGATTTGCCAATCGCCAAAGCCTTGCCGCATCCATAGAACGAAACAACAATAAAAGCAATTCGATAGCACGCAGCTATTGATTTTCCAAGCGCCGCGCTGCCTGCGTGCAAGCCGGCGCCGCTACCACCCCTCGATCAAGGAGAGACCATGACCCACAAGCTCACCACCGCCGCAGGTGCCCCGGTTGCCAACAACCAGGACTCGCTCACGGCCGGCCCGCGTGGCCCGATGCTGCTGCAGGACCTGTGGCATCTGGAAAAAATGGCCCACTTCAACCGCGAAGTGATTCCCGAGCGCCGCATGCACGCCAAGGGCTCGGGCGCCTTCGGCACCTTCACCGTGACGGGTGACATCACGCGCTACACCCGCGCCAAGGTGTTCTCCGACATCGGCAAGCAGACCGAAGTGTTCGCGCGCTTTTCCACCGTGGCCGGCGAGCGCGGCGCGGCCGACGCCGAGCGCGATATCCGTGGCTTCGCCGTCAAGCTCTATACCGAGGAAGGCAACTGGGACCTGGTGGGCAACAACACGCCGGTGTTCTTCTTCCGCGACCCGCTCAAGTTCCCGGACCTGAACAAGGCCGTCAAGCGCGACCCCTACACCAACCTGCGCTCGCCCGAGAACAACTGGGACTTCTGGACCGGCCTGCCCGAGGCGCTGCACCAGATCACCATCGTCATGAGCGACCGGGGCATTCCGCGCGGCTACCGCCACATGCATGGCTTCGGCTCGCATACCTACAGCTTCATCAACGCCAGCAACGAGCGCCACTGGGTCAAGTTCCACTGGGTCTGCCAGCAGGGCATCGAGAACTTCACCGATTCCGAGGCGGCCTCCGTCGTCGCCTCCGACCGTGAAAGCAGCCAGCGCGACCTGCTCGAGGCCATCGAGCGCGGCGAGTTCCCGCGCTGGAAGCTGTGCGTGCAGATCATGCCCGAGCATGAAGCCGAGACCTACCGCTTCCACCCCTTCGACCTGACCAAGGTCTGGAGCAAGAAGGACTACCCGCTGATCGAAGTGGGCGTGATGGAGCTCAACCGCAACCCGCGCAACTACCACGCCGATGTGGAGCAGGCCTCGTTCACGCCGGCCAACCTGGTGCCGGGCATCGGCCCCTCGCCCGACCGCATGCTGCAGTCGCGCCTGTTCTCGTACGGCGATGCCGCGCGCTACCGCCTGGGTGTGAACCACC
This sequence comes from Delftia sp. DT-2, assembly GCF_028401915.1. Classification (NCBI taxonomy): domain Bacteria; kingdom Pseudomonadati; phylum Pseudomonadota; class Betaproteobacteria; order Burkholderiales; family Comamonadaceae; genus Delftia; species Delftia sp. DT-2. Next base: position 155,915 of record NZ_JAQOTI010000010.1, read on the forward strand.
ACCAGATCCCCGTGAACGCGCCGCGCTGCCCCTACCACGCCTACCACCGCGATGGCGCCATGCGCGTGGACGGCAACTACGGCGGCACCATCGCCTACGAGCCCAACACCAAGGGCGAGTGGCAGGAGCAGCCGGCCTTCGCCGAGCCGCCGCTGGCCCTCAACGGCGCGGCCGACCGCTGGAACTACCGCGAGGACGATGCCGACTACTTCACCCAGCCCGGCGACCTGTTCCGCCTGCTCACGCCCGATGCGCAGCAGCGCCTGTTCGAGAACACGGCGCGCAACATCGCCGGTGTGTCCGAGCACATCGTGCAAAAGCACATAGCGCACTGCACCCAGGCCGACCCGGCCTACGGCAAGGGCGTGGCCGATGCCATCGCCCGCCAGAAGGCCGGCACGCTCTGACCGGCTGACGCCCACGGCAAAACGCCCCCGAAACTTCGGGGGCGTTTTTCATGGCGCGCCCTGCCCTCAGGCCACGGCCTTGAAGGCGGGAAGCTTGTCGCCCAGCCGCTTGCCCATCTCCGTGCCCAGGGCCTGCAGGCCGCTCATGGGGCGCACCATGACCTCGAATTCCCGGATCAGCCCCTGCTCGTCGAAGCGGATGAAGTCGATGCCCTTGAGGTTCTTGCCACCCACGCTGGCGCTGAACTCCAGCACCACGTCCAGGCCGTCATCGCTGGCCATCTGGCGGTGGTAGGTGAAGTTCTCGAACACCTGGACCACGGTGGACAGCGCCAGCATCAGCGCGGCTGCCGAGGCATAGGGCGTGTTGGCCATGGGCGAGCGGAACACTGCGTCGGGATGGACGATGGTGTGCAGCTCTCCCAGGTCGCTGGCGGCAACCATGCGATGCCACAGCTCCAGGGAGCGGGCGACTGCGGGATGGGCGTTCTTCGGGGGCTGGGACATGCTTGTCTCCTGGTGGTTGAGGTGGAAAACGGAATCGGGCGGCGCCCTCAAAGGCTGGCCGCCAGCGTGGTGCCTTGCAGAATGGCGCGCTTGGCGTCGAGTTCGGCCGCCACGTCGGCGCCGCCGATCAGGTGCACGCTGCAGCCCGCCGCGCTCAGGGCCGCATGCAGCTCGCGCTGCGGCTCCTGGCCCGCGCAGAGCACGACGTTGTCCACCTCCAGCAGTTGCGGCTGGCCGTCCACGGTGATGTGCAGCCCGGCGTCGTCGATGCGCTCATAGGCCACGCCCGAGCCCATGGCCACGCTGCGTGCCTTCAGCGAGGTGCGGTGTATCCAGCCCGTGGTCTTGCCCAGCTGGTCGCCCACCTTGGTGGACTTGCGCTGCAGCAGGTGCACGCGGCGCGGCGAGGGCTCGGCCTGCGGCTGCGCCAGGCCGCCGGCCTGGGCGTAGTCCGTGTCTATGCCCCACTCCGCATAGAACTTGCGGGGCGCCACGGCGCCGCTGTCGTCGGCATGGGTCAGGTACTCGGCCACATCGAAACCGATGCCGCCCGCGCCGATGATGGCCACGCGCTCGCCCACGGGCCTGTCGCCCTGCAGCACGTCCAGGTAGCCGAGGACCTTGGGATGGTCCACGCCGTCGATGGCGGGAACGCGCGGCCGTATGCCCGTGGCCAGCACGATCTCGTCATAGCCGCCCTCGATGAGCTGGGCAGCCTCCACGCGGTGGCCCAGTCGCAGCGCCACGCCGCCCAGCTCCAGCTGGCGGCGGAAGTAGCGCAGCGTCTCGTGGAACTCCTCCTTGCCGGGCACCTTCTTGGCAATGTTGAACTGCCCGCCGATCTCGCTGGCCGCATCGAACAGCGTCACCGCATGGCCGCGCTGCGCGGCGGTGACGGCAAAGCTCAGGCCCGCCGGGCCGGCGCCCACCACGGCGATGCGCTTGGCGGCGGGCGCGGGCGCAATCACCAGCTCGGTCTCATGGCAGGCGCGCGGGTTGACCAGGCAGGAGGTGATCTTGCCGCCAAAGGTATGGTCCAGGCAGGCCTGGTTGCAGGCAATGCAGGTGTTGATCTCGTTGGCCCGGCCCTGGCGCGCCTTGCGCACGAAGTCGCCATCGGCCAGCAGCGGCCGGGCCATGGAGACCATGTCGGCATAGCCCTCGGCCAGCAGGCGCTCGGCCACTTCGGGCGTGTTGATGCGGTTGGAGGTGATCAGCGGGATGTCCACCTGCCCCATCACGCGCTGCGTGACCCAGGCATAGGCGGCGCGCGGCACCTTGGTGGCAATGGTGGGGATGCGCGCCTCGTGCCAGCCTATGCCCGTGTTCAGCAGCGTGGCGCCCGCGGCCTCGATGGCCTGGGCCAGCGCGATCACTTCCTCCAGCGTGGAGCCGCCTTCCACCAGGTCCAGCATGGACAGGCGGTAGATGATGATGAAGTCCCGCCCCACGCGCTGGCGCGTGCGCCGCACGATCTCCACCGCAAAGCGCATGCGGCCCGCGTAGCTGCCGCCCCATTCGTCATCGCGGTGGTTGGTGCGCGCCGCAATGAACTCGTTGATCAGGTAGCCCTCGGAGCCCATGATCTCCACGCCGTCGTAGCCCGCATGCCGGGCCAGGGCTGCGCAGCGCACGAAGTCCTCGATGGTCTGCTCCACCTCGTCGCCCGTCAGCGCATGCGGCACGAAGGGGTTGATGGGCGCCTGCAGCGCGCTGGGCGCCACCAGCCCGGGCTGGTAGGCATAGCGGCCGAAGTGCAGGATCTGCATGGCGATCTTGCCGCCCTCGGCATGAACGGCCTGCGTGACGATGCGGTGCTGGTCCGCCTCGTGCTCATTGACCATCATGGCGCCGCCCTTCATGGGCCGGCCGCGCTCATTGGGGGCGATGCCGCCCGTGACGATCAAGCCCACCTCGCCGCGCGCGCGCTCGGCGTAGAAGGCGGCCATGCGCTCGAAGCCGTTGGGCGCCTCCTCCAGGCCCACGTGCATGGAACCCATGAGCACGCGGTTTCTGAGCGTGGTGAAGCCCAGGTCCAGTTCGGCATTCAGGTGGGGGTAGTGGGTCATGCCTGTCTCGCTTTTTTATGCAACTGATTGCATGAATGTAGTCAGCCTCCTTTATTTATGCAACTGGTTGCGCAAAAAATTGCAGAAATGACTGCAGCGCTTGGCCGCACCTCCATGCAGGCCCGTAAGATGGCGCCCAGCGCCAGTCCCTTTGTTGCCGATGTCCCTGCCACACGCCCTTCTCACCGCCTTGGTCGAGCACCCCTGCTCGGGCTCGGAACTTGCCGAGCGCTTCGACCGCTCCATCGGCTATTTCTGGAATGCCACGCACCAGCAGATCTACCGCGAACTCGCCCGGCTGGAAGAGGCGCAATGGATCGAGGCCCTGCCCGCCGAATCCGGCCGGGGCCGCAAGCGCCAGTACCGCATCCTGCCCACGGGCCGCAAGGAGCTCAAGCGCTGGGTGGCCGAGCAGGAAGACCCCAAGCCGCTGCGCGAGGAATGGATGGTCCGCCTGCGTGCCGAGGCGGTGGTGGGGCCCTGCGGACTGCAGGACGAAGTGCAACGGCTGCTGGCACTGCACCAGGCGCAGCTGGACGTCTACCAGCGCCTGGAGCAGCGCGACTTCCTGGACAAGCCGCCCACGCGCGAGCGGCGGCTGCAGCACCTGGTGCTCAAGGCCGGCATACAGCAGGAGCAGCTGTGGATAGGCCTGCTGCAGGAAGCCCGGGAGATCCTGGACATGCCGGCCAGGCCCTGAGGAACGGTTGCGACGACTGAGACTGCCGAGACGGCTGAGAAGGTCGCGACGGCCGCCTCAGCCCTTGTTCAAGCCGTGCAGCGCCAGCCCCGGCGCCTCCAGCCGGGCACGCAGAATGCACCCGTGCGTGGAGTCCGTCACATGCAGCGTGCGACGGTCAGCGCCGCCAAAGGCCAGGTTGGTGAGCGAGCTTCCCGGCACGCCACGCAGCACCTGCACGGGCTCGGCGCGGTGGTTGAGCACCCACACCAGGCCCAGGCCCGGGTTGGCCACCAGCAGCCGGCCCTGGTCATCCACGGCCAGCCCGTCGGGCCCGCTGGGGCCGTAGGAGGTGAAGAACTGCCCCACCTTGGCCACGCTGCCATCGGGCAGCAGGGGCACGCGCCAGACGCAGTTGCCGCGCGTCACGGCCAGGTAGAGCACGCGGCCGTCGGGCGACAGCGCCACGCCGTTGGGGCTGGGCACGTTGGCCAGCAGCAGGTCCAGCCGGCCGTCCGGACGCAGGCGGTACAGGCGGCCGCTGGGATCGTGCAGGCCGCTCTGGCCCTGGTCGGTGAAGTAGAGGTTGCCTTCGGCATCGAAGACCAGGTCGTTCACGCCCTTGAAACGCTCGCTGTTGCGCCGCTGCAGATAGGGGCTGACGCGCCCCGTGGCCACCTCCAGGCACATCAGGCCGTTCTTGTAGTCGGTGATCAGCAGCGTGCGCTCGTCAAGGAACTTCATGCCGTTGGGCTCGCCGTCGTACTCGGCCACCAGGGTCCAGGCGCCTTGCGGATCGATGCGGAACACGCGGCCCCAGGGAATGTCGGCCACGTACAGGTTGCCGGCGCCGTCGAACACCGGCCCCTCGAGGAAGGAGTCGGTGACGGCGCCGCCCCGGTTGGCATCGGCCCACTCGCTGCGCTCGGGGCGGCGCAGGGCGTCGGGCATGGCGGTGAACGATTCGAGGTCGCAGACCTGGGGGGCTTGCAGCAGGAACATGGTGCTTGTCTTTCTCGGGATTTCAGGGGATGGCGCTGAAACCGTACAGGCGCGCTGGATTGTCGACCAGGATGCGGTCCATGGCCTCGTCCGTGCCCGCCCAGGCCTGCAGCAGATCGACCAGGTCGGCATCGTCGACGGAGCCCGGCGCCTCGGTGGTGTGCGGCCAGTCGCTGCCCCAGACCAGGCGCTCGGGTGCGGCGCGCACCAGGTCGCGGCCCAGCGGCAGCGTGTCGGCATAGGAGGGGCCGCCCACCGATGAACGCATATAGGCGCCGGAGAGCTTGACCCAGGTGTTGCCGCCATCGAGCAGCCGGCGCAGCGCGGCATGGGCCGCGCCCTCCACGCCCTGCATGCCCGCGGCCGGATCGATGCGACCCAGGTGGTCCACGACCAGGGGCACGGGCAGCGCGCCCAGCACGGGCTCCAGCGCCACCAGCTGTTCGGGCTGCACGAAGACCTGCACATGCCAGCCCAGCCGTGCGACCCGGTGCGCCAGCGTGACCAGCATGTGGGCCGTGGTCTCGCCCCAGGACTGCGGCGAGACAAAGTTCACGCGCAGCCCGCAGACGCGGTGCGTGGCCAGCCGGTCCAGCTCGGCATCGGCCACATCGTGGGCGACCACGACCACGCCGCGCGCATCATCGCCCAGGCGCTCCAGCGCATCCAGCGTGCAGGCGTTGTCCGTGCCATAGGTCGAGGGCGTGACCACCACGGCGCGCGAGGTGCCCAGGCGCCGCTGCAGTTGGCGGTACATGGCCACGTCGGCCTGCGGAGGCGTGCGCGGCCAGTGCGGCGACGGCGCAAAGCGCGCATCGAAGATGTGCATGTGGCTGTCGCAAGCCAGGGGCGGCAGCGTGCGCGCAGGCCGGCTCGTGCCGGCCGAGTGCGGCACGGCCATGGCGATGTCGGTCATGCCCATGCGCTCAGTCCAGCACGATGGCGCCCTTGCGCACCACCTCGCCCCACTTGGCGTCTTCCTTCTGGAGGAAGGCGGCGAACTCGGCCGGCGTCGATGCCATGGGCTGGGCGCCCAGGTCGCTCAGGCGCTGGCGCACCTCGGCTTCCTGCAGCACCTCGGACAGCGCCTGGTGCAGGCGCGCGGCCACGGGCTCGGGCGTGCCCGTGGGCAGGAAGATGCCGTTCCACTCATAGGCCTCGTAGCCGGGAATCACGGTCTCGGACACGGTGGGCACATCGGGCAGGCGGGCCGAGCGCTGGGGCGCCGCCACGGCCAGGGCGCGCAGCTTGCCGCCCGTGACCAGCGGATAGGTGGCCGCCATGGTGCCGAACATGAAGTCCACCTGCCCGCCCATCACATCGGCAATGGCCGGCCCGCCGCTCTTGTAGGGCACATGGACCATGTCCAGCTCCAGCCGCTGGCGGAACAGCTCGGCCGCCAGGCGCTGCACCGTGCCGCTGCCGCCCGAGGCGAAGTTGATCTTGCCCGGCTGCGCCTTGGCCCTGGCCGCCAGGTCGGCCACGCTGCGCACGGGCGAGTCGGCCTTGACCACGACCACATTGGGCATGAGCAGCACCAGCGACAGCGGCTGCAGCGCGCTGCGCGCATAGGGCAGCTTGGCAAACAGATGCGGGTTGATGGAAAACGGCGTGGCGTCGTAGAGCACCGTGTAGCCATCGGCGCGCGCCTTGGCCACCTGGCTGGCGCCAATGGTGCCGCTGGCCCCGGGCCGGTTGTCCACGATGATGCTGGTGCCCAGCCGCGCGCCCATGCGCGTGGCCAGCAGGCGCGCGGCCGCGTCGGCGCCGCCGCCGGGCGCATAGGGCACGACCAGGGTGATGGGACGCTCGGGAAAGGCGGCCTGGGCCACGGCGGCGGCCAGGGCGCAGGCCGCGATCAGGGTTCTGGCAAGGAATTTCATGGCTTGTCTCCAGATTTTTTAGAGGGGGCGGCGGCCGAATCAATCCGCCTTCAGGTTCAGTTCGCGGGCGATCTGCGCATAGGAGGCCGCTTCGCTGGCCACGCGCTGCGCGAAGGCGCTGCCGCAGCTCGACTCGGCATCCATGCCCAGGCCGTGCAGCTTGTCCGCGGCCGATGCACTCTTGGCAAACTCCACGGCCACGCGCTCCAGCGCCTGGGCCGCGCCGTCGGGAATGCCGGCCGGCGCGAGCACGCCGTACCAGACATCGGCCGAGTAGTCGCCGCCACCCGCTTCGGCAAAGGTGGGCACCTGGGGCAGCAGGGACGCGCGTCTGGGCGAAGCCACGGCCAGCGCCGTGAGCTTGCCGCTGCGCACCTGGGGCAGCACCGAGCCCAGCGTGGCGAAGGAGCTGTCGAGCTGGCCGCCCATGAGATCCGTGACCACGGGCGCCGCGCCCTTGTAGGGCACGTGGTTGAGCTTCAGGCCCTTGGCCCGCGCAAACATCTCGGTGGCGAAATGGCCCGAACTGCCCATGCCCGCCGTGCCGGCCGTGACGCTGCCGGGCCGGCTGCGTGCCTGGTCCATGTACTCCTGCAGGTTGCGCGCCGGCATGCCCGGCCCCACGACCAGCACCGTGGGGCTGCTGGCCACCGTGCACAGCGGCCGGAACGAGCGCACCACGTCGAACTTCACGCGGCCCTGGTACAGCGCCGGGATCATGCTGTGGTTGGTGGCGCCGAACAGCAGCGTATAGCCATCGGCCGGCGCGCCAGCCACGGCCTGCGCGGCCAGTATGGTGTTGGCCCCGGGCTTGTTGTCCACCACGAAGGGCTGGCCCAGCGCCTTGCCCGCATGGTCGGCAAAGGCGCGCGCCACCACGTCGGTGGGGCCGCCCGCCGCAAAGCCCACGACCAGCCGCACGGGCTTGGCCGGATAGTCCTTCTGCGCCAGCGCGGGCTGGGCGCCCAGCACGGCCAGCCCCACGGCGGCCAGCAGGCCGCCGCGCAAGGCCAGGCGGCGGACCTCTTGGAAATTCCTCGACATCGCTTGTCTCCTCAAATCACATGCATGCACATGCATGGGCCAAGGGCGCGCACGGCGCCCCTGCCCTGGCTCAGGCGCCGGCCGCCGCAGGCACGCGGGCCAGCACCTCCAGCACATTGCGGGCCGCGCCCACGCCCATGTTCACGTAGGCATCGCCGGTCACGCCGCCGATATGGGGGCTGAGCACGAAGTTCCTTTCGCCCTGGAACGGGTGGCCGGCCACCATGGGCTCCACCGCAAAGCTGTCCAGCCCTGCGGCCGCCACCTGGCCCGAGCGCACGGCGGCCAGCAGCGCGGCCTCGTCGATCAGGCCGCCGCGTGCGGTGTTGACCACGATCACGCCGCGCCTGCAGGCCGCCAGCGTGGAGGCGCCGAGCATGCCCCGGTTTTCCTCGGTCAGCGGGCAGTGCAGCGAAATCGCGTCGGACTCGCGCCAGATGGTTTCCAGGTCCACGGGCTGCACGTAGGCGGGCAGGTTCTTTGCGAAGGGATCGAAGCCGATCACGCGCATGCCCAGCGCATCGGCCATGCGCGCAAAGCGCAGGCCGATGGCGCCCAGCCCCACCAGGCCCACGGTGCGCCCGCCCAGCTCCAGGCTCTTGTGCGTGGCCTTGTCCCAGTGGCCTGCGTGCATGCGGGCGTCCAGCGCCACCACCGACTTGGCGCAGGCCAGCAGCAGCGCGAGTGCCTGCTCGGCCACGGCCGCCGCATTGGCGCCCGCGGCGGCCACCACGGCAATGCCGCGTTCGGCGGCGGCCGCCTTGTCGATGGTGTCCGTGCCGCTGCCGTGCTTGGAGATCACGCGCAGCGAGGGCGCCGCGTCCATCACGGCCGCGCCCACCTTGCCGTAGCGCACGATGATGGCCACGGGATCATGGTCGCGGCACAGCGCGACCAGGTCCTCTTCGGTGGGCGTCTTGCCCGCATAGACGATGTCGTGCCGGGCCAGCAGGTCCAGGGCCTGTGGCGCCAGATCGGCGCCGGTGACGATGACGGTGCTCACAGCGATTCCCCTTCCTTGAGCACGCCGGCCGCGCGCAGGGCCGCGGGCAGCCACTTCGATGCCGTGTCGCCGCGCGCAATGGCCTCGATGCGGGCGGCCTCGTCGGCCACCTTCTTCACGGCCAGCTCCAGCATGGCGGGTGCCTTGGCGCGCTCGATGACGACCACGCCATCGGCATCGCCCACCACCAGGTCGCCCGGGTGAACCGTCGTGCCACCAGCGCAGATGGCGTGGTTGATGCGGCCCGGTACGAACTTGGTAGGGCCTGCGGGATTGAAGCCTGCGCTGAACACGGGGAAGTCCAGCTCCAGCAGCTCCAGCCGGTCGCGGATGGCGCCGTCCACGATGACGCCGGCCAGGCCCAGCTTCTTGCAGGCGCTGAGCATCAGCGTGCCCATCAGCGCGGCGGTCTGGTCGCCCTTGCCGTCGATGACCAGCACGTCGCCGGGCCGGGCCAGCGCGATGGCGGCGTGGATCATGAGGTTGTCGCCGGGACGCACCTCGACGGTGAAGGCCGGGCCGGCCACTTTCATGCCCTGGTGCACGGGCGCCACGCGCGAATGCATGGTGCCGCGGCGGCCCGCCACGTCGGCCAGGATGGCGGCCTGAAAGCCGGCTGCGCGCTGCACGACTTGGGCGTCCACGCGCTCTATGTCACGGATGATTTCTGGGAGTTGGCTCATGATGGTCCAGCGAGATGAGGTGAAGGAAAACAGGAAGATGCAAGCGCGTCAGTCGGCCTTGATGCCGGCCTCGCGGATGAGTTGGGCCCACTTGGCGGAGTCGGATTTCTGCAGCTCGCCCAATTGCCGGGACGTGCCGCCGACCATGCCGGCCTCGGCCATGGTGAGCACGTCAGGCAGGGCCTTCAGGCGCGCCGCCGAGGTCACGGCCAGCGCGGGCGTGTCGCCCTTGTAGGGCACATGGATGAAGCGCACGCCGCCCTGCCTTTGCAGCAGCTCGCCCTGCATCTGCAAGACGGTTCCGCTGCCGCCCGAGGCAAAGGCCAAACGGACGGGCACGGCAAGGCTGTCGCAGTCCATGGCGAGATCTCGATGGAGGAAAGGAAGGGAGGTGGGAGCGAGAAGGAAGCGAAAGGGCTGGCGCCCCTGCCCCGGGCTCAGTCCAGGCTGGCGCCCGAGTCCTTGACGATGCGTGCCCAGCGCGGCACCTCGGCGCGCAGCAGCGCGGCGAACTTCTCGGACGAACCGCCCAGCACCTCGCCGCCTTCGGAGCGCAGCTTCTCGGCCACCTCGGGCACCAGCAGCGCGTCGTTGATGGCCTTGTTCAGCTGCTGCACGATGGCCTGCGGCGTGCCCGCCGGCGCCAGCACGCCGAACCAGGTGACGGCCTCGAAGTCCTTGTAGCCCGACTCGGCCAGCGTGGGCGTCTGCGGCAGCTGGTCAGACCGCTTGAGCGAGGTCACCATCACCGCGCGCAGCTTGCCGTTGCGCACCTGGCCCAGCAGCGTGGGCACGGCCGACATGTAGAAATCGATCTGCCCGCCCACCAGGTCGGTCATGGCCTGGGCTGCGCCCTTGTAGGGCACATGGCGCAGCTTGATGCCGGCCGCGTTCTCGGCCAGTTCGCCGGCCAGGTGCGCCACCGTGCCGTTGCCCGAGTAGCCCAGCGTGAGGCCGTCGGGCTTGGCCTTGGCGGCCTTGACCAGGTCGTCAAAGGTCTTGTAGGGCGAGTTGGCGGGCGCGGCCATCACGATGGGCGCGGAAGACACCAGCGCCACGGGAACCAGATCCTTCAGCGGGTCATAGGGCAGCCTGGCGTACAGCGAGGGGTTGATGGCCAGGTTGCTGGTCTGGCCCATGACCAGGGTATGGCCGTCCGGCGCGGCCTTGGCCACGGCATCCACGCCCAGGTTGCCGCCGGCGCCGGGCCGGTTGTCCACCACCACGGTCCACTTGTTGTGGTCCGCCAGCCGCTGGGCCACGGTGCGCGCAATCATGTCCGTGCCGCCACCGGGCGGAAACGGCACCACCAGGCGGATGGGCTTGCGGGGATAGGTGTCCTGGGCCTGTGCAGCGCCCATGGGCACGATGGCGGCAACGCCGACCAGGGCGGCAAGAAGGCGTGCATTGAGGCAACGCGAAAGCGAGGGAATCGGCATGGCGGTTTGTCTCCGTTTGTTGTGTCCAACGCCCGCATGGCTGCGGTGCGTGGGACGAACTTTATGAAAACGTTTCAACCCATACAATGCCGTTTCATACAGCGCAACCAATTGCATGCCTTGCACCATGAACAAGCCCCCCAGCACCCCTTCCCCGGCGCAGCCACCCGATGACAAGGCCAGCCCGGCCAAGGACGGCGGCGTCATCGCCGTCACGCGTGCCTTGCAGCTGCTTGGCGCCTTCGCCCTCGGGGAGTCGCACCTGTCCCTGGCGGAACTGAGCCGGCGCTGCGCGCTGCACAAGACCACGGTGCTGCGGCTGGCGCGCACGCTGGCGCAGTCGGGCTTCATGGTGCAAAGGGACGATGGGGACTGGCGCCTGGGCCCGGCCGCAGGCTGGCTGGGTGCGCGCTACCAGGCGGGCTTTGATGTGCAGAACGTGCTGGAGCCCGCGCTGCGCGCGCTCACGCAGGCCAGCGGCGAGAGCGCGGCCTTCTATGTGCGCGAAGGCAATGTGCGCACCTGCCTCGTGCGCGTGGAAGGGCCGCAGGCCCTGCGCCACCATGCACGCATGGGCGAGGGGCTGCCGCTGGACCAGGGCTCGCCAGGGCGCGTGATCCTGGCGTTTTCAGGCGAGCCGGGGCCGGTGTACGAGCAGATCCGCCAGCGCGGCTACCACTGGTCCATCGGCGAGCGCGAACAGGGCGTGGCCACGGTGTCGGCGCCGGTGTTCGGCATGCACTGGCGGCTGATGGGATCGGTGTGCATCTCCGGGCCGGCATCGCGCCTGCCCGAGTCCCGGCTGGAAGCCATGGCGCAGACCGTGATGGCGGCGGCCAACCAGCTGTCCTATGCGCTGGCGGGCAGCGCCAGCACACAGGCCCCTGTGGTGCGCGCCAGCCAGTGGCACCCCTGAGAACCCCTTCCGGGGCGACGCCCGGAAGGTGGATGGCCGCTTACTGCAGCGCGCCCATGGGCAGGGCGATGGGCTTGCCGTTGAGCGTGACCTGGCCGGCCTGCATCTTGAGCGCGCTGACCAGCTTGTCGCCTTCCAGGCGGGCATAGCCCGTGGCCTGGGCCATGCCCAGCATGCCTTCCACGTCCTCGGCCGAGACATCGGGCTTGCCCGATGCCTTGAGCAGCGGCTCCAGCCAGGCCTTGGGCAGGCTGGCATTGGCCTGCAGTGCCGAGGTCTTGAGCAGCGCCGGCATCCAGCCGGCCTGGGCGACCTGCTCCTGCGTGGGCGCGCTTTGCACTTCGGCGCCGTACTCCAGGTGGCCGGTCTGGCCCTGGTAGGTGGCCTGCAGCTTCATGGAGTAGGCCGGCAGGGCCGCCACCAGGCGCGGAGCGTTCTGCATCAGCACGCCCATGCCCTGCTCTTCCAGCGATTCCAGCGCCTTGACCAGGCCCTCCTTGCGGTAGCCCTCGACCATGACGCGCTGGAAGCCGCGCAGCGCCTCGATGTCCAGGCGCTGGATCTTTTCCTCGTAGCCCACGGACTCGAAATCGATGGGGCCGATGCGGCCCGTGCCCTTGACCTGGGTGGTCATGCCCAGCGTGGTCTTGTCGGACTCGATGACCGAGCTGCCGTCCACGTTCTTGAGGTCCAGCAGCGTCTTGGCCTCGCCGCCTTCGGCGGGCGTGCTGCTCATGCCGAAGCGGGCGATGCGCACGCTGGCCTTGCCGGGGCCCAGGCCCCACAGGCCGTCGATGACCTTGTTCTCGAAGCTGCTCTCCAGGCCCGTGAGCATGATGCTGGTGCGCTCCACCGGCGCTGCGGCCGGCTGGGTGGGGAGGGCCTCGTCGTTGTCGGATTCCTCCTCCTCGCCCTCTTCCTCTTCCACGCCCATGGACTTGTCGCGGCTGGGCAGGCCCAGCAGGGCCACCTCGGGCCAGCGCCAGGTGCCCTTGACGCTGCCACCGCCCAGGGCCGTGTCCAGCACCATTTCCTGCCAGCGCATGGTGACTTCCTGGTCGCCCAGCTCGCCGGCGGGCAGCAGCAGGCGCACATCCTGGCCGCCCGTGAAGTGGTGCACGCTGGTCAGCGTGGGAGCGACAGCCTTGGCCAGGGTCTGGCGGCTCTTTTCGTCCAGGCCGTCGAGCGCAAAGCGCGTCTCCGACACCGCTGCCGCCAGGCGGCCACCGGCCAGCGGGCCGTGGCGCACCGTGGTGTCCACCACCAGGCGCACGGGCTTGGGGGCGGCTTCTGCGCCGGCGTCTGCAGCGGCGGGCGCATCGGCCTCGCCAGCCGCAGGCCACTGCAGCACCAGCTTGGCCTGGGACGACAGGAATCCCTTGTGGTATTCGTCGGTCACGACGGCCTTCTCGCCCAGCACCTTGCGCAATTCGGCCACGGCATCCTTGTAGCCGGACTCGGCCCTTTGGCCCGTATACCAGGTGGTTCCTCCATAGGCCACGACGGCCAATGCCACGGCAGCAGCCACTGCGGTTTTCTTGTTGCTCATTGTGAATATCCCGTGATGAATAAGACCCTCCCCCTCGGGCGGGCCGCGCGACTGTATCAGTTCGGCGTTTCACCATGCATCGGCAATGGGCTGCGCATTGGCCCGCCTGCACCTTGTGCGGTGGTCCCCTATGGGCGCAAGGCGTTGCCCAGCCCTTGCCAGGCCTTGTCTCCAGCGGCTTTCAAGGATTGGGACCTGGGCATTGCATGCGGGCAGCAGGCATGCGGTTTTTTCAATTGCTTACCTTTTCCGGACACGATTGGCATACCAATTGAATCCATGGAGAACGCTATGTCTCCGCAGATATGGGGCGAATGCACCTTTGCCCTCTTTGCCCTTTTTTGCCGGCTTGCCTGAATGCAGTCCCGAAAGCCAGCAATGACCGCACTCACCCGGCCTGCAACAGAAATGGCAGAGCCGCGTCCAGCAGTGCGTCGGGCGCCTCCTCGGCAATGTAGTGCCCACAGGCCAGTGGCCGACCGCGCACATCGTCGGCCACGAGCTGCCACTCGCGCAGCGGATCGAAGCAGCGGTGCACCACGCCCTCCTCGCCCCAGAGCACCAGCAGCGGCATGGACAGCCTGCGCCCCAGCCGGCGGTCCTCGCGGTCATGGTCCAGGTCGATGCCGGCCGAGGCGCGGTAGTCCTCGCACATGCCGTGCGCGCTGCCCGGCAGCGCCAGGCAGCGCTGGTACTCGGCCAGCGCCCGGGGATCGAAGGGCGCCAGGCCGGCGCTGCGCCGGCCCATGATCTCGCGCACATAGGCGGCGGGGTCGGCCTCGATCAGGCGCTCGGGCAGCGGCGCGGGCTGGATCAGGAAGAACCAGTGCCAGTAGGCGCGCGCAAAGGCCTCGCCGGTCTGCTCGTACATGGCCAGCGTGGGCGCAATGTCCAGCAGCACCAGACGCTGCACGCTGGCGGGATAGTCCATGGCCAGCCGGTGCGCCACGCGCGCGCCCCGGTCATGCGCCAGTACGCTGAAATGCTCATGGCCCAGCCGCGCCATCAGCCGCAGCAGGTCGCGGGCCATGGTGCGCTTGCTGTAGTTCACATGCTCGGGATCGCCGGCGGGGCGCGAGGAGTCGCCATAGCCGCGCAGGTCGGCCAGCACCACGGTGAACTGCTGCGCCAGCCGGGGCGCGACGCGGTGCCAGATGGCGCTGGTCTGCGGGTGGCCGTGCACCAGCAGCAGGGCCGGCCCCTGGCCGCCCACCCAGGCGTTGATCTCCACCCCGTCATCGACCGTGATGCGCTGCTGGCGCAGGCCCGGCATCCATGGATCTGTGTGCATCCCGGAGATTCCTTCTACGTTGTTCATGACGAGGGCCTGTTCACACTAATGCGGGGATCGCGTTGCCCGGCAGCGGGGTCGTATGCAAGGCGCACGTGCGCAGCAAGGCTGATGCCTTGCAAGCGCGTGCAACGCCGCAGACGGCCCCGCTGCCAGGCAACCCGAAGGGAAGCTGCCTGCCAGCCCTCCACTCGGCGTTGCGCTCCTTGTGCGTGCGGACACACGCACGGCGTCGCGCGCCTTGATTGGCGGGCTGGCAGGCAGCTTCGCGACCCCACATTAGTGTGAACAGGCCCTAGCCTGCCATCCTAATCAGTAAACCAGGCTGCATAAATAGCAAAATATTGCATTGATCCATCAGTTCAATTTACGAATCAACCATCCACCGCATCCACCATGGACGGCTTTTCCGACCTGCGTTTCTTCTCGCTGCTGATCCGCGAAGGCAGCCTGGCCGCTGCGGCCCAGCAGATGGGCGTGACGCCGCCCGCCGTCAGCCGCCGCCTGTCCTTGCTGGAGCGGCGCCTGGGCGTGCGCCTGCTGCAGCGCACGACAAGGCGCATCCACCTGACGCCCGAGGGCGAAGCCTACCTGCTGGACGGCGCGCGCATCCTGGCCGACCTGGAGGCGCTGGAGCGCAGCATCTCGGGCACGCGCGCCACGGCGCGCGGCCCGCTGTCCATTGCCTGCACACTGGGCTTTGGCCGCCAGCGGCTGGCGCCCGCGCTGTCGGCCTTTGCGCGCGCCTATCCCGAGGTGCAGGTGCAGCTGCACCTGACGGACAGGCCCGTCAACCTGGTCGAGCAGGGCTTTGACGCCGTGGTGCGCTTTGGCGCCCTGCCCGACTCCGGCCTCACCGCCCGCCTGCTGCTGCCCAACCGCCGCGTGCTGTGCGCCGCGCCCTCCTACCTCAACGCCCATGGCGAGCCGCGCCAGCCCGCCGACCTGCAGGCCCACCGCTGCATCGTGATCCGCGAAAGCGGCGAAACCTATGGCAGCTGGCGCCTGAGCCGGCGCACGCGCCAGGGCCTGAGCGAGCAAAGCATCAAGGTCAACGGCGTGATGAGCACCAACGACGGCGCTTCGGCCCTGGCCTGGGCGCTGGACGGGCATGGCATCCTGCAGCGCTCGCTCTGGGATGTGGCCGCGCCGCTAGCCGCAGGCGCGCTGCGCGAGGTCCTTCCCCAATGGCAGCTGCCTGCGGCCGACATCTACCTCGTGCACGCCACGCGCAGCGAGATGTCGGCCAGGATCCGCGCGCTCACTGGCTTTCTGGGCGACTGGTTTGCACAACGGCCTGAGCCGGACATGGCGCCCGCCTGAGCCCGGGCGCAATCTGCAACCTCGGCGGCAGGCAGGCTGTCATGCGCGTTCACCCCGCGCAGCGCAGGCCATGCGAACATGGCCCGCAACGACAACCACCACACCCAGGAGACAAGACCCATGGCCACTGCCCGCTATCCCCAGCCCGAACTGTCCAGCCTGCCCGAGGACATCCGCGCCCGCATCCTTGAAGTGCAGGAAAAGGCCGGCTTCATCCCCAACGTCTTCCTGGCCTTTGCGCGCCGCCCCGCCGAATGGCGCGCCTTCTTCGCCTACCACGATGCGCTTATGCTCAAGGAAGAAGGCAGCCTGACCAAGGGCGAGCGCGAGATGATCGTCACCACCACCAGCGCGGCCAACCAGTGCCTGTACTGCGTGGTGGCCCACGGCGCCATCCTGCGCATCTACGAAAAGCAGCCCTACGTGGCCGACCAGGTGGCCGTCAACTACCGCAAGGCCGACATCAGCGCCCGCCAGCGCGCCATGCTGGACTTCGCCATGAAGGTCTGCGAGCGCAGCCACGAAATCTGCGAGGCCGACTTCGAGGCGCTGCACGCCCACGGCTTCGACGACGAGGACATCTGGGACATTGCCGCCATCACGGCCTTCTTCGGCCTGTCCAACCGCATGGCCAGCTTTGCCGGCATGCAACCCAATCCCGAGTTCTTCCTCATGGGGCGCGTGCCGCGCGAGAAGAAATAAGGCTCCCGTAGCCTCCAATGATCCTAGGAATAATCTGAAAATAAGCTGAGAGATATTCTGGAAAAATACCGATCAAAGGTCATGATTCGGTGCGCTTTTCAAGATGGACGCTTGGCTATTTTCTTTTCTTGACAATCATTAACACGGGATTCCTGATGTAGCGCATTAGCTGGATTCCCGCACTCCGGCGTAAAAAGAACCGTTCAAAGCCACCCTGCCGCCCAAGAGGGCTCTCTTGCAGGCATACCCGAAGTTCCACAGCATGGACCCCGCAGCCAGCCATGGGCAGAACCACCTGTCCGAGCCACGCGAGCGCATCTGTCCAGCTTCTTCAGGGAGAACCCATGAATCCGGCAATCAAGGCAATTGCGGGCAGCCTGGCGCTGCTGATGACAATGGCGGCGTGGCCCGTCCATTCCCAGGAAGTCATTCCCGACTTCTACAAAGATCCGGGAATTCAACCCAATCGCAGCTATGTGAACCAGGGATTCGGTGAATTCATTGATCCATTCACCGGCGCACTGCAACTGCATTACGTGGATATCCACCTGCCCGGCAATGGCGGCTTCGACCTGAAGGTAGTACGTTCGTACAACAGCACATCGGTAGAGCCCACGAATCCGGCGCTCCATGAATCGCTGGCGGGCGTGGGCTGGAACATCCATTTTGGAAGGGTGCTCAAGTCCCGCGAAACCAGTATTTGCTTCAACAAGAACAGCCAAACCGTCGCTGACAACCCCGTGCTGGAGCTGCCTGACGGCAGCCGCCAGCTGCTGGCTTTCACAGGA
This sequence comes from Delftia sp. DT-2, assembly GCF_028401915.1. Lineage (NCBI taxonomy): Bacteria > Pseudomonadati > Pseudomonadota > Betaproteobacteria > Burkholderiales > Comamonadaceae > Delftia > Delftia sp. DT-2. The sequence goes on from NZ_JAQOTI010000010.1 coordinate 173,200, forward strand.
ACGACCGCACCACTGCTGATCACCACGCAGCGTTGGCGCGCCGACTGCATCACCAGCGGCGCGGGTGGGCTGGCCGTCACATCACCCGACGGCACGCGCTACGACATGAACCAACTGGTCAATCTGGGGGGCGGCCCCTATCCCACCTATGCCTGGTTGACGAGCCGCATCACGGACCGCAACGGTAACTACGCCACCATCCAGTACGCGGCGGCCGCCTCGCCGCAGATATCCAGCGTGGTCACAAGCGATGGTCGCTCAGTCCAGTTTTTCTATGCGGACAGCGGTATGGCGAGCCGGAGGATCACCGCCATCAGCGCGGCAGGCCAGACCTACCACTACGCCTATCAGGGCATCTCAAACGTCAGGGACAAATTCCAGCTCGGCTCCGTCACCCGGCCCGACGGTCTGCGCTGGATCTATGACTACAACGGGAACCTCAACAACACCCCCGGCAGCCACATCATGCGGCGCCTGACCTACCCGCAGGGGGGCTCCATCGGCTATCAATACGGTTTCGTCCACTTCGACACCCAGGCCAATCCCGCCAGCCGCTCCACCGTGGTCATGGCCAAGTCCACAAGCACCGGGGGCCACTGGTCCTTCAGCTACGCGCCAGGACGCCCCGGCGCACACGACGTCACCACGGTCAACACCCCCTCAGGCACCGTGACCTACCGGCACATAGGGCCCAACTACTCCAGCTCGGGCAGCGTATGGATGGTGGGCCTGCTGGCCTCCAAAAGCCTGGGTGGCAGCCAGACCGAGACCTACACCTGGGACAAGCAGAAGATATCGAGCGAGAACAACTTCCGTCCCGGCGCCTTCGCTACCAAGGTCGATATCGGTGAATTCAACGCCCCGCTTCTTGCAGAGCGCACCATCACCCGGGACAACGCCAGCCATACGACCCGCTACAGCAACTTCGACACCTATGGCAATCCTGGCACGATCTCCGAATACGGCCCATCGGGCGGCAACCGCACCACCAGCCTGAGCTACTACGTCAACCCGTCCAAATGGATAGTGCGCCAGTTGCAAAGCGAAAGCCATGCGGGCGGCAGCATATCGCGCAGCTTCGACGGCAATGGCAACATGACATCCATCACCCGCGATGGCATCCAGACCCGCCACGCGTATGACGGCCAAGGCAACCTGAGCGCCACCACCTTCCCGCGAGGGCTGACACACTACTACGGTGGCTACAGGCGGGGCATAGCCCAATCGGAATCGCAGCCCGAGGGCATTTCCATCTCGCGGACGGTCAGCGATGCGGGCAACGTCACTTCCGAAACCCGGGGTGACGGCAGTACCTGGACCTATGGCTATGACGGTCTCAACCGCATCATCTCCGTCGGCTATCCCGCAGGCAACAGCGTCCGGATCAGCCATGGCACCACCACGCGCACCGTCAGCCGGGGAGCGCTCACCCAGACCACCAGCTTCAACGGCTTCGGTCAGCCCGTATCCGTCAACCATGGCGGCATCGTGCGAAGCTTCAGCGTTGACGCGCTGGGCCGCAGAACCTTTGAATCCAACCCGGGCACCAGCGCAGGAACCGCCTACCGGCACGACATCCTGGACCGCGTCATGTCCATACGCCATGCGGATGGCAGCACGCAGGGCATAGGCTACGGTCCCGCCACCCGCGCCGTGGTGGACGAACGCGGCCTGACAACCACCTATCGCTACCGCGCCTATGGCGACCCCGACCAGCCGCTGCTGATGGCCATCTCCACACCGGAGCCGTCCACCAACCTGTCCATCGGCCGCAATGCCAGGGGACTGGTGACCTCAGTCACGCAAGCGGGCATCACACGAAGCTACGGCTACAACGGCAGCTACCAACTGACATCCATCACACACCCCGAGACCGGCACCACCAGCCTGGGCCGCGATGCCGCAGGCAACATGATCTCGAGGATCACAGGGACCGTAGGCACCATCCAATACCGCTACGACGGGCACAACCGCCTGCAGTCCATCAGCTACCCGGGTTCCACCCCGGACGTCACTCACAGCTACGACAGGGCCCACCGCCTGCTCAGCACGGCCACATCCGAAGCCACACGTCGCTTCACCTACGACCGCAACGGCAACCTCACGCGGGAGGAGTTGGCTGCAGGTGGCTTCAATTGGAATGCCGGCTACAGCTACAACGGCAATGACCAATTGGCATCCATCACCTACCCACTGTCTGGCTCCACCGTCAGCTACACACTGGACAGTCTGGGCAGACCCACGGCCATGCCCGGCTACATCAGCAGCGCCAGCTACTGGCCATCCAGCCAGATCCAGCGCATCGTCTACGCCAACGGCGTGCAGTCCGAATACGGACAGAACGCAAGGCTGCTGCCCGCTTCGTTCGCCACCTCGCGCCAGGGCAGCTATTTCCACCGATCCATCCTGACCTATGACCGCACGGGCAATCTCACCAGCGTGAGGGACACGGCCGATGCGGACCATGACCGCACCTTCGGGTACGACGGCGTGCACAGGCTGGTCTCGATGGTCACCCCCAGGGGGCGCGGGAGCATCAGCTACAGCGGCTCCGGCGACATCACCCGCCAGAGCCTGGGCAGCGAACTGATCGACTACCGCTACGACAGCCGATACCGCCTGTCCTCCATCACCGTCAATGGCGGCCCCGCCAACCACTTCACCTACGACACGGCGGGCAACTTCATCCAAAGCAGCCAGAAGTCCTACACCTACGACGCCGTCCCCAACCTGCTGTGCGCCGACTGCTGGGGCAATTCCCCCATCCGGTATGCCTACGACGGCGACCAGAAACGCACCCACACCACCAAGGCAGGCGTCACCACCTACGAGTTCCATGGCGTGCACGGCAACCTGCTCGCAGAATACGGCTCCGGCCAGCTCACCGAATACATCTACCTCAACGGCAAGCGCATTGCACAGAAAGTGAGCGCCCGATGAAGAACGCCATCCGCCAATCCTGCCGGCGCCTGCTGGCAACTGCCGCGCTGCTTCTGACAGCCCTGCTGACCACGCCCGGTGCGCTGGCCCAGGCCACCGTCACCTACTTCCACAACGACGCCGCAGGCACGCCCTGGCTGGCCACCAACCAGTCCGGCGCCGTACTCTGGAAGGAAAACTACCTGCCCTATGGCTACCGCCAGAAAGCGGAGCCAGCCGGCGCGGACAACAAACTGTGGTTCACCGGCAGGCCCTACGACCCCGACACGGGCATGACCTACATGGGCGCGCGGTACTACATGCCGCTGCTGGGCCGGTTCACGGGCATGGACCCCAAGGAGGTGAATCCCGAGCAGATCCACAGCTTCAACCGCTACGCCTACGCCAACAACAACCCGAACAAATACCTGGACCCGGACGGCAAGCTTGCGGAAACCGTCTGGGACGCGTTCAATATTTCCCTGGGCTTCCAGAGCCTGGTCAGCAATGTTCAGGAGGGGAACTGGAGCGGTGCCGCGGTGGATGCGGCGGGTATCGCGATTGATGGGGTTGCGGCGGCGATACCTGTGGTGCCTGGAGGCGCTGGTATTGGTCTTTCCATTTATCGAGCAACAAATTCCGCAAGTTCCACAATTCCAATTACTAAAGCGAAATTTGGTCATACCTTCACAGTTCATGGACAAAACTCGACGGATTTCCTAACAAAGCGTGCAGCAGGATCAGGTTTGCCAACGGGGCAGTTTCTCGACGATCAGACCGCAGCACGGCTTATCTCTGATAATTTAAACAACCTAAAAAATGGAGCAATATCTGTACCAATACCGCCAAACTTTCCCGCCAGAATTATTATGCCTGACGGAAAATATGTACCAGCAACATCAGTGCGTATAGTACCCAGCACCAATGGAGTAAAAACCGCATATCCTGAGCTATGAATATGTCAGAATACTATGGACCCACGGTAAAGGCAGCCAAAATGGCCAGCACTTTGATTGGAATAACCACTAGCGGCAAAGAACAGGATTGGGAAATAGAATTTGCAGATCCTGAAATTATTCCCAGATTATTGAATGCACTAGAATTGAGAGAATTCGACGACGAGGCAAAGACTGCACTCTATCTTTTGCTGCTTGCCTCCTTAGAACTAGAATTCTCTTCTGGAAAGAAAAATCAACTGCATATTGTCAAAACAAAAGAAATCATCGGCGGCGACAAAAACTCTTTGGAGAAGATGCAATTTTATTGGATAAATCTAAAAAAATCGGAACATCAATCTCTTATGAAAGATATCCTACATATTAAAAATCTCAATAGTCCTATTTAAAAATAGCGTGCATGGCAATTTTTCCTGCAATACAGCAACGTTCAGCCATCCGAATACATTCGACTCAAAAGCAAGCACGTTGATCAGTCCGGAGCCGTACTTTGGAAGGAAAACTAACTGACCAACGACTACCGCCGGAAAGCGGGGCCAAGCAGCGCAAACAACAAGCTGTGGCCCGCTGGCAGGCCCTACGACCCCGAAACAGGCATGACCCACATGGCCACATATCGCTGATGGACCGCTTCACAGGCATGGACCCCAAGTAGATGCATTCCGAGAAGATCCACGGCTTCAACTGATACGCCTACGCCAACCTGAACAAATACCTGGACCCGGATGACAAGCTTGCGGAAATCGTCTGGGACGCGTTCAATATTTTCCCAGGCTTTCAGAGCCTGATCAGCAATATCGGGGAGGAGAAATGGAGCGGGTCCGCGATGGATGCGGCAGGTATCGCGATTGATGGAGTTGCAGCGGCAAACCCGTGGTGCCTGGAGGGGTCGGGGCAGGTATTGCGGCGTATCGGGCAGCAAAAAACACTACTCCACAGACAGTTACGTTATTTAGAGCCATTGGACGAGCAGAGTTAGCAGATGTCAAAGCCACCGGAGCTCTAAGGAATCTTGGATCTGCAGAAGGGAAATATTTCACCACATCAGGATCCAGTGCATCCGCATATTCCAAGCAAGCGGTGAGATCTTTTGGAGATCCTCCTTACACCATTATAAAGATAGATATACCAAAATCTCTTCTTCATGACTTACCACCAGCATCAGTTGATCGAGGAATACCAGCTTGGGTTATTCCAGATAATCGGCTTACAGGAATATCACCTACAATTATGAATCATTCACCCTTGCCACCAAGTAAATTCTAGAAAAATGAACCCAGATGCCATAATTTCAGTTCGATTTCTCACAAAAAATGAAGGCGGCAGAAAAACTGCCATTCAAGGCAACTTTTATGGCTGCCCCCTCTTTATTGACAATGAAGCTTTCGACTGTAGATTGCTACTTGATGGAAAACGCTTGGAACTGGGAGAATATTATGAAATTCCTATCAAATTTCTATTTCCAGAATTTGCACTACCCCTGATACAGGAGGGAATGAATATAACTCTCTGGGAGGGGAAAACAGTTGCCACGGCGAAAATCATAAAAATATTAGCCAAAATTTAGCTACCCATCGAACACATCCACCTCAACGGCAAGCACATTGCGCAGAAATTTGGCGCGCGATGAGTTGCGGTGGCGATACCTGTGGTGCCTGGAGGCGCTGCGGAAAGTATTAAGGCTTATAGGGCCATAGATGCCGCAAAGGGTGCTGAGGAGGGCGAAAAGCTACTGTTCCGGCGCGGCCCCATGGACACCAAGAAGCTACTCGAGAGCCAAGCCCAGGCGGCAGAGAATATGCTTGGAATTCACGGCGTCTCCGTGAGCACGAGTTCGGCGGCGAAAGCTGGGCAAGTTGTGCGATGCGCGACCTGCAGTTCAGTTGAGGCAGCGGGGTTCAAGGTTCAGCAGACCGGGAAGGATCTGAACCATCACACGGTTGAACTGCCGAAACCAATTACGCCCGATGTAGTGAGGATATAGAATGAGCTCCTCAAGTGAGTCGCTTCACGAATTCGCCCGTGGCTCCGGTTCGGCCAGTGACCTTGGATTCACGGTGATTCTCGTGTTTGACTACTACGATGGCCCCGAGCACGGTTTAGCGCTCTATCCCTCGGGCGAAGGAGTTCGGTTCTCGTCGTTGGGGGATTCAAAATCTCGCCTCTTCCGGGCGTTCGAATTCATTCCCATCGAAGGCAACTGTGGCCGCAAATCAAAGCGCTGCAACAGGCCGAAGGGGTTGATCCGCCACGTCGAATTCTGCTGCCCTCTGAGGGTAGCGAGGCGCTGGCTGACCTTGAGTGCGATGTTCTCCAAGCATCTGCGGTCGGGCAGTTCGTGGGTGTTGGATCACCGGACTTGGAGAGGATCTCGATATCTCCGGTGACTCAAGAGCAACTGGAAGACTTGCGAAAGCTGGGCTGCTCGCCGACTGGCTTCGAGCTTGCCCATCAGATGGTCAAAGGTCGGAACGCCGAGGACTGACAGCGAAAGACGCCCGCCCTGTGCGGGCGTCGCTATATCGGCGTGGTGAAGGTCAGCCCGTGTTCTTCTTCTCGCCTTGTGTGACGAACCCGATAGGCCGCTTGGGCGGATCGGGCGGCGTCATCAGCTCGCGCAGCGCGTCGAACACTTGCTTGAGCTGATTGCGGGTGTTGCGGCTGAAGAGCAGTGCCACTCGCACGTGCACCCGACGCTCGGACGTGCATGCGCCGACTGCTGGGGCAACAGCCCCATCCAGTATGCCTACGACGGCGACCAATAGCGCACAAGCACCACCAAGGCAGGCGTCACCACCTACGAGTTCCATGGCGTGCACGGCAACCTGCTCGCGGAATACGGCTCCGGCCAGCTCACCGAATACATCTACCTCAACGGCAAGCTAAATCATCGGCGGCGACAAGAATTCTTTGAAGAAGATGCAATTTTATTAGATAAATCTAAAAAAATAGGAACATCAATCTCTTATGAAAGATATCCTGCATATTCAAAACTTCAATAGTTCTATTTAAAAAATAGCGCGCACGGCAATTCTTCCTGCAATACAGCAACGTTCAGCCATCCGAATACATTCGACTCAAAAGCAAGCGCGTTGACTGAGTTCTTCCTCATGGGGCGCGTGCCGCGCGAGAAGAAGTAGGCTGGCCGACCTGCGCCCCCTGACGCGCCGCAGCACCCTCTATCACCCCCCGGCATATCTCCCCCACCTGCCCCACGGCCCCCAGCAGGCGCGGCGTGGGCTCGTTGGCGCAGTTCAGGCGCAGGTGGTTGGGCAGGTCCGATCGCGATGAGAACAGCGGGCCTGGGCTGACGCCAATGCCCAGCTCCAGCGCGCGGCGGTGCACTTCCAGTGCATTTACCTGGCGCGGCAATTCCACCCACAGCAGGAAGCCCGCACGCGGGGCCGAGACGCAGGTGCCGGGCGGAAAGCTGGCCTCGACCCTGGCCGTGACGGCCTGCACCCCGGCCTGCACGCGGGACTTGAGGCGGCGCAGGTGCCGGTCGTAGTCGCCGCTGGCCAGTACCTCGCTCACGGCAGCTTCCAGCAGCGGCGCACCGGCCCAGTCGCCCGCCAGGCGCACCTGCAGTACCTGGGCATGGAAGCGGCCCGCCGCGATCCAGCCCACGCGCCAGCCCGGCGCCAGGGTCTTGGACACCGAGCCGCAATACAGCACGTTGCCGCTGCCGTCGAAGGCCTTGCAGGCCGGCGGGCGCTGGCCGTCGCCCGCAAGGTCGCCATAGACATCGTCTTCGATCAAGGGAATGCCCGCCCGCTCCAGCAGCGCCACCAGGGCCTGCTTGCGCTCCACCGGCATGCTGGCGCCCAGCGGGTTCTGCACGGTGGGCGATGCCAGCACGGCAGCCGGCCGGTGACGGGCAATGGCCTCGGCCAGCGGCTCCAGCAGCAGCCCTTCGCGGGGATCGGTGGCAATCTCCAGCGCCTTCAGGCCCAGGTCCTCCAGCAGCAGCAGGCTGCCGAAATAGGCGGGCCGCTCTACGGCCACGACATCGCCGGGCTTGCACACGGCGCGCAGGGCCAGCCGCACGGCCTGGGTGGCGCCGGCCGTCAGGACCAGGTCATCAGGGCCGAAGCGCGCACCCCATTGCGCAGCCCGGGCCGCGATCTGGCCCCGCAGGTCGGCGCGGCCCGGCGGCATGCTGTAGGTCTGCCCGTGCGCGTCCAGGCGGCGCCCGGCGGTCTGCAGCGCGCGCTGCAGCCGGGCCGTGGGCAGCCAGGCCGGATCGGGCAATGCCGCACCCAGCGGGATCAGGCGCGTGTCGGGGCTGCTGAACAGCGAGCGCGCCAGGGCCGACAGGGTCACGGGCACGGGGCGCGACGACGGGCGGGACGCCTGCAGCGCCGCGCCGCCGGTTGCCTGGCGCACAAAGTAGCCCGAGCGCGGGCGCGCGACGATCAGGCCCTCGGCCTCCAGACAGCGCAGCGCCTCCAGCGCGGTGGGCAGGCTGACCTGCTCGCGCTCGGCCAGGCTGCGCGCGGAAATCAGCCTGTCGCCGGGGCGCAGTGCGCCGCAGGCCAGCGTCTGGCGCAGGGACTGGGCAATGCGGCGGTACTGCGGCAAAGGGTCTTGGGAAGTGGGCATACCGATCTGTGCAGGGTGGTTTTCTTGGATTCTGCTTATACAGCCGTTCGCCGTGCGGATTTATCGTTGCAGCCATCAAGCAACCCGAGGAATCCCATGCAAGCCAGCAATTTCGATCTCCAGACCTACTTCCGCCGCATCGGCTTCGGTGCCGGGGACTCCGCCCGGGCCGATGCCGCCACCTTGCAGGCGCTGATGCGACAGCAGTTGTTCGCGGTGCCTTTCGAGAACCTGGACGTGCAGGCCGGCAAGATCGTCTCGCTGGTGCCCGAAGACATTGCGGGCAAGATCCTCGGCGGCGCCCGGGGCGGCTATTGCTACGAGGTGAACGGCCTGTTCGCCATGGCGCTGCAGGCCCTGGGCATTGCCTACCGCTTTGTCGCGGCACGGCCCATGTTCTATCCGGCACGCCGGCCCCGCACCCACATGGCCCTGGTGGCCGAGGTCGAGGGACGGCGCTGGCTGTGCGACCTGGGCTTTGGCAGCTACGGCATACGCGCCCCGATGGCCCTGGACGTGCTGGACACCGATGTCCGCCAGGATGGTGACACCTTCCGCCTGAGCCTGGACGACCAGGGCGAGTACCTGCTCCAGGCGCGCGTGGACGGCGAGTGGGCCAACCAGTACGCCTTCAATCTGTCGCCTCAGGAGTGGGTGGATTTCGCCCCCGCCAACTACCTGAACTCCACCCACCCCGATGCCATCTTCGTGCAAAAGCGGGTGGTGGTGCTGCACCAGCTGGCAGGCCGCATGATCCTGGTGGGCGACGCGCTCAAGACCATCACGGCCAGCGGCACCGAGACCAGGCAGCTGGCGCCTGATGAAATCCAGGACGTGCTGGGCAGCCTGTTCGGGCTGGCGCCCGAGCGCCAGGCGGCTGCCGTGTGCTGACGCGCTAGAGCGTGTTATGCCGGGCAGGTCGAATCCCGCTCGATCAGCTCGAACCCCAGGTCGAACGCCGAGCGCCCGGCACTCTGGCCCTTGCAGCGTGCCAGCACCAGTTCGGCGGCCAGGCGGCCTATGCCCGGCCCGTCCACATGCACAGTGGTCAGCGACGGCAGCAGGTGGGCCGCGAAATCAGCATTGCCGAAGCCCGAGACGGCCAGGTCCACGGGCACGCGCAGGCCGCGCGCCTGGGCCTCCACCAGAATGCCGTGGGCCAGCATGTCCGAGCTGCAGACCACGGCCTGCAGATCAGGCCGCTGCGCCAGCAACTGGCCCAACGCCTGGCGGCCCAGCTCCAGGCTGCCGGGCGCGGACACGGTGACCGTGGGCACCTCGCGGCCCCAGGCTGCAAGAAAGCCCTCGCGCCGCTGCTGGGCCCGGTGGTCGCTGCCCGTGGCCATGCCCACGCGCTGCAGGCCGCGCGAGAGGAAATAGCCGGCCAGCGCGCTGCCCACCTTCAGGTGGGAGAAACCCACCACCATGTCCAGCGGCCTGTCGCTGAAGTCCCAGGTTTCCACCACGGGAATGCCGGTCCTGCGCAGCCGCTCGCGCGCCTTGTCGGACTGCACAAGGCCCATCATCACAATGCCGTCGGGCTGGCGCCCGATCATGGCGTTGAGCACCTCCTCCTCGCGCTGCTCGTCGTAGAAGGTCTGGCCCAGCAGCAGCTGGTAGCCCTCCTGCGCCAGCGCTGCCGTCAGGGACTGCACCGTGGGCAGGAATTGCGACACCGACAGCGCAGGCACCACGCCCGCCACCATGCGGCTGCGCCTGGACTTGAGCCCGCCCGCCAGCAGGTTGGGGATGTAGCCCGTGGCCTCCACGGCCTGGCGCACGCGCTCGCGCGTTTTCTCGGAAACGATGGCGGGATTGCCCAGGGCACGCGAGGCCGTGATCAGCGAGACGCCGGCCGCCTCGGCCACGTCGTGCAGCGTGGCGGGCCTGGGAGGTGTGGGTGTGTTCATGGGAAAGCGCGATCGCGGGCAGGCATCGGGGACGGCCATGAAGATAGCAGACCGCCTGCCACGCGCGGCCGGACGGCCTGCCCTGCATCGCAGAAATCGCGATTGACAGCCAAAATGACAACGATATCATTTTGATGAAGCGCAACTCTTTGCATATACAAACTGGCATCGGCGCTTTTTCATTTCGCTAGAAATGACAACGATGTCATTCACAAATCAGGAGACAAGATGAATCACATTCTTCGTGCCACGGCGCTGGCCCTGGCCGCGCTCACCGCCTTTTCTGCATCGGCCCAGGCCTGGCCGGAGCGGCCCGTCACCCTGGTCGTGCCCTTTCCCGCCGGCGGCTCCACCGACCAGGTCGCGCGCGCCGTGGCGCCCAGGCTGGGCGACAAGCTCAGGCAGTCCTTCGTGGTGGAGAACAAGGCCGGCGCCACGGGCACCATCGGCGCGGCCGTCGTGCAGCGCGCGGCAGCGGACGGGCAGACCTTTCTCGTCACCTCGCTGGGCCCGCTGGTCATCGTGCCCCACCTGATCAAGAACCTGCCCTACGACGCGCTCAAGGACTTCGACCTGATCACCGTGGCCGTGCAGTCGCCCAACGTGCTGGTCGTGCCTGCCGCCTCGCCGCACAAAAGCGTGGCCGACGTGGTCGCCCACCTCAAGGCCCATCCGGGCAAGATGAGCTTTGCCTCGGCCGGCCACGGCTCCAGCGACCACCTGACGGCCGAACTGTTCTGGCAGCAGACGGGCACCCAGGGCGTGCACATCCCCTACAAGGGCGGCGCGCCCGCCCATGCCGACCTGATCGGCGGCCAGGTCGATGCCTCGTTCCAGAACATCAATGCCGTGATCCAGCACATCCGGGCCGGCAAGATGCGCGCCCTGGCCGTGACCAGCCCGCGCCGCTCGCCCGTGCTGCCGGACCTGCCCACGCTGGCCGAGGCCGGGGTGAAGAACGTGGAGGTCGCCTCCTGGCAGGCCATCGTCGCGCCCAAGGGCTTGCCGCCTGCGCTGCGCGACAAGGCGCATGCGGCCTTTGTCGAGGCGCTCAACGATCCCCGGGTGCGCGAGCAGTTCGTCTCCATCGGCTACGAAATGGTGGCCGGCACGCCCCAGCAGTTCGCCGAGTTCCAACGCCAGGAATACGCGCGCTGGAAGTCGGTCATCGAGGCCGGAAAGATCAGCATCGACTGATGCCTGCCCCTGTCCTTTTTCCAACCACCGCACTCCCGCAGCCATGACTTCTTCCGCGCTCTCCGAAACCACCAGCCAGGACCGCATCCAGTGGATACGCCTGTCGTCCTGCTACCTCCCCCTGGCCCGGCCCATCAGCGATGCCAAGGTGCTCACGGGCCGCCAAAAGCCCATGACCGAGGTAGCCATGCTGTTCGCCGAGATCCAGACCCGCGACGGCCACCGGGGCCTGGGCCTGAGCTACGCCAAGCGCGCAGGCGGCCCCGGCCAGTTCGCCCATGCCAGCGAGATCGCGCCCACCCTGCTGGGCGAAGACCCCAGCGACATTGCGCGGCTGTGGACGCGCATGTGCTGGGCCGGCGCCTCCGTGGGCCGCAGCGGGCTGACCGTGCAGGCCATCGCGGCCTTCGACGTGGCGCTGTTTGACATCAAGGCGCGCCGCGCGGGGCTGTCGCTGTCCAAGCTGCTGGGCTCGCAGCGCGAATCCGTGCGCTGCTACAACACCTCGGGCGGCTTTCTGCACACGCCGCTCGATGAGCTCAAGCGCAACGCCAGCGCCTCGCTGGAGCGCGGCATAGGCGGCATCAAGCTCAAGGTGGGCCAGCCCGACTGCGCGCTGGACATACGGCGTGTGGAGGCCATGCGCGCCCACCTGGGCGATGCCGCGCCCATCATGGTCGATGCCAACCAGCAATGGGACCGCCCCACGGCCCAGCGCATGTGCCGTGTCTTCGAGGAATTCAACCTGGTCTGGATCGAGGAGCCGCTGGACGCCTACGACCACGAAGGCCATGCCGCGCTGGCCGCGCGCTTCGACACGCCGATCGCCACCGGCGAGATGCTGACCAGCGCCGCCGAGCACGGCGATCTCATACGCCACCGCAGCGCCGACTTCCTCATGCCCGACGCGCCGCGCGTGGGCGGCATCACGCCCTTCCTGCAGATCGCCGCCCAGGCCGAACTGGCCCACCTGAGCCTGGCGCCCCACTTCGCCATGGAACTGCACGTGCACCTGGCCGCCACCTGCGCCAACGAGCCCTGGGTGGAACACTTCGACTGGCTGGAGCCGCTGTTCAACGAACGCCTGGAAATCGCCGATGGCCGCATGCTCGTGCCCACGCGCCCCGGCCTGGGACTGAGCCTGAGCGAGCAGGCGCGGCGCTGGGCGCGCGAAAGCGTGGAGTTCGGGGAGCGGGGTTGAGGGCGGCTGCGAACGGCTGACGGCCTGGGTACCCCCGGTACCTCAGGCCTTTCACATATATTGCTTGGCTAAATGGAGTGGACCGTGGACAGCCAGACCAAGACAGCGGCTGCGCATGCCGGGCCGGGCCAGTCGACCATCACAACCTCAACAGACGAAATTTGGGAGCTGACTTGATGCGCGTGGCCTTGCTTCTTTTGGTTCCAGCCATCGCCGGATGCACCCCCGACACGAATCCCGCAGGTGCCGCTCGCACGCAAGTGCAGCGCGACGTTGAAAGCTATGCCATCGCAAGCTGCCTGGCCCAACAGACTGAGCCCTATCTCAAGGACCAAGGAGATGCCTGGGCATCCGTTGTCGTGCAGCGCATGCACGGGGATATCGAAGTGCTGGCGGGCATTGCCGAACAGGTGCAAAGGGAGAACACCAAGGGCGCCAACGGCGATATGGCCGTCATGCGCGACGAAACCCGTCCCAGGCAGGGCAAGCCATTGCCCGTGCTGCACTGTGGCGAGGTGATCGACCGGCCCGCCGTGCGCGCTGCGATTCAAAAGGCGATTGCGGCACTGCGCCCGTCCTACGAATCCAGGTAGGCCAAGCCGTTTCCCGAAAATCCGGGTTGGAGGCGGGCAACCAGCCCCTACCCTTCCAGCCCGTACTTGCGGATCTTGTCGTGCAGCGTGGTCTTGGGGCTGCCCAGGGCCTCGGCCGTGCGTGCCAGGCTGCCGCCGTGGCGGCGCAGGGCGTCGGCGATGAGGGCGCGCTCGAAGGCCTCGACGGTGGCGGACAGCGGCCGGGGCGCGGCGTCCTGCGCGGTGGTGCCGGCCGGCTGGCCGAAGGGGGGCGAGCCGGCCTCGATGCCCAGCACCGTGCGCTCGGCCACGTTGCGCAGCTCGCGCACGTTGCCGGGCCAGTCATAGCCCAGCAACTGCTGCACGCGCGCGGTGGTCAGCTCGGGCACGGGCCGCTGGTGGCGCGCCGCGCCCTGCAGCGCGAAATGCTCGAACAGCAGCGGCACGTCCTCGCGCCGCTCGCGCAGCGGCGGCAGCGAGACGGTGGCCACGTTCAGGCGGTAGTAGAGGTCGGCGCGGAACAGGCCTTGCCGGCTCAATTCCAGCAGATCCACCTTGGTAGCCGCGATCACGCGGCAGTCGATGGGGATCAGGGTGTTGGAGCCCAGGCGCTCCAGCACGCGTTCCTGCAGCACGCGCAGCAGCTTGATCTGCATGGGCACGGGCATGCTCTCGATCTCGTCCAGGAACAGCGTGCCGCCGCTGGCGTGCTCCAGCTTGCCGATGCGCTTCTTGCCCGCGCCGGTATAGGCGCCGGCCTCGCTGCCGAACATTTCGCTGTCGAACAGCGTGTCGGGCAGGCCGCCGCAGTTGACGGCCACGAAGTTGCCATCGCGCCGCGCGCTGGCCTCGTGCAGGCAGCGCGCCACCAGTTCCTTGCCCGTGCCGGTCTCGCCCTGGATCAGCACATCGGCCGCGCTTTGCGCCAGCCCCGTGAGCATCTGGCGCAGCTGGCGCATGTTGGGCGCGCGCCCTATCAGCCGGTGCTCCAGGCTGTCGCGCTGCTGCAGTTGCTGGCGCAGCGCGCGCACCTCCAGCACCAGGCGGCGGCGCTCCAGGGCGCGGCGCACGGCGCCGACCAGGGTTTCGGGGGCGAAGGGTTTCTGGATGAAGTCCTGGGCGCCGTCCTTCATGGCCTGCACGGCCATGGAGATGTCGCCGTGGCCGGTGATCAGCACCACGGGCAGCTCGGCATCCATGGCCACCAGCTCGCGCAGGAAGGCCATGCCGTCCATGCGCGGCAGCCGGATGTCGCTGACCACGATGCCCGCGAAGTCGCGCGACAGGCGCCGGCGCGCCTGCTCGGCGCTGCCCACGCTTTCGCAGGCGATGCCTTCGAGCTGCAGCGCCTGCTCGCAGCCGAGCACGATGTCGGGGTCATCCTCGATGATCAGGACTTTGAGGGCGTCGGTCATGGTGTGTCGGCAGAGGGTGTGGAGAGAGCCAGGGCCAGGCTCAGCGTGAAGACGGCGCCGCCGCCCGGATGGTTGCTGCCCGTCAGCGTGCCGCCGCATTCACGCACGATGCCGGCCGACAGCGCCAGCCCCAGGCCCAGGCCCACGCCCTCTTCCTTGGTAGTGAAAAACGGCTGGAACAGATGGGCCTGCGCCGCTTCGCTCAGGCCCGGCCCATGGTCGCGCACGGTGACCTGGGCGCGGCCATCGGCCACGGCGCAGGCCAGCTCCAGGCAGGGCGCGGGCTGGCCGCGCATGGCGTCCAGGGAATTGTTGATCAGGTTGATCAGCACCTGCTCGATGCGGTTGCGGTCGCA
The DNA here is from genome assembly GCF_028401915.1 of Delftia sp. DT-2. Lineage (NCBI taxonomy): Bacteria > Pseudomonadati > Pseudomonadota > Betaproteobacteria > Burkholderiales > Comamonadaceae > Delftia > Delftia sp. DT-2. Next base: position 188,328 of record NZ_JAQOTI010000010.1, read on the forward strand.
CCAGGCCACGGCCTCGGGCACGCCGTCATCGCGCAGGATGCGGGCGCCGGTCTCGGCCACGCGCGACTCCAGCACGGCCAGCGCATTGTCCAGGGCACGCGCCAGCGGCACGGCCTGGCTGGCGCCGCTGGACTTGCGCGCAAAGTTGCGCAGCTGGCCGGTGATGCGGCCCATGCGGTCGGCCAGCTGCGCCATGCGCTCCAGGTTCACGCGCGTGGTTTCGGTATCGCCGCGCTCCAGAAAGCGCTGGCTGTTGCCGGCCAGGGTGCGCAGCGCCGTCAGCGGCTGGTTGAGTTCATGGGCCACGCCCGTGGACAGCTGGCCTATCACGGCCAGCTTGCCGGCCTGCACCAGTTCGTCCTGGGCGGCGCGCAGCGTGGCCTCGGCGTGGGTGCGCTCGGCCACCTCGGCCTGCAGCGCCTCGTTGGCGGCCGACAGGTCGGCCGTGCGCTGCTCCACCTTGCGCTCGAGCTCGTCGTGCGCGGCCTGCAGCGCCTCGCGCGCGGCCAGCCGGTCGCGCAGGTGGCGGCGGCGCTCGTTGACCATCATGGCCAGCAGCAGCACAAAGGCCGCGCCCACGGCCGCGGCCAGCGCGCGGCTCTGGGCCAGCTGGTCGACCTGCTCCAGGTGCGATAGCACGGTGATCGTCCAGGGCGTGCCCGGCAGCTGGCGCGACTGGGCGAGGAAGCGGCCGCTGACCGGGTAGACCGAGCCCGGAGATTCCTCGCCATGGCGGGCAATGCGCACCAGGCGCGCGCCCTGGCCCAGGTCGCGCAGCACCTGCAGGCCCAGCGGCTCCAGCGCGCGGCGGTTGTACTGGCGCGTGTGGTCGAAGGCGGCGCGCGTGCCCTCGTCCAGCGTGCGCAGGGTGGTGAATTTCCAGTCGGAGACCGTGCCCAGGATGACGACGCCGTTCTCGTCGCCCACCAGCACGGGCGCCTCCACCGTGGACCACGACTGCTCCAGCTGGTCCAGGCTGACCTTGACCACGGCCACGCCCAGCGTGTGGGTGTCGTCGCCCAGGGTGGAGGCCAGGTAGTAGCCGGGTTCGCCGCGCGTGGTGCCTATGCCGAAGAAGCGCGCGCTGCCCGTGGCCATGGCCGTGCGGTAGTAGGGGCGAAAGCTCAGGTCCTCGCCCAGGTAGCTGTCGGAGCGCCGCCAGTTGCTGGAGGCCACGACGTGGCCGCGCGCATCGACCAGGTAGGCTGCCAGCGTGCCCGCGCGGTCGTTGAGCTGCTCCAGGTAGGCGTTGACGCGGTTGGTGAGCTGCTCGTCGCCGGGCTCGGCCAGCAGCCTTTGCACATTGCCTTCCAGTGCCAGCACGTCGGGCAGGAAGGCGTATTTGCCGATCTCGCGCTGCAGGCTGGCGCCGTACAGCTCCAGCCGGTGCATGCCCGTGGCACGCAGATCGGCGATGCCCAGCCGCTGCGCCATCAGGTACGCACCCCAGCCGCTCAGCCCGCTCAGGGCAAGCCACAGCAAAAGCAGGATGAGCTGGCGCAGGGGGCGGCGGGCGGGCATGGTGAAGGCACCAATGTTATCAGTGCCCCCCAGCGCCGCCTGGGCCTCAGGCCGAGACAGCGGGCCGCCCTTCCTGGGAGTGCTCCATGGGCAGCAGCGACTCGTCGTCGTCCGTGGTGGCATTCGGATCGACCGCGCCTTCCCACTTGGCCACCACGGCCGTGGCAATGGCATTGCCCAGCACATTGGTCAGCGTGCGGCCCATGTCCAGGAAATGGTCGATGCCCAGGATCAGCAGGATGCCGGCCTCGGGCAGGCCGAACATGGGCAGCACGGCGGCCACCACCACCAGCGAGGCGCGCGGCACGCCGGCAATGCCCTTGCTGGAGACCATCAGCACCAGCAGCATGGTGATCTGGGCCGTCAGCGTCATGTCGATGCCGTAGGCCTGGGCGATGAAGATGGCCAGGAAGGTGGTGTAGACCATGGAGCCATCGAGATTGAACGAGTAGCCCAGCGGCAGCACGAAGCCGATGATGCGCGGCTTGATGCCGAACTTCTCCAGCTGCTCCATCAGCTTGGGATAGGTCGATTCGCTGCTGGCCGTGGAAAAGCCCACCAGCAGCGGGCCGCGGATCAGGTTCAGCAGGCGGAAGATGTCACGGCCCAGCACGACGTAGCCGGCCACGATCAGCAGCACCCACAGCGTGGCCAGGGCCAGGTAGAAGCACAGCATGAACTTGCCGAACACCGACAGCATGCCCAGGCCATGGATGGTGATGGTGCCGGCCACGGCGCCGAACACGCCCACGGGGGCGAAGCGCATCACGTAGTCGGTGACCTTGAGCATGATGTGGACCACTTCGTCCATCAGGCCCACCATGGAACGCGCGGCCTGGTTGTGCAGGTTGCCCAGCGCAATGCCGAAGAACAGCGCGAACACCAGGATCTGCAGCACCTCGTTGGTCGCCATGGCCTCGAAGATGTTCTTGGGGAACACGTGGGCGATGAAGTCCTTGAGGTTCAGCGCCGAGGTCTTGAGGTTCAGCCCTTCGGCCGACGACGGCAGGGCCACGCTCAGGCCATGGCCGGGCTGCAGCACGTTCGCATAGATCAGGCCGATGGCCAGCGAGCAGAACGAGGCCACGATGAACCAGCCCAGCGCGCGGCCGCCGATGCGGCCCACGGCCTTGGCGTCGCCCATGTTGGCCAGGCCCGACACCAGGGTGGCGAACACCAGGGGCGCGATGATCATCTTGATCATGCGCAGGAAGACATCGGTGAGGATGCCGAAGTAGCTGGCGATTTCCTTGGCGGCCTCGGGCGTGGGCGCGCAGCTGTTGCAGGCATAGCCCACCAGCACGCCGAGGACCATGGCCACGAGCACCATGGTGGTCAAGCGATTGAATTTCATGCGGATTTTTTCGTTGGACGTATTTCGGTCTTGCAAGCGAGCCCGGTCCGCCGCAGCCCCCGGCCCTCTGCCAGGTGTCATTGCGAAGACGGGCTTGTCTCCCTGCACACACAACCACGACGCACGTGGCCTGCGCCTGACAGTGCACAGACCGTGCCAGCCGCATCCGGCACCTGCGCCGCGCGCTAACTGCTTGATTCGCCTATATCGACCTTACTTTTATGCATAAGGTGGAACGGAAATCCGAACAATGAAATGCAGGCGCCGTTCGGAAAACCGGATGGCGCGATCTGCGGCCTCCGGCCCTCCCGGGCCATGGCGCAACTGTTTGAACGCCGGCCGGTGCCCGGGCAGGACGGCAGCAGCGGCTGATGCTCCGGCGCCTGTAGAGAGGCCCGCTCTCCCAAAGTCCCGCACCGCGTCTTCACCAGGTGCATCAACCCTGCCTCACCCCTGCGCCAACCCTGCTTCAACCCTGCGCTTGAGGCCCCAGGCGAAAAACGCTCACGGACTGCACAAGGTCATGCGCCTGCTGGCGCAGGCTCGTGGCTGCCGCCGCCATTTCCTCCACCAGGGCCGCGTTTTGCTGCGTCGCCTGGTCCATCTGCGTGACCGCCTCGCCCACTTGTGCCACGCCGCTGCGTTGTTCGGCGGAAGCCGCGCTGATCTCGCCCATGAGGTCGGTGACGCTGCGTATGCTCATCACCACTTCAGCCATGGTGCCTCCCGCGCGGTCGGCCAGCACAGAGCCCTGTTCGACCCGCTCGACGCTGTCGGAGATCAGGGCCTTGATCTCCTTGGCCGCCGCCGCGCTGCGGCCGGCCAGGCTGCGGACCTCGGAGGCCACCACAGCGAAGCCGCGGCCCTGTTCACCGGCACGCGCAGCCTCCACCGCAGCGTTCAGCGCCAGGATGTTGGTCTGGAACGCGATGCCGTCGATGACGTTGATGATGTCGGCGATGCGGCGCGAACTTTCACTGATGCCCTTCATCGTGTCCACGACCTGGGTGACCACCTCGCCCGCCTGCCCGGCCACGCCGCTGGCCTGCTGCGCGAGCGCGTTGGCCTTGCCCGCGCCATCCGCGTTCTGGGTCACGGTCGCTCCGAGCTGCTCCATGGAGGCCGCCGTCTGTTCAAGCGCGCTGGCCTGGCTCTCGGTTCGCGAGGACAGGTCGGTGTTGCCCTGGGCAATCTGGGTGCTTGCACTCGCCACGGATTCGCTGCCGCTGCGCACGACGGCCACGACCTGCGATAGCGCATCACTCATCTCGCCGAGGCTGCGCAGCAGGGTCCCCACTTCATCGTGGGTGGTGGCCTCCACCCGCTGCGTCAGATCCCCGCATGCCACCGCGCGTGCCACCTGGATGGCCCGGCCGATGGGAACCGTGATGGAGCGCGTGACCCAGGTGCCCAGCAAGGCGGCCAGCACGACGGCCACCAGCGCGCCCCCCAGCTCGAACGCCAGCGTCATTGCCGCCAGCGACTCGGTGCGCGTCAGGCGCTCGGCCATGAGCTGCTCCTCCTCCCGCACCAGGTCCGCCAGCAGTGCGCGCAGCCCATCCATGGCCGCCTTCTCGCGCCCCAGGGAGAACTCGCGAACCAGATCCTCGACCGTCGCCGTGCCATCCTGAACTTGCCGCCGCAGCGCCTGCAGCGGCTGCACCGCCTGCACGAATTCACGGTGGCGCAGCCGGATACCGTCGAGCCGGCGCTGCTGGGCGGGGTTGTCCTCGGTCAGGCGTACGGCCTCCTGCCAGGAGGCCTCGAACTCCTTGAGTCCTTCATCCCAGGGGGCCAGAAAACGGGAGTCGCCCGACAGGAGATAGCCCCGCGAGGCCGTCTCCATGTTGACCATGCCCGTGAGCATGCGCTGTCCCTGGGACATCACCTTGAAGGTGTGCTCGTTCCATTGCTGGGCCTCCTTGAGCCGGGACTGGCTGCTCACGGCCAGCGCGATGACAAGAAGAAAAATGGCGATGACGCATGCGAAGGCAGCTGCGAGACGGCGGGCCAGTGGCCAGTTGGACAAATTCATGATGATCATCGGTACGAACTGCGTGGCCGGAAAGACTGCACAAGGGCGCGGCGATCATGGTGTGAAGCCTCGCCTGCGCCTGGGGCCGTCATCTCCTGGCCGGGATCTACAAAGCACTTGCGCCAGCGGCTGCCGGGTGGCGGCCAGCGGGCGTGCGCTTTGTTTCTCTATGTAATATATTGGACAAAACATATTTTTGTCCTAGACAATTCGCAAAATCCCTCAAAACATTCCGGCCATGGCCGGACGTTTTGTTCCCTTCAGATCAATGACGCCACTTTCTGACCCCCTGCCTTTGGCGCCTGGCCCCGGGCTGCCCATCTCGGCCGTCGAACGCGAGACCGGACTTGCCAAGGACACCCTGCGCGTCTGGGAAAGACGCTACGGCTTTCCAAGGCCTGAACGGGATTCGGCAGGCGATCGCCGCTACCCGGCAGACCAGGTTCGACAACTGACCCTGATCCGGCGGCTCATGGATACGGGGCTGCGCCCCAGCAAGCTGATGGGCGTGGACCTGGACGGCCTGCAGGCGCTGCTGGCCCGCGCCGACACCTCGCCAGCCATGAATTTGTCCAGGACAAATTCAGAGAATGCAGCAGACTCTGACCGCTTCGCACCCATGCTCAACGCCATTGCCGCACATGATCCCGCCCAGCTCAGGCATTGCCTGAGCCTGGCCCAGTCGCGCATGGGCCTGGCCGGTTTCGTGACCACGCTCGTGGCCCCGCTGACCACGGCGGTCGGCGAATTCTGGGCACAGGGGCGTTTTGAAGTGTTCGAAGAGCACCTGTACACCGAGGTGCTCACCGGCGTCTTGAGGCAGGCGATCGCCTCGCTCGTCCCGCCTTCCCCGCCGCCCGCGCCCAAGGTGTTGCTGACCACGCTGCCGCAGGAGATGCATGGACTTGGGCTGCTCATGGTCGAAGCCCTGCTGGCCCTGGAAGGCTGCAACTGCGTATCGCTGGGCACCCAGACGCCCATCGGCGACGTGGCACAGGCCGCGCGGGCGCATCGCGCCGACATCGTGGGGCTGAGCTTCAGCAGCGCGCACAACGGAGCGATAGCGCAGGCTTGCCTGGGCGAGCTGCGCAGCCACCTGCCGCCGGCCATCGAGTTGTGGGCCGGTGGAGCATGCCCGGCGCTCTATTCCAGCCCTGTCGCGGGCATCACGCCGGTGCGCCATCTCACGGATCTGCAACCGCTGGTCGCCCGATGGCGGCAGACGACAAGAACATCAAGGACATACGCATGAACTTTCCCGCCCCCCGCCCCGTCTTCATCGCCAGGCGGCGCACCCTGCTGGCAGCGACCCTTGGCGCCGGCCTGCTGGCCAGCGGTTGCGCCAGCATGCGCCCGCCAGGCTCGGTCACGCCCGTCTCACCGTTCGACCTGCAGCGCTACCAGGGCTTGTGGTATGAACTGGCACGGCTGGACCATGGTTTCGAGCGGGGCATGACCGATGTGACCGCCGAGTACACGCCGCAGGCAGACGGCAGCGTGAAGGTGGTGAACCGGGGGTTTTCCGTGCCCCGGGGCCAGTGGCAGCGCGCCGTCGGCAAGGCCTTGTTCACGGGCAAGCCGGACACGGCTTCGCTCAAGGTCTCCTTCTTCGGCCCGTTCTACGGCGGCTACCATGTGGCCGCCCTGGACCCTGACTACCGCTGGGCGCTGGTCCTCGGGCCGGACACGCAGTACTGCTGGATACTGGCCAGGGAGCCGAAACTGCCCCCGCAGACCCTGCAATCCATCGTTGCCAAGGCAGGGGAACTGGGCGTCGATACCAGCGCGCTGATCTGGGTCAGCCATGATCGGCACCAGGAAGCGCGCAGCCAGGAGGCCTTGTGAACAGCCTGCCCCCCGTCGCGGTGATCGGCGCAGGAATGGCGGGTTTGGCCTGCGCACAGTTGCTGGCCGAGGCTGGCTGCCGCGTGGATATCTTCGAGAAAAGCCGAGGCCCTTCCGGGCGCATGAGCACACGGCGCGCGCAGGATCCGCAGGGTGCGTGGCAGTGCGATCACGGCGCCCCATCGTTTGCAGCCCAGGACCCGGAGTTTGTGCAGGAGGTGCGCCAGTGGGAGCAGCACGGCGTTGTCGCCGCCTGGCGTCCGCGCGCAGTGCGCCTGCAGGGCACAGACGCGGTGCCCGCAGAGGCAGGCCCCGACCGCTGGGTGGGCGTGCCGCGCATGACCTCTCCCGCAGCGTTTCTTGTCCAGCGGCTTGGACAGCAGGGGCATGGCGTACGGCTGCACCTGCAGGCCACGGTGCAGCATTTGCAGCACGGGCCTGCCCGCTGGACAGTGCACTGTGCCGAACAAGGGCAGATGGGGCCGGAATACTGCGCCCTGGTGCTGGCAGTGCCTGCACCGCAGGCGGCAGCCTTGCTGGAGCCGGTCTCGCCCTATGCGTCGGCACTGGCCGCCAGCGCGCGCATGCAGCCTTGCTGGGTGGCCATGCTGCGCACCGACGCCCCCCTGCCGCTGGACTGGGATGCGGCAGAAATCACGGATGGCCCGCTGTGCTGGGTGGCACGCGACAGCGCCAAGCCAGGGCGGCAAGGGCAACAAGGGCAGCAGACCTGGGTACTGCATGCCAGTGCACGGTGGAGCCAGGATCACATCGAATCGGACGCTGAATCCGTGGCCGGGCAACTGCTGCAGGCATTCGAGGCCCTGACCGGCCCACTGGCCGGCTCTCTGTCCGACTCTCTGCCAGGCGGCCTGCGCGTCACTGCCCACCGCTGGCGCTATGCGCTGCCGGCGCCGCACCTGGTCAACCGCTACTGGTGGGATGCGCCTGCGGGCCTGGGCCTGTGCGGCGACTGGATGTGCGGCGCAGGCGTCGAAGGCGCCTGGCTCAGCGGACGGGCGCTGGCCCGGCGCGCCCTGGCCACGCTGACGCGCTGAACCACAGGAACGCCCGCGCCATGCACAAGAAGCCCCACCTTCCCTCCAAGCTGTGTGCGTGCTGCGGTCTTGCGTTCACATGGCGCAAAAAATGGGCACGTGATTGGGACGAGGTCAAATACTGCTCGCAGCGCTGCCGCACCGCGCGACTGCCGCCTGATCCCACTCCCCCATCTGCAGGCCGTCAGCCAAGGCGCTGACCTCCAAGCGGGCCATGCGCCCCGCACATTCTGGAGCCCTGGATTGCCGCCAGGCCGGCCCCATAATGCGCCACCCCATTGCATCAAGGAATTGGCACCTATGTCTTCCGGCGGCTTTCACGTCCACGGCCCACACGATCACGAACTCGAACATGCTGCCCAGGGCGAGCATGGCCAAACCGCCCATCACGGCATCGGCGGCGGCAGCCTGACCAACCAGATCGCCATGTGCACGGCAGTCATCGCCACGGTGGGCGCCATCTTCGCGTACATGGGCGGCGCCACCCAGGCCAATGCCGGGCTGTACAAGAACGACGCAGCCATCAAGAAGACCGAAGCGGCCAACCAGTGGGCCTTCTTCCAGGCCAAGAGCACCAAGCAATCGCTGTCCGAGTTCGCGCGTGATCTGGCGACCACGGAGGACAGGCGGGCGGCCTACCAGGCCAAGGTGGAGCGCTACGAAAAGGAAAAGGACGACATCAAGCGCGATGCCGACCGCCTGGAAGCCGAGGCCCGGCAATGGGACGAGAAGTCCGAGATGCAGATGCACCTGCATCACCGCTGGGCGCAGGCCACCACCGCGCTGCAGGTCGCCATTGCCCTTGCAGCCATCGCGCTGCTGACCAAGAAGAAATGGCTGGAATACGCCATGCTCGGCGTGGCAGCGCTGGGCCTTGGCGTGGGCGGGCTGGCCATGCTGCACATCTAGAGCGTGTGGCAAAGCCGCAAAGCCGCATATCCGCCTTGGAAGGCAGCTGTGAAACAGCCCCCCCCGATTCCCCGGCCTTGCCCGCGGCTCAGTCCTCGCTGGGACGGGGGTAGCCTGCCTCTGCCCAGGCTTGCGCAGACGTCCGGGTGAGCTGATGGTCCGGCCTGACTCCCACCTTGGCCAGCTCGCTGCCGTCGGCGGCAGTGGCGGTGAGCGTGGCGCTGGGATTGTCCTCATCGGGCTCGATATCCAGAGAGACGGTCACGCGTGACCCGCCCACCACGATCTGCACATCCTTGTGCAACTGCGCTGCCAGATGCTGCTCATGCCGGCGCATCACCTCGTGCGCCGTCTTCACGAGCGTGTTGAAGGCGGAAACGTCCAGCGGCTTGGGATTTTTCTTGTCGCGGCCCATGGTCCACGGGCCGACCAGGCTTGGCTCCGCCTGGCCGTCCTGGGTCATGGCAACGGCCCAGCCATCGTCGTCTTCATTCTTGATGACGCGGGCCTCCCAGCCGTTGTGATGCCAAAGGCGGTCTTCGAAGATTGAGACGACTTCTTGTTCGAGTTCTGCGGACATGTCCAGACCCTTCCCTTGTGGAAACTATCGAGCCCGAAATTCTACTGTCTATCCATACAGTTCGCGCGCAGGGGTCTATTGCGCAAGCGGCGGCTTCCACGGGGCCATGACACCCGGCAGATACGGTAGCCACGGCAGTCAAAGCAGGCGTGCAGGCTGGTCATCAGCGTCTGACCGAGCTGCGTCAGGTTGCCTCGCTTGCACGTCGCGCTCGCCGCAAATTGCCGCTGGAGCGAAGGGCTTGCGAGTACGATAAGCTTCAAGTCTTATTGAAGGTCAAGGCATCCCTGCCGAGGTCACGTATGAACATTGGCGAACTGAGCAAACGCACAGGCCTGTCCACATCACGCATTCGTTTTTATGAGCAAAGCGGCCTGCTGCAAGCGGCTGAGCGTGGCGCGAATGGCTACCGCAGCTATCCGCCTGAGATGGTGCAGATGCTGGAGCTGATTGCGATTGCGCAAGGGGTGGGCTTCAGCCTGGATGAAATTCGTGCACTCTTGCCGCCCGGCCTGCAAGGCTGGGACCATGAGGCCGTCGTAGGCGCGCTGCGCCAAAAAATTGCCGATATCAAGGCCATGGAGAAAAAGCTGCAGACCAGCAAAAAGCAGTTGCAGGCTTTGTTGTCCGATATTGAAGCGCGGCCAGACAACATGGATTGCCATGACAACGCACGCCGTGTGCTCTCCCATGTACTGGCCCAGCAATCCGAATCCCTGGCCTCTGAAGCAGCGGCCGAAGAAAAAATGGGCAAGCTCATGCGCACCGGACACAAGAAGCGGGCAAGCGCGGCATAGGCCTGCGCCAGTTTGGAACGTGGCCCTAGCGCCTTGCCAAAGCCTGCACCACCTGCTTGGCAGTCGCTTTGGCCGACCCCGGGTTTTGCCCGGTGATGAGGCGGCCCTCGGCCACCACATACGACATAAAAGGCAGCAAGGCTTTCTGATAGCGCGCACCGCGCATCTTCATCTCCTGCTCGGCGTTGTAGGGCATGGACCGGGCCACTCCGGCCAGGATTTCTTCCGTCCATGAAAAACCCGTGACCCGTTTGCCCGCGACCAGCAAAGAGCCGTCGCTGAGCTGCGTATTGAGCAGGCCGCAGTAGCCGTGGCAAACCGATGCAACGATGCCACTTCGCTCCCAGATGCTGCGTGTGATGCGCTGCAGCCCCGCACTATCGGGAAAATCCCACATCACCGCATGCCCTCCGGTGAAGTAGATGGCATCGAAATCGTTCGCATCGATATCGGCAGGTGCCGCAGTGTTCGCCAGCAGGGCCATGCGCGCGGGATCATCGAGCCAGGCTTTGGCCGAAGCATCGAAGTGCGGCCATTGGAGTGCGCGCGGCTCCAGCGGTACGGCGCCACCCAGCGGGCTCACCAGTTGTTGCAGATACCCTTGCGCAGCAAACACATCCCAGGCATGGGTCAGCTCCGACAGCCACAGCCCTGTGGCGTGCGCAGGGTCGTCGTAATGAGCGACATTGGTGACGACATGCAAGATACGTGGCGTACTCATGATGACTCCTGCGCGATGTGCTTGAGGCCCTGTGCGTAGCTGGTGACAGCAAAGTCGGGAAAGCGGCGCTTGAACTTGGACGAATCAAACACATTGTCGTGCGCGTAGCGTGGCAGCAGTTCACGCAGTTCGCGCACGGGCTTGGAGACCCAGCCAGCAACCACCATGGCCAGGTGGCTCAGTACCTTGTAGCGCGGCTCAACCCCAAAGGTTGCAGCCGCCAGGTTCACAAAGGCCTGATAGGTCAGCCGCTCGTCCCAGCAAGGCAGATGCCAGGTCTGGCCATACGCATCTTGCGCATTGCCAATGGCTGCCATGGCGCGGCTTGCATCGGGCGTCCAGATCAGGGTGCGCAGCTTGTCGTCACGGACCGGCACTTTGGCCTTCTGGCCCGCCTTGAGCGGGCCGATCACCAGGGTGTTGGTGATGCTTTGGGTTTTGCCGGGGCCGTAGAACTCTGGCGCGCGGGCAATGGCGACGGGGATATCGCCGCGCTGCATCTCGGCCAGCACCATCTCGGCCATCAAGGCGCGCACGCGCCCCTTGCGGCCCACCGGGGCAAAGGCGGTTTCCTCGGTCTGCCGCTGCGCGGTTTGCGGGTACATGTAGGTGTTGTCGAAGTAGACAAACTTGGCCCCCGCTGCCCGCGTGGCATCGAGCGCGTTGCGCAGCATGGCAGGAAATTGCCCCTCCCATAACTCGGTGTCTGGTGGCAAGCCGGCGGTGAAGTACACGACCTCGCTGCCACGCACGGCCTCCAGGGTTTGCGCGGAATTCATCAGGTCGGCGGACACCAGCTCGTCCGTATCGTTCACCTTGCGCGGCTTGCGGCTGACCAGGCGCAGGTTCTGCGTGTAGTTGCGATGGAGCTCGCGCACCAGCTCCACCGCGATCTGGCCATTGGCGCCCAAAATGGTTTGCATATCGATCCTTGCAGCATCTTGTGTGATGAGAGGATAAGGAGCTTAAGCTTCAAGTTGAGTTGAAGGTCAAGCGGCAAACTACAGATCCCTGATACCAGGTCGAAGACAAACCCGCCGGCTCGCTCAGCGGGTGGACTCTTTGGTCGCTCCGGCACAAATGTTGACGCGACAGGCGTTTCATTCCAGCGTAGTGTCAAACCGGTGATGGTGCCATCGCATCAACAAGGCACCGAAACGGACTGGGATGAAGCCGAGGTTTATTCCAGTCCGCTCATCGGCTCTATTGATTCCTGCGGTCAATCAGGCATCAATCAGCAAAGTCAACGCCCCCGCATCCCCATCAAAACCTCAATCGTCACCGTCGTCGCGTCGTCATCCGGCCTTTTGCGATGCGCGATGCCCAACGCCCTTGACAGTGCCGGCCGCAAGGGTCGCGTGGTGATGCGGGGGTCAGGCTGCGGTGCGCCGGCCTCGTGGGGCAGCAGCGCGGCGCCGTAGCCCGCTGCCACCAGGCTCTTCATTGCGTCGTTGTAGTTCAGCTCGATGCGTGCCTGCGGCCGGGCGCCGCCTGCGGCAAACCATTCGGCGGTCTGGCGCGACAGCCGGGTGCCACGGTCGTTGGCGATCAGGGGGCGGGCCGCAAGCCAGGCGGGCGTGATGTGTCGCGGCGGTTTCCAGGCGGCCGGGATGAAGGCGAGCACGGGGTCCTGGCGCCAGGCCTGCACCTGCAGCCCGCGCAGCACGGGCTGCGGCAAGGCAACGATGCCGATGTCCAGGCTGCCGGCCGCCAGGCGCGCCAGGGCTTCCTCGCTGGTCATCACCGCCACTTGCACGTCGATCTCGGGATGCCGGGCGGCCAGGGTTTCCAGTGCCTGGGGCAAGAGGTGCGCGAGTGCGCCAGTGGAGGCGCCCAGGCGCACGCGGCCCCCGCGCGTGGCGATCTGGCGCTGCACGGTCTGCAGGAGATCGTCGGCCTCGGCCAGGAGCTGGCGCGCCTTGTCTATCAGCAGGCTGCCCGCCGATGTGGCGGTGACGCCGGCCGGTGCGCGGTGCAATAGACGTGTTCCCAGACGCTCTTCGAGCTGCGCCACATGCAGCGTCACCGTGGGCGGCGCCAGGTGCAGCACCTTGGCGGCGGCGGCGAACGAGCCCAGGTCGGCCACCGTCAGCAGGGTGCGCAGACGGTCCAGATTGATTTCGCGCATGGTGCGGTGTCCCAGGTTGCCAGCAATTCAGGAATCATGAATCCGTAGTTTGTCAGATTCAACTGGCCTGCATGCGGCAGGCGCTGCAACATGCGCTCCACACCCAATCGGAGCAACCCATGACCTCTCTTGTTTTCATCGATGGCGACCAAGGCACCACCGGCCTGCAGGTGCGCGAATGGCTGGCGGATCGGACCGACCTGCGCCTGCTGCAGCTGCCGGCCGACCAGCGCAAAAGCACGGCGCACCGCGCCGAGGCGCTCAACGACTGCGACATCGCCTTGCTGTGCCTGCCGGACGAGGCTGCGCGCGAGGCCGTGGCGCTGGTGCGCCGGCCCGGCGTGCGCGTGATCGATGCGAGTTCTGCGCATCGCACCGCTCCGGGCTGGGTCTATGGCCTGCCGGAACTGGAGGCAGGCCAGGCTGAACGCATCGCCCATGCCCGGCGCGTCAGCAATCCCGGCTGCTATCCGACAGGTGCGCTGGCACTGCTCAGGCCCTTGATCGACGCGGGCCTGCTGCCCCCCGACTACCCGCTGGCCATTCACGCGGTATCGGGCTATTCGGGACGGGGCCGCGCAGGACTGCTGGACCATGAGGGCGCTGCCGCCGCCACTGCCGTGCCCCTGCAGGTCTATGGCCTGGGACTGCACCACAAGCACGTGCCCGAGATACAGCAGCATGCCGGCCTGGCCCATGCGCCCGTGTTCGTGCCGGCCTATGGCCACTACCGGCAAGGCATCGTGCTGACCATCGCCCTGCATCTGCGGCTGCTGCCCGCTGGTGTGACCGCCCGCAGCCTGCACGCTGCGCTGCAGGCGCGGTACCAGGGCCAGCCCTGCATCGAGCTGCAACCCCTGGAGGAGGACGCCGACGCGCAGCGGCTCGATCCGCGTGCGCTCAATGGCAGCAACCGGATGCGGCTGGCGGTGTTCGGACAGCCGCAGGAAGAGCAGGTGCTGCTGACCGCCGTGTTCGACAACCTGGGCAAGGGCGCCGCCGGCGCGGCGGTGCAGAACCTTGATCTGATGCTCGGGCTGCAGCCGATGCTGCAGCCAGGATGCGATGAATCCCTGAGCCTGGTGTGAGCCTGGTGTGAGCCTGGTGTGAGCGTGGAGTGAGTGCGGTGTGAGCAGCCGGCCTGGGGAAGACGGGCAAGATCCGGGCAATCCTGCTTCAAGCCTCGACGCCACAGGCCACCGACAGATAGCTTTTCATGCGCGCGCTGGCCCGTTCCGGGTCCGCCAGCGCACCGCAGGCATCGGCCAGCTCGAACACCTTGGCAAAGTGCACGGCCCCGCGTGCAGACTGCATTGCGCCGGCCATGGAGAAGTGCTTCTGGTGGCCATTGAGCCAGGCCAGGAACACGATGCCTGCCTTGTAGTGCCGCGTGGGCGCGCAAAAAATCTCGCGCGACAGCGCCACCGTGGGATCCAGCAGTTCCCGGAAGCGTCCCCTGCGGCCCTGGGCCAGTTCGGCCAGCGCCACGGCCGCCACCGGGGCGATGGGGTCGAAGATGCCCAGCAGGCCGTGGGAGTGGCCGCCCTCACCGGCTGCCGTCCCATCGCCGGCCATGAGTTCGGCGTAGTGGAAATCGTCACCCGTGTACATCTTCACGCCCGCAGGCAGCCTGCGGCGCAGCGCCCTCTCCCATTGCGCATCGAGCAGCGATACCTTGATGCCTTCGACCTTGGGCGCCTTCGCTGCGATCAGCGCGGCGACGGTATCAAGGGCCTGCGCCAGGTCCGTACTGCCCCAGTAGCCGCGCAGCGCAGGGTCGAACATCTCGCCGAGCCAGTGCAGCACCACGGGCTGGTCGGCAGCGTCCAGCAGCCGGTCATAGAGTTGCAGATAGTCCTGCGGGCCGCGCGCGGCCTGGACCAGGGCGCGGCTGGCCATGAGGACCACGGGGCAGCCTTCGGCCTGCACCACGTCCATCTGCTCGCGGTAGGCCCCCTCGACCTGTGCCAGCGTGACCCCGGGTTGCGCCGCCAGCTGGTCGGTGCCCGCGCCGCAGGCCAGCTGGCCGCCCACTGCCCGCGCATGGCGCGCGCTGCGCTGGATGAGTTCGCGTGCCGATGGCCAGTCCAGGCCCATGCCGCGCTGGGCCGTGTCCATGGCTTCGGCGACCTTGAAGCCCAGGCGGTACAGATGCTCGCGGAAGGCCAGCGTCGCCTCCCAATCGATGGCAGGCGGGCCATCCCAGGGATGCGTGGTTGCCAACGGGTCGATCACCACATGGGCCGCTGCATAGACGCTGCGGTTGAAGGCAGGGGCCGGGCCCGCGGGAGCGATGGGACTGGCCTTCATGGCCAGTGGCACGAGACGGCCGTCGCCTCGGGGAAGGAGGATCTGCATGGGGGTCTCCTGCCTCAAGCCCGTCGGCCGAGGATGTGGTCGGCAGCCTTCTCGGCCACCATGATGGTGGGAGCGTTGGTGTTGCACGAGGGGATGAAGGGCATCACGGACGCATCGGCCACGCGCAGCCCCTCCATGCCGATGAGCTGCAGTTGCGGCGTCACCACGCTGTCCGGGTCGTGCTCGG
This sequence comes from Delftia sp. DT-2, assembly GCF_028401915.1. NCBI lineage: Bacteria > Pseudomonadati > Pseudomonadota > Betaproteobacteria > Burkholderiales > Comamonadaceae > Delftia > Delftia sp. DT-2. Next base: position 203,821 of record NZ_JAQOTI010000010.1, read on the forward strand.
GGCCCATGCGGCAGGTGCCCACGGGATGGTGGTCGGTCTTGGCATGGGCGCAGGCGTAGTCAGACAGCTCGGCATCGCTGTCCCGATGTCCGCCCGGCAATACCTCGCCGTGCACGTAGCGCTGCAGCGCTGGCTGGCCCAGCAGCTTGCGCGCAAGGCGCAGGCCCTTGATGGACATGGCCCGGTCATGGGGGTCTGCCCAGTAGTTGGGATCGATCAATGGCGCCGACGCCGGGTCTGCATCCGCGAGCCGGACCGTGCCGCGCGAGCGGGGGCGCAGGTAGGCCGTGTTCAGCGTCACGCCTGCGTTCTCCAGCCCGGTGATTCCGGCTTCTATGCCCGAGCCCAGCCCCAGATGGAACTGGATGTCGGGCGAGCGCGCGAGCGCATCGGGGTCGGCATACCAGAAGCCCCCGGTCTCGAAGAGGCTGGAGGCGGCCGGCCCTTTCTTGAGCAGCAGGTACTGCAGGCCCGCCCAGGCCGCGTGCCAGGGGCGCTGGTATTTGTCGTAGGTGTGGTCGCCCGTGCATTCGGCGATCACGAACAGGTCCAGGTGGTCCTGCAGGTTGGAGCCGACACCAGGGAGGTCATGCACAGGCGCCAGCCCCACGCTGCGCAGATGGTCGGCAGGGCCTATGCCGGAGTGCATCAGCAGCCTGGGCGAGCCTATGGCGCCCGAGCAGACGATGACTTCGCGGCTGGCGTGCACGCTGAAAGGCGTGCGGCTGGTGCCCGAGACCGCCTCCACGCCAACCGCGCGCCTGCCCTGCACCAGCACGCGCAGCGCCTGGGTCTGCAGCTGGATGGTCAGATTGGGGCGGCGCATGCGCACCGGATCGATGAAGCCCGTGGCGGCCGACGCACGGCGCGCATTCCACTGCGTGAGCTGGTAGTAGCCCAGGCCCTGCTGCGCGGCACCGTTGAAGTCGGGGTTGAAGGGCATGCCCATTTCCTGGCCGGCCTGGAAGAAGGCCTCGCAGATGGGCAGCGGGCTGACGGGGCAGGACACGCCCAGCGGGCCGCCGTAGCCGTGGTACTCGTTGGCAAAGCGCTGGTTGTTCTCCGACCGCTTGAAGTACGGCAGCACGTCGCGCCAGGACCAGCCCGTGGCGCCGCCCAGGCGCTCCCAGTCGTCATAGTCTGCCGGCACGCCGCGCGTGTACAGCTGGGCGTTGATGGTCGAGCCGCCACCGATGACCTTGGCCTGCGTGTAGCGCAGCACGCGCTGGTTCAGATGCCGCTGCGGCACGGTCTGCCATCCCCAGGAGCCCCGGCCCCGGGTCATGCGCGCAAAACCCGCAGGCCAGTGGTACAGAAGATGCGAGTCCCAGCCCCCGGCCTCCAGCAGCAGCACGCGCACCGAGGGGTCGGCGCTCAGCCGGTTGGCCAGCACGCAGCCGGCCGAGCCCGCGCCCGTGATGATGTAGTCATAGCTGTCCATGGTCATCCTCCTCACAGACGCGCGATGGAGAGCGCGCCATCCACATGCAGCACCGACCCCGTCGCAAACGCCAGCCTGCCGCTTGCCAGCGCGCTGGCGGCCTGCGCCACGTCCTCGGGCCGGCCCCAGCGGCCCATGGGCACAAGGCCCGCAGCGATCAGGCCGTCGTACCGATCGGCAGCACCCGCCGTCATGGCCGTGCGGACGATGCCGGGGCGCAGCTCGAACACGCCAATGCCGTGCGCCGCCAGGCGCAGCGCGAACAGGCGCGTCAGCATGCCCAGGCCGGCCTTGGACAGGCAGTACTCGCCGCGCTCCACCGACGCCATCTCGCCGCTGACCGAGGACACGGTGACGATGGACCGCGCAGCGCCCGAAGACGCAGCCAGCATGCGCTGCGCCACGGCCTGCGTGAAAAAGAAGCTGCCGCGCAGGTTGGTGGCCATCACCCGGTCGAAGTCCTCGGCGCGGATGTCCAGCAGATCGCCGCGGCGCGGCGATCCCATGCCTGCGTTGTTGACCAGGCAGGACGGCACACCGCCCCAGGCGCAGACCGCATCGAGCACACGAGCGTGGTCGTGCACGTCGGCCAGGTCGCCGCGCACACGCAGCGCACGCGCGCCGCAGGCCTGGATCTGCGCGACGCTGGCGCCGTCACTGGCGCCATCGTCCTGCAGCGTGGTGATGGCCACGTCAAAGCCGTCGTGCGCCAGTTGCAGCGCAATGGCGGCGCCTATGCCCTGGCTGCCGCCGGTGACCAGGGCCACGGGGCGCCGTACCGTCGATTGCGGATTCATGGCAGCAGCTCCTGAAGGTGGTGACGCAGGTGACAGCCCACGCGCAGGGCCTGGGCCGCCACGGTCAGCGCGGGGTTGACGGCGGCCGAGGACGGGAAGAATCCCGCATCGACCACATACAGGTTGTCCAGCTCCCAGGCCTTGCACTGCGGGTCCAGCGCCGAGGTGGCCGGATCACTCCCAAGGCGCACCGTTCCGCACTGGTGCGACACCACCTCGGTGCCGAAGCCGCGCGACAGCACCAGCGGGTAGCCGGTGCCGCGCAGTATCTGGGCGCAGCGCGCCACCCAACGCTGGTGGGCGCGCAGGTTGGTGCGGTGCCAGTGCAGGTCGATGGCTCCGTCTGCGCGCAGCGTGACGCGGCTGCTGGGGTGGGGCAGGTCCTCGCTTTGCGCGTACCAGTCCACACTGCGCTCGGCCAGCGCGCTGCGCAGCCACCTCGGGGTGCCCGGCAGGGCGGCACGCAGCATGGGCTCGCGGATCTTTCCCAGCAGTTGCAGGCTGCCCAGCGGCGGGCCGCCCGCGCCATCGCCAAAATAGAAGTCGTGCAGCGCCAGCGTCTTGGGAAAGCGCGTGCGGTTGCGCCTGAACGGGTGCCATGCCATCAGGGCCGTGGTGTTGTGCGTCATGTAGTGGCGGCCCACCACGTCGCTGCCATTGGCCAGGCCGCGCGGATGCCGCGCATTGGCCGAGCGCAGCAGCAGGGCCGCCGAGTTGATGGCGCCGGCACTGAGCACGAACAGCCCCGCCGTGATGCGGCGCGCCACGCCGCGGTCCACCACCTCCGCCGCGACGACGCGCCGCCCGCCCGCATCGGTGAGCAGGCGCTGAACGCGCACGCCGGTATGCAGCCGCACATTGCGGTGCGCCAGCGCAGGCCGCAGCAGGCAGGTTTCGGCATCGCCCTTGGCCCCCACCATGCAGGGCACGGCGTCGCAATTGGCGCAGCGCCGGCAGTGTCCGCCCGGTCCCAGGTCGATGGCGCAGGGCATGGGAAACGGCCGCAGGCCCTGGGCACGCAAGCGCTGCTCGATGCGCGAAAGCAGCGGCTCGTGCGGCACCGGGGGATGGGCATAGGCCGTGCTGCGCGGCGGCTCCGTGGGGTCGGCACCGCCCTGGCCGCGCACGCCGAACAGCTGCTCGGCCAGGGCATACCAGGGTTCGAGATCGGCATAGCGCAGCGGCCAGGCGGGCGAGATGCCCTCCTCATGCTCCACCGCCTCGAAATCGCGCTGCCGAAAGCGCAGCATGGCCGTGCCGTAGAACTTGGTGTGCCCGCCCACGAAATAGAACATGCCGGGCCGAAACGCCCGCCCGCTGGCGTACCAGACCTCGTCGGTCTGGTAGCGTCTTTCGGCGAAGACGGCCTCGATGTCCCAGTTCTGCGCCTCGCGCGGCAGCACCGGGCCGCGCTCCAGCACCCATACGCTCGCACCGCTGTCCGCCAGTTGCAGGGCCACGGCCGAGCCGCCCACGCCCGAGCCGATGATGAGCACATCGCAGTCCAGCCCGTTGTGCGCCATGGCGGTCATGCGATCAGCGCCTGGGTGGCGGCATCGAAGCAGACCAGCCGAGACAGGTCGATCAGCAGGCGTGCCCTGTCCCCGGCGCGCAACGGCGCATCGGGCGGCAGCCGCGCGGTGAACGCATGGCCACCGAGCTCCAGCAGGGCCAGCGTGTCCGATCCGGTGGGCTCCAGCAGCTCGACGCGGGCCTCGGCCAGGCCCTGGCCAGGGGCGGCCGGCACGCCTTCGGGCGCCAGGCCCACGGCCTCGGCACGTATGCCGGCAATGACTTCGCGGCCCGCATGGCCCTGCAGCGCGGTGGCCAGCGGCTGCGGCAGGGGCAGGGACTGGCCGCCGATATCGAGGAAGGGACCGCCCTGCCCCTCACCCGCCCCCTCACCCACGCGCGCAGGCAGCAGGTTCATGCGCGGCGACCCCATGAAGCCCGCCACAAAGGTGTTGGCCGGCCGGTTGTAGACCTGCTGCGGCGTGCCCAGCTGCTGCAGCACCCCGCCCTTCATGACGGCGATGCGCGTGGCCAGGGTCATGGCCTCGATCTGGTCGTGCGTGACATAGATGATGGTGGCGCCCAGGCGCTGATGCAGCTTCTTGATCTCGGCGCGCATGTCCACGCGCAGCTGGGCATCGAGGTTGGACAGCGGCTCGTCGAACAGGTAGAGCTGCGGCTCGCGCGCCAGCGCCCGCCCTATGGCCACGCGCTGGCGCTGGCCGCCCGACAGCTGGCGCGGCTTGCGCCCCAGCAGGTGCTCTATCTGCAGCAGCCTGGACACCTCCTGCACCCGCTCAAGGCGCCGCGACTTGTCCACCTTGCGCATCTCCAGCGGAAAGCCGATGTTGCCCGCCACGGTCATGTTGGGGTACAGCGCATAGGACTGGAACACCATGGAGATGTCGCGCTCGGCCGGCGCCGCGTGGGTGATGTCGCGGCCGCCCAGCGCCAGACGGCCGCCGCTGGGCGGCTCCAGGCCCGCGATGATGTTCATCAGCGTGCTCTTGCCACAGCCCGACGGGCCGACGAGGACCAGGAATTCGCCCTCCTGCACGGCAATGCTGATGTCCTGCAGGATGCTGGCCGCGCCGAAGCGCTTGTGGATGCGGTCGAGATCAAGGAATGCCATGGAATGCCTCACTGCAAGATGCTGGGCATCAGCCTTTGACGGCGCCGGCCATCAGCCCGCGCACGAAGAACCGGCCCGACACCAGGTACACGGCCAGCGTCGGCAAGGCCGCGATGAACGCCCCCGCGAAGTGGACGTTGTATTCCTTGACGCCGGTGCTGCTGTTGACCAGGTTGTTCAGCGCCACGGTCAGCGGGTAGGAGCTGAAATCGCTGAACGAGGCGCCGAACAGGAACTCGTTCCAGATGCTGGTGAACTGCCATATCGCGGCCACCACGACGATGGGCAGGCTGTTGGGCAGCAGCACGCGCCACAGCAGCCCGAAGAACCCCGCGCCATCCATGCGCGCCGAGCGCACCAGCTCGGCCGGGAAGGCCGCGTAGTAGTTGCGAAAGAACAGCGTGGTGAAGCCTATGCCGTACACCGTGTTGACGAAGACCAGGCCCTTGAGGCTGCCCGCCAGGCCCAGCGCCCCCAGCATCTTGGCCATGGGGATCAGCACGATCTGGAATGGAATGAAGACCGACAGCAAGATGGCGCCGAACAGCAGGTCCGCCCCCCGGAAACGGAACTGGGTCAGGATGCAGCCGTTGAGCGCGCCCAGGGCCGTGGACAGCAGCACGGATGGCACGGCCACCAGGAAGGAATTGAGGAAGAACGGCCGCAGCCCCGTGGCCTGCACGCCGATCTGCGCCGTGCTCCAGGCGCTGCGCCAGGGCGCCAGCGTCCACTGGCCGGGCAGCGCCAGCAGGTGGCCGCTGCGGATCTCGTCGAGCGGCTTGAACGAATTGGCCAGCATCACATAGACCGGCAGCAGGAAGACCGCCGCCAGCAGGACCAGCGCCGCATACAGCAGCACGCGCCAGGGCTGAAGCCGCCGTGTCAAGGACCAGGGTGTGCGCAGCTCAGTCATGGCGACCTCCTGCGCTGCGCATGGCGCCCCAGAGATAGGGCAGGACGATGGCGCCCACGGCCAGCAGCATCAGCACCGAGCTGGCCGCGCCCACGGCCATCTCGTTGCGGGTGAACGAGTACTGGTACATGAACACCGAGGGCAGCCAGGTCGAGCGGCCGGGCCCGCCATTGGTCAGCGCAATCACCAGGTCATAGGACTTGATGGCCATGTGCGCCAGGATCACGAAGGCCGATACGAAAACCGGCCCCAATTGCGGCAGGACGATGCGCCAGTAGACCTGCCAGGTGCGCGCGCCATCGAGCCGCGCCGCATGGATCTGCTCGGAGTCCACCCCGCGCAGGCCCGCCAGGAACAGGGCCATGGCAAAGCCGCTGGTCTGCCACACGGCGGCGATGACCACGCAGTAGATGGCCATGTCGCCGTCCTTGATCCAGCCGAACGCAAAACCCTGCCAGCCCAGCAGGTGCATGGATTTTTCCAGGCCCACGCCGGGGTCGAGCAGCCATTTCCACGCCGTTCCCGTGACGATGAAGGACAGGGCCATGGGGTACAGGAAGATGGAGCGCAGCACGGCCTCGGCGCGGATCTTCTGGTCGATCAGGATGGCCAGTACCAGGCCCAGCGCCATGGCAATGGCGATGTAGAGGCTGGCGAACACCGCGAGGTTGTTCGCCGAGATCTTCCAGTTCTCCAGCCCCAGCAGCCGCGTGTAGGCAGCGGTGCCGGCCCATTCATGGCGCGGCAGCAGGGTCGATGCCGTGAACGACAGATAGACCGTGAACAGAATGCATCCGTACACGCACACCAGCGTGAGCAGCACGCTGGGGCTGAGCAGCAGCCTGGGGAGCCAGCCGGCCTTCATGGCAGGGGCCTCCATCAGTCGGCCAGGGCCGAGGCCAGCTCGGCCACGGCCCTGGCATCGTCGATCTGGCCGTTGAAGTGGCGCGTGACCACGTCATAGATGGCGTTCTTGGCCGATGCGGCCGTCGCATGGCCCAGCGCAATGGAGCCCAGCATGCTGCGCCGGCCATCGGCCTCGGCCACGTCGCGGATGGCCTTTTTGCCGCATTCGTCGAAGGCCGTATCCGCCACGTCCAGGCGCGCAGGCGCCGCACCCTTGACGACATTGAACGCCGACTGAAAGGCCGGCTCCATGATGGCGGCCGCCAGCTTGCGCTGAGCGGCCGCCTTGCCCGCGTCGGACAGCCTGAACATCACGAACTGGTCGGTACTGAAGGCCACCATGCCCTGGGTGCCCGGGAAGCGATAGCAGGCAAAGTCCTTGCCGGGCTGCTTGCCGGCGTTGAGGAACTCGCCCTTGGCCCAGTCGCCCATGATCTGGAAGCCCGCCTTGCCGGCGATGACCATGCCCGAGGCCACGTTCCAGTCGCGCCCCGAAAAATCCTTGTCCACCAGGCTGCGGATCTGCGCCATGCGCTGGAATACCTTGCGCGTGGTCGCCGACCGGATGGTGGCCGGATCGCGCTCGATGAAGGCCTTGCGGTAGTAGTCGGCGCCGCCCGTGGACAGGGCCACGCTGTCGAATACGATGGCCTCCTGCCAGGGCTGGCCGCCATGGGCGATGGCGATGAAGCCGGCCTGGCGCACCTTGCGCGCCGCCGCGATGAATTCGTCAAAGCTCGCTGGCTCGGCCGTCACGCCCGCCTGGGCCAGCACCTGCCGGTTGGCCCACAGCCAGTTGGTCGAATGGATGTTGACCGGCGCCGCGATCCAGCGGCCCTGGTAGCGCGAGAATTTCTGCACCTCCTGCGGCACGCTCTTGTCCCAGCCCTCGCGCGCGGCCAGGGCATCCAGGTCGGCGACCACGCCCTGGCCGCCCCAGTCCAGGATGTCGAAGCCCAGCATCTGCACCGCCGTGGGCGGGTTGCCCGAGGTCACGCGGGCGCGCACCGCCGTCATGGCCGCCTCGCCGCCGCCACCGGCCACGGGCATGTCGTTCCAGCGCACGCCCTGCTTTTCCAGCCCGCTCTTGAGCAGGTTCAGCGCGGCGGCCTCGCCGCCAGCGGTCCACCAGTGCAGGACCTCGACGCTCTGCCCGGCCATGGCGGCCGGCGGTGTGGCAAGGGCCATGGCCATCGCCATGGCAGTCAGTGGCCGCTTCATGCCGTGTCTCCTTCGTGGATGGGCAGATACCAGTGGCTGCGCGCACCCAGGTGCATGTGCAGGGTCTTGGCCTGGGTGTAGTCCTCGGCGGCACGGCGGCCCAGCTCTCGGCCCAGGCCGCTTTGGCGGTAGCCGCCGAAAGGCAGCTCGGCATGGCCTTCGAGGAAGGTATTGACCCAGACCGTGCCGGCCTTGATGCGCCGCGCCGCCGCCAGGCAGGTGCTGAAGTCACGGCTCCAGACGGCGGCCGAGAGGCCGTAGAGCGTGGCGTTGGCCAGGTCGATCGCATCGTCCAGGTCCTCGAAGACCAGCACCGCGAGCACGGGCCCGAAGACCTCCTGCCTGGCAATGGCCATGTTCGGCGTCACGCCGGCCAGCACCGTGGGCTCCACATACAGGCCCGGGCGCGCCATGCGGCCGCCGCCCAGCACCACGCGGGCGCCGGCCTGGCGCGCGGCCTCGATGTGGGTAAGGATGGCGTCCAGCTGGCGCTGCGTGGTGATGGCGCCCACCTGCACGCCCTGGTCCAGCGGATCGCCCACGCGCACCTGCCGAGCGCGCTCGGCCACGGCGACCACGAAGCGCTCGGCGATGGCCGCCTGCACCAGCACGCGGCTGCCGCTGTTGCAGCACTGGCCGGCATTGAAGTGCATGCCCAGCACCGTGGCATCGACGGCCGCCTCGAAGTCGCAGTCGGCAAAGACGATCTGGGGGTTCTTGCCGCCCAGCTCCAGAGACAGCTTCTTGAGCGTCTGCGCCGATGCTGCAGCCACCTTCCGGCCTGTTTCCGTGGAGCCCGTGAAGGACAGCATGTCGATGTCCGGGTGCGCGGCCAGGACCTCTCCGACAGCGCCACCGCCGCCTGGCAGGATGTTGACGGCACCGGGCGGCAGGCCGGCGTTCATGAGGATCTCGCCCAGCATCAGCGTGGTGGCCGATGTTTCCTCGGCCGGCTTGACCACGGCCGTGCAGCCGGCGGCCAGCGCAAAGGGCAGCTTCTGGCTGACGATGAGCAGGGGAAAGTTCCAGGGCGTGACGATACCGACCACGCCCAGCGGCTCGCGCAGCACCACACCCAGCGTCTGCTCGCCCAGCGTGTCGTAGCTGTCGCCATGCAGGTTGCGCGCCAGTGCGGCGGCGTAGTGCCACAGGTCGGCCGCCGCGCCCACCTCGTCCAGCGACTGGGCCAGCGGCTTGCCGGTCTCCAGCGTCTCCATACGCGCCAATTCCTGCCTGCGGTCCAGCAGGCATTCGGCCACGGCACGCAGCACGCTGGCGCGCTGCGCACCCTTCATGCGGGGCCAGGGCCCGTGGTCCGCAGCGCGGCGTGCTGCGGCAATGGCACGCGCGGCATCGGCCCGCCCGGCCCGCGCATGGATGCTGGCCACGGTGCCGTGGGCCGGGGAGCGGCGCTCCAGCGTCGCGCCGTCGGCCGCATCGGCCCAGGCGCCATCGATGAGCAGCCGGCCATGGAACGGGGGCCTGTGGATGAGGCCGGCCATGGCCCCTGCATTCACTGCAGGTGCATGGGCTGGAGGCGGGTTCGCGGCAGTCATGGTGGCGGTCTCCTTGGGTGGTTCAGGGGGCAAGGGCGGGACGGCGAATCGGCAGGTCGGCAGGTCGGCAGGTCGGCGCAGATTCAGCGGCCCAGGTAGCGCGGCACGCGCTTTTCCTTGAAGCTGAGCAGGCCTTCGGCTGCATCGGCCGTGCTCGCGGCCAGGGCTGCGGCCATGGCTTCCAGTGCGGCGGGTGCGTCTTCGCCGGCGGCGGCATTGATCAGTTGCTTGGTCAGCTGCAGTGCCACGGGCGCCTGGCCTGCCATGTCGTGGGCCAACGCAGCAGCGCGCAGGCCCAGTTCGCTGGCCGGCACCCGTTCATGCACCAGCCCGCAGGCCAGCGCCTGATCGGCGGACAGCCGCACGCCGCCCAGGGCCAGGTACTTCGCGTGGCCGGGGCCGATCAGCCGCACCAGCCGCTGCGAGCCGGACCAGCCGGGACAGGTGGCGATCGATGCCTCTGGCAGCGCGAACTGCGCCGTATCGACGGCGATGCGCACATCGCTGGTGATGGCCAGCTCCAGCCCGCCGCCGAACGCATGGCCGTTGAGCGCCGCAATCACGGGCTGGCGCAGCCGCGCCCACCGGTCGAACACCTGGTGGCCGCGGCGCACCCACTGCCGCCACATGTCCAGCGGCTGCAGCGCGGCCCAGGCATGGATGTCGGCGCCCGCGCAAAAGGCTCTGTCGCCACGGCCGGTCAGCACCACGGCACGGATGGCGCCATCGGCCTCGATCTCGCGCGCCATGTGCTCCAGTGCGTCGAGCATGCAGGGGGTCAGCGCGTTGAGCCTTGTGGGCCGGTCTATCGTGACCTGGGCCACGGGGCCCTGGCGCACCAGTTGAACCAGGGTCTCAGCCACGGCGGACCTCCCGGGCCTGCAGGGCCAGGCCAAAGGGCGCATCGTGGAACAGGCGCTCATCCATTCGCCGCAGGTCGGGCGCCACCTGCAGCGCCATGCCGGCCTGCTCCAGCACATCGCGCTGCAGGTCCACGCCGGGCGCGATCTCGCGCACGACCAGTCCCTGGTCTTCGAGGTCGATGACGCAGCGCTCGGTCACATAGCGCACCCGCTGCCCGCGCTGGCGCCCGACCAGGCCGCTGAAGCTGATGTGCTCGGCCGTGCCGACGAACTTGCGCGTGCCGCCCTCCTCGAGGATGTCCAGCCGCCCGTCTCCCACGCGCAGCCTGGCGCCGGCCGTGAAAAGTCCGCAGAAGACGATGCGCCGCGCATGGGCCGTGATATCCACAAAGCCGCCGCAGCCGGCCGTCAGATAGGGCCTGGCGCCCAGCCGCGAGACATTGACGCTGCCATCGCCATCCACCTGCAGGAAGGACAGCAGCGTCACATCGAAGCCCCCGCCCTGGAAATAGGTGAACTGCTGGGGCGAGGCCACGATGGCATCGGCATTGGCCGCGCAGCCAAAGGCAAAGCCCAGCAGCGGCATGCCGCCGACGGCGCCCTGCTCTATCACCCAGGTCACCTCGCCATGCAGGCCCTCTTCGAGCAGGATGCGCGGCACATTGGCCGCAATGCCAAAGCCCAGGTTGGCGGCATGCCCGTGCGCCAGCTCCATGGCGGCGCGGCGCGCAATCACCTTCTCGGGCCCCCAGGCCTGGGGCTCGAAGCCGGACAGCGGTTGCGCAACCTCTCCGCTGATGGCCGGGTCGTACACCGTCTGCGTGGTCTGCCACTGATCGGCATCGACCACCACATGGTCCACCAGATGGCAGGGGACGCGGACATCGTGCGGCCTCAGGTGGCCGGCCCTGACGATGCGCTTGACCTGGGCAATGACGATCCCACCGTTGTTGCGTGCGGCCATCGCCTGCTCCAGCGCGCCCAGCAGCGCGCCTTCGTGCTCATAGCCCAGGTTGCCGCGCTCATCGGCCGTGGTGGCGCGCAGGACGGTCACGTCGGGTGCCACAGCGGGAAAGAACAGCCAGTCGCGCCCGTCGAAATGCTGCAGGCGCACTACCGGATGGCGGCTGGCCGGCTCGTTCATCGCGCAGCCCTGCTGTGCGGGATCGACAAAGGTGCCCATGCCCGCCTGGGTCAGCACGCCCGGGCGCCGCGCAGCCGCCTCGCGGTGCATGTCGAACAGGATGCCGCTGGGGATGTTGTAGGCCTGGATCTGGTTGTCCACCACCATGCGCCAGATCGCAGGCATGGGCAGCGAGGACGGGCCGCTGGGATACGAGCCGGCCAGGACACGCGACAGCAGCCCGGGCCGGGCCAGATGGTCCATTCCCTTGATGCCGTACATATCGCCGGCCGCAATCGGGTGCAGCGTGGTCAGGTTGCGCGGAGCACCCTCGCGTTCGAAGCGCTCGCCAATGGCGGCCAGCACCTTGTCGGGGCAGCCCAGCCCGCTGGACGAGCTCACGCTGACGATGTCGCCGTCGCGCAGCAAGGCTGCAGCCTGTGCGGCGGTGATGTGCTTGCTCATGCGGCTGCCCCCCGTTCCCGTGCAAGGGGATTGGCTATGGGCACGGCCCGGCCCGTGCGGCAGGCCTGGGCCATGGCCACCGCCGCCGCCAGCGAGCGCACGCCGTCCTCGCCGGTGGCGGCAGGCAGGCCTTCGCCACGCAGCGCGGCGCAGAACGCGGCCACCCCATGCGCGTAGAGACCGTGGTGCTCCACGGCAATGGCCTGCTCGCCGGCCCCATTGCGCAGCAGCACCTCGCCGCCCGGCCGCTGCGTCATCACATCGCGCCCGATGAGCGAGCCCGAGGTGCCATGGATTTCGATGCCGGTTCCCGCATGCGCCACGGTGAATGCCGCATGCAGTTGCGCCAGCACGCCGTTGTCCAACCGCAGCACGGCCATCACGCCGTCCGCCACGCCGTTGCGGGACAGCGGTCCTTGCTGCTCCAGCGCCACCGCCTCCACCGGCTCAGCCCCCAGGATGAAGCGCAGCGCATCCACGTCATGCACGCCGATGTCGAGGATCACGCCACCGGCCTCGGGCCGCTCCAGCCGCCAGCCCTGCACAGAGGGCGGCAGCTCGATGGCGTGGAAGACGCGCGCAAACAGCGGCTGGCCCACGGCGCCATCGCGCACCAGCTCGCGCATCCTGCGGTGCGTTGCCGCGTTGCGCAGGTGGTGGTTGGTGCCCAGCACCACGCCTGCGGCCCGACATGCCCTCACCATGTCCAGCGCCTGCTGCACGGTCAGCGCCAATGGCTTCTCGCATAGGACATGCTTGCCGGCCGCTGCCGCAGCAAGGACCTGGGCGTGGCGCAGTTCGTTGTCGGAGCTGACGTAGACCACCTGGACTGACGGGTCGGCCAGCATGGCGGGCACCGAGTCGTAGGCGCAGGCAATGCCCTGCTCGGCAGCAAACTGCGCCGCGCGCTTTGCACTGCGGCTGGCGACCGCCGCCACCGTATGCCCGCGCTGCGCGCGGATGGCACCGATCATGTGATCGGCAGCAATGGTGCTGGCCCCTATCAATCCCCAACCGACCTCGCTCATGATCTCCCTCCATGTATTGATAATTTCTATTGGAACTTTCTAATTGATTATTGGAACGTTCCAAAAGAAGATCAAGCACAATCGCGCCGACCCAGGGAAAACACCGAACCATGATGAACAAGCCCCCTTCCGTGCGCGCCGTGACCATCCTTGACGTGGCGGCTGCGGCCCAGGTCTCCAAATCAACGGTGTCGCTGGTGCTCAAGGGCAGCCCCCTGATTCCGGCCGAGACATCGGAGCGCGTGCGTGCAGCGGCAGCGCAGCTCGGCTACGTCTACAACCGCCGCGCCGGAGAGCTGCGGCGCCAGTCGTCCAACATGGTCGGTGTCGTGATCAACGACCTGATGAATCCCTTCTTTGCCGAGGTGCTGGCGGGGCTGGAGCGCAGGCTGGCCGATGCCGGCTTCATCACGCTCATGGCCCACACCAGCGAAAGCCTGGAGCGCCAGCAAAAAGTGCTGACCACCATGCGCGAGCACAACGCGGCAGGCATTGCGCTGTGCCCGGCGCTGGACACGCCGGCCTCGCTGGCGCAGGACCTGCAGTCATGGGGCATTCCCCTGGTGGTCATGATCCGCACGCTGGGCGAGGGAAGCTACGACTTCGCAGGCGCCGACAACGCCCATGGCGTGGCGGCGGCCACGCGCCACCTGCTGGCGGCCGGGCATCGCCGCATCGGTTTTCTGGGAGGGCTGGACGGCCTGATGCTGGAGCAGCGCCTGAGCGGCTGCAGGGCCGCCTTTGCCGATGCGGGCCTGGCTTTCGATGAAGATCTGGTTTTCTCCGCCAGCCCCACGCGCACGGGAGGGCATGACGCCATGCGCAGCCTGCTGGCCGCGCAGCCAGCCATCAAGGCGGCCATCTGCTACAACGATCTGGTGGCCTTTGGCGCACTGTCTGCCCTGGACGAAAACGGACTGCGCGCAGGCAAAGACTTCGCGCTCATGGGCTTCGACAACGTGTTCGATGCCGCGCATTCCCATCCCCCCCTGAGCACGGTGGACGTGCGCCCCGCCGAGCTTGGCGAACAGGCTGCCACCTTGCTGCTGGCACGCATGGCCCATCCGGGCCAGCCCCGCCAGCAGTTGTTGGCCAGGCCCAAGCTGGTGCTGCGCCAGTCAGCCTGAAGACCGCGGCGCGGTCGGAACTGGCCCGGATACCGACTGGCTCCACCGCGCTGAGCGGGATGCGCTCCAGCCTGCCGGCTTTTGATGAACCAAGCTCATGGTTTCATGAAATAAGACCACTTTACTTCATCGATTGCCGTCCATAACATCCGCACCTATTGCTTGCCCGCAGTTTTCGGCAAGGGCATGAATCAGGTCGCAGATCACAATGAACCAAGAACTCAGCTTCCATCTCAAGCGCATTCGTTTCGATGAAGACTATCAACCATCGGACAGCACGCGCATTACCACCAACTTTGCCAATCTGGCCCGTGGCGATTGCCGGCAGCAGAACCTGCGCAACACGCTGAGGATGATTGACAACCGCTTCAACGACCTGGCTCACTGGGACAATCCCACGGGAGATCGCTACTCGGTGGAGCTCGAGATCATCTCGGTCGAAATGGGAATTGGCGCCAGAAACGGCCTTGGTGCGTTTCCGTTGATCGAGATATTGAAGACCAGCATCCTCGACAAGAAGAACCACAAGCGCATAGACGGCATCGCAGGGAACAATTTCTCCTCCTACGTGCGCGACTACGATTTCAGCGTTGTGCTTGCGCAGTACAACGCCAACCGATCCGAATTCGGCACCCCCGATGATTTTGGCGACTTGCATGGAAAGCTGTTCAGGCAATTTTCCAGTTCAGGCACCTACAGGCAGCACTTCGACAAGCCGCCCGTCATCTGTATCAGCGTGTCCACCAGCAAGACCTACCAGCGCACCGGAAACCGGCACCCCATACTGGGCATCGAGTATCGGCAGAGCGAGTTCTCCTCGACCGACCGGTATTTCGAGAAGATGGGAATGCAGGTTCGCTTCTTCATGCCTCCAAATGGCGTTGCGCCACTGGCCTTCTACTTTCACGGCGACCTGCTGAACGACTATACGAATATCGAGCTGATCGGCACGATCAGCACCATGGAGACCTTCCAGAAGATTTATCGCCCCGAAATCTACAACGCGAATTCTGCAGCCGGGATGCTCTATCAACCCAGCCTGAAGAATCACGATTACTCGTCGACGCAGATTGTCTATGACCGGGAAGAGCGCAGCCAGTTGGCTGTCAAGCAGGGCAAGTTTGCAGAGCAGCACTTCATCAAGCCGTACAAGAATGTGCTTGAGCAATGGGCTGCCGATTTCGCCCTGTAGCCACCCGCCGCCATGCCTGCCATGGCACCCAATCCGTGGCGGGCCGGGAAAACCGTCCCGGAGCACGCCCGCCATACCCCTGTTTGATTTGAAGGAATTCCCAGATGTTCGAAACCTCGATCGCCGGCAGCCTGCCCAAGCCCGCCTGGCTGGCTGAAACCAACAAGCTCTGGCCCCAGTGGAAGGCCGAAGGCGATGCGCTTCGCCAGGCCAAGGCCGATGCAACCCTGCTGTGGATCAAGGCCCAGGAAGACGCAGGCCTGGACATCGTGTGCGACGGCGAGCAGTCGCGCCAGCACTTCGTGCACGGCTTCCTGGAGCAGGTCGAGGGCATCGACTTCGAGAACAAGGTGAAGATGGGCATCCGCGACAACCGCTACGACGCGATGGTGCCGCAGGTGGTGTCGGCCCTGCGCCTGAAGGGCCGCGTGCATGCCTTCGAGGCGCAACTGGCACGCGCGCACACCAGGAAGAAGCTGAAGTTCACGCTGCCCGGCCCCATGACCATCGTCGACACCGTGGCGGACCGCTTCTATGGCGACAGGGTGAAGATGGCCTTCGCCTTCGCCGAGCTGCTCAACCAGGAGGCCCTGGCGCTGCAGGCCGACGGCGTGGACATCATCCAGTTCGACGAGCCCGCCTTCAACGTCTACATGAAGGACGCCGCCGACTGGGGCGTGCAGGCGCTGGAACGTGCGGCGCAGGGCCTGACCTGCACGACGGCCGTGCATATCTGCTACGGCTACGGGATCAAGGCCAATACGGACTGGAAAAGCACCCTGGGCGATGAATGGCGCCAGTACGAGACGGTGTTCCCCGCGCTGGCCAAGAGCCGCATCGACCAGGTGAGCCTGGAGTGCATCCACTCCCACGTGCCGCCCGACCTGATGAGGCTGCTGGCCGGCAAGGACGTGATGGTCGGCGTGATCGACGTGGCCAGCGACGTGGTCGAGACCCCCGAAGAGGTGGCCGACACCATCGGCCGGGCGCTGGAGTTCGTGCCGAAGGAGCGGCTGTTCCCCTGCACGAACTGCGGCCTCGCACCCATGGGCCGCGACGTGGCGTGGCGCAAGCTGCAAGCGCTGGCAGAAGGCACGCGGCTGGCAAAGGAGCGGTTGGCCGCTGCGTAAGTCGCGCCCGGCCGCCACGCCGGGCTACCCAGGGCTGCGATGGATCTGCAATGCGGCAGAACAAAAACCCCAGCGCACCCTGCATCAAAGGGCTTGTTCGTCCGGACCGGGCCAGCCCCGCCAGCCATTGCTGGCTGCACGTCGGCTGGTACAGCGGGCGAGCCTGAGTCAACCTGGGCCAGCCGTGCCGCCCACCATCTCCCGCACCCAGCCCGGCAGCTCGACGGCCTTCTGCCTGGGAAAGTCCACCCAGATGACGGTGCCGCCACCGGCCGCGCAGATCACGCCGGGTTCGGAGACGCGTTCCATGGTTCCCCAGGTCTCGAAGGTGGTGCGGCCGGGGTCGCTGACGTACATCTTGAGCAGTACTTCGTCGGGATAGGCCAGCTGCTGGTGGAAGTTGCAGAACGCATTGACGATGACCGGCCCCTGCCCGCCCGGCGTAGGCGCCATGCCCGCTTCAACCATCCAGTCGATGCGGGCAGTCTCCAGATAGCGGAAGTACATGGCGTTGTTGACATGGCCCATGGCGTCCATGTCGCCCCAGCGCACTTTGAATCGCATCTCGTGAACCCATTTTTTATATTCTGGAATCTCTATGCGCATGCCTGCAGTCTCCTTGTTGTAGCGCCACCGCAAGGCACCATGCCCCGCAGCCCCCGGTCACTGTGCAGCAGGGCGGATTCCCGCGCTGTCACCTATCAGCAACGACGGGGTCCACGCACGTCATAGAATCCACCGCATTGCGGCTTTTGCGCTGCAACCGAACAAACGTTCGGTCTGCCGACCATCCTGTTTTTCAATATCCAAGCGAGACACCCCGATGACGAACGAAGAAATCCTGGCCCAGTACGGGCCGCGCGAAGCCATGGAATACGACGTGGTGGTGGTCGGCGGCGGCCCCGGCGGGCTGGCCACGGCCATCCGCCTCAAGCAGCTGGCGGCCGAAAAAGGCCAGGATGTCTCCGTCGTCGTGCTGGAAAAGGGGTCGGAACCCGGTGCCCACATCCTGTCGGGCGCCATCATGGACCCGCGTGCGCTGACCGAGCTGATCCCTGACTGGAAGGAAAAGGGCGCGCCCCTGACCCAGCCCGTCACCGATGACGCCATGGTCTTCCTGGGCGAGAAATCCGCCCTGCGCACGCCCAACTTCCTGCTGCCGGCCTGCTTCCAGAACCATGGCAACTACATCGTTCGCCTGGGCTACGTGGTCAAGTGGCTGGGCGAGCAGGCCGAGGCACTGGGCGTTGAAATCTTCCCGGGCTTTGCTGCCGCCGAGGTGCTCTACAACGAGGACGGTTCGGTCAAGGGCGTGGCCACCGGCAACATGGGCATCGGCAAGGACGGCGAGCCCACGGGCGAGTTCCAGCTGGGCATGGAGCTGCACGCCAAGTACACGATCTTTGCCGAAGGCTCACGCGGCCACCTGGGCAAGCAGATCATCGCCAAGTACCAGCTGGACGCCGGCAAGGACCCGCAAAGCTACGGCCTGGGCATCAAGGAGCTGTGGGAAATCGACCCGGCACGCCACAAGCCCGGCTTCGTGATGCACACGGCCGGCTGGCCCATGGACAGCAAGACCTACGGCGGCGCCTTCCTCTACCACCTGGACGACAACAAGGTCACGCTGGGCTTCATCACGGGCCTGGACTATGCCAACCCCTACCTGAGCCCCTTCGAGGAATTCCAGCGCTGGAAGACCCATCCCAACATCCGCTACTACCTGGAAGGCGACGAGTCCAAGGGCATCAAGCCGGCCAAGCGCCTGGGCTACGGCGCGCGCGCCATCACGGCCGGCGGCCTGCTGTCCCTGCCCAAGTTCGTGTTCCCGGGCGGCGCGCTCGTGGGCTGCGACGCAGGTTTTCTGAACGTCAGCCGCATCAAGGGCAGCCATGCCGCCATCAAGACCGGCATGCTGGCCGCCGAGGCCGCCTATGACGCCATCGTCGCGGGCCGCCAGGGTGACGAGCTGGGCGCCTATGTCCAGGCCTTCGAGAACAGCTGGCTGTACGAAGAGCTGAACAAGTCGCGCAACTTCAAGGCCTGGTTCAAGAAGGGCCTGACCACAGCCACGCTGATGAACGGCATCGAGCAGTTCGTGCTCAAGGGCAACATCCCCTGGACGCTGCACCGCGACAAGCCCGACCACGCCTACCTGAAGCCGGCGGCCGAGTGCAAGCCCATCGACTACCCCAAGCCCGATGGCAAGCTGACCTTCGATCGCCTGTCCAGCGTCTTCATCAGCAACACCAACCACGCCGAAGACCAGCCCGCCCACCTGACGCTCAAGGACGCCTCGGTGCCCGTGGCCATCAACCTGGCCAAGTACGCAGGCCCCGAGCAGCGCTACTGCCCGGCCGGCGTCTATGAGTTCGTGGACGATACGGCCCAGGGCGGCAAGCGCCTGCAGATCAACGCCCAGAACTGCGTGCACTGCAAGACCTGCGACATCAAGGACCCCACGCAGAACATCGTCTGGGTCACGCCCGAAGGCGGCGGAGGGCCGAACTACGCGGGCATGTGATCCGCGCGCCACACCGGCCCTTCTCTGAAGCCTGCCCAAGCCTGCTTGTGCAGGCTTTTTCTTTGAGCCTCGTCAAAGCAACATCGGTGCAGAAAGCATAGAAGGCCATCCGAAATGCCATCGCACGCAATAAAAATGCACGGCAAAGCCAAAAACAGGCCCTTGAAGACGCAAACCTGCATCGCCAAACCTGTCCAAGACGCATGAAAAAGTTGCACCTAGGGCATTCCCCGCAGATTTCATGCCAATTTTTAGATACAAACCTATAGGTGAAAACCGGGTCGTCCAAACGCCAAGGCGTACAGGGCGGCTGCAGTAGACTTTGCCGCGAAGCGCCGCGACCGTCCTGTGCGGCCTTCTGCTGAGCAAACAGGAACAACCACAAGCACGTTGGAGATACACGTATGAAGCACTTGTCTTGGGCGCCCCTGGGCGCGCTGGCCCTGGCAATTTCCGCCATTGCGGGCGGCGCCCACGCCGCTGACGAGAAGTCGGTCGCAGTGACCGCCATCGTCGAGCATCCTGCACTCGACGCCGTGCGCGACGGCGTGCAGGCCGCGCTCAAGGAAGCAGGCTACGAAGCCGGCAAGAACCTCAAGTGGCAGTACCAGAGTGCCCAGGGCAACACCGGCACGGCCGCGCAGATCGCTCGCAAGTTCGTGGGCGACAAGCCTGATGCCATCGTCGCCATCGCCACGCCCTCGGCCCAGGCCGTGGTCGCCGCCACCAAGTCCGTGCCCGTGGTGTTCTCCGCCGTGACCGACCCCGTGGCCGCCAAGCTGGTGCCCAGCTGGGAGCCTTCCAAGAACAACGTGACCGGCGTGTCCGACCTGCTGGCCCTGGACAAGCAGATGGAGCTGGTCAAGCAGGTCGTGCCCAACGCCAAGCGCGTGGGCATGGTCTACAACCCCGGCGAGGCCAACTCCGCCGTGGTCGTCAAGGAACTCAAGACCCTGCTGCCCAAGCTGGGCATGACCCTGGTGGAAGCCGCCGCTCCCCGCTCCGTGGACGTCAGCAGCGCTGCGCGCAGCCTGGTCGGCAAGGTCGATGTGATCTATACCAACACCGACAACAACGTGGTCTCGGCCTACGAGTCGCTGGTCAAGGTCGGCCAGGACGCCAAGATCCCGCTGGTGGCCTCGGACACCGACTCCGTCAAGCGCGGCGCCGTGGCTGCCCTGGGCATCAACTACCGCGATCTGGGCGAGCAGACCGGCCGCATGGTGGTGCGCATCCTCAAGGGCGAGAAGCCCGGCGACCTCAAGACCGAAGTCAGCACCAAGATGGAGCTGTTCGTGAATCCGGGCGCCGCCGAAAAGCAAGGCGTCAAGCTGTCCGACGCACTGGTCAAGTCGGCCGCCCAGGTGATCAAGTAATACCCGGGGTTTGCCTGCCCGGGACCAACCCGGGCAGTGCGCCCACGGTGGCAGGCGCCATGGCAACATGGCCCTGCCCTTTTTTTAAGTCGTTTTCCGTTCCCACGCGCCTGTCGCTCTTCCTATGTCCCTCTTTTCATTGCTCGGTGCCGTCGAGATCGGCCTGATCTTCAGCCTGGTGGCGCTGGGCGTCTTCATCTCGTTCAGACTGCTGCGCTTTCCCGACCTCACGGTGGACGGCAGCTTTCCGCTGGGCGGCGCCGTCTGCGCCATCCTGATTTCCACGGGCACCAATCCCTGGCTGGCCACGCTGGCCGGCACGGCCGCTGGCGCCGTCGCGGGCCTGATCACGGGCTGGCTCAATGTGCGCCTGAAGATCATGGACCTGCTGGCCTCCATCCTGATGATGATCGGGCTGTATTCGGTCAACCTGCGCATCATGGGCGGCCCCAACGTGCCGCTGATCAACGAGACCACGCTGTTCACCCTGCTGCAGCCCGACAGCGTGGCCGACTATGTGATGCGCCCGCTGATCCTGTTCGTCATCGTCGTGCTGGCCAAGCTGGGCCTGGACTGGTTCTTCGCCACCGAGCGGGGCCTGGCCATCCGCGCCACGGGCTCCAACGCCCGCATGGCACGCTCGCAGGGCGTGAACACCGGCGCCATGATCCTGCTGGGCATGGCGATCTCCAACGGCCTGGTCGGCCTGGCCGGCGCGTTGTTCGTGCAGACCCAGGGCGGCTCGGACATTTCCATGGGCATCGGCACCATCGTCATCGGCCTGGCTGCCGTGATCGTGGGCGAGTCCATCCTGCCCTCGCGCCGCATCGTCTGGGCCACGCTGGCCGTGGTGGTGGGCGCCATCGTGTACCGCTTCTTCATTGCAGCGGCCCTCAACAGCGATTTCATCGGCCTCAAGGCCCAGGATCTGAACCTTGTCACCGCGCTGCTGGTGACCGTCGCCCTGGTGATCCCCCAACTGAAGCGCAAATTTGCGCAAAGGAAATGACACCCCCTGAGCGGCTATGCCGCTTCCCCCTCTCTACTCGCTGCGCGAGGGAGGGGAACGACGCCTTCGCTGCGGGGCGGTGCGGCCGGCCTAGGCCCTTGCTAGGCGTCCCTGAGTTTGGACCGCGTCAGTTCAAGCACCACGCCTTGAGCGACTGAACGAAGAAATACCGGAGATTGCACTCATGCTGAGCGCACAACAACTCGAAATCACCTTCAACCCCGGCACGCCCATCGAAACGCGGGCGCTGCGCGGCATGTCGCTGGACATTCCCGACGGCCAGTTCGTCACCGTCATCGGCTCCAACGGCGCCGGCAAGTCCACCTTCCTGAACGCCGTCTCGGGCGACCTGTCCGTGGACAAGGGCCGCATCGAGATCGCCGGCCAGGACATGACGCGCCTGCCCGTGTGGGCACGTTCCGAGCGCGTGGCCCGCGTCTTCCAGGACCCCATGGCGGGCACCTGCGAGGACCTGACCATCGAGGAAAACATGGCCCTGGCCCAGCGCCGCGGCACCTTCCGCCGCCTGAGCCGCGCCGTCAAGGCCGAGATGCGCGACAACTTCCGCGAGCGCCTGTCCATCCTGGGCCTGGGCCTGGAAAACCGCCTGACCGACCGCATCGGCCTGCTCTCTGGCGGCCAGCGCCAGGCCGTGAGCCTGCTGATGGCGGCGCTGCAGCCTTCGCGCATCCTGCTGCTGGACGAGCACACCGCCGCGCTCGACCCGCGCACGGCCGACTTCGTGCTGCAGCTGACGGCGCGCATCGTCTCCGAGGCCAAGCTCACCACCATGATGGTCACCCACAGCATGCGCCAGGCGCTGGACGTGGGCGAGCGCACGGTGATGCTGCACCAGGGCCAGGTCGTGCTCGACGTCAGCGGCGAGGAACGCGCCCGCATGGACGTGCCCGACCTGCTGCAAATGTTCGAGAAGGTGCGCGGCGAAAAGCTGGCAGACGACGCGCTGCTGCTGGGCTGAACGCCCCGCACTCCAGGAAACAAGGGGCGCTGCGGCGCCCTTTGTTCATGGGATGGCTACGGGCTGGCTAAACCCACACGTCGTTCAACGCCGTCCTCTCGCCGCCTTCCTCCCCGGTGTTCAGCACACCGCGCGGCTCGATCAGCATGAGGCGGGCTTCCCGCTCGGCGCTGGGCCTGTGCTCCGTGCCTTTGGGGACCACGTAGAGCTCGCCCTGGCGCAGCAGCACATGGCCATCACGGAAGTCGATGCGCAGCTCGCCGTCCAGCACCAGGAAGGCTTCATCCGTTTCGGCATGCGAGTGCCAGATGAACTCGCCCTGCACGCGCACGATCTTGAACTGGTAGTCGTTCATTTCGGCAACGACGCGGGGGCTCCACTGGCCGGTGAAGCGGCTGAATTTGTCGGGGAAGTTGATGGCCTCGCAGGGGCGGTTTTCAACGGGGAACGTCATGGGCAGACCTTATGAAAGCGTGTGAAGCCTCCATGCTAGGAAGCGCCTTCCCTGCGGTCTTGCACGATCGTGCAGCTCAGGCCGCGCCCAGGCGCCTGAGCCAGCGTGCGGGCGGCACGCCATAGGCCATGGCGAACTGGCGTGCCATGTGGCTCTGGTCGAAGAAGCCGGCCTGCAGTGCGGCATCGGCCACGCCCTGCCCCGCCAGCAGCAGGCGCCGCACGGTGTCCAGCCGGCGCATGGTCAGGTAGCGGTAGGGGCTGGTGCCGTAGAGCGCGCGGAAATCCCGGCACAATCGCCAGCGGTCCAGGCCGCTGGCCTGGGACAGCGCCTCCAGGGTTACGCCCTGCTCCAGCGAATCATGGATGCAGGCGCGGGCGCGCTCCACGGCCACCAGGTCCGGCAGACGCCTGAGCTTGCGCCGACCGGCCACGGCCTCCAGGGCCAGCGCCAGGTCGTAGAGGGCATCGTCGCGTGCCAGCGGCTCAAGGTCCTCGCCCAGGCATTGCAGCAAGGGCAGCAGCGCAGCCTTGAGCCGGGGATCAGCCGAAAGTCCTCCCTCGACGAAAGGCAAGGGCCTGCCGCCCAGCACCTGCTGGATCAGGGCCGGCTCCACATAGACCATGCGGTAGCGAAAGCCCGCGTCGGTGCCCGCGTGGCCGTCATGCAATTCATCGGGATGCAGCACCATGGCACCGCCCGGCAGGCTGTGCCGCTGGCTGCGGCGGTAGGCAAAGCTCTGCACGCCGGACAGCGTCAGGCCCAGCGCGTAGGTGTCGTGCCTGTGGGGCGCGTAGCCGTGCCCGCCGAAGTAGGCCTCGATGCGCTCCAGGCCTGCGCCCAGCAGCGAATGCCGGACCCAGTCGCTGGAGATGCTCGTTTCTGCCATGTGGGTTGGTGGTGAGGGGTGTGCAAAGCAGCCGCAGATGGTAACTGCGGGCCAGTGACCTCAAGGCGAGCAGGCAGGCTGCTCCGCGCCCGGCACGGCCTGAATTGCCGGTGCGCGGCGCATGGCCGCCGACACCACCCACCCCAGCAGCGCGATCAGCGCGGCACCCCATTCGGCCTGCTGCAGCCCCCGGGCGGTGGCCTCGCGCAGCGCAACGGGCGCCGTGAGTCCAGCCAGCGGCGCGGTGGCCACCATGACCAGCAGGGCCAGCCCCAGCGCCGCGCCCACCTGCTGGGCCGTGGCCGCAATGCCCGAGGCCACGCCCTGCTGCGCAGCCGCCACGCCCTGGCCGGCCACCACCCACATGGCGGTCCAGCACGCGCCCTGGCCCAGGCTGAGCACCACGAAGCCCGGCACAAGCCAGACATAGCTGCCGCCCAGCGGCAGCGCCCAGGCCATATAGGCCAGGCCGAGGGTGCCTGCGGCCCAGCCCCCCATCAGCACGGCGCGCGGCGTGGAGCGGTGCAGCCAGTGTTCGGCCCAGCGGATGCCCAGCGTGCAGACCGCCGTGGGCAGCAGGAAGGCCAGGCCGGCCTGCAGCGGGCTCCAGCCGTAGATCTGCTGGAAATACAGCGCCAGAAAGTAGTACTGCACGCCAAAGCTGCTCATGAAGATCATGGTCAGCAGCATGGCCGAGCGCAGGCTGGGCACGCGCAGCAGGGACAGCGGCATCAGCGGCGAGGCGATGCGCGCCTCGATGCGCCAGAACAGGACCAGCGCCGCCATGGCCACGGCCAGCGTCCCCAGCGTGGCGGCGCTGGCAAAGCCCCATTCAGGGCCTTGCACCAGGGCCGTCACCAGCAGGCTGCTGCCCACGGTCACGCTCAGGCAGCCGGCCAGATCGAAGCCCTGGCCCGGTGCGGCACGCCCGGTACGGGCCGAGGGCGGCAGAAAGCGCAGCGCCGCCATGGCACACGGCCAGGCCACGGGCACCAGCACCCACAGCACCCAGTTCCAGCCCAGCGTCTGCGTGAGCACGCCGCCCAGCAGCGCGCCGGCCGCCAGCCCGCCGGCCGACGCCATGCTCCACACGGCCAGGGCGCGGTTGCGCTCGGGCCCGGCCGCATACAAGGTATTGATCAGCGACAGCGTGGCCGGAAACAGCAACGCCCCTGCCACGCCCTGCCCTGCGCGGCCCAGCACCAGTTGCCAGGGCTGGGAGGCGAAGCCGCCGACCAGCGAGGCCAGGCCGAACAGCGCCATCCCCGCCACATACATGCGCCGCTTGCCCAGCAGGTCCGCACAGCGCCCGCCCAGCAGCAGGCAGCCGCCAAAGGCCACGCTGTAGGCACTGACCACCCATTGCAGGTGGTGCGCATCCATCTGCAGCTGCTGGCCCATGGCGTCGAGCGCGACGAAGACGATGGTGGCATCCAGCGCAATCAGCAACTGGGACAGGGACAGCAGCGCCAGCGCGGCGCGCGAGTGGCGCAGGGCGCCAGCGGGGGAGTCGTTCACAAGCATGGGAGCGATCCTAATTAATGCATTTCTGAAGATAAACATCAGATATTCATCTTTCTTATGCAAAATCGAATCAATCAAACATGCCATCGCCATGGACCTCAACGCCGTTCAATTGCTCATCAAGGTGGCCGAAAGCCGCAGCTTCACCCAGGCGGCAAGCCTGCTGGGAACCAGCCAGTCCCGCATATCGCGCGCCGTGGCGCAGCTGGAGAAAGACCTGGGCACGCGGCTGCTGCACCGCAATACGCGCAGCGTGTCGCTCACGCCAGACGGCTGCGCGCTGGTGGACCGCTGCGCCCCGCTGATCGCCGGGCTGGAGGAGGCGCGCCAGCTGGTCAGCGACCGGCGCTGCGCGCCCAGCGGCGTGCTGCGCATGACGGCGCCGTCCATGCTGGGCCGCATCGTGCTGGTGCCGCTGCTGGGGCAGTTGCTGCGCGAGCATCCGCAATTGCAGATCGACACCAGCTTCACCGACCGCATGGTGGACATGGTGGAAGAAGGCTTTGACGCGGCCGTGCGCATCGGCCCGCTGGCAGACAGCCGCATGATCGCCCGCGCCCTGCCGCCGCTGCGCTGGGTGACCGTGGCCTCGCCCGCCTACCTGGCGGCGCGCGGCACGCCGCAGACGCTGCAGGAGCTGGCGCAGCACAGCTGCATGGCCGTCTACAACCACTACCTGGGCCGGCGCGTGCCCTGGCAGTTCCTGGCGGGCAATGGCGAGATGCTGGACTGGCCTGCGCCGCAGACCGTGACCTTCGACAGCGGCGACCCGCTGGTGGAAGGCTCGCTGGGCGGCCTGGGCGTGGCCCAGGTCATGGAGTTCGCGGTGCGCGAGCACCTGCAGGCGGGCAGGCTGGTGCGGCTGCTGCCCCAGCACGAAGGCCGCGCCCGCGAGCTGTCCCTGGTCTACCCGCGCACGCGCCAGGCTTCGCCGCGCATCAAGGCACTGGCACAACTGCTGCTGGCGCAGACACAGTGGTGAGGCGGCAGCGGCCAGCCGAGCTGGCGTGGCGCCGCACACACAGTGGGTGCTGATTCAGATCGGCTTATGCGGGTGAAGGGAGATTAAACTGCTGCCTTTCCACGATGGCTGCGTTCTCGGACAATCACGCCTTTTCGTGGTGCATGCACCTTGATGGGGCCGCGACAGCGCGGCTCTTTTGTTTTTACCTGTTTTGCATTCCTGCCCCCGCGCCGGCCAGCGGCCACGCGGGATCTGATCCAACCATCGACACATCCATGGCAGCAGACAACTCCAAGAACGCCGCTCCCACCGCACTCAGGCGCGAACTCAAGGCGCGGCATCTGTCCATGATCGCCATCGGCGGCTCCATCGGCACCGGCCTCTTCGTTGCCTCGGGCGCCACCATCTCGCAGGCCGGCCCCGGCGGCGCCCTGCTGGCCTACATGATCGTGGGCCTGATGGTCTACTTCCTCATGACCAGCCTCGGCGAAATGGCCGCGAACCTGCCCGTCTCGGGCTCGTTCGCCACCTACGGCGCGCGCTACGTGGACGAAGGCTTCGGCTTCGCGCTGGGCTGGAACTACTGGTACAACTGGGCCGTCACCATTGCCGTGGACCTGGTGGCCGCCCAGCTGGTCATGGCCTACTGGTTCCCCGACGGCAACGGCATGCTGTGGAGCGCCCTGTTCCTGGCCATCATGTTCGGCCTCAACGCCATCTCGGTCAAAGGCTTCGGCGAGGCCGAGTACTGGTTCGCCGCCATCAAGGTGACCACCGTCATCCTCTTCATCGGCGTGGGCGTGCTCATGATCCTGGGCATCGTGCGGGGCGGCGCGCCTGAAGGCATCTGGGGCAACTTTGCCCTGTGGAGCCAGGGCGATGCGCCCTTTGCAGGCGGTTTCTCGGCGCTGATCGGCGTAGCCATGATCGTGGGCTTTTCCTTCCAGGGCACGGAGCTGATCGGCATTGCCGCTGGCGAATCCGAGAACCCCGCCAAGAACGTGCCCCGCGCCGTGCGCCAGGTGTTCTGGCGCATTTTGCTGTTCTACGTCCTGGCCATCCTGGTCATCAGCCTGCTGATCCCCTACACCGATCCGCAACTGCTCAAGAACGACCTGGGCGACATCAGCGTCAGCCCCTTCACCCTGGTCTTCGAGCGCGCGGGCCTGCTGTCGGCCGCCGCCGTGATGAACGCCGTGGTGCTGACCTCGGTGCTGTCGGCCGGCAACTCGGGCATGTACGCCTCCACACGCATGCTCTACACCCTGGCCTGCCAGCGCATGGCGCCGCGCATGTTCTCGTACGTCAACAAGCGCGGCGTGCCCACGATGGCCCTGCTGGCCACCACGGTCGTGGCTGCGCTGTGCTTTCTGACCAACATCTTCAGCCCCCAGCTGGTCTACATCTGGCTGCTGAATCTGTCGGGCATGACGGGCTTCATCGCCTGGCTGGGCATCGCCATCAGCCACTACCGCTTCCGCAAGGGCTACGAGGCCCAGGGCCTGGACCTGAACCGGCTGCCCTACCGTGCATCGTGGTTCCCGTTCGGCCCCATCTTCGCCTTCGTGCTGTGCATGGTGATCACGCTGGGCCAGAACTACGAGGCCTTCATGGCAGACCGCATCGACTGGACCGGCGTGGTCGCCACCTATATCGGCCTGCCGTTGTTCCTGCTGATCTGGGGCGGCTACCGCCTGGTCAAGGGCACGCACATCGTGAAGTACAAGGACATGCAGCTGGGCTCCAACGTCGACTGACGCCCTCCCAGTCCCCATGAAAACAGCCCGCAGATGCGGGCTGTCGTCTTTCAGGCATCGGCCGACCACACGGCCAGCTCGTAGCCGTCCGGATCGGTGAAGTGGAACCTGCGGCCCCCCGGGAACGCGAACACCGCGCGGCTGATCACGGCACCGGCCGCTTCCACGCGGCGCTGCGCCTCGGCCAGATCGTCGGCGTAGAGGATGACCAGCGGGCCGCCGGGCCGCACCTCCTCGCCCGTGGTGAAGCCGCCCGTCAGCCGGCCGTCGCTGAACTCGGTGTAGCTCGGCCCGTAGTCTGTGAAGGTCCAGCCGAAGGCCTCGCCGTAGAACGCCTTGCTGCGTGCGATGTCGGCCACGTTGAATTCGATGTTGTCGATCTGGTGGTTGTTGCCCCTGATGCCCATGTGATGCTCCATTGAATGTCGGTAGGCCGCCATCATCGGCCACGCAGGGGCATGGCATCTTGAACAAAACGGCCAGCCGGGCCGCTCAATCCAGCAGTTGCTGCAAGGCAGCGCGGGGCGTGATGCCGCACAGCGCCCTCACCTCGCGCGACAGATGCGCCTGGTCCGCATAGCCGGCCTCCGCCGCCAGGGCCGCAAGACCTGCCTGCCGGTCAGACCGTGCCAGGGCCAGCAGGCGCTGAAAGCGCAGCACGCGCTCCAACGTCTTGGGGCCGTAGCCAAACTGCGCGTGGCACAGGCGGCGCAGGCTGCGCTCGGACATGCTCAGCTGCGCGCGCATGGCGGCCAGCACACCGGATTCGTCCCGCCCGGCTGCAGCCGCCACACCGAACAGCTGCATGGCCTGCCGGTCGGGCTCCGGGGCGTCGCGGCCCATTTGCACCAGTCCATGGATGAACACGGCCTGCCCTGCGCCCGGCTGCGCATCGTTGATGCGATGCACCCACTCGCGCGCGCGCGGCCCCAGCAGATCGCCCAGTTCCACCGCCTGCCCCACGATCTCGTCCATGGGCAGGCCCAGCCAGGCGCTGGCCGCACCGGGGCCGAAGCGCGCCCCCCATACCTCGGACCCCGGCACGAGCGCGGGCCGCGCAGCCACCCTGTCAGGCCCCACGGCCAGCAGCTGCCCGCCTTTGCAGACGATGTCCACGCAGCCATCGGGCACCACGAGAAAGCCGCCGGCATAGTCCGAGGCCACGGTGCTGCTCCACAGGCACTGGAAGTGCGGCTGCAAGGCGGGCGGCGGGGAGTGTTCGCGGTAGGGAGCGGGCGGCGGCGCCTGGCCAGAAGGCATGGACTTCAGACCCCCAGCGGCAGGTCCGCCTTCTTCAGCGTGCGCAGCACAAAGCTGGACTGGCTGTGGCGTATGCCCTTGATCTTGTAGAGCTTCTCGCGCAGCAGGCGCTCGTAGTCGCGCGTGTCCTTGACGACGACGCGCAGCAGGTAGTCGTACTCGCCCGAGACCAGATGCGCCTCCACCACCTCGGGAATGGTCGCCAGCATCTCGCCGAATTTCTCCAGCGTGTTGTCCGAATGGCTGTCCAGCGTGACCTGCACCAGCACCGTATCGCCCAGGCCCAGCGCCAGCGGGTTCAGGCGCACGGTATAGCCCTCGATCACCCCCGCCTCTTCCAGCTTCTTGATGCGTGCCCAGCAGGGCGAAGCGCTCAGGCCCACGGCGGCGCCGATTTCCTGCAGGCTGGCGCGCGCGTTGGCCTGCAGGGCGGAAAGAATCTTTCTGTCGAGGATGTCCATGGCCGGCAATCTACTGCAAAACAGGCAGGCGCAGAATAATTTTCTGTAGCAACGCCTGTTTTGAAGAAATAAAGCAGCATTTTCTGAGACCAGACGCGCACACTTGTCTGCATGGGAGCACGCTTACCGGCGCAGCAAAACCATTCACCCAGCCCCGCCGACTACCGCCAGCGCCCGGATGCGTGATCCCCTCAGGAACCCGTTACAGGCCGCCCCGCTTATCCGCAGTGGGGCGGCCTGTTGCATTGGGGCACCCGGCAGGCATCCGCAGACACCCGGCAGCGCTTTCCCGCAACGGCGGCCGGTGCACAATGCCTCCCGCAAACGTGCACGCCCATGCACTGACCCTGACGTCGGGCATGCATGGGCGCTCGCCACATCAACCAATCGGCCCCTTGATCCACACCCAAGACAATCCCACCGAAGGCCGCCGGAGGCACTGGCCAACGGATTCTGCAATGCGATGGCTGGCGCAAGCCCTGGCAGCCGCAGCGCTTCTGGCGCTGCTCACCCGCTTGCTGCCCAACCCCCAGGCAGCCCAGGGCATCGCGGTCTTTCCCGGCAGGAGCATGGCGCCGGCCGCCATGCTGCTTTACGCGTACATGGGCTCGGCCCTGGCCATCACGCTGATGAGCCTGATCCTGTGGTGCTGGCTCAGGGAAAGGCTCTACATTCTTTGCGCCGCGCTCCTGGCAGCCGGTTTTGCCTACGCTGCTTTCCGTTACCGGCCCGAAGGCCTGTGGCTGCCCGGCGCCGACCAGCCCCAGCATGCGCTGTCCATCGCCTACTGCAGCTTCTGTGTGGTGGCGACGGTGTTTTTCAGTCAATTGTTCGAGTTCCGTCGCCATTGGATCTGGGCTGCGCACCTCTTCAGCGTGGTGGCCTGGCTGAATGCCATCGCACTGGGCCTGGCACTGTTGGGGGGCTATGCGCAGATCTCGCGTGCCGTGGTGTTCACGGCCCTGGTGTCCACATCGTTCGGTGCGGTCTTCGTGCTGTACCTGCTGGTGGTTCGAAGGCAGTGGCAGTACCTGCCGGGCGCGCTGGCGTTTGCGGTGCCTTCCGCCCTGGGCATCCTGAACCTGCTGAGAACCCAGGGCCTGTTCCCCGATGTCGCGCTGCCATCGGCCCAGATGCTCTGGTTTGCCGGGCGTGTTTCCGAGGCCATCCTGCTGGGAATGGCGGTGACCAACCGCACGCGGGTGGCGGAGCGCGCCCTGCGCAGTGAGCGGATGCAGGCCCTGTCACGCGCCCAGGCGGCCGAGCGCGAGCTGGAGTCCAAGGTGCTGCAGCGCACCGCACAGCTGCAAACGGCCCAGCAGGCCCTGCAGACGGCCTTGCACAGCGAGCGGGAGATGCGGCTGGAACAGCGCCAGTTCTTCAACATGATCAACCACGAGTTCCGCACCCCACTCACGATCGTGGACGGCGCCGCGACCGAACTGCAGACGTTCCCGACGACGGACGCGGACTCCCTCATCGAGCAGGCGTCCCAGATACGCAGGGCCTCGCGCCGGCTGATGACCCTGGTGGACACCTGCCTGATCAACGACCGGCTGGACGCGGGCGCGTTCCGGCTGCAACTGGAGCAGACGCCATTGGATGAACTCCTGGAGGAGTCTGCAGAGCTCGTCGGCTGGTCCCGGCGGCATCGCCTGAAACTGGATCTGGAACAAGGCCCGCAGCAATGGCAATGCGACCCTGTCCTGGTGCGCATCGCCATCTCCAACCTTGTCGGCAACGCCATCAAATATGCCAAGGCGGGCGACATCACCCTGGCCGCCCGCTGCGATGCGTCCGGTGACCTGCTGATTTCCGTCAGCGACCAGGGACCGGGCCTTGCGCCCGAAGCGGCAAGACAGGTTTTCGAGCCCTATGAACGCGCAAGCGCCACCCGGCACGTCAACGGGCATGGCCTGGGCCTGTCCGTGGTCAGGCGCATCGCCAGGCTGCACGCAGGCGACGCGTTCTTCCAGCCGGCTGCCGGAGGCGGGGCCTGCTTTGTCATCCGGCTGGGCCGGCTCCTGCCCGGCACGGCAGATGCCCGCCAGGAATGTCCGCCAGCGGCAAGGCCGGCCGCCGTGCCGCCGGGCATGCCCGCCTGACGCGGGCAAGGCCGGGGCCTTTGCCCCTGAAGCAGGGCGTGCTCGCGGCGCTCATGGCGCCGCCGCTGCACGGGCCGTCCCGCCCTGCACCACCAGGAACACGCCGCCCAGGATCAGCGCCACCCCTGCCAGCCGCGACCAATTGACCGGCCTGGCGCCCAGGCCCATCAGGCCGAAATGGTCCACCAGCACCGAAACCACGATCTGCCCCGCCACCACGCAGACCAGAAAACCGCCCGCGCCCAGCTTGGGTGTCACGGCCGCCGCACTGGCCACATAGATGGCACCCAGCACGCCGCCTATCCATAGCCACCACGGCCCCGCGACTGCCTGCGCCACCGCGGGAGTGGGCGCGCGCATGGCCCAGAGCGCGGGCACGACGACCATCACGCTCACGGCCAGCGAAGTCAGCGCGCCCCACAGCGGATGGCCCAGCACCCGCCCGACCATGGCGTTGCTCGCCGCCTGGAACGGCAGGATGGCGCCAGCCAGCAGTGCCATGCCCACGGGGGCCATGGCCAAAATCGTGTTCCGTCCTGTCATGCAAAGCATCCTTTTCCTGTTCGTGAATCCATGCCTGAATGCTCTCGCATCCGCTGGATGAATGGAAATCGTTTGTGTGCACGTTCTATATTCATGGCATGGATGAACTGCGCCGTATCGACCTCAACCTGCTGCTGGCCCTGCACGCCCTGCTGGCCGAAAAACATGTGACGCGCGCGGCCCTGCGGCTGCACAAGAGCCAGCCGGCCATGAGCCATTCGCTGGCGCAGCTGCGCGAGCATCTGGGCGACCCGTTGCTGGTGCGGCGCGGTGGCCGCATGGCGCTGACGGCACGCGCGCAAGGCCTGGTGCAACCGCTGGCGGATGCGCTGGGCAGCCTCAACGGCTTGCTGGCACAGGCGGAGTTCGACCCGGCCCACGCACGCGGACGGCTGCGGCTGGCGCTGTCGGACTACGCATCGCGCATCGTGCTGCCGCCGCTGATGCGGCATCTGCGCCAGCACGCACCCGGGCTGGACCTGGCCATCAGCCAGTCCACGCGCGAGGTGATGCTGGCCCAGCTGGCCGATGGCGAACTGGACCTGGCCCTGGGCCCCTTCCCCGACGCACCCGACCTGCCCGACGGCATCGAGGTGCAGGATCTGTTCCAGGAGCAGTTCGTGAGCGTGGCCGACCAGGCCGTGCTGCCGGCACGCGGCGGGCTGTCACTGCAGGACTGGCTGCAGCGCCCGCACGTCATGCTGGCCATGCGGCCCGACGCCAGCGAGGAGATCGAACGGGCGCTGGCCGCCCAAGGCCTGAGCCGCCGCGTGGTGCTGGCCCTGCCCCACTGGAGCGCGGCGCTGGAGGTGCTGGCAGGCACCGACCTCGTGCTGACCGTGGGCAGCCGCGCCATTGGCGACCTGCGCCGCCACAAAACGCTGCGCCGTTTCGCTCCGCCGCTGGAGCTGCCCCGGTTTGCCTACCAGCAGGCCTGGCATGTGCGCAAGCAGGGGGATGCCATGCATCGGTGGCTGCGCAACTCGATGGCGCAGTGCTGTTCTGCGCAGAAGTAAGCGCAGGCCGCAGCCTCAGGCTGCCACCACCACCCTCAGCAACTGCTTCTGTATCTTCCCGCTGGCCGTCTTGGGCAGGGCTTCGCGGAAGTGGTAGCGGCGCGGGCGCTTGTAGGCAGCCAGGCGGTCGCCATGGACCAGGAAGGCGTCCAGCGCCTCGGCCGTGGGCGTGGCGCCAGGCTTGGCGACCACGTGGGCGGCGACGATCTGGCCCCAGCGCTCGTCGGCCTCGCCGATGACGGCGACCTCGAGCACATCGGCATGCTCGACCAGCGCGTCTTCCACTTCGCGGGGATAGACGTTCTCGGCACCCGAATTGATCATGTAGTCGATGCGGTCGCGGATCCAGAGATAGCCGTCGTCGTCGATGTGGCCCAGGTCGCCCGTGTGGTACCAGCCGTGCGCCAGGGCGCGGGTGTTGGCGTCGGGGCGGTTGAGGTAGCCGGCCATCATGCAGGGGCCGCGCACGAGGATTTCGCCCACCTCGCCGGGCAGGCAGGCCTCGGCCGGGTCGGTGGGGGCGTTGTCTTCGCGCAAGCGGGCCACGATGAGGTCATGGCCCATGGAGGGCAGCCCGGCCGAGCCCGCGTGCGAGAGTTGCTCGCGCGGCAGGAGGATGGACATGCAGGGTCCCATCTCGGTGGTGCCGTAGACCTGGACCAGGTCGCTGCCGACCTTGCGCGTCCATTCGCGGATCAGGTGCGGCGCCATGGAGGCGCCGCCGTACTCCACCAGCCGCAGCGCGGGCGCCTGCTCAGGCGAGGCGATGGGGTCGGCCAGCAGCATGGTGACCATGGTGGGCGCCGCGAAGAAGAAGCTCACGCGCTCTTCGCGGATCAGGCGCCAGGCCTCGGCCACGTCAAAGCGGCGCAGCAGCACCTGGGTGGCCCCGGCCTGCAGGCGCGGCAGAAAGCTGGTGTGCAGCTCGGCCGTGTGGTTGAGCGGCGCCATGGCCAGGCCCACGTCGTCGCGCGTGAACTGCATGGTCTGGTGCATGAGGGCGTTGTGCGCCAGCTTGCTGCGGTGCGTATGCAGCACGCCCTTGGGCCGGCCCGTGGTGCCGCTGGTGTACATGAGGATGCAGGGGTCGCTCTCGCGCACATGGGCCTGGGGCGGCGCGCTGCTGCGGCCCCTGGCCAGGGCGGACAGGCGCTGCGTGGCCCAGACCGGCAGCGGGTCGGCCGGGGCATCGTCGGCAAAGATCCAGTGCTCGATGCCCGTGCCAGTGCCGCCGCCTTCGGCCTTGAGCAGGGCCTGGGCGCGTGCGGCCACCTCGCCGCCCTCGTGCTCGAAGACCAGGGCGCGCGCTGCGCCGTCCTTGAGGATGAAGGCCAGCTCCTGCGCCGCCAGCCGGTAGTTGATGGGGTTGAAGATGGCGCCCAGGCGCGCGGCCGCCAGCATGGTGAAAACAAAGGCCGGCGTGTTGTAGAGAAAGGCCGCGACCACGTCGCCATGGCCTATGCCCAGCTCGGCCAGGCCGTGGGCGTGGCGGTTGACTTCGGCATCGAGCTGGGCGTAGGTCCAGGCGCGGCGCTCGCCGCCCTCCCACGCGACCAGGGCTTCCTTGTTCGGCAGGTAACGTGCCGGCCAGGCCAATGTGTCTCCCAGCGTCTGCTGCATGTGCGCTTCTTCCTTCTCGCTAACGAGATTTCATATATCGATGCACCTCAATGTAGGAGATTTTTTAGACAGTTATGCAATTTGCAAATGCATCCATGCAGGCAAGCGCATGGAGTTGCAGTCGGCCCGCGGAAATCCCGAAGCCGCGCGGACGCTGGCCGCAGCTAGAATGCGCCGGTCAGGAGAGAGTGCCCGCCCGGCCGCAACGGTCGCAGGCAGCGGCACCGCCGAAGGCGCAGGGTTCGCCCCGAACGCTCAGGCAAAAGGACTGGCACCGCCTGCCGCCACGGCCGCAGGCGTTCCTAGCTGGAGAGAGATGCAGGGCACGGCGGTGTGCCCCATCCACCGAAGGAGCAAGCCCCACGCATGGAAGGTGCGGGTGAATCTCTCAGGTAAAGCGGACAGCAGGGCAGCACATCCCGGAGGACCGGGATGGCGTTATGCCTTGTTCCTTGCCTGAAAGAGAGCCCTCCTTGTCCGCTGCCTCCACCACCGATCTGCTCAGGACCCCGCTGTTCGACCTGCACCAGGAACTGGGCGCGCGCATGGTGCCGTTTGCCGGCTACTCCATGCCCGTGCAATACCCGCAGGGGCTGATGGCCGAGCACCTGCACACCCGCGAGGCGGCAGGCCTGTTCGATGTCTCGCACATGGGCCAGATCAGCCTGCGCGGCCCGGATGCCGGCGCGGCGCTGGAATCGCTGCTGCCCATGGACGTGCTGGGCCTGGGCGAACACCGCCAGCGCTACGGCCTGCTGCTCAACGACGCGGGCGGCATTCTGGACGACCTGATGTTCGTGCGCCGCGAGGACGACCTGTTCCTGATCGTCAACGGCGCCTGCAAGCATGAAGACCTGGCGCACATCCAGGCCCGCATCGGCGGGCGCTGCGAAATCGAGCCCCAGTTCGACCGGGGCCTGCTGGCGCTGCAGGGCCCGCAGGCCGCAGCCGCCATGGAGCGCCTGCTGCCCGACACGGCCGGCCTGGTGTTCATGACAGGCGGCCACTTCGACTGGGAGGGGGCCGAGCTGTACATCACGCGCAGCGGCTACACCGGTGAGGACGGCTTCGAGATCTCCCTGCCCGCCAGCCACGCCGAGGCCTTTGCCCGTGCCCTGCTGGCCCAGCCCGAAGTCAGGCCCGTGGGCCTGGGCGCGCGCAATTCGCTGCGCCTGGAAGCCGGCCTGTGCCTGTACGGCAACGATCTGGACACGACCACCACCCCGGCCGAGGCCGCCCTGAACTGGGCCGTGCAGAAGGTCCGCCGCGCAGGTGGCGAGCGCGAAGGCGGCTTTCCCGGCGCGGCCACCGTGCTGGCCCAGCTGCAGTCGCCCGAGCTGCTCACGCGCAAGCGCGTGGGCCTGGTGGCCCTGGAGCGCGTGCCCGTGCGCGAAGGCACGGAGCTGCTGGATGCCGGCGGCCGCAAGGTCGGCCAGGTCACCAGCGGCCTGCTGTCGCCCACGCTGAACCAGCCCGTGGCCCTGGCGTACGTGGAGCCGGGCAGCGCCGCCGTCGGCACCACGCTGCAGGCCATGGTGCGCGGCAAGGCCGTGCCCATGCAGGTGCAGGCCACGCCCTTCGTGGCGCCCCGCTATCACCGCGGTTGAGGACAGCCTGCGCGCTTGGCGTGGATCGAGTTCGGCGGATTCGTTTTTCCTGCCATCGCATGCCGCTACAGTGCGCACTGACCTTTCTCAAACCGCGTTTCACAGGTTTTTTTCAGTTTCTATCGGAGCAAGCCATGAGCATCCAGTATTCCAAGGACCACGAGTGGATCAACGCCGCCAACCCTGACGCGGCCATCGTCGGCATCACCCTCCACGCGCAGGACGCGCTGGGCGATGTGGTGTTCGTCGACCTGCCCGCCGTGGGCACCAGCTTCAACCAGGGCGATGTGGCCGGCGTGGTCGAGTCCGTCAAGGCCGCCGCCGATGTCTACATGCCCGTCAGCGGCGAGATCGTCGAAGTCAACGAGGCCCTGCGCGACGACCCCTCCCTGGCCAACAGCGACCCGCTGGGCGAAGGCTGGTTCTTCAAGGTCAAGCTCAGCGACGCAGGCCAGCTGGCCGCGCTGCTCGACGAAGCCGCCTACACGGCCTTTGCCCAGAGCAACTGACGCCACTTTCCGGCCAGGACGGGCGCCAGGGCCCGCCCTGGCGCTTTTCAGCTTTTGAGACAGGTCCCTCCATGCTGATGTCCTCCACCCAGCCCCTTGCCGCCCTCGAGAACGCCACCGAATTCGTGGCCCGCCATATCGGCATCGCGCCCGAAGACGAGGCCCACATGCTCAGCGCCATCGGCGCGGCATCGCGCGATGCGCTGATCGACGCCATCGTCCCGCCCTCCATCCGGCGCCACCAGCCCATGGCGCTGCCGCCAGCGGCCACCGAGGCCCAGGCGCTGGCCGAACTCAAGGCGCTGGCAGGCCGCAACCAGCTGCTCAAAAGCTTCATCGGCCAGGGCTACTACGGCACGCACACGCCCGGAGTCATCCTGCGCAACATTCTCGAGAACCCCGCCTGGTACACGGCCTACACGCCCTACCAGGCCGAGATCTCGCAAGGCCGCATGGAGGCCCTGGTCAACTTCCAGACCATGGTCTGCGACCTGACGGCCATGCCGATTGCCAACGCCTCCATGCTGGACGAGGCCACGGCGGCCGCCGAGGCCATGACGCTGGCCAAGCGCTCCGTCAAAAGCAAGAGCAACCGTTTCGTGGTGGCCGGCGATGCCCACCCCCAGACCATCGAGGTGATACAGACGCGCGCCGCGCCGCTGGGCATCGAGGTGCTGCTGGCCAACTCGCTGGAGGAATGGAACCAGCTGATGGAGGGCGACTACTTCGCCGTGCTGGCCCAGTACCCTGCCACCAGCGGCCGCCTTCCTGACAATGTGGGCGATCTGCGCGCCGACGTGGACAAGGCCCATGGCAAGCAGGCCGCCTTCATCGTGGCCACCGACCTGCTGGCGCTGACCCTGATCACGCCGCCCGGCGAATGGGGTGCCGACATCGTGGTGGGCACCACCCAGCGCTTTGGCATGCCCATGGGCGCCGGCGGCCCGCACGCCGCCTTCATGGCCTGCCGCGACGAGTTCAAGCGCTCCCTGCCCGGCCGCCTGGTCGGCGTGAGCGTGGACGTGCACGGCAAGCCCGCCTACCGCCTGGCACTGCAGACGCGCGAGCAGCACATCCGCCGCGAAAAGGCCACCTCCAACATTTGCACGGCCCAGGTGCTGCCCGCCGTGGTGGCCAGCATGTACGCCGTCTACCACGGCCCCGAGGGCCTGGAGCGCATCGCCCGCCGCGTGGCCTCGTACACGGCCATCCTGGCGCGCGGCCTGGCCGAGCTGGGCGCGCCGCTGCGCGAGGCGCCCAGCTTCGACACGCTGAGCCTGCACACGGGCGCGGCCACCCAGGCCATCGTGGAGCGTGCCGTGTCCCTGGGCGCCAACCTGCGCGTGTATTTCAAGGAATACCTGTGCATCTCGCTGGACGAGACCACCACGCGCGCCGATGTCGAGCTGCTGTGGAAGATCTTCGCCCGGGACGGCCAGGCCCTGCCCAGCTTCACCGCCTTCGAAAAGGGCGTGGAGCCGCTGATTCCCGACGGACTGCGCCGCAGCAGCGCCTTCCTCACGCACCCGGTGTTCAACACCCACCGCTCCGAGACCGCCATGCTGCGCTACATCCGCCAGCTGTCGGACAAGGACCTGGCGCTGGACCGCAGCATGATCCCGCTGGGCTCCTGCACCATGAAGCTCAACGCCACCAGCGAGATGATTCCCATCACCTGGCCCGAATTCGCCCAGGTGCACCCCTTTGCCCCGGCCGACCAGCAGCAGGGCTATGCGGAACTGGACAAGCAGCTGCGCGACTGGCTGTGCCAGGCCACGGGCTACGCCGGCATCAGCCTGCAGCCCAATGCCGGCAGCCAGGGCGAGTACGCGGGCCTGCTGGCCATCAAGGGCTGGCATGCGAGCCGGGGCCAGTCGCACCGCAACGTCTGCCTGATTCCAAGCAGCGCCCACGGCACCAACCCGGCCAGCGCGCAGATGGTGGGCATGCAGGTGGTGGTCACCGCCTGCGACGCCAACGGCAACGTCGACATGGCGGACCTGGCGGCCAAGTGCGAGCAGCACAGTGCCAACCTGGCCTGCATAATGATCACCTACCCCAGCACGCACGGCGTGTTCGAGACCCAGGTCAAGGAGCTGTGCAAGCTGGTGCATGACCACGGCGGCCGCGTCTACGTGGACGGCGCCAACATGAACGCCCTGGTGGGCCTGGCCGCGCCGGGCAGCTTCGGCGGCGATGTCAGCCACCTGAACCTGCACAAGACCTTCTGCATCCCGCACGGCGGCGGCGGCCCGGGCGTGGGCCCCGTCTGCGTGGTCGAGGATCTCGTGCCCTTCCTGCCCGGCCATGCCACCACGGGCCTTGCGGGCGGCACGGGCGCGATCAGTGCCGCGCCGCTGGGCAATGCGGCCGTGCTGCCCATCAGCTGGATGTACATCCGCATGATGGGCGCCCAGGGCCTGACCCTGGCCACCGAGACCGCCATCCTCAGCGCCAACTACATCAGCGCCCGGCTGCGCGACCACTACCCCACGCTGTACGCGGGCGAGCACGGCCATGTGGCGCACGAGTGCATCCTGGACCTGCGCCCGTTCAAGGAAAGCACGGGCGTCATGGCCGAGGACGTGGCCAAGCGCCTGATCGACTACGGCTTCCATGCGCCCACGCTGTCCTTCCCCGTGCCCAACACGCTGATGGTGGAGCCCACCGAAAGCGAAAGCCTGTACGAGCTGGACCGCTTCGTGGACGCCATGATCGCCATCCGCGAGGAAATCCGCGCCATCGAGCAGGGCCGCCTGCCCCAGGACGACAACCCGCTCAAGAACGCGCCGCACACGGCCGAGACCCTGCTGGCTTCGGAATGGACCCACCCGTACAGCCGCGAGGCCGCCGCCTACCCCGTGGCTGCCCTGCGCCAGTCCAAGTACTGGTGTCCCGTGGGCCGGGTGGACAACGTCTACGGCGACCGCAACCTCTACTGCAGCTGCATCCCGGTCGACGCTTACCTGAGCTGAAGCACCTGCCACCCAAAGGGGCGCTTGTGGCGCCCCGGCCGGCGCGCGTACACTGCGGCCCTGCCCGCGCCGGGCCCCGGTCCATCTGCCGGGCGCCAGGCGCGGGCAACCAGGATTTGTGCGGCAGATGCCGCTTTCCCCAGCGCCAGCACGCGATGAGCAGCCAAGACCCTTCCGACCAGCCTCGCGACGACGAGCACCTGCCCCTGCATGCCTTGCTGGCGCCCGGCGCCGACCTGCCCCCCGTCGAACGTTTCCCCTCCTTCCAGCCCGAGGACGATCCGCTGCAGGCCCTGGTCGCCGAGCTGCGCAACTACCAGCGCGAGCTGGAGATCCAGAACCGCGTGCTGGACTACAGCCAGGCCGTGGCCGAAAGCGCCTCCGAGCGCTTCGAAGCCCTGTTTGCCAGCATTCCCCTGCCCCTGCTGGTGGTGGACGAGCACGACATGGTGGTGCAGGCCAACGCCATGGCGCACAGCGCCTTCCAGCCCACCGAGCATGACCGGCTGCTGGTCAATTTCGCGCCCTTCGTGCACCCTGACGACGCCGAGCGCGTGCGCGAGACCTTCGTTGCGGCACGCGAGCTGGGCCGCACCGAGGCCCACGAGGTCTGCTTCGACATCACCGAGCAGCACCAGCTGCGCGCCGACCTGCATGTGGCCTGCATCGCCATCCCGCAGCAAAGCGGCCCGCCCATTGCGCAGTACCTGTGCGCCGTGGTCGACCAGGGTCCGCTGCTGGCCGAGCGCCTGGCGCTGCAGCAGCGCAACCACCAGCTGTTCCTGAGCGAGCGGCGGCTCGAATCGGTCATCAACTCGGCCCTGGACGCCATCATCTGCCTGGACCACGAGCAGCGCATCACCGTCTTCAATCCCACGGCTGCCGCCCTGTTTCTGTGTCCGCCGCACGACGCGCTGGGCAGTCCGCTGGAGCGTTTCCTGCCCGATGCGGCCCAGGCCCTGTCCTTTGCGCCGCTGACCACGCAGGCCGTGCTGGGCGAGATGACGGCACGCACGGCCAGCGGCCGCGAAATCCCGGTCGAGGTCAGCGTCTCCTTCGAGCACCACAGCGGCGGCGAGACCACCACCGTGTTCGCGCGCGACCTCACCAGCCGCAAGAAGGCCGAGGCCCAGCGCAACGAGCTGGAAGAGCAGCTGCGCGAATCGCACAAGATGCAGGCCCTGGGCACCATGGCCGGCGGCATTGCCCACGACTTCAACAACATCGTGGGCGCCATCCTGGGCAATGTGGAGCTGGCCAAGGCCGACTGCGGCGGCAATGCCGCAGCCATCGAAAGCCTGCAGGAGATCGAAAAGGCCGGCCGCCGCGCGCGCGACCTGGTGCGCCAGATCCTGACGTTCAGCCGCAATGAACCGCCGCAGCGCAAGCCCGTGCAGGCGCGCGAGGTCATGGGCGACACGGCGCGGCTGCTGCGCGTGACCCTGCCGCCCGCCGTGGAGCTGCAGGTGCACGTGCCGCCGCAGATGCCGCCCATGCTGGCCGACGCCATGCAGGTGGAGCAGGCCCTGTTCAACCTGTGCACCAATGCCATGCACGCCCTGGGCGAGCGGCGCGGCCTGATCCAGATGGATGCCGACCTGGTGCGCCCGGACCAGCGCCTGTGCGAACGCCTGGGCCTGCCGCCCGTCAGCTATGTGGCGCTGTCGGTGCAGGACAACGGCCCCGGCATGGACGCACGCACGCTGCAGCGCATCTTCGAGCCCTTCTTCACCACCAAGCCCGTGGGCCAGGGAACGGGCCTGGGCCTGCCCGTGGTGCACGGTGTCATGCGCAACCACGGCGGCGCCGTGGACGTGTACAGCATCCCCGGCCAGGGCAGCCGC
This sequence comes from Delftia sp. DT-2, assembly GCF_028401915.1. Lineage (NCBI taxonomy): Bacteria > Pseudomonadati > Pseudomonadota > Betaproteobacteria > Burkholderiales > Comamonadaceae > Delftia > Delftia sp. DT-2. The sequence goes on from NZ_JAQOTI010000010.1 coordinate 245,643, forward strand.
TTCACGCTGTACTTTCCTCCGGCCGACCCCCTGACGCCGGCCGACTCTGCACCGGCCGAGCCCCTCGCCGCCCAGGCGCTGCCCAGCGCACCCGAGCCCCTGGCGGCCGCGGAAACCCCGACCGGCCCGCAGTTCGCCCTGCTGCCCGACCCGCAGGCCGCGCAGCAGCATGTGATGTACGTGGACGATGACCAGGCCCTGGTCTTTCTGGTGCAGCGCCTGCTGCGCCGGCGCGGCTACCAGGTCAGCGGCTTCACCGATCCGCACGAGGCCATCGAGGCGCTGCGCGCCGCGCCCCAGGACTGCGACCTGCTGGTCACCGACTACAACATGCCCGGCTACAGCGGCATCGACCTGGTGCATGAGGCCCTGTCCATCCAGCCGCAGCTGCCCATCGCGCTGGCCTCGGGCTACATCACCACCGAGATCGAGCAGGCCGCATTGGCTGCAGGCGCCAGGGCCCTGGTCCACAAGCCCAACGACGTGGAAGAGCTGTGCGCCACGGTGCACAGGCTGCTGAATGAGCGGGGAACGGCTTGACCCCTGAGCAACGCGATGGCGGCGCCAGTGCAGGTGACGGCGCAGGCGTCATCTGCCTGCACGAAGATGCCGAACTGCTGGTGCTGGACAAGCCCAGCGGCCTGCTGTGCGTGCCCGGGCGCGGCCCAGACAAGCAGGACTGCCTGAGCGCCCGCGCCCTGCAGCGCTGGCCCGATGCGCTGGTCGTGCACCGGCTGGACCAGGCCACCTCGGGCCTGGTGATCATGGCGCGCAGCCTGGCCAGCCAGCGCCTGCTGAGCGAGGCCTTTGCGCAGCGCCGCGTGCACAAGCGCTATGTGGCCGTGGTGGCAGGCAGCCCCGCCGCGCGGCAAGCCGGCGCATGGCAGAGCATCGACCTGCCGATTGCCGCCGACTGGGAGCGGCGCCCGCTGCGCATCATCGATGCCGTGCAGGGCAAGCCCAGCCAGACCCTGTGGCGCGCCCTGCCAGGCGCGCAAGCCACCGAAGTCCGGGATGCAATCACCACGCGGGTGCAGCTGCAGCCCGTGACGGGGCGCACCCACCAGCTGCGCGTGCACATGGCCGCGCTGGGGCATCCCATCCTGGGCGATGCGCTCTATGCCGATGCCGCCGTGCAGGCGCTGTCGCCGCGCCTGCTGCTGCATGCGCAGCTGCTGGAGCTGGCGCATCCCCTGTCTGGCGAGACGCTGCGTTTCGAATCCGCCGCGCCGTTCTGATCCATCGCAGGAACGCGCAAATCATCGCCACCGCGTACGTTGCTGCAATGCAACATTCAGCGTACGTGTTTCCCCTTCTTGCAGTTGGTCATATTGACTTCATGAAGCACCGTCAGGGTGCAGCGTCGGCATCAGCCGTTTTCTTCGGCCAAAACAGCCCCCGCCCGACGGCGCAGGCCGCGATGGGAGCCTTAGCGAAAAGCCTGTTGCCGCGCCAGCCCCGGGATACCCTGTTGCCATTGGTAACCAGGCGATTAACCTGTGCTTCTTTGCGCGGCTAGCCCCTACAGGAGCCACCGCGTTTTTCAGAACGCTTTACCCAAAGTTGAAGGAAGTACTCATGAGCATTCCGTTCCGCATGCACACCGTCGTCGCCGCCCTGGGTTTGGCTGGCGCCGCCCTGTTCTCCACAGCGCATGCGCAAATCAAGATCGCCATGGTGGTTCCCACCACCGGCCCGCTGACGCAGTACGGCGACATGGTCAAGGAAGGCGTGAACACCGCCGTGGAAATGGCCAATGCGGCCGGCGGCGTCAACGGCAAGAAGATCGAGCTGGTGTCCGTCGATGACGCCTGCGAACCCAAGCAAGGTCCCGTGGCCGCCAACCGCGTGGTCAACGCCAAGATCGGCTACGTGATCGGCCCCGTCTGCTCGGGCGCATCGATTGCCGCAGCCCCGATCTACAACAACGAAGGCGTGGTCGTGGTGACCCCCTCGGCGACGTCCCCCGCCCTGACCGACGGCAAGAACTACCACTTCATCTTCCGCACCATCGGCCGCGATGACCAGCAGGGCCCGGCCGCCGCCAAGTTCATCCTGGAAAAGGCCAAGCCCAAGAAGGTTGCCGTGCTGCACGACAAGCAGTCGTATGGCCAGGGCATTGCATCCTCCGTACGCGACGACCTGAAGAAGGCCGGCGTGGAAGTGGCCCTGTTCGAAGGCATCAACGCCGGCGACAGCGACTACTCCGCCGTCATCACCAAGCTCAAGAGCGCCGGCGTGGACTTCATCTACTACGGTGGCTACCACCCCGAAATGGGCCTGCTGCTGCGCCAGGCTTCCGAGCAGGGCCTGAAGGTCCGCATGATGGGCCCCGAAGGCGTGGGCAACCCCGAAGTCAACGCCATCGCCGGCAACGCCGTCGAAGGCATGCTGGTGACCCTGCCCGCAGACTTCTCGGCCAACCCCAAGAACGCTGCCGTGGTCAAGGCCTTCAAGGACAAGAAGCGCAATCCTTCGGGCGCCTTCCAGCTGACCGCATTTGCCGCCACGCAAGTGCTGCTGGACAGCATCAAGGCCGTGGGCGACAGCCCCGCCAAGGTGGCTGACCACCTGCACAAGTCCAACTTCGAGACCGTTCTGGGCTCGGTGGGCTGGAACAAGCAGGGCGACCTGAAGTCCTTCGACTTCCAGGTGTTCGAATGGCACAAGGACGGCAGCAAGTCGGTCGCTGCCAAGTAATCCCCCTCCGTCTGACTGACCGGGGCACGCATTCGGCGTGTCCCGGTCGTCTGCATCCTGGCCTTTTAGGCCTTTTCCTGTTTTGGGGCGGCATTACACCATGTCAGAACTCTTACCTCAGCTGATACAGCAGCTGTTCAACGGACTGTCCCTGGGCGCCATCTATGCCCTGATCGCCATCGGCTACACGATGGTCTACGGCATCATCGGGATGATCAACTTCGCCCACGGCGACATCTACATGATCGGGGCCTACATCGGCCTGGTCACGCTGTCGGCCATAGGCACGCAAAGCGGCCTGCCGGTGTGGGCCATCATCGGCCTGATGCTGGTGGTCTCGGTCTTCGTCACCGGCGTCTATGGCCTGGTGGTGGAGCAGGTGGCCTACAAGCCGCTGCGCCGCAGTCCCCGCCTGGTGGCGCTGATCTCGGCCATCGGCATGTCCATCTTCCTGCAGAACTGGGTGGCCCTGGGCCAGGGTGCGCGCGACATGGCCGTGCCCTCGCTGCTGCCGGGCGCGCTGCGCTTCGGTGCCGAAGGCGGCTTCGAGATCTATGTGCCCTACTCGCGCATCCTGATCATCGTGGTGGCCATCGTGCTCATGGTGCTGCTGACGCTGTACATCCGCCACTCGCGCATGGGCCGCGCCTCGCGCGCCTGCGCCCAGGACATGCACATGGCCAGCCTGCTGGGCATCGACACCAACCGCGTGATCTCGTTCACCTTCGTGCTGGGCGCCATGCTGGCGGCCGTGGGCGGGGTGCTGATCGCGCTGGCCGTGGGCAAGCTCAACCCGTTCATCGGCTTTCTGGCCGGCATCAAGGCCTTCACGGCCGCAGTGCTGGGCGGCATCGGCTCCATCCCCGGCGCCATGCTGGGCGGCGTGCTGCTGGGCGTGGCCGAGACCTTTGCGGCAGCCTACATCTCGTCCGAGTACAAGGACATCGTGGCCTTCGGCCTGCTGGTGCTGATCCTGCTGTTCCGCCCCACGGGCCTGCTGGGCAAACCTGAAGTGGAGAAGGTCTGATGAAAACCAAACCCACTTTGAACCTGCGCGACGCCCTGATCGCCACGGTGATGACGGCCGTGGTCGTCACGCCCATCTTCGGCCTGCACCTGGAACGCGCCGGCACCCGCACCATCATCAACCCCGACTGGACGGTGGTGGCCTGGGCCTGCGCCCTGGTCTTCCTGGTGCAGCTGCTGCGCCCGCTGATCGCGGCGAAGATGCCCAAGGTCTCGCTGCCCTCGCTGCCGCAGGCGCGCCCCAGCCACCGCAACGGCCTGATGCTGGCGGCCCTGCTGATCGCCGTGTCCTGGCCCTTCTTTGCGGGCCGCAACGCGGTGGACATCGCCACGCTGGCCATGATCTACGTGATGCTGGGCCTGGGCCTGAACATCGTCGTGGGCTTTGCCGGCCTGCTGGACCTGGGCTTCGTGGGCTTCTACGCCGTGGGCGCCTACACCTATGCGCTGCTCTTCCACTGGGCCGGCTGGTCCTTCTGGGAAGCGCTGCCGCTGGCCGGTGCCGCTGCCGCGATGTTCGGCTTCGTGCTGGGCTTTCCGGTGCTGCGGCTGCGCGGTGACTACCTGGCCATCGTGACCCTGGGCTTTGGCGAGATCATCCGCCTGCTGCTGGTCAACCTGACCAGCATCACGGGCGGGCCGGACGGCATCTCCAGCATCCCCAAGCCGACGGTGCTGGGCCTGGAGATGACGCGCACCCCCTCCACCGAGGGCGGCACGACGTTCCACCAGTTCCTGGGGCTGGAGTTCAGCTCGCTGCACATGGTGATCTTCCTGTACCTGATGGCGCTGCTGCTGGCCGTGGTCACGCTGTGGATCTCCAACCGCCTGGTGCGCATGCCCATAGGCCGCGCCTGGGAGGCACTGCGCGAGGACGAGATCGCCTGCCGCTCCCTGGGCCTGAACCCCATGAAGATCAAGCTGTCGGCCTTCACGCTGGGCGCCATGTTCGCCGGCTTCGGCGGCGCCTTCTTCGCGGCGCGCCAGGGCATCGTCAACCCCGAGTCCTTCACCTTCATCGAGTCGGCGCTGATCCTGTCCATCGTGGTGCTGGGCGGCATGGGCTCGCAGCTGGGCGTGATCATCGCGGCCATCTTGCTGACGGTGCTGCCCGAGCTGGCGCGCGAGTTCTCCGAGTACCGCATGCTGATCTTCGGCCTGGTGATGGTGCTGATGATGGTCTGGCGCCCGCAGGGCCTGCTGCCCATGCGCCGTCGCCATGTGGAGGTGCGCTCATGAAGCATGCCGACACCATGATTTTTGGGACAACAGATAGCAGCAAGGGCCGGCAATGAGCGAGTATTTGCTAGAAGTCAAAGACCTGTGCATGCGCTTCGGCGGCCTGCTGGCCGTGGACCACGTGGGCTTCAACGTGCGTCCGCAGGAAGTGTTTGCCATCATCGGCCCCAACGGTGCCGGCAAGACCACGGTGTTCAACTGCATCAGCGGTTTCTACCAACCCAGCAGCGGCTCCATCGCGCTGGACGGCAGCGCCATCGAGGGGCGCAGCAGCCACCACGTGGCCAACCACGGCGTGGTGCGCACCTTCCAGAACGTGCGCCTGTTCAAGTCCATGACGGTGCTGGAAAACCTGCTGGTGGCACAGCACCGCCGCTCCGGCGTCAACCTGCTGTCGGGCCTGTTCAACACGGCGGGCTACCGCCGCAGCGAAGAGGAAAAGATCGAGAGCGCCCTGCACTGGCTGGACGTGATGGGCCTGCGCGAGTTCGTCAACCGCGAGGCCGGCAACCTGGCCTACGGCCACCAGCGCCGCCTGGAGATCGCGCGCTGCATGATCACCAAGCCGCGCGTGCTCATGCTTGACGAACCCGCCGCCGGCCTGAACCCGCAGGAGAAAAAGGACCTGCAGGGCCTGATCGACCAGCTGCGCCGCCAGTACGGCATTGCCGTGCTGCTGATCGAGCACGACATGGGCCTGGTCATGGGCGTGTCCGAGCGCATCCTGGTCATGGAGTACGGCAAGCCCATCGCCATGGGCCTGCCGGATGCCATTCGCAACGATGAACGGGTCATCAAGGCCTATCTGGGAGAAGCCTGATGCCTGCCATGCTGCAACTGGAGAACATCTCCACCCACTACGGCGCCATCTGCGCGGTCGACAGCGTCAGCCTGCACGTCAACCAGGGCGAGATCGTCTCGCTGATCGGCTCCAACGGCGCCGGCAAGACCTCGCTGCTGATGACGGTGTGCGGCAACCCGCGCGCCAGCTCGGGCCGCATCTCGTTCGAGGGCGAGGACATCACCCAGCTTCCTTCGCACCACATCATGCGCAAGGGCATTGCGGTCTCGCCAGAAGGGCGGCGCATCTTCTCGGACCTCACGGTCACCGACAACCTGAAGATGGGCGGATTCTTCCTGGACAAGCCGCAGATCGAGGCCGGCATCGAACATGTGTTCGGCCTCTTCCCGCGCCTGCGCGAGCGCGCCCACCAGCGCGCCGGCACCATGTCGGGCGGCGAGCAGCAGATGCTGGCCATCGGCCGCGCGCTGATGAGCAAGCCCCGCCTGCTGCTGCTGGACGAACCCACGCTGGGCCTGGCGCCGCTGATCATTGCGCAGATCTTCGAGATCATCCAGACCATCCGCGCCGCTGGCGTCACGGTCTTCCTGGTCGAGCAGAACGCCAACCGCGCCCTGCAGATCGCCGACCGCGGCTATGTGCTGGAGACCGGCAAGGTGGTGCTGGAGGACACCGGCGCCAACCTGCTGACCAACGACGCCGTGCGCCGCGCCTACCTGGGCGCCTGAGCGCCTGCGCGCCCGGCAAAACGCCGGCAATACTGCACGCCGGCACTGAACGGAGGCCTGCCATTCGGCGGGCCTTTTCATTTCAGAGCCCGCGAGACCTCACACCAGGCCGCGCTGCTTGAGCAACGCCCAATGCGCATCCGGCAGACGGGCCTTCATGGCCTTCAAGGGATCGACCTCGCCCGTGTTGTCGGCAAAGGCCACCACGAAATCATCGGTCACGGGCAGGCCCGCCTGCCTGACCATGCTCTCCAGCAAGGGCAGCATGTGCCTGAGCACCCGCATGGCCGAGGCATTGCTTTGCTTCATCTCCATCAACTGGCCATGCAGCAGGCAGGCTTCGCCTAGCGCCTCATCGGAGAACCAGTGCTCATCGGCCTCGCCCATGCCGCGTATCTCGTCCGGCGCCCACAGGTAATACGGAATCTCTTCACCACGCTCCAGCACCGCGCGCCGATAGGATTCGCGCCCCCAGACCAGAAAAGGCGGCCAGGCTGCAGTCAGGTCCTCATGCGTGTAGCAAAGCAAAAGACCGTAGAGCGGTTCGCCGCGTGGGATCTGCTGCAAGGCCGTGGCCAGTGACTGCTCCAGCAGCTGCTGCACACGCGCCTCGACGGTCTTCAGCGTCTCGCCCCTGGGCAGGCGCAGGTAGAGCAGCCTGTCGGCACCCGGCTCGGGCTGGCCCTGGGTGTCCAGGTATTGAAGGTGGATGCGATCCAGAACGCCGTCCGCGCCATGCACGAACACATGCCGCGTGAGCCAGGGCTTCTCACGGGTTTCCCAGTTCCGGGTCACGCTGCACTGCAGTTGCCGGCCGTCGTACTCATAACGGCTGTCCATGCCACGGTAGCCAAGGTGCATGTGATGGGCGACCAGCCGCCCCTCCTCGTAGCGGCTTTGGCTGACGGAATCGATGCTGCCGCCTCCATGCCACGACACGGTTGTGCGCTGGCCGGGCGTGTACAGGCATACCTGCTCGCGCGCGTTGGACCGGCATTCGATGACGATACGGCCCTGGGCATCAAAGCCGTGGTGCACATGCTTTTGCGGGTCTGCCCGCCCATCGCCGAGCCAGCGTGCGGCAGGGCCGCCGAACAGCTCACGGGCATAGGGTTCGTCAAAGCTCATGGAGTCGGACGCCCAGCGCCAGCTTGCGACCTGGCTGCGGATCTCGGCCCTCAATCGCTCCGAGGCCTCGGCACCGCTGAATTTCGAATACAGGGCCTGGATTTCTGAAGGGGAATTCATGTTCAAGCGAGATGCATGCGCGCGGAAAAAACCATTCTTGCATGGTGCTCCAATCCCGCTGCCGCGATTCTGGAAGTGGTCTGGCCGTGCTCCCTGGATTGTGCTGCCGGCCCTCGCATGGCAGCGCTATAAATGCAGCTTCGCCCAAGAATGACCACCCGCAAGGCCGCCCATGAACGCCCCCGCCCCCCATGACATGCTGCAACCCCTGGCCATCGACGTGGTGTCCGTGCAGTCCCAGGTCGTCTACGGCCGCGTTGGCAACAACGTGGCCATGCCCACGCTGCAGGCCCTGGGACTGGCGGCGGCGGCCGTACCCACGGTGGTGTTCAGCAATACGCCGCACTATCCCAGCATCCACGGCGGAGCAATTGCCGCCGAGTGGTTTGCGGGCTATCTGCAGGACCTGGGCGCGCGCGGCGCGCTCGGGCAACTGCAGGCCGTGCTGGCCGGCTACCTGGGCGGGCCGGACCAGGCCGGGCTGCTGGCGGACTGGGTGGCGGGCCTGCTGCAGCAGCGCCCCGGCCTGCGCGTGGTGGTGGACCCGGTGATCGGCGACCACGACAGCGGCATCTATGTGGACCCCGCCATGGTCGAGGCCTACCAGCGCCACCTGCTGCCCCTGGCCGACGGGCTGACACCCAACCATTTCGAGCTGGAACGGCTGACCGCGCGCCCTGTGCACGGCATGGACGATGTGGTCCAGGCCGCACGCAGCCTGCTGACCGGCCGCACGCAGTGGGTGGCCGTGACCAGCGCGGCGCCCGAGCTGGGCGGCGAGCATGCACTGCGCATGCGCGTGGCGCTGGTCACGCGCGAGGACGTGCATGTGGTCACCCACGCGCGCGTGGATGCGGTGCCCAAGGGAACGGGCGACTTGTTCAGTGCCGCGCTCACCGGCCACTGGCTGCAGGGCGCCAGCCTGCGCGAGGCGGCCGAGCGCGCCTGCGAACGCATCGTGCAGGCGCTGGAGCGCACGCGGCAGGCGCGCAGCGCCGAGCTGCTGCTGCCCTCGGACCCCGTCGCCGCCCGGGCAATGACCGCGCAGGCAGCACCGGCAGCACGGGCACAAGCGATACCATCGCCCGCATGAACAATGCATCGCCTCTCCTTTCCCTGACGATTCTCACGGGCGCTTCGCGCGGCATGGGCCTGGCCATGGCCCGGCAACTGCTCGATGCCGGCCATGAGCTGGTCACGCTGTCGCGCTCCACCAGCGAAGACCTGAACCGGGCCGCCGCCACGGCAGGCGCCCCGCTGCAGCAGTGGAGCGTGGACCTGGGCGAGCCCGAGGCAGCGGCCCGCAGGCTGGGCGAATGGCTCGCCGGGCTGGACGCCACGCGCTACGCCAGCGTCACCCTGATCAACAACGCGGGCGTGATTCCGCAGATCGCGCCGCTGTCGCAGCTGCGGCCCGCCGACATCGCCCAGGCCATGCGCGTGGGACTGGAGGCGCCCATGCTGCTGACGGCCGCCTTCCTGGCCGCCACCGAAGGCTGGACGGCCGTGCCGCGCAAGGTGCTCAACATTTCTTCGGGCCTGGGGCGGCGCGCCATTGCCTCGCAGGCCTCCTACTGCGCGGCCAAGGCCGGCATGGACCATTTCAGCCGCAGCGTGGCGCTGGACGAGGCGCTCAAGCCCCACGGCGCGCGCATCTGCTCGCTGGCGCCCGGCGTCATCGACACCGACATGCAGGTGCAGCTGCGCAGCGCCGATGCCGCAGCCTTTCCCGATGCAGGCAACTTCGCCCAGCTCAAGGAGGGCGGCAAGCTGTCCACGCCCGAGCAGGCCGCCACCCTGGTGCTGGGCTGGCTGCAGCGCGCGGATTTTGGCGAGCAGGTTGTGGCCGACGTGCGCCAGCCCTGAACGCACGGGTCTGGCAGGCTCGATGCAGCAATGAAAACCCCGGCAGCAGACAGAAACATATCGCCGTGCTGCCGGAAACAATCCAGCCATTCGCCCCGGAAAATATTCCGCAAGTTTTACCGATTGCAGGAATCATTTCCCATATCCAGGCCGCGCATTGCCTTCAGAAACGTCATCTGGCAAAGGATGACGTTTTTCGTCTGAGTTTTCCAGTCCCGCTTTTCCAATCCTCCTACAGTGGCGTTTATTTCGGCTGGCAAGAATGGGGCACTCAACTCCAGGAAATCCAGCCATGTCCATTGCCTATTCCGATCCCCTGGCAACGCCAGTGGTCCCTGCGGCCAATACATCCGTCAGCGGTGTTTCATGGGCGGCGATATTCGCGGGCGCCATGGCGGCGGCCTCGCTGTCGCTGCTGCTGTTCATTCTGGGCACGGGCCTGGGCCTGTCGTCTGTCTCGGTATGGACCGGCCAGGGCATGGATGCCGGCGCCCTGGGGTGGACGGCCGTGGCCTGGATCGCCTTCACCCAGCTGGCCTCCGCCGGCGTGGGCGGGTACCTGGCCGGGCGGCTGCGCACCCGCTGGCAAGGCGTGCATACGGACGAGGTCTACTTCCGCGACACGGCCCACGGCTTTCTGTCCTGGGCGCTGGCCACGCTGGCCATGGTGGCCCTGATGGGCGCTGCGGCCGGTGGTGCGGTGTCCGGCGCCTTCAAGGCGGCGCAGACCGTGGCCACCAGCGCCTCCAGCGTGGTGGGTAGCGCGATCGGCGCCGCCGGCGGTGCGGCTGCTGGCGGTGCCGCAGCCATGGCCGGTGCCTCGGGCGCCGATGCCTCGCCCCAGGGCCTGGCCTACTGGACCGGCAGCCTGTTCCGCAATTCCGCAGCAACCTCCGGCAGCACAACGCCTGCCGACATGGCCAGCGCCACGCGGGAGGCCGGCGTGATCTTTGCCCAGTCGCTGCGCACCGGCCAGCTTTCTGCGGTCGATGAGCAATATCTGGCCCAGCTGATTGCGCGCAATTCCGATATTCCGGTGGAAGAAGCGCAAAAGAAAGTGCGAAGCACCTTTGATTCCGTACAGATGCAGATAAAGCAGGCCGAGCAAAAGGCAGAAGAGGCCAAGCAAAAGGCCAAGCAGGCCGCTGAAGAAACGCGAAAGGCCACCGCCCATTCCATGCTCTGGCTGTTTGTTTCCCTGATGCTGGGCGCCTTTGTGGGCAGCCTGTGCGCCACCTGGGGTGGCCGCCAACGCGATGCCATTTGATTTTGCATCGCAGTCAACACCATCCAACCATTCATTGAACGGAGGCCATTCATGCGATCCATACTGCTTTTTCTTCTGGGCGTGCCCATTCCCATCATCATTTTGATTGCACTGATGTTCTGAAGGAGCGCCGCATGCCCGCACCGCGCCGCAGCCACCCGGCCGCGCAGCAGCCGCGGCGGGCTGCTGCGGCCGGCGGGCAGGACAAGGCTGCCGCTTCGCTGGCGGCCTACCGGCAAAAGCGCGACTTCACGCGCACACCGGAGCCCTCGGCAGAACCTTCCAGCGACACGATTGCAGGGCAGCCCGGCGCGGGCGCCCTGCAATTCGTCATTCAAAAGCACTGGGCCAGCCATCTGCACTACGACTTCCGGCTGGAGCTGGACGGCAGCATGAAAAGCTGGGCCGTGCCCAAGGGCCCCAGCTACGACCCGGCCGACAAGCGCATGGCCGTGCAGGTGGAAGACCACCCCATGGCCTACAACCGCTTCGAAGGCCAGATTCCGCCGGGCCAGTACGGTGCGGGCAAGGTCATCATCTGGGACCGGGGCACCTGGTGGCCACAAGGCGACGCCGCCGAGGGCCTTCGCAAGGGCAAGCTCAGGTTCGAACTGCGCGGCCACAAGCTGCAGGGCCGCTGGACCCTGGTGCGCATGCGCGGCAAGGACGATGCCAAAAAACCCGCGTGGCTGCTGATCAAGGAGCATGACGGGCTGGAACGCGCCGCCGGCGAATTCAGCGTGGTCGAGGACATGCCCGACAGCGTGGCGGGCCTTCCCCTGGAACCTGCAGCAGCGGCAACGACAGAAACAGAAACAACAACAGCAACAGCGCCAGCGCCAGCACGAAAGCAGCACGCCGGCACCGCGACCATGCCGCAGGAGATCGCCCCCCAGCTGGCGACCTTGGTGGACCGCCCGCCCACGGAGGCCGGGCAATGGATCTTCGAGAGCAAGTTCGACGGCTACCGCCTGCTGGCGCGCGTCGACAGCGGTACCGTGCGGCTTGTCACGCGCAACGGCAAGGACTGGACCGCCAGAATGCCTGCCCTGGCCCGCGCCTTGGCGGCCCTGCCCTTGCAAACAGGCTGGATCGACGGCGAGGTGCTGATGCTGGACAGCGACGACCGCCCCGACTTCCAGGCCCTGCAGAACGCCTTCGACGGCGAGCACACCGACCTGCTGGTCTTCTTCGCCTTCGACCTGCTGTGGCACGACGGCCAGGACCTGCGCCAGCAGCCCGTGGAACAGCGCCGCCAGCGGTTGCAGGAGCTGCTGCACAAGGCGCCGTCGGACCGCGTTCGGTTCAGCCAGGCCTTTGACGCCCCGCCCGCCGACCTGATGGCCGCCGCCTGCCGGCTGGGCCTGGAGGGCGTGATCGGCAAGCGGCGCGGCAGCGCCTACGTCTCGCGGCGCAGCATGGACTGGATCAAGCTCAAGTGCGGCCACCGCCAGGAGTTCGTGATCGCCGGCTATACCGATCCCCAGGGCTCGCGCACCGGCCTGGGGGCCCTGGTCCTCGCCGTGCACGGCGAGGACGGGCAGCTGCACGCGGCCGGCAAGGTCGGCACGGGTTTCAACGCACGCACCCTGGCCGCCCTGCGCCAGCGCCTGGACGGCCTGGCCACCGGCACATCCCCGCTGGCAGACACCCGGGGCCTTGGCAGCCAGGTGCACTGGGTGCGCCCCACCCTGCTGGCCGAAGTCTCGTTCGCGCAATGGACCGCGGACGGCCGCATCCGCCACGCCGTATTCCAGGGCCTGCGCACGGACAAGCCTGCGCGCCGCATCGCAAAAGAGGAGCCACAGCACGTGCCATCGACCGCATCTTCACCCCGCACCGCAACCCGCCACAAAGCCGCCCCGCCCCGCATGGCCAAGGCGGCGCGCCTGCCCGCCACGATCGCCATCACCCATGCCGAGCGTGTCATCGACCCCTCCACCGGCATCACCAAGATGGAGCTGGCGCGCTACTACGCCACGGTGGCCCCCTTCATGATCACCCACCTCAAGGCCCGGCCCGTGGCCATGGTGCGCGCGCCGGAGGGCATCGAGGGCGAGCTGTTCTTCCAGAAACACATGGACCAGACGCCGCTGCAGGGCATTGCCGCCCTGGCGCCCGAACTCGATCCCGGCCATGCGCCGCTGATGGAGGTGGCGCGGCGTGAAGGCCTGGTGGCGGCCACGCAGATGAACACCATCGAATGGCACACCTGGAATGCCCGCCGGGACCGCATCGACCGGCCCGACCGCATGACCTTCGACCTGGACCCCGGCGAGGGCGTGCCCTGGACGCAGGTGCAGGAAGCGGCCACCTTGCTGCATGTGCTGCTGCAGGAGCTGGAGCTGCCGGCCTTCCTCAAGACCAGCGGCGGCAAGGGCCTGCATGTGGTCGTGCCGATCAAGCGGCTGCTGGATTGGGACACGGTCAAGGCCTTCTCCCAGGCCGTGGTCCAGCACCTGGCCAGCACCGTGCCCCAGCGCTTCGTGGCCAAGAGCGGGCCACGCAACCGCGTGGGAAAAATCTTCGTGGACTACCTGCGCAACGGCTTTGGCGCCACCACGGCCTGCGCGTGGACAGCGCGTGCGCGGCCCGGCATGGGCATCTCCGTGCCCGTGGGCTGGAACGAGCTCGACAGGCTCACGGGCGGCGCGCACTGGACCATTCGCTCGGTGGACCAGCGCCTGCGCCTGGGCAACTCGCCCTGGGAGCACTACGGCACGGCGGCCACCAGCCTGGGCCGCGCCATGAAGGCGCTGGGCTTCGAGGCACCGGCCCGCGAAGCGCCGCCAACGAGGAAAGCACAACGATGACCAGGAAAGCCACATCTCCTCGCACGGCCCCGGCCGTCTCCTCGCGCAGCCTGTGGAAGGGGGCCATCAGCTTTGGCCTGGTCCACATCCCGATAGGCCTGTATGCGGCCACGGCCAGCACGGACATCGACTTCGACTGGCTGGACAAGCGCAACATGCAGCCCGTGGGCTACAAGCGCATCAACAAAGTCACGGGCAAGGAGGTGGCCTCGGCCGACATCGTCAAGGGCGTGGAATTCGAAGAAGGCCGCTACGTGGTGCTGAGCGCCGAAGAGATTGCCGCCGCCTTTCCCAAGACCACGCAGACCATAGAGATCGAGGCCTTTGTCGATGCCGACGATATCCCCTTCATCTACCTGGAGCGGCCCTACTACACCGCCCCCCTGCACCGGGGCGGGAAGGTCTACGCACTGCTGCGCGAGGCGCTGCGCAAGAGCAACAAGGTGGGCGTCGCCAAGGTCGTCATCCAGGCCAAGCAGCACCTGGCCATCCTGATCCCCTGCGGCCGGGCACTGGTGCTGAACCTGCTGCGCTGGGGCGGCGAGATCCGTTCCTTCGAGCAGCTGGACCTGCCGCCGCTGGACGCAAGGGCCGCAGGCATCAAGGCCGCCGAAATGACCATGGCCCTGGCACTGATCAAGGACATGAGCCAGGCCTGGGACGCCGACCAGTTCCGCAACTCCTTCAGCGAGGAAATCCACCAGCTGGTGCAGGCCAAGGCCCATGCGGGCGACGTGCAAAGTGTGCAAAGGCAGCAGGACGCGCCCGCCGCACCCGCCAACGCAGCCGTGCTGGATCTGACCGCCCTGCTCAGGAGCAGCCTGGGCAAGGCAGGCAGCGGGGCCCCCGCCTCCGCGGCCAAGGAAAAAAATACCGGGGCGGCGGCAAAAGCTGCAAAAGCTGCAAAAGCGCCCGCGACCCGGACAACGCCCAAGCCCCGAAAGCCAGCGTCCAAGGCGCCTGCAAAACGTTCAACATCCAAATGAAACGGACCATTGCCGTTTTGCATAATCTACAAATGGCATTTCATGATAAAAAATACATGCATTTTTTGCCGCAAAAATGGATTCCACGATACGCATAGCAAATTCCAATGATTTACCAAAAGTAATCTTCCGAATTTCCTACACGCCGTGGATTTTTCAGGCAGCACAATGAAATTGCAGTGATGACGGCATCGCTGTTTACTTAAGGAGTATGGAAATGACGCAACAGACCAATAACCCTCAAGGCAACACGGCCAGCAACCAGCAAAACGACAAGAACAAGCAGAACCAGCAGCAGCAGCAAAGCAATCCCAATAATCCCAACCATCAGCAACAGCAGAGCAACCCCCAGCGCAACCAGCCGGGTCAGCAGCAAAAGCAGGACAGCCACCAGCAGCGTTGAGCCGCAGGTTGCATGACCTGAAAAAAGGGTCCTCCGGGCCCTTTTTTTATTTTCCCATTGCGGCAACTGAAAAACATACCGTTGCTCCGCTTGAAATATCCGCGTCAAAAGAACATGGCGTTCATTCCCAAGGAGTGCATCATGGCCAAGAAAGCCCCAGCTGAAAAGAAATCCCCATCCCAATGCCCCGTTGGCCACGGCGGAGAACTCCAGCAGCAGGCCGAAGCCTCTCATCCTGTATTGACGACGCAGCAGGGCATACCGGTTGCGGACAACCAGAATTCATTGAAGCAAGGGCCAAAGGGACCCACGCTTCTGGAAGATTTCATATTGCGCGAGAAAATCACGCATTTCGACCATGAGCGCATTCCGGAGCGGATCGTCCATGCACGCGGCACAGGTGTCCACGGTTATTTCCAGCTGACCGATTCACTGGAGCAGTACACCACCGCCAAGGTGCTGACCGAAACCGGCAAGCAGGTGCCGGTCTTCGTGCGCTTTTCCACCGTGGCCGGCGGCGCAGGCTCGGTGGACACCCCGCGGGACGTGCGCGGCTTCGCCATCAAGTTCTATACCGAAGAGGGCAACTGGGATCTGGTCGGCAACAACATTCCGGTGTTCTTCATCCAGGACGCCATGAAGTTTCCCGACCTGGTCCATGCCGTGAAGATGGAGCCGGACCGGGGCTTTCCACAGGCCGCCACGGCGCACGACACGTTCTGGGACTTCATCTCCCTCATGCCCGAGTCCATGCACATGGTCATGTGGATCATGAGCGACCGCACCATCGCGCGCAGCCTGCGCATGATCGAGGGCTTTGGCGTGCACAGTTTCCGGCTGGTCAATGCGCAAGGCAAAAGCACCTTCGTGAAATTCCACTGGCGGCCCGAGCTGGGCATCCAGTCCACGGTCTGGGACGAGGCCCTGAAGCTGCAGGCCGCAGACAACGACTACCACCGCCGCGACCTGTTCGAGGCCATCGAGGCGGGCGACTATCCGGCCTGGGAGCTGTGCGTGCAGCTGTTTTCGCAGGAACAGGCAGACGCCCTGCCCTATGACCATCTGGACCCCACCAAGATCATTCCGGAAGAGGAAATACCGCTGCGCAAGATCGGCCGCTTCGTGCTGGACCGCTGGCCCGACAACTTCTTTGCCGAGACCGAGCAGGTCGCCTTCTGCCCGGCCAACCTGCCCCCGGGCATCGACTTCAGCAACGATCCGCTGCTGCAGGGCCGCCTTTTCTCCTACCTGGACACCCAGCTGTCGCGCCTGGGCGGGCCCAACTTCACGCAGCTGCCCATCAACGCGCCCAAATGCCCGTTTGCCCACGACCAGCGCGACGGCCATATGCAGACCCAGGTGCCCAAGGGCCGCGTGGCCTACGAGCCCTCCAGCCTGCAGGCCGACAGTCCGCGCGCCTCGGCGGCGCGCGGCTTCAGGCACTTTGCCCAGGATGACGGGGACGGCGCCAAGGGCCGCATCCGCCCCGAAAGCTTTGCCGACCACTACAGCCAGGCGCGCATGTTCTACGCCAGCCAGAGCGCGGTGGAGCAGGCCCACATCGCCAGCGCCCTGGTGTTCGAGCTGTCCAAGGTGCAGACGCCGCATGTGCGACTGGCCGTGGTGGGCCACCTGCAGGTGATAGACGCCGACCTGGCAAAGCGCGTGGCCGACGGCCTGGGCCTGCCCCAGCTGCCGCCTGCCGCCAAGCCTGCCGTGCCCCCGCAAAAGCTGCCGCCCAGCCCGGCCACGCGCATCATCGACCGCATGAAGCCCACACTGCAGGGCCGCTTCGTGGCCATCCTGGTGGATGAAGGCTCCAGCGCCCGGCACATTGCCGCCTTCCACAAGGCCCTGGTGGCGCAAAAGGCCAGCGTGAAGATCATTGCGCCCAAGATCGGCGGCGCCACGCTGGACGACGGCAGCCACCTGCCCGCAGACGGCCAGCTGGCCGGATCGCCCTCGGCGCAGTTCGACGCCGTGGTGTCCATCCTCACGCCGCAGCGCGGCGAAGCCCTGGCCCGGGAAGCGGCCGCCCAGGACTGGTTCCGCGATGCCTTCGGCCACCTCAAGGCCATTGCTGCCTGCAAGGCCACCGGGCACATCCTGCAGACCGCGGGCATCACGCCGGACGAGGGCGTGTTTCCCATCGACACGCCCAAGCCCTTTGTCGAAGGCGCCAAGAAACGCTTCTGGGACCGCGAGCCCACGCTGAGGACGCTGGCCTGAGGCCGCCGGCCACCGGTTTTTGCGAATCATTGCTACCAAATGTCAACGCTTCGGCCCCGTGCAAGGGTCCGGGCATGGCGATTGCTGCAGCGGCTGCATGTCCGCTGCGGCCCGCCACCATCACAGGAGAAACCGTTCCATGATCGCTGCGCCACCCACACCGCCTGCCACACCTCCCGTCGCTCCGCCGGTCAATCCGCCGCCGACCGAGCCGCTGGTGCCACCCGTGGGTGATCCTCCGCCGGCTCCGGCGCCTTCACCCTATTCCGATCCCCCCATCGCACCTCCGCCTCCGCCGCCGCAGGGGTTGCACTGACTGCAGACCTCATCCATATCAACGACCGCATGCCCGGCTGGCGCCGCGTGCGGCGTGGCAAAGGCTTTTCCTATGTGGACCAGGACGGCAGGCCCGTGCGCGACGCCCAGGCGCTGGAGCGCATCCGCAAATTGGCCATTCCACCGGCCTATGTGGATGTATGGATCTGCCCTGACGCCCGGGGCCACCTGCAGGCCACGGGCCGCGATGCCCGCGGGCGCAAGCAATACCGCTATCACCCGCAGTGGCAGGAGCAGCGCAAGCAGGTCAAGTTCGACCGCATGCGCGAGTTCGGCCGGCATCTGCCCGCCATTCGGCGTGCCGTGGCGCGGGACCTCAGGCCGGGGCGGCCGCAGCTCGAAACCGTGGTGGCCACCATCGTCTGGCTGCTGGACTGCACGGCGCTGCGCGTTGGCAACGACGAGTATTCAGAAGCCAATGGATCCTTCGGCCTGACCACGCTCAGGAACCGCCACGCCCAGGTGCGCGCCGGCGAGCTGACGCTGAGCTTCAAGGGCAAGAGCGGCGTCGCCCAGCAGGCCCGCGTGTCCGACCGGGCCGTGGCCCGCATCGTCAAGCGCTGCCAGGACCTGCCGGGGCAGCGGCTTTTCCAGTTCGTGGACGACGAGGGGGATGTTCACCATGTGCGCTCCGAGCACGTGAACGACTACATCCGCAGGATCTGCAGCAAGGCCGGGGCAGACGAGGCAGACGGACCGGACTTCAGTGCCAAGGACTTCCGTACCTGGCATGCCAGCGTGTACGCGCTGGAGCTGGCCATGGCCGCCGCAGCGTCACCGGCGGGCAGCCGCCATCCGGGCGCGCTCACCTTCACGGACCTGATCGCCGAGGTGGCGCGGCGCCTGGGCAATACTTGTACGGTTTGCCGCAAGTTCTACATCCATCCCCGGGTACTGGCCCTGTGCGAGCAGCCCGGGCAATGCCCGCCCGCCGCGACCGCTGCACCCGCACGGCGCACGCGCGGGCTGAGCGCCAAGGAATGCCTGTTCCTGGGCCTGCTGGAGCCCCAGCCCCGGCCCCGCCGGACCCCGCCCCGCCGTGGCCAGGGCGCCAGCCGCCGGCCCGCCTGATCCGCTTGATCCCCTCTTTGCGGCGACGGCGGCGGGGACCGGACCACCCGGCAAGCACTGTGCCTGTGGACTGACACCGATGCATACATCCCAGCCCCTAAACTGCCGGATCATGAATTTTTGTCAAAACAGGCTGCGGCCAGCAGCTCTGGAGGCCATGGAATGAACCACGTGCTGATCGTCGATGACGACGCGGACTCGGCAGCCACCATGCGCGAACTGGTGGGCGTGGACCGCTTTTCGGTCGCCGTGGCCCACACCCTGCGCGATGCGCGCCGCCAGATGGCCATGCAGCCGCCCAGCCTGGTTCTGCTGGACCTGCAGCTGCCCGATGGCAACGGCATGGACCTGTTCGGCGACCGGCAAGTGCCGCAGGACTCGCAGATCGTGCTGGTGACCGGCCATGCCAGCCTGGACTCCTCCATCGAAGCCCTGCGCCGAGGCGCCATGGACTATCTGGTCAAGCCCGTGGGCATAGGCCGGCTCGAGGACATTCTTTCGCGCTTTCTCATCCCCACGCCGGGCCTGTCGGGCGCGGACAGCCGCAACGGCGCAGGCCCGGCCTCCGATCAGATCACGGCACAAGACCATTGCGCACCCGCTGGCAGCTACTGCGCGCAGGAAGGACGCTTTGGCCGGCTCCTGGGCCAATCGCCTCCCATGCAGCGCCTGTACCAGCAGATGGAGCGCGTGGCAGGCACCTCGGTCACGGTATTCCTCACGGGGGAGAGCGGCACCGGCAAGGAGGTCGTGGCGCAGACCCTGCACGACTTGAGCCAGCGGCGCAGCCGCCCGTTTCTTGCCGTGAACTGCGGCGCTATTTCGCCGCATCTCATCGAAAGCGAGATCTTCGGCCACGAAAAGGGCAGCTTCACGGGCGCCGACCGCCAGCACCAGGGCTTTTTCGAGCGCGCGGCCACGGGCACGCTGTTCCTGGACGAGATCACGGAAATGCCCATGGAGCTGCAGGTCAAGCTGCTGCGCGTGCTGGAGACCGGCCGCTTCATGCGCGTGGGCTCCACCCAGACGCTGCAGACCGATGTGCGCGTGATCGCCGCCACCAACCGCTGCCCCTTCGAGGCCGTGGCCAGCGGCAGGCTGCGCGAGGACCTGCTCTACCGGCTGAACGTCTTTCCCATCGAGCTGCCGCCGCTGCGCGAGCGCCTGTCCGACGTCCCGCTGCTGGCCCAGCACTTGCTGCAGGCCATCTCGCAGCGAGAGGGGCAGACCAAGCAGTTCACGGCGTCGGCCCTGAGGCAGTTGGCGCAGCACAGCTGGCCCGGCAATGTGCGCGAGCTGCGCAATGCCGTGCAGCGTGCCTACGTCATGGAGCCCGGCCCGCAGGTAGGCACCGAATGGCTGCCCCGCCCACCGGTGGCCATTGCCCAGCCCGCCCCCATGCCGGTGTCATTGCACGCATCCGTGCACACATCCGTGCCTGCACAGCTGGCCGCCAACGCCCCGCAATTGCCGCCCACTTCGCAGGCCGCGCCTGTCGCCGTGCATCCTTTCGCCGACCACGGCGCGGCAGGCGACGTCTACGACCTGCCCGATATGGAGCCGGCCACCATACAGCTGCCCATCGGCATGACCATGGCGCAGGCCGAGCGGCTGCTGATCCAGGCCACGCTCAAGCAGTGCAAGTACCAGAAGGAACGCACGGCCGCCGTGCTCGGCATCAGCCTCAAGACGCTGTACAACCGGCTCAAGGACTATGCGGGCGGCAAAAAGGACAGGACGGACGCCGAACCCGGCTGACACGTGCGCAGACGCGCACAGCACCTGCTGCCGTTGCCTTGCGGGCACGCTGCTTGCCACCCTGCAAGCACCTTTGAGCAACCAAGGACAAGCCCATGGACTCCTCTCCTGCCCGCGCCTACGGTGTCTTCAAGCCCGTGGGCCACATGGTGGTCTCTTTTCCCACTGCTGCGCAGGCCGATGACGGCATGGCGGCGCTGCAGGCGCTGAACCTGCCCGAGCAGGACGTACGGCGCTACACCGACCGGGAAATGCTGGCCCAGATCGACCAAGACCTGCGACAGGCCAGCCCCGTGGCCGCCGTGGGCCAGGAACTCAATCTGGTCAAGGCCCACCAGGCCCTGGCCGAGCGCGGCTACCACTGGCTGGTGGTACGGGTGGACAGCGACGAGGCCGCACGCAACGCCGCAGATGCCCTCAAGGCCGCCGGCGCCGAGCGCGCCCAGCTCTACGGCCGCTTCATCATCGAGGAATTGATAGAACACGCCGCCGATCTGCCCCAGGTCAGCGAGTCGCCCGACCGGGGCCTGGACGCCCAGACACCTTCAGGCCGCGAAGCCGAGCGGGCACAAATCCGCCCCGCGCCGGCCCAGGGCAACGGCACCCCGCGACCGGAGCGCTGAGTCGCTTGCGACGGGCAGGCACGCCGATTGCCATTGATATTCAACTGCAACTTTTGTCAAAGGCGATGCCATGGATTTCCTCATCTGGCTGATGGTGGGCGGGCTGATCGGCTGGATCACCAGCATGGTCACGAACACCCAGGCCCAGCAAGGCATTTTGCTCAACGTGGCAATAGGCGCCATCGGCGCCTTGCTGGGCGGCTGGCTGCTGGCGCCGCTGCTGGCGCCCTCGGCCATGGATGCGCAGGCGCAGGTGCCGGCCACATCCATGTCCATCTTCATTTCGATGGCCAGCGCCGTTGCGCTGCTGGCCATCTTCAACCTGTGCAAACCGCGCATGCGCCACTGAGCCGGCCCGGCCACGGGCCATTGACTTGCAGGAAAGGAGCCTCCATGAGCAAAGATCCCTTCCAGACCAGAAGTACCGCTGGCAGCACCGACCTCTCCCGCCAGGGCAGCGCCGTGTGCAAGAAACCGCTGCGCTCCATTGCCACGGCGCTGGCGGCGGGGCTGCTGATCGCGCGCCTCGCACGCTGACCGGGCTCGGCCCTCCTCTCTTTTTTGACTTTCCTGCTTGCTGACTGCGCGCCCCGGCGCGCAGTCCTGTTTCCAGGACCGCGAATGCCAGCTCAGTCCAGGCTTTGCGCAAGACAATCCTGCGCCGCCATGGGCACGCGCGGCAGGACCAGGGAGACGACCAGGCCGCCGCTGGCTCCATCGCCGTCGCCTCCCCCGCTGCCCCCCTCGGCCCACGCCACGCCACCGCCAGCCAGGCACAGCCGGCGCGCCAGGGCCAGGCCGCAGGAGGCATCTGCATCGGCGTCGCTCAAGCGCACGCCGGGGCGGGATTCCTGCGGCCGCTGTGGCGCCTCGGCGCTGGCTGCGGCCACTACGCCCGCTACGCCCGCTACGCCCGCTTCGGCCGCAGCGCCCGCTTCGCCCGGACCCGCCCCCTCCGGCCCCGGCTCGGTGTCCTGCCAGTGGGCCACGGCCTCGATGCGGATCTCCACCTGCTCGCCCTTGGCGGCCGATGCCGCAAGATGTCCGCCCACGGGATGTGCCGCCATGCGCACGCGTGCGCCATCGGGCAAGGCCTCGCGCACGGACAGGAAAATGCTGATCAGCGCCAGCTCCAGCTCGTCAGGGTCCACATACACGCCCAGGCGCGCGGCCGGCTGGCCCGGCGGGCTGGCCTCGGCGGGCTCAGCCACCTCCAGCGCCACGCGCTTTCCCAGCACCACGGCCAGCGTGCCCCGCACGCCCGGCAACCAGCGGTACAGATCCACCACCAGCGCATGCGTGCTGTGGCGCGGCCCGAAGCGCAGCAGCTGCTGTGTCAACCGGCTGGCCGTGTCCACCGAACGCAGCATGGCCTGTGCAGGCAGGCGCAGGTTCGGGTCCTCCGAACGACGCTCAATCAGATAGGCGCTGTTGCTCAGAACGCCGAGCTGGTTGTTGAACTCATGGGAGAAGCGGCCTGCCAGCCGGCCGACCACCTGCAGGCGCTCGTTCTGGATATGGGCCTCGCCGGCTTCGTTGTCCCGCTCCCCCGGTGCGCCGCCGGCCTGGCTGCGCCGGGCCGGCCTCATCGGGTCCGCCCTGCCACGCAAGGCCAGCCCCGCCAGGCCCAGGCCGGCCAGCGCAAACAACACGATCGCCGCCCAGATCACGCCCCTCAGGAGCGGGGAACACGCCGGATCCAGCGCGGAACAGGGAACCCAGCTCACCCAGGTCCAGCCCTGGGCCGTCCTGCTGAAGAAAACGCGCAGGGTGCCGCCCTGCGCATCGGGCACATCCAGCCAGCCGTGCGCCAGGCTGGAAGCCAGGCGCTCGCTGAAATCAGCGGGCAAGGCAGGCTGACCCGTTGCCGCAGCCGTGCCGGCCGGCACCGCACGGCCCGCGCTGTCCACCAGAAAGCCGGACCATCCCGCCTCCAGCAGCGGTTGGACGGCAGCCAGCGCCTGCTCGGCATTGGCAGCGCGTGGCTCCTGCCTGTCCAGCAGGCGGGCCGCGGCCATGCTGGCGATGCGAACGGCCTGCTCCTGCGCCGCGTGCCCGGATTGATAGGCGCGCAACAGCAGCCAGGACGAGGCGGCCAGCACAAGCACCAGCAAGGCCAGAAGCAACAGGACCCGTCTCAGGCGCATGGACATGGATGGCCCGCGTGCGGCGCCGCGCGCCCCGCCTTGCGGGACTGCATTGAGGGTTCCCGGCGGCGGGACCGTGTGAAAACCGGTGGATTGGTACATGGCAAAGTTTGCAGAAAACCTTGCGCCCGAGCGGAAATTTTTACCGCAGGCGCCTTGAGCGGCCCTGCTGTTGCAAAGCCGATACCCGCAGCGACGGCCGAACCCCGGGCCCCTGTGCCTTCTGCGCAGCAAGTACGCAGCAGGTTTCGTGCCCAAAGTGTATCCAGACGATTCGCCACGCTGATCGGGGCATGAACGTTGCGTCCTTGTGGCCATCGCAACAAGGAGACGAGATGGGTTCCATGCACCTCAAGGCGGACATACGCCAGTCCCAGACGCTTTCCCCGCGCTTGCAGCACGCGGTGCGCATGCTGCAGATGTCCTCGCTGGACTTTGCCGCGATGGTGCGCAGCAAGATGGAGGACAACCCATTCCTGGAAGATGCCGAGCCCGCAGATGACCGCGACCTGTGGGTGGCCGACATGCACCTGGGCGCGCGCCAGGCCGTTGACGCGGAGGGCTCCGCCATGGACACGGCTGCCTGCGAAACCACGCTGGCCATGCACCTGCACGGCCAGCTCAACGTGACGGCCATGACGCCGCGCGACCTGTGCATGGCGCGCGCCATCGTGGAATCGCTGGACGACGACGGCTATCTGCGCACGGACCTGCAGGAGCTGGCCGGCCTGCTGGCGCTCAGCCCGGCGCCCGATGCGCAGGAAATGCTCATCGCCCTGCGACTGGTGCAATCGCTGGATCCGGCGGGCGTGGCCGCGCGCAGCGTGGGCGAATGCCTGTTGCTGCAATGCCCGCAGATGGCTGACGCCACGCTGCGCCAGCTGTCGCAGACCCTGCTGCAGCACCACATGGACGCGCTGGCCGCGCGCGACGTGCCGCGGCTGGCCAAGGCGCTGCAGGTGCCGGCGGCCCAGATCGTGCAGGCCATGGATGCCATACGGCGCCTCAACCCCAGGCCTGGCTGGAGCTTCGGCTCCACGCGCGTGGACTACATCGTTCCCGACGTGATCGTGCGCAGGGGACCGAGCGGCTGGAATGTGCAACTGAACCCCGCCGTCGTGCCGCGCGTGCGACTGAACAGCGTCTACGAGCAGCTGTTCCAGCGCCACCGCTGCACGGGCCAGGCCCAGCTGGCCGACCATCTGCAGGACGCGCGCTGGACCGTGCGCAATGTGGAGCAGCGCTTTTCCACCATCCTGGACGTAGCCCGGGCCATCGTGCGAAAGCAGGAGCTGTTCCTGGAGTTCGGCGCCATGGCCATGAAGCCGCTGGTGCTGCGCGAAATTGCCGAGGAAGTGGGTGTGCACGAATCCACCGTCTCGCGCGTGACCAACAACAAGTACATGGCCACGCCCACGGGCGTGTTCGAGCTCAAGCACTTCTTCTCGCGCCCCATGCTCAGTGCCAGCGGCAGCGCCTGCTCGGCCACGGCCATCCGCGAGCTGATCGGCGACATCATCGCGGCCGAATCCGATGCCCGGCCCCTGTCCGACGTCGATATCGCACGCCAGCTGGGCGCCCAGGGCCTGGTCGTGGCCCGCCGCACCGTCACCAAGTACCGCCAGCTGCTGCGCATAGCGCCGGCCGACCGGCGCAGGCGCCACGGCTGACACGGCACCTGCCGTCGCGGCCGCGGCCTTGCGATGGCCCTTGGCGCCGCTGCCCGTGGCGGTGTGTCCTGCCAAGCCCCACTGCCTTGCAGCGGCTTGTCGCTCCCCCAGGTCCTGCCTTGTCCGACAGTTGCAGGCCGCCGTCCGGCCTAAGGTGAAGGCTCATGGATTGAAGGAGACCGCCATGGACACCCCTCCCCGCAGAGTGCACGCCCCCCTCGAACGCCAGCGCAGCGAGAACAACCACAACCGCGATGGCCGCTGGCCGCTGCGCATCGCCGCCCTCACGGCCGCCGTCGCACTGATCCTGGTGCTGATGTTCAACTTCATGGCACCCAGGGGGCGGCTGGATGCGCCCAGCGCCACCGGAGGGCCAGCGACAGAGCCCACCTCCTCTGCCTCGCCGGCCGCACCTGCCGCACCTGCCGCGCCGTCCATGACGCCGCCGCAGGCCGATCCGGCCACCGCCCCCGCCACCGCCGCGCCACGCTGAGCCCGCCTGCCCACTTGTATCAACCCTTCCCCTCAGGACAGCAGCAGCCATGAACCACCCCCTGCCCCACGCACCCAATATTCCCCAGGTGCCGACCACGCCCAACGACCCCGTGGCACCCGACGATCCCAACCGCCAGCCCGGCCGCCCGCGCGGACCCGAGCCGATAGATCCGCCCACCACGGCGCCCCCCATAGAATTGCCGCCCGCGCCCGAGCAGGAACAGACCCGCAAGGGAGAGTGACATGCCCCGAGGAGACCAATCCACCGATACCCATGAGCGAAAACGCCAGGCCCGGCACATAGTGCACAGCCACGAATCGCGCGGCGCAGGCCATGAAGAGGCCGAAAGGCGCCTGTGGGCCACCGTGGACAAGGACAGCGGCGGCGGCAGGCAATCGGGCTGCGGCCGGGGCCGGCAAGCAGCGCATTGCGCTGCCCGCAAGGGCGCCCGCAGGCGAGGCGCCGCACCTGCAGCGCAATCCGCCTCGCGATAGCTGCGCCGCCCCCGCGGCCCCGGCGCCTGGATCAACGACACAGGCCGGCCCGCGAAGTCGGCAATCCCGTGGGAGAACCCGTGAATTCAGAAGACGGTTTTGGATTCCTGCCGCAGCGCGGCGAAATGGCGGCGCGCGTGCGCGCCCACGACTGGGAGGGCACGCCCCTGGGCTCGCCGCAGAGCTGGCCGCAAAGCCTGCGCAACGCCGCCAGCCTGATGCTGGGCTCGCGCTTTCCCATCATCATCTGGTGGGGCGATGACTTCCGGCTGATCTACAACGACGCCTACATTCCCTTCCTGGGCACCAGCAAGCACCCCAAGGCGCTGGGACAGGCCGGCGCGCAATGCTGGAGCGAGATCTGGGACGACATCGGCCCCATGCTGGAGGGCGTGCTGCGCACGGGCCAGGCCACCTGGTCCACCGATGCGCGCTACTTCTTCGACCGCGAGCTGCCGCAGGAAGAGGTCTTCGTCACCTTCACCTACGGCCCCATCCTGGCCGATGACGGCATCACCGTGCAGGGCGTGTTCTGCCCCTGCACCGACACCACCGAGAAAATCGTCAGCCGGCGGCGCCTGGAGACGCTGCACCGCCTGGGCATCCGCACGCTGGACATGCGCAGTGCCAAGGACGCGGGCGAAAAGGTCTGCGCCGTGCTGGATGAAAACCCCTACGACGTGCCCTTCGCCATCATCTACGAATGCCAGGCCGCCCCGGATGCAGGCAGCGCAGACACCGCTCCCCCGGCCTTCCAGCTGCTGTGCTCCACCGGCATGGACACCGACCTGGCGGCCGACCCCGCGCCCTGGCCGCTGGCCCAGGCCGTGCAATCGGGCCAGCCGGCCAACGTGGACCTGGCGCAGCTGGGCCTGACCCTGCCTGGCGGCCCCTGGCCCGAACCCTCGCGCCTGGCGCGCATCGTGCCCGTTCGCTGGTCGGGCGACGGCCAGGCCTCGGGCGTGCTGGTGCTGGGCGTCAGCCCGCGCCGCCCGCTGGATGCGGAGTACTGCGCCTTCCTCGATATGGTGGCAAGCCACACGGGCGGCGTTGTCGCGCACGCCGTGGCCTATGAGCAGGAAGCGCGGCGCGCCCGGGCCCTGGCCGAGGTGGACCGTGCCAAGACCGTGTTCTTCTCCAACGTCAGCCACGAGCTGCGCACGCCGCTGACGCTGATCCTGGGGCCGCTGGACGACGCCCTGCGCGAGCACGGCGGCCACCTGCCGCCCGATCAGGTGCAGATGGTCCACCGCAACGCGCTGCGCCTGCAAAAGCTGGTCAACGCCCTGCTGGACTTCGCGCGCATCGAGGCCGGGCGCATGCAGGCCAGCTACGAGCCCACGGACCTGGCCCGCGCCACGGCCGAGCTGGCCAGCGTGTTCCGCTCGGCCATGGAGCAGGCGGGCCTGCGGCTGCGCGTGGACTGCCCGCCACTGCAAGGGCCGGTCTACGTGGACCAGGACATGTACGAAAAGATCGTGCTCAACCTGCTGTCCAACGCCTTCAAGTTCACCTTGCAGGGCGAGATCGCCGTGGCGCTGCACGACGCGGGCCCTGCGGTGGAGCTGTCCGTCAGCGACACCGGCTCGGGCATTTCGCCCCAGCACCTGCCCCATCTTTTCCAGCGCTTTCACCGCATTCCGGGCAAGCCCGCCCGCACGCACGAGGGCACGGGCATCGGCCTGGCCCTGGTGCAGGAACTGGTGCGGCTGCATGGCGGCACCATCACGGTCACCAGCACGGAGGGCGAGGGCAGCCGCTTCGCCGTGCGGCTGCCCAAGGGCAGCGCGCACCTGCCGGCCGAACAGGTGAACCCCATCGCGTCACCGTCAACCCCGCCGCCGCCGGGGCACGGCGCGGGCGCCCCGGCCGCACGCCAACTCGTGGACGAGACGCGGCAGTGGGAGCCGGGCGAATCGCCCACGCACGTCCCGCACGTCCCGCACGCCCCGCACGGCATGCCGGCTGGGGCCGAACCGCAAGGCCCCCGGCCGCGCATCGTCTGCGCCGACGACAACGCCGACATGCGCGGCTACATCGGCCAGTTGCTGCGTCCGCTGTACGAGGTGGAGGTGGCCGGCGACGGCCGGGCCGCGCTGGACTGCATCCGGCGCCAGCGGCCCGATCTCGTGATTGCCGACGTGATGATGCCCGTGCTCGACGGCTTCGAGCTGCTGCATGCGCTGCGCAGCGACGAGGCCACGCGCTCCATCCCCGTCATCATGCTGTCCGCGCGTGCAGGCCAGGAGGCCCAGGTCGAAGGCCTGCGCGCAGGCGCGGACGACTACCTGGTCAAGCCCTTTTCGGCGCGCGAGCTGCTGGCGCGCGTCGCCTCGCTGCTGCAGCTCGAGCGCGTGCGCGAGCAGGCCCATGCCGCCCTGCGCGCCAACGAGAAAAGGCTGCGCGCCATCATCGACCAGATGCCGGCGGGCGTGGGCGTGTCCGACATGGGCGGCACCATGGTGCTCAGCAATGCGCTCATGGACCGATTCGTCCCGCGCGCCATCCCGTCCACCCTTGCCGACCGCGTGCAGCGCTGGCGCGGCTGGGACGACAAGGGCCGGCCCATACCGCCCGAGAACTGGCCCGGCAGGCGCGCGCTGCGCGGCGAGGTGGTCATGCCGGGGCTGGAAATGCTGCACACCGACGACGAGGGCCGCGAATGGTGGATGCGCGTCAGCGCCGCTCCGCTGCGCGATGACGGCGGGCAGCTCGTGGGCACCTGCTCCATCATCCAGGACATCACCGAACTCAAGCGCGCCGAGCAGCACCTCAGGGAGGCCGACCGGCGCAAGGACGAGTTCCTGGCAACCCTGGCCCACGAGCTGCGCAATCCGCTGGCACCCATCAGCCACGGCCTGCAAATCCTCAAGCGCACCGCCCATGGCGACGACAGCGCGCGCCGCAGCCAGGAGATGCTGGAGCGCCAGGTCAACCACATGGTGCGCATGGTGGACGACCTGCTGGAGGTCTCGCGCATCACCACGGGCAAGGTCCAGCTGCGCAAGGAGGTGGTGGAGCTGAACAACGTGCTGCAAGGCGTGGCGGCGGCCAGCCATGCGGTCATGGAATCCGGCGGCCACCAGCTTCGGCTGGAGCTGCCCGCCGAGACCCTGCTGCTGCCGGCCGACCCCGTGCGGCTGGCGCAAATGGTCACCAACCTTCTCAACAATGCCGCCAAGTACACCGATCCCGGCGGCCACATCGTGCTGGCGGCCTGGGCAGAGGGTGCGCAGGCCGTGATCTCCGTGCGTGACGACGGCATAGGCATCCCCGCCGCGCTGCTGGACAGGATCTTCGACATGTTCATGCAGGTGGACCGCGGCGGCCGCCGGGGCCAGGGGGGCCTGGGCATCGGCCTGACCCTGGTGCGCAGCCTGGTGGAGATGCACGGCGGCAGCGTGCAGGCTCTCAGCGAAGGTCCGGGCCAGGGCAGCGAATTGCGGCTGCGCCTGCCCTTGCCGGCCCATGCACCTGCCGATGCATCCGCCCATGCACCCGCCGATGTGCCCTCCCTGCCCGGACCGGCCGCAGGCGCGCAGTCCGGGGATGCGCCAGCCTTCGGCCGCATCCTGGTGGTCGATGACAACGCGGACGCAGCCGACACCCTGTCCATGCTGCTAGGGCTGCTGGGAGCCGAGGTCGAGATCGCCCGCGACGGCCCCGGCGCGCTGGCCATGCACGACGCCTTCAGGCCCGACGTCGTGCTGCTGGACATCGGCCTGCCCGGCATGGACGGCCTGGAAGTTGCGCGCCGCATCCGCGCCCGGCAGGGCCGCGACCAAGTCCTGCTGATCGCCCTCACGGGCTGGGGGCAGGAGGATGACCTGAGACGATCGCGCGAGGCCGGCATGGACCACCACCTGGTCAAGCCCGTGAGCTTCGACACGCTGGAGCGGCTGCTCAGGAGCCTGCGCACGTCTGCATGAGCACCGCCTTTGCGCGCGACAATCCCCGCTTCGCCCAGCCTGCCTGCGCCGCCTGCGCGGCTCGCGCGCCTGCCGCAGAACTCACCGAGACCCATGACCGCCCTGCCCCCCATCAATGCCGAGCGCCTTTGGCGCCGTGTCCAGACCCTGTCCACCTTCACCCTGCCCGACCGGCCCTGGACCCGCCGCGCCTTCTCGCCCGAGTTCGACCAGGCCCGCGCCTGGCTGCGCGCCGAGTTCGCGGCCGCGGGCATGCAGGTGCATCTGGATGAAGGCGGCAATCTGGTCGGCCGCCTGCCGGCGGCCCAGGCCGCTGCGGGCGGCGCAGAACGCGCCCCCATCTCCACCGGCTCGCACTGCGACACCGTGATGATGGGCGGGCGCTTCGACGGCATCATCGGCGTGCTGGCCGGCATCGAGGTGGCGCACTGCCTGCATGAAAACGGCATCGCCCTGCAGCACCCGTTCGAGGTGATCGACTTCCTGTCCGAGGAGCCCAGCGACTACGGCATCTCCTGCATCGGCAGCCGCGCGCTGTCGGGCAAGCTGGACGCCGCCATGCTGGCCGCCCGCAACCCGCAAGGCGAAACCCTGGCCGAAGGCATGCGGCGCATCGGCGCACGGCCCGAGGCGCTGCACCGCCCGCTGCGCAGCGCCGGCGGCACGGCCGCCTTCGTGGAGCTGCACATAGAGCAGGGCCCGGTGCTGGAGCAGCGCGGCCTGCCCATTGGCGTGGTGACGAACATCGTGGGCATACGCCGCGTGGGCTTCACCGTGCACGGCCAGGCCGACCACGCAGGCACCACGCCCATGGACATCCGACAGGACGCGCTGGTGGGCGCGGCGCGCATCATCGATGCGGCCAACCGCAAGGCCGCTGCGCTCAATGGCCAGCCCCACTATGTGGTGGCCACCGTGGGCCGGCTCTCGCTCACGCCCAATGCCTCCAATGCCGTGCCCGGCCTGGTCGAGATGATGATGGAAGTGCGCAGCGACCACGCCGGCGTGCTGGAGCGCTTTCCCGAGGAACTGCTGGCCGAAGTCCTGCCCGGCCTGGCCGCCCTGCGCGTGCGTGCCGAGATGGCCGACGTGAGCCGCTCCCAGCCCACGGACTGCGCTGGCCTGGTCATGCAGGGCGTGGAGCAGGCCTGCGACAACCTGGGCTACGCCCACATGCGCATGCCCAGCGGCGCCGGCCATGACGCCGTCTACATGTCGCCCACCGGCCCCATGGGCATGATCTTCATCCCCTGCCTCCACGGCCGCAGCCACGCGCCCGAGGAATGGATAGAGCCGTCCCAGCTGCTGGACGGCACCCGGGTGCTGTACGAGACGGTGCGCGTGCTGGACAGGCAGTTGGCGCAGGGCTGAGCGCCTGGCCTGCGGCCAGGCACCAAGGCGGCATAAAATAGCCCGCTTCCCTCTGGAGCAGGCACAAGCTGCTCCTTGGTGGAAGCCCCTGTGGCACAGATTGCGGAAATCCGCCCAAATAGCGGGTTTCCCAATGCAAGATGGCGGAACCACCCTCCCCGATCATCGACAACCCACCGCATGGGCGGCCCGGCACTGCCGGTCCGCTGCGAGAGGGTTGCACCGCCCCATCAGACCCTGGAGTTTCTTCTTTCATGTTCCGCCAACTGATCACCTGCACCGCCGTGGCCGCCGCCATGGGCCTGAGCTTTTCCGCAGCCGCCCAAGGCGCGGCGGCCGACTATCCGAACAAGCCCGTGCGCATGATCGTGCCCTTCCCGCCCGGCGGCGGCACCGACATCCTCGCGCGCGTGGTGTCCAACAAGCTCACCGAAGTCAGCAAGTGGACCGTGGTGCCCGACAACCGCGCGGGCGCAGGCGGCACCATCGGCATCACCGAGGCCGCCAAGGCAGCGCCCACGGGCTACGACATGGTCATGGGCCAGAAGGACAACGTGGTCCTGGGCCCCTACCTCTACAAGAACCTGCCCTGGAACCCGGTCAAGGACCTGGTGCCCGTGGCCCACGTGGCCTACACGCCCATCGTGATCGCCACCAGCGTGAACTCGCCCTACAAGACCCTGGCCGACATCTTGGCCGCTGCCAAGCAGCACCCGGGCAAGGTGACCTACGGCTCGCCGGGCAATGGCACCAGCATCCACCTCTCGGGCGTGCTGCTGGAGAAAGCGGCGGGCATCCAGCTGGTGCACGTGCCCTACAAGGGCTCCAATCCGGCCCTGATGGATGCGCTGGCCGGCAACGTGGATCTGCTGGTGTCCTCCGTGCCCTCGGCCATCGGCCAGATCAAGGCCGGCAAGCTGCGCGCCATCGCCGTGACCTCGGCCAAGCGCTCGTCCTCGCTGCCCGACACGCCCACGCTGGCCGAATCGGGCCTCAAGGGCTTTGACGTGAGCACCTGGTACGGCCTGTTCATGCCCAAGGGCACGCCCACGGCCATCGTGACCAAGGTCAACGCCGAAGTGAACAAGCTGCTGGCCATGCCCGAAGTGCGCGACGCCATCCAGACCCAGGGCGCCGAGCCCCAGTCCATGACCGTGGCCGACTTCGACAAGATGTTCCAGGCCGACTTCAGGCAGTCCAAGCAGATCGTCGAGTCCTCGGGCGCCAAGATCGAGTGACGCCGCGTCTCCTTGATGCAGATCAGACTGATCTGCATCAAGGGGCGATGTGACAGTCCCGTGAATACTTCTCCGGAAATCACCGAATTCCTGGAGAACGCCATGGCATTGCTGGTCTGGGTCCCCGAGCTGGACACCGGAATTGCAGAGATCGACAGGCAGCACCGCCGCATCGTCGACTACATCAACAAGCTCTACGAGCTGCGTTCCTCGCCCGACCGCGAGGCCCTGGGCGATGTCATCGGCGAGATGATCGACTACACCGTCTCGCACTTCGTGTTCGAGGAAAGCCTGATCGAGAGCGCCGGCTACATGTTCGCCGGCCCGCACAAGAAGGTGCACGAGCTGTTCACCCGCCGCGTGATCGAGATGCAGACCCGCTTCGATGCCGGCGAGGACGTGGCCGCCGAGCTGCACGGCATGCTCTCGCGCTGGCTGTTCAACCACATCCGCAACGAAGACACCGGCTACGTGGACTCGGCCAAGGCCTATCTGCGCATGGCGCGCGAGTCCAGTCCTGCCGCCGAGAAGGAAAGGCTCAAGAACGAAGTGCTGCAGGAACTGGAACTGCAGCGCAAGAAAAAGGGCTGGCTGGCACGGCTGCTCAATCGCTGATCGCCCTCTCTCCCTGCAGCGCACCAATAAAAACGGCTCCCGAGGGAGCCGTTGACGTTTCACCCGGCGAAGGGCCGAGCGGTCCGGTGATTACTCGCGCACCACCAGCACC
The DNA here is from genome assembly GCF_028401915.1 of Delftia sp. DT-2. Lineage (NCBI taxonomy): Bacteria > Pseudomonadati > Pseudomonadota > Betaproteobacteria > Burkholderiales > Comamonadaceae > Delftia > Delftia sp. DT-2. The sequence goes on from NZ_JAQOTI010000010.1 coordinate 278,810, forward strand.
GGCACGCGCACGGCGCCCAGCACGCGCTGGGTCACGCTGCCCAGCATCAGCTTTTCCAGGCCACGGCGGCCTTGCGAGCCCATGATGATCAGGTCGGCGCCCGTGCTCTCGAGCACGCGCACGATGCCTTCGTGCACCGCATGGCCTTCGCCCACCACGGTGGTGGCGGTGATGCCGGCCTCGTCGGTGATCTTCTTGACGGCGTCCAGCGTGGTGTTGGCCTCGGCCGTGGCCGCGCTCAGGTACTGCGACTGGCCGTAGGCGAAGTCGGCGCCCACGCCCGTGAACGGATAGGGGTCCACCACGTAGACCGCCGTCAGCGTGCTGCCAAAGACCTTGGCCAGCTCCACGCCCTTGTGGACCGCCAGCATCGAGCTGTTGGAGCCGTCCACGGGAACCAGGATGTGCTTGAACATGCGTTTTCTCCTTTGTGCTTGGCCGCCCTCAGGAATCGGGGGCGGCCGGGTCGATGAACCAAAGTGTGCGCCCATCATGCGCCAGCGTCTTGAGCTGCATCAATCCTTGCGGCGACGCGTCAGCTCCGAGCCCTGGAAACCCTGGCGGCGATAGGTCAGCACCAGGGTATCGCGCACACCGCCCGGCTGCTCGGGCTGTATGGGCGTGGTCTCGTGGATCATGCGGGCATCGTCCAGCAGCATTACCGACCAGGGCTCGGTCAGCGTGAAGCGCTGGCCGCTGGGGCCCGTGGCCTCGAAAATGCGCGTCTCGCCGCCCTTCACGCCCTCGCGCCCGACCAGGATCACGGCCACCAGGTCCACGCCGTCGCGGTGCGCGCCTTCGGGGGTGGGCCGGCCAATGCCGTCCGTGGTGTCGATGCGGAACTGGTGGGACTCGATGAACCAGCGCTCGTGCTGCACATCATCGCCCTGGGCGCAGAACACCTGGTCGGACAGGCCCGCCAGCGCCAGCAGCAGGCGGCTCCAGGTGGCGCTTTGCGCCGTGGCATCGCGCATGGGCTCGAACATGCGCAGCATGCCGCCATGCAGGGCGTTGTACTCCACCGGCTGCCAGTGCGCGCGGTGCTCCACCTGCTGCAGCCCGTCCTGCCCGGCGATGAAGCAGGAATGGCGGCGACGCCGGTAGCGGCCCCCGTCCTTGAGAAAGGCATCGGGCGGCAGCTGGGCCCAGTCGGCATCGAGCGCATGCAGCTCGGTCAAGGACACGCCCGCCCAGGCCGCGAATTCGTCGGGGCGCAGCACCGCATAGCCTGCGTCGCGCAGCGACTGCGCTGCATTCTGGGGAGCGATATAGGGAGGGGGAAACGTGATGTGCGCCATAACCTGCCAAGCTTACTCCTCGCCCGTGCCCGTCCGGGCGAGGCGGCCTGCAAATTTGCGCAATGCTGTGGCGACAGGCGCGCATCAATGCGGGCGCAGCCTCGGCGGCGCCCGGGGCCTCACGCCGGCCCTCACACCAGCGGCAACCCCACATAGTTCTCCGCCAGCGAGGTCGAGCCTGCACGGGAGTTAACGATGTAGTCCAGCTCCGCCTCCTGCACCTTGGTGTCGAAGCCGCCCGCGTCGGGGAAGCGGTGCATGAGCGAGGTCATCCACCACGAAAAGCGCTCGGCCTTCCAGACGCGGCGCAGGCATTGCTCGGAATAGCCGTCGATGCCTTCGGGCGCCTTGTCGCGGTAGTACTGCGCGAAGGCGCTGGACAGGTAGCCCACGTCCGAGGCGGCCAGGTTCAGGCCCTTGGCGCCCGTGGGCGGCACGATGTGGGCCGCGTCGCCGGCCAGGAACAGGCGGCCGAAGCGCATGGGCTCGGTCACGAAGCTGCGCAGCGGGGCAATGCTCTTTTCCAGCGAGGGACCGGTCACCAGGCGCTCGCGGGCCTCGGGGTCCAGGCGCAGGCGCAGTTCGTTCCAGAAGGCTTCGTCGCTCCAGTCCTCCACTTTCTCGGTCAGCGGCACCTGCAGGTAGTAGCGGCTGCGCGTGGCGCTGCGCTGGCTGCACAGTGCGAAGCCGCGCTCGGTCTGGGCGTAGATCAGTTCGTGCGAGACGGGCGGCGTGTCCGACAGCAGGCCCAGCCAGCCGAAGGGGTAGACCTTCTCGAAGGTGCGCACCTTGTCCTGGGGCACGCTGGCGCGGCAGATGCCGTGAAAGCCGTCGCAGCCGGCGATGAAGTCGCATTGCAGCTCATGGACCTGGCCGTCCTTTTCGTAGCGCACGACGGGGCTGTCGCCATCGAAGCCCACGGGCTGCACGTTGCTGGCCTCGTAGACCGTGGTCAGGCCCTCGGCGGCGCGCACTTCCATCAGGTCGCGCGTGACCTCGGTCTGGCCGTAGACCATGACGCGCTTGCCGCCGGTCAGGCCGTGCAGGTCGATGCGGTGACGCTGGCCGCCGAACAGCAGCTCGATGCCGTCGTGCGGCAGGCCTTCGGCGCGCATGCGGGCATCGGCGCCGGCCTGCTCCAGCAGGTCCACGGTGACCTGTTCGAGCACGCCGGCGCGGATGCGTCCCAGCACGTAGTCGGCGCTGCGCTGCTCGATGATGACGTTGTCTATGCCTGCGCGGTACAGCAGCTGGCCGAGAAGCAGGCCGGCAGGGCCTGCGCCGATGATGGCGACTTGGGTACGCATTGATCTGTCTCCGTTGCGTTGTTCGATGTCATGGCCGGTTCATGCCATGGCCTGGTCCCAAGACTAGTTTTGAGGCAGCGCAAAGACGAGGGGCTGGCACATGAGTTGCGCGGTGATCGCGCAATCTGCGCGACAATCGCGCACTACCTGCATGCACGCCCTCCCCGCCCATGAACCAGCCCTTTCCCATCGACCCGGATGACTTCATCGCCGGACTGGCCAAGGGCCTGGCCGTGCTGGAGAGCTTCGACACCGAGCGCCAACGCCTGAACGCCACCATGGCGGCCGAGCGCTCGGGCATCACGCGCACGGCCGCGCGCCGCCATCTGCTGACGCTGGCGCACCTGGGTTACCTGGAGACGGACGGCAGCCATTTCTGGCTGGCACCCAAGGTGCTGCGGCTGTCGGGCAGCTACCTGGCCTCGGCGCGGCTGCCGCGCATCGTCCAGCCCGTGCTCTACCGGCTGGCGGCGCAGACCCAGTTGTCGTTTTCCTGCGTGGTGCGCGATGGCCACGAAGTGGTCATCGTCGCGCGCAGCGCCCTGCACGAGCGCGGCCAACGCCTCATGGCCCACGGCCTGCACCTGGGCAGCCGCCTGCCCGCCCACGCCACCTCCACGGGCCGCGTGCTGCTTGCCGCGCTGCCTGCGGCCGAGCTCAGGCAATGGCTGGCATCGCACGATCTGCGGCGCCTGACCGCCCACACGGTCACCGACAGCGCAGCGCTCGAAGGCGTGCTGGACGAAGTGCGCCGACAGGACTTCTGCCTGGCCCTGGAAGAGCATGAGCTGGCCGTGCAGGCCCTGGCCGTGCCGCTGCGCAACATGGAGGGCCGCACGGTGGCCGCGCTCAACATCGTGACCTCGCCCCAGCGCATGGCGCCGGCCGACATGGTGGCCGAGCTGCTGCCGCTGCTGCAGGAGGCGGCGCGGGAGCTGCGGCCGTTGCTCTGAGGCCTGCTGACCTGCGACCTGCCGCCGTCGCTGCAACCGCTCAGAGCGGCGCGCACACCAGCCGGCTCAGTTCGCGCAGGGCCAGAGAAGTCTTGCGGATCAGCGGCGTGGCCTTTTTCTTGGCCGACTGCGCCAGGCACAGCGTGCTCACCACGTGGGGCGATTCGATGGGAATGCCCACCAGCTCGGCATCGGTCAGGTGGCTGCGCATGGCGCTGTCGGTCAGCGCGGCGTAGCCGTAGCCGCCGCGCACCAGGTCCAGGATGGCCGGCACGCTGGACACTTCCCAGACCACGTTGAGCTTGACCTGGGACAGCGTGGCCTGGGCCTCCATCAGCTTGCGGAAGATCTGGCCGTGCTGCGGCATGATCAACGGAAACTGCGACAGCTCGTCAAAGCGCACGCTGCTGCGCCCGCCCAGCGTGCGCGTCGGGCCGATCAGGCACAGGCGCTCTTCCAGCACGGGCGTGACCTCGATGTGCGGATGCGGCTCGGGCGTATAGACCAGGCCCAGATCCATGCGGCCCGAGGTCAGCCATTCGGCGATGTTCATGGAAAAGCCCTCGACCACGGCCAGCCGGGCCTTGGGCATGTCCTTGCTGAACAGGTCGATCAGCGGCAGCGTCAGGCGCCGCGCCAGGCTGGGCGGCAGGCCTACCACGATGCGGCCCACGGGCTCGTCGCGCTGGCTGCCCAGATCCTCCTTGGCCAGCGCCACGCGCTGCATGATGGCGTGGCCGTGCTCCAGCAGGCGGCGGCCGGCGTCGGTCAGGGTCACGCCGCGGCCGGTGCGTATCAGCAGGGTTTCGCGCAGCTCGGTCTCCAGCGCCCGCACCTGGCGGCTCAGTGCGGGTTGCGCCGTCTCCAGCAGCACGGCCGCCTTGCTGAAGCTGCCGGTCTCGGCCACATGCACGAACGTCTCTATCTGCTGCAAATTCATGTTCTCTCGCCTCCTCACTTATGCCATTTTGCTATAGCTGCTAGCGCCAGCTATGGCTAGGTGCTTTGCAACGAACTGACACAATGCGGCGACTGGATGATCCAGCCGCTCCCGCAAGAGAGCGTAAAAACAAGAGCAGCCTGTGCCTTGCCGGCATAGGACCAAGCCCCCCCAGCAAGCCCAACAGCGACTCGGAGACAAACCATGAAAGACAGCGCCTTCCGCATCAATCGCCGCCAGGCGGGCCTCGCCCTTGGCGCCCTGGCCATGGGCGCCCTGGCACCCGCGCGTGCCCAGTCGGGTGCCGCCGCCAACTGGCCCACCAAGCAGGTGCGCATCATCAACCCCTTCCCCGTGGGCGGCGGGCCGGACGGCACCTCGCGCCTGGTGGCCGACAAGCTGGCGCGCCTGTGGAACCAGCCCGTCATCGTGGAAAACCGCCCGGGGGGCAACGGCTTCATCGCCATCGAGGCCTTCAAGCGCGGCGCCACCGACGGCACGGACATCATCCAGCTGGACAACGTCCACCTGGCCGCCTATCCCCACCTGTTCAAGAAACTGCCCTACAGCATCGACAAGGACTTCGAGGTCGTCCTGCCGCTGTTTCGCACCTTCTTCTTCGTCTGCGTGCCGGTCAACAGCCCCTACAAGACCGTGGCCGACCTGATTGCCGACGCCAAGGCGCGCCCCGGCAAGCTCAACTACGGCTCGTGGTCCGTGGGCAACCCGGTGCACCTGGGCTCGGCCCTGCTGGAGTCGCTGACGGGCACCAAGATGGAACACGTCATCTACAAGGAAACCAGCCAGCTGTACACCAGCGTGGCCACGGGCGAGCTGGCCTTTGCGCTGGGCTCCTCGGGCACGGCCGGCCCGCTGATGCGCTCGGGCAAGCTGCGCTTCCTGGCCGTGCTGGCGCCCCACCGCCTCAAGGGCTATGAAGACGTGCCCACCGTGGCCGAGTCCGGCGGCCCGGCCGATGCCGTGGTCACCGGCTGGAATGCCTTTGCCGTCTCCAAGTCCACGCCGCCGGCCGTGGTCGAGAAGATCCGCCAGGACACCATGAAGGCCCTGCGCGAGCCCGACATCCAGCCCAAGTTCCAGACCTTCGGCTACGAGAACTACTTTCCCACGCCCGAAGAGTTCAAGGCCTTCATCGTCGAGGAAAACAAGCGCTTTGGCGACGTGATCCGCCGCGCCAAGATCGAGCTGTAAGCCACAGGCCACAGCAGGCCGCAGACGCAAAAAAGCCGCCGCGCCGCAAGGCCGGCGGCTTCTTTCATGCCGTCTTCAGCGCGACAGCCCGCGCGCCGCAATCGGCCACAGCGCGTGCACCGTGCCGCCCTGCAGCACCACCAGCTCGTCGTGCAGGTTGAATGTCGGGTCCACGTGCGAGGGCAGCAGCTGCAGCACGCTGCCCAGGGCGGGCGCCTGGGCGCCAGGCTCCACGCATACCACGCTGTGCTCGTCATTGATGGCCACGCAGCGCAGGCCCGGCGTGCCGTAGACGGCGGGCGGGCCGCATTCGGCCGAGGTGGATTTCAGGCCCGCATCGAGGATGACGCGGTCCGGCGCGGGCGTGCTCATCACCGTGGACAGCAGGAACAGGCTGCGGCGAAAGGCCAGCGCCCCGCCCCATTCGTTGGCGCCGTAGTCGCCATCCATGAAGGCATAGGAGCCCGGCTGCAGCTCGGTGTAGACGCCGCTGGCCGCATCGAACTCCACGCTGCCCGTGCCGCCGCCCGTGATGGTGTGGCAGGCCAGGCCGTTGTCGCGCAGCAGCTGCGCGCAGGCCGCCGCCCGGCTCGCAGCCTCCTGGCAGGCCTGCGCACGCTCTTCGCGGCTGCGCCGGTGCTGCACCGCGCCGTGGTAGGCCTGCAGGCCCGCGAAATTCAAGCCCGGCAGATCACGCGCCTGCCGCGCCAGGGCCAGCACGGCCTCGGCACCGGGCACGCCGCAGCGGCCCTGGCCCACGTCCACCTCGACGAGCACGTCGATCTCCACGCCCGCATGCGCCATGGCCTGGGACAGCTGCACCAGGTTGGCCGCGTTGTCCACGCACACGGCCATGCGCGCACTGCGCGCCAGCCGGGCCAGCAGCGCGTGCTTGGCCGGCCCCACGACCTCGTTGCTGATCAGGATGTCGCGCACGCCGGCCGCCACAAAGGGCAGCGCTTCGCTCACCTTCTGGCAGCAGATGCCGCGCGCGCCCAGCGCCAGCTGGCGCAGCGCGATCTGGGGGCACTTGTGCGCCTTGGCATGCGGGCGCAGCGCCACGCCATGGCGGTCGGCCCAGTCCTGCATGGTGCGCAGGTTGGCATCGAAGGCCGTCAGGTCCAGCGCCAGGCTGGGTGTGTCGATGCGATCAAGCGGATCGCCGGGCCGTGCGGCAGGCTCCATTGCCAGGCCGCTGGCGTCATCGTGCAGGGGCATGGGGCTGTGCCTCATTCCTGCGGGGGCGCGTACTGGGCGATGACCTCGGCCTCGGTCATGGTCGGCGTCTGGTTGGCGAAGTCGTAGTAGCCGGGCTTTCTGTCGATGTAGATCTGCGTGGCCAGCTCGAAGTCCTGCGACTCGAAGGCGCCGGCCGGCACGAAGTACTCGCCCGTGGCGTGCAGCCGGTAGTACAGGTGCGTGCCGCATTGCCTGCAGAAGGCGCGCTCGGCCCATTCGGAGGAGGCATAGGTGCCTATGTGCTCGCCGCCCTCGAACTTCACATCGGGCCCGCAATGCACCGCCAGCATGGGGCCACCGCCCCAGCGCCGGCAGTACCCACAGTGGCAGGCCCCGATTTCCCGGGCCTGGGGAGAGACAAAGCTGACTGCGCCGCAAAGACAGTGACCGTTCATGGTGCGTGGACCTTTCCGTGGGTTGCGAGTACCTGGGATTATTCACAGGTGTCGCGCATCATAGGGGATGGCGGGCCGCCTGCAAATCGCCGCGCCCTACACTGCGCGCCATGCGACTTTTTCATTTCAGCGAAGACGGGGACATCCGGCAGTTCCAACCCCGCCCGGTCCTGAAGGCGGCCCCCCGCCGCCAGGGGCAGGAGTGGCTCAACGGCCCCCTGGTGTGGGCCATCGCACAGACGCATCAGCGGCTGTACCTGTTTCCGCGCGAATGCCCGCGCATCGTCATATGGCCGCACGAGCACAGCACCAGCGAAGACAGGGCCCAATGGCTGAACGCCCTGCCCGATGGAGCGCTGGCCGTGGCCTATGTGGAGACCGCCTGGGCCGCGCGCCTGCAAGCGGCCCGGATACACCGGTACGAGCTGCCGGCCGATACATTTGAAAGCCTGGAGGACGCCGGCATGTACGTGAGCCGGCAGGCCGTGCAGCCCCTGCGCCGGGACCTGCTGGTCGATCTGCCGCAAGCAATAGCGGAATGCGGCACCGAACTGCGCATCGTCGATTCCCTGCAGCCGCTGCGCGGCGTCTGGGACAGCTCGCTGCATGCCAGCGGCATACGGCTGCGCAATGCGGCCAGCTGGGCCTGAGCGCCGGACGCCGCGGCGACGGCAACCATGGGCAAGCACGTAGGCAAAAACAGTCAATTGCATTCGGACGTACGCTATAGTAACGAACGGTATCAAAAGCACGGTCTGCCGTATGACAAATGGACGACTGGATACCCTCCAGGAGGATACCCAACAGAGGCTGAAATGCACGATGCCATCACCAACCCCACGCAAGCTGCGGTGACCCCGGTGGCGCCAGCCCCCCTGGAAATACCCGATTACGAACTGCTGGAAACCTTGGGATCGGGTGGCTACGGCACCGTCTACCGTGCGCGACACCGGCGCACGGGTGCATCGGTGGCCATCAAGGTCGTCAGGCTGCAGGAAGGCGGCCGCCAGGTGGAGCGCTTCCACCGCGAGACCATGCTGTGCGCGTCCCTGCACCATCCGCACATCGTCCAGTTGCTGGACAAGGGCGAGCAAGGCGACTGCGTCTACGGCGTCTTCGAATATGTGCCCGGCGAGACCCTCAAGAGCCTGATCCGCCGCCAGGGCGTGCTGACTGCCGCCGAGGCCGGCCGCCTCATGGCCGAGGTGCTCGATGCGCTGGACTGCGCGCATGCCGCCGGCATCGTGCACCGCGACCTCAAGCCCGACAACGTGATGGTCACCTCCACGGGCGCGGTGCGCCACGCCATGGTGCTGGACTTCGGCATTGGCACCGTGATCCCGCAGTTTGCCGGCCCGCAGGTCTCGCAGCTCACCATGGGCGACGAGTGCCTGGGCACGCCGGCCTACAGCGCGCCCGAGCAGCTGCGCGGCGAGCCGCCCAGCGCCCGCACCGACCTGTATGCCTGGGGGCTGATGTTCCTCGAATGCCTGACGGGCACGCCCGCCGTGCAGGGCGCCTCGGTGGCCGAGATCGTGCACCGCCAGCTCAGCCCGCAGGAAGTGCAGCTGCCGCCGGCCATCTCCACCCACCCCATCGCCGCCCTGCTGCGCAAGGCGCTCAAGAAGCGGCCTGCGGAGCGCAGCGACTCGGCGGCGGCCCTGCTCAGGGACCTCATGCGCGTGCGGCTGGACGATCTGGTGGGCCAGTTGCCCGCCGCCGCCCAGGTGCAGCAGGCGGACCTGACACGCACCGTGGCCACCACACGCGTGTTCTCCGAAGTGCGCCAGCTCACCGTGCTGTGCTGCAGCGTCTCCCTCTGGCCGGGCAGCGACACCCACGGCATGGACGGCACGACGGGCACCTCAAGCCAGCCCTCGCAGGGGCTGAACATCGAAGACATCGAACTGCTGCAGCGCGAGGAACTCACGCTGTTCTCCGACGTTGCCACCCGGCGCGGCGGCATGCTGGCGGGCACGCTGGGCGACCGCATGCTGGTGCTCTTCGGCTACCCGCACACCAGCGACACCGATGCCCGCCAGGCCGGCATGACGGCCCAGGAGCTGCTGACGCTCAGCCGCAGCCGCGCAGCCGCCATCGAGCAGGTCCACGGACTGCACCTCGGAATCCGCATGGGCCTGCACACCGGCATGGCCGTGGTGGTCGGCGGCGAAGCGCCCTCGGGCCATGCCGTCAACGTGGCCATGCGGCTGGAGGCCATCGCCGATGCGGGCACCCTGCTGGCCAGCGAAAGCAGCCACCGCCTGCTGTCGCGTCATGCGCGCTTCGAGAAGGCCGGCAGCCTGCGCCTGCCCGGCCAGCCCACGGGCATGCAGACCTATCGCCTGGAGCTGGAGCAGCCAGCCGAGCTACTGCAGGGACCTGTGTCCGATGCAGCCTTGCAGTGCATAGGCCGCGAACCCGAACTGCAGCGCCTGCACGACGCATGGGCGCGGGCCCGCGAAGCCGGGGGCAATGCGCTGTGGATTCGCGGCGAGCCGGGCATCGGCAAATCCTGCCTGGCCGACATGCTGCTCGTCCACGCCAGGACACAGGGCGCGAACACCGTGGTGCTGCAATGCCAGCCCGAGCATCGCAACACCGCGCTGACCCCTTTCCTGGGCCTGATACGGCAGCGGCTGGAGGCGGCCGATCCCCCGCAGGACCACCGCGAGCAGATGCGCGAAGCCCTGCGCGCCGCAGGCTGCGATGCCGAGGCCGCCCTGCCCATTCTGTGCGCCTGGCTCTCGCTGCCCCTGGGCGACTGCGAGCCCAGCCGCATCTCGGCCGTCATGCAAAGGGCGCTGCTGCTGCAGTCCACCGCGCAATGGCTGCTGCACATGTCCGAAGCCGAGCCCCTGCTGCTGGTCGTCGAGGACGTGCACTGGGCCGACCCCACCAGCATCGAACTGCTGGAGCAACTGGTAGCGCGCCTGCCCGGGCGGCGCGTGCTGCTGGTGCTCACGGCGCGTCCGCAATGGCAGCCGCCCGAAGGCCTGCAGGCCGAGTGCGTGGACGTGCGGCGCCTGGAAGACGCACAGGCCACCGAGCTGGCCCGCCAGACGCTGGCGCCGCGCAGGCTCAGCCCCGCCGTGATCCGCCACGTGGTGGAGCGCACCGACGGCGTGCCGCTGTTCATCCAGGAAATGGCGCGCATGCTGCTGGATGCCCACCTGGTGGAGCAGGACGGCGTCTGGGACTTTCGCCATGCCGGGCTGCCGGCCGCCATTCCGCTGACCCTGCGCGACTCGCTGGTCAGCCGCTTTGACCGCATCGGCCCGCTCAAGCCGCTGCTGCAACTGGCCGCCACCATGGGCCGGCACTTCGACTTCGGCCTGCTGTGCGCCTGCGTGGAACGCCCGCAAGGCGAGGTCGAGCAGGAACTGGCGCAGCTGGGCCAGGCCGGCCTGGTCATTGCCGATGAACGTGCGGGCGCCGGCGCCTTCATGTTCCGCCACGCGCTGATCCGCGACACGGCCTACGAATGCATGCTGGCATCGCAGCGCCGGCTGCTGCACCGCGACGTGGCCCTGGCCCTGATGCAACACCAGCCCCAGCGCGTTGCAGCGGAACCCGCAGGCGTGGCCCAGCACTGGGCGGACGCCGGAGACCACGCCCAGGCCGTGGCGCTTGCGGTGCGGCAGTTGCGCATCACGCAGCTGCGCTCGCTCAACGATGAAACCATTGCCTACGCGCGCCACATCGACGACTGGCTGCAACAGCTCCAGGGCGTGGCCCAGCGCGAGGCGCGGCTGGACGTCAACAGCTACGTGACCCAGGCGCTGATGAACAAGCACGGCTGGGCCCATGCCCAGGTGGTGGAAAGCATCGCGCTGTCGCAGGAGCTGCTGGCCGGCCCCGGCGCCAATGCGGTGGCCGACTACAAGCAGGTGCAGCACCTGTGGATGCTGATCACCTACCACCACGTGGCCAGCAACCGCGAGGAAGTGCGCCAGCTCAGCCACCGCCTGCTGGAGCAGGCCGTGCGCCAGCAGGACACGGGCGTGCTGGTGGCCGCCCAGACCTACCTGGGCCTGGCCCACTACTCCGACGGCCGATTCGAGCAGGCCGAAGAAGCGCTGACCGACGCCATCACCCGCTACGACCCCGTGGCCCATGCCCACCATGCGGCCGAGTTCGGCTTCGACACGCGCGTCTGGGCCACCTGCGGGCGCGCCCTGGTGCGCTGGTTCGCCGGCTTCGACCAGGCCGCGCTGGCCGATGCGAACGACGCCGTGCGCCTGGCGCACGAGGTCTCGCACATTCCCTCCCTGAGCATGGCCCTGCTCTACCAGGCCCTGGTCCACCAGGCGCGTGGCGACAAGGAAAGCGCCTTGGCCACCACGGGCGAGCTGCTGGACATCACGGCCCGCTACGGCCTGCCCGCGTTCTCGGGCTATGCGGACATCATCCGCTGCTGGGCGCTGGGTGACGGCGCAGGCAGCGCCAGCGCCGAGGGCATTGAACGCGCCAGCGGCACGGCGCAGCTGCTCTGGGACATGGGCTGCCGCTACTGCCAGACCTACTACCGCTCCTTCGTCGCCGAAATGCTGGCGGCCAGCGGGCGCTGGGCCGAGGCCCTGGACAAGATCGACGAATGCCTGCGCCTGGCCGACGTGCTGGACGAACGGCTGCACAGCAGCGAGCTGCACCTGAAGAAGGCCCGCTTCCTGCTGGCCATGGGCGCCGACCACACAGCCGTGCAGGACAGCCTGGCCCAGGCCGCCGGGACTGCGCGCACCGCCGGCAAGTACCGCACCGAAACCGAGGCGCTGGCCCTGTCGCAGGCCCTGGCACCCGCCAGGCCGGACGTGGCCGCGCGCCTGAGTGAGCTGGCCGCGCTGCGGCCTGAACTGTCCGTGCACCTGTCCGGGCCCCTGCCCGGCCAGGCGCATTTTTCTTGAACCGAGGATGAAGTCACATGACCACCCAGCTGCAGAATACTGAACCGTTGCTCGCATTCCGCCTTGCCTACCTGCGGGCCATCGCCCGCTCCTGGCAGGATGACGCCTACCGCCGTGACCTGCTGGGGCAGCGCGACATCCAGCCCATGCTGCACCGCGACTTCAACCTGCCGACCCAGTGGCCCCAGGTCGATGTGTCGCTGCGCCTGAGCGACGACCCCACCCAGCGCGCCGAATGGAAGCCCGTGCTCACGGCCGGCTGGATCGGTCCCGACGATGAATTCGTCATCGTCCTGCCCCAGGCGCCCCAGACCCATGCCTCCGAGGCCCTGGCCGCCTACTACCAGCTGTTCCCCAACTTCATGGGCGTGAGCACCTCGTTCGAGGAACCGAACAACGGCATGCTCAGGGCTGCCCTGCCCACGGGCCTGGGCATCCCCGGCGGCGGCCCCGACTCGCTGCTGGCCTTCGGCGGCGTGGTGCTGCGCGCCATCGCCCTGGCCTGGCAGTCGCCCGAGTTCCACGCGGAGCTGACGCGCGACGACGGCAAGGACAAGGCCCCCGTGCTGAGCCAATGGCTGGGCTACAACAACCCGTTCAACTTCCAGGTCCGCTTCGAGACCGAACAGGCCTTCACCTGGGACGCCGCGCGCGGCGAGTGGAACCTGCAGCGCGCAGACGGCACGGCCATCAAGAACGGCATCGTGCTGAACTACCCGGTGGCACCCGCCGAGCAGGACCTGTGGGCCATCGCCCTCACCTCCTACAACAACACCGGTGACGCCTATCCCTTCACCTGCTGATACGGCACCGGCGCAGCTGCAAGGGGCCACGACCACCTTGCTGCTGACTCTGGCGGCACGTGCCCGCGCTGCAGGTGCGGCAGCTCCCCCGGAGCTGCACGACCTGCCGCCCTTTGCCGACCCCGAGGCGTGCCGCATCGCGGCGGCGCTGCCCCAGGCCAGCGAGGCGCACGCCGCCGACCCCGCCTTTGTGCGCAGCGTGGTGCTGCGCACGCAGCTGTTCGACCGGCTCACCACGCAATTCCTGAGCGCGCATCCGTCCGGTCTGTGCATTGCGCTGGGCGCGGGCCTGTGCACGCGGCGCAGCCGCCTGGCGGCCCTGGCCGGCACCGCACGCTGGCTGAACGTGGACCTGCCCGACGCCATTGCGCTGCGCGATCAATACATGGACGGCGACGAAACCCGCCTTGCCTGCTCCATCCTCGACACCTCCTGGCTGGACGCCGCCGCCCTGCCCGGCAACCAGCCCGTTCTGGTGCTGCTCGAAGGCGTCTGCCCCTACCTTCCACAGGCGCCGCTGGAGGCCATGCTGCAGCAGCTGGCCCAGCGTTTTGCCGCGCCCGGCAGCCCGCCGTGTACCGTGGTGCTCGACCATGTGCACCCGGCCCTTGCACGGCTGCCCATGCAGGTGGGCGGCATGCGGCTGCCCGTCGTCTCCGGCTTTGCGGACGGCGCCCAGATGGAGCGCATCCACCCCGCCATCCGCATCAGCCTGCAGGAGCACCTGTATGCCCGGTTCTCGCAGCAGCACCAACTGTTCGAGACCGCCTTCCACGCCACCACCGGCCAGCATCCGTATGCCGTCGTCCGCCTTGAACTGGGAGCCCCGTCCCTTGCCTGAGCCTGCGGCCCCGGACCTGTTTGCCGACGCCTTCCGCTGGCACGAGAAATTCCTTTCCCCCGTGCAGCAGGGCGACCGCCTTTTGCTGACCAGCGAACGCGACACCCTGGCCCTGGGCTCCGCCGCCGTGCTGGCGCTCAACGCCCCGCTGCAGGCCGGCACCAGCCTCATGCAGCACTGCGCCACAGCGCCCGATGCGCCGCTTGCGCAGATGCTGCACGCCCTGGGCGCCCTGCTGCGCCAGGGCCTGGTACAGCCGGTGCTGCACAGCGACGTGAACGGCCACGGTTATCTGCAACCGGATTTCTCGGCCCCGCCCGTGCGCCTGCAGGCATCGGAGCAGATCGACATCGTCCTGCTGACTGCAGCGCTGGACAGCACAGCCGCCTGCCACTGGGCTGCGGCCGTGGCCACGCAGTCACCCGCCCCCGCCCCGCTCACCATCGTTTTCTGCGACGACTACCTGGACCCGCGCCTGGGCGCCATCGACGCCGGCCAGCGTGCCGCAGGCCGGCCCTGGCTGCTGGTCCGGCCCGCGGGCGAGCAGGCCATGGCCGGGCCCTTGTTCACGCCCCATGCCGGCACCGCATCGGCCTGCTGGCATTGCCTGGCGCACCGCTGGCAACGCAACCATCCCGCACGCGCCGCGCAAGGCGGCCCGCCGCACGACAGCGGCCGCTGCCCGCCCGTGCGCGCCGGCGCCGACCTCATCGCCACGCGGCTGCAGGCCCTGCTGCCCATGGTGCAGCGCCTGCTGGCGCACACCGATGCGGCGCAAACCGTGTGGACGCTGGAGCCCCCCCAGGCCCACCCCGTGGCCGCCCGCCCACAATGCCCGCACTGCGGCACCCCGGGGCTGATGGCACTGCGCCAACGTGAACGCATTGCGCCAGTTCCCGGCACGCATGCCGCGCGCGCCGACGGCGGCTGGCGCAGCGTGCCGGCCGAGACCACGGTGCAGCGCCTGTCCCGACACGTCAGCCCGCTGACCGGCGTGATTGCCCGGGTCACGCCGCTGACGGCCGAGACCGACGAAGCGCTCACCGTCTACCGCAGCGAAATCTTCAGAACGCCCGCGCCTGGCAGCGGCTTCCTGGCAGGCCCCCCGACACAGCTGTGCCTGGGCAAGGGCCTGTCGGCCATGCAGGCCCGCGCCAGCGCCATGTGCGAAGCCGTGGAGCGCTACGCCGCCTTCCACCAGGGCGATGAAGCCGTGGTCGTCGCCCCCGCCGCCGAGCTGGATGCGCCCTGCATTCCTCCCACAGCGCTGGCCCGCTTCAGCGACCGGCAGACCGCCGGCTTTGCCACCGACAGGCCGCCGCATGCCGTGGCCCCCAGCGCCGGCCAGGGCGATCCCCTGTGGTGGGCTCCCGCCTGGTCCCTGACCGCCGATGCGCGCCGCTACCTGCCGCTGGCCTTCTGCCTGGCCCATGCGCCCGCGCAAAGCCAGCACCACGTGGGCTGGACCTCCAACGGCTGCGCCGCAGGCAACACGCGGGAAGAAGCCATCCTCCAAGGCTTCATGGAACTGGTGGAACGCGACGCCGCCGCCATCTGGTGGTACGGCCAGATCCGCAGGCCCGCCATTGCGCTGCAAGGCATCGACCAAGCCACACGCGAGCGACTGGACCGCAGCTGCGGCCCGCAATGGTCGTACTGGCTGCTGGACATCACGCACGACTTCGGCATACCCGTGGTCGTCTCCGTGGGCCGTCATGCACAGACCGGCCAATGGGCCGTGGGCTTTGGCTGCAGCCTGGACCGCGCCCTGGCCTGCGAACGCGCCCTCACCGAAATCAGCCAGCTGATCGCGGCCGGCAAAAGCTTTGCCGTGCCCGAGCCACTGCAGGCCTTCCTGCACCCTGCGGACAGCGCCGATGCACCGCCGCAACAGCCTGCGCCTCTGTCTGGGCACACGCCGGACACCGCGCCGCCAGACATTGCCCAGGCCATTGCGCGCTGCGTGAACATCGCACGCGGCCTGGGCCTGGAGACCATCGTCTACGACCACTCGCGCCCCGACATCCCTGTGCACACCGTCAAGGTCGTGATTCCCGGCCTGTGCCATATCTGGCCGGAACTGGGCAATCCACGGCTGCGCAACGTACCCGTGGCCCTGGGCTGGCGCAGCCGGCCGCTGCAGGAATCCGAACTGAATCCGCAGGCTCTGTACGTTTGACAAACTGAACAGCGCAGCGGGCATGTACTCTCTCAGCTTGGCAACAGGCTGCAGGCTCCGGGCCAATGCGCCCCCAGCCCACCCCCTGTTCACACAAGCCCCAAGGAGAATTCGAGGCGATGGCCCTCTTTCGTAACCAACTCGACGGCCGCATCGTCGTGCTGCGGCCCCTGCATACCTTCGGCCGCCACCCCTCGGTCTGCCAGACCGTCATGAAGGCGCCCGACGTCTCCCAGGTCCACGCACTGTTCCGCTGGAACCGGCAGACCTGGGAAATCGTGGACCAGAGCCGCAACGGCACCATGCTCAACGGCGTGCGCCTGGTCGCCGGCCGCTGGACCGTACTGACCGTGGGCGCCAGGCTCAGCATGGGCGAAGGCGCAGAAGCGGCCTGGACCGTGCAAGACCTGGGACCGCCCGTCACCTGCCTGAGCCCCGGCCCGGGCCTGCCCCAGGACGCCCCCCTGGCCCTGAACCCGCGCGGCACCCTGCTGCCCGACGCCCAGGAGCCCGAAGCCAACGTCTTCTTCGAAGACGGCCGCTGGCTGCTGGAGTCCGGCGACGGCACCGAACCCCTGGTGGACGGCGCCATGGTCCACACCTCGGCAGGCAGCTGGGAATTCGTGCAATGCGACGACCTGGAATCCACGCGGGAAAGCAGCTTCGACCCGCATGCGCCCAAGCCGTCGGACGTGTCCTTTCGCTTCCACGTCAGCCAGAACGAGGAGCACGCCAGCCTGACCGTCATGAGCGACGGCAAGCCCATCGCGCTGGGTGAACGCATACATCACTACACCCTGGTTACCCTGGCCCGCGTGCGCCAGCAGGACGCCCACAAGGGCCTGGCCCCCGCAAGCCAGGGCTGGATAGAGCTCGACGCGCTCTCGCGCATGCTGGGCGTGGATTCGTCGTACGTGAACATCCAGATCTTCCGCGCCAAGCACCAGATCCTCAGCGCCCTGCCCGAATGCGCGGCCTTGCCGGCCCTGGTGGAGCGGCGGCGCGGCAGCCTGCGCTTCGGGGACTTTGCGTTCGAGATCGAGGGCGGGGCGCGCAGCGCCTGAGCGGCGAACTGCAACGGAGAACGGCAGGCACACGGCGCATCGCTCGCCGCATGTAATCAGCTGTAATTTTCTTGTTGTGCACACGTCAATAAAGTGGGAACCGGTTCCTGCCGCCTGCGGCAAGGACCTCTCACCCTCCTCCCGGACCGGGTTGCCCGAGTCCACTGGCGCACCTGGAAGCCGCAAATGAGCATGGACATGCGACGTGTACTGTTGATCCCCGCCAGCGCGCGGCCCGTTGACCCTGGCCTGGCCAGCCTTTCCATGGACGCACAGGTCTGGGAAAACGGCTATCCCCTGGTCGTCGGCAAGGCCCGCCACGGCCTGCTGCAGGACTTCTGGCGGCACTACTACGGCGAATCCGCCGCCATGTTCGTGGCCTCGGACCAGCTGCTGGAACTGCACAACGACATCATGGCCGCCATCCCTGCCTGCGTGGGCGAGATGCCGGTGCTGCGCTTTCTCAACGACCTCGGAAGAATGTGCCTGCAGGCGCATGGGGACGGCAGCGGGCTGCAGGTCATCGGCGACTAGTGGCCGGCTTGCCGCGCCGCAATGGCGCGGCCGGCGCAGCCAAGGCCCGTAGGCGCAGGCAGGCCCCCAGGCGATATCCATTGCCCCGCATGGCCACCTGCGCCCATCGGGGATGCAGGGCACTCTTGCTGCCCGTCAGTGAATCAAAAAGAGATTCCCGCGAAGGACGCCCCAGGAGTCCGAACGTCGAATGCACAGGAAACCGGGCGCTGGCTTGAAGCGATGACCGGCAAGCTCCCCCACGGCGGGCCATACAGACCGCAACCCTTCAAGCGATGGGCAGACCGCGCCATTCATTTATCTCTCAACGGATATCAATGGAGGATGTATGACGGAAGCTTTCAACGGACTGGCACTGGGTACCGCCACCAACCTGATCAAAGGCTACGCGCCGGGGTGGGACCCATCCAGGGGCATGCTGGACATACTGCACCGCCCCCGGCAGCAGCCGATGGAGCCGCAAGCGCCTGAGCCCTCCGGCAGCCGGGGCGACTGGGGATATCCGGTGATCAGCCTCCACGAGAGCGCACAGAGCCTGGTCACCGCGCTGCTGCCCTATGGCATCGATATGCCTGCGATAGACACGGCGCCACCGTCCCTGCCGGCGGGCGCCTTGCTGCTGTCGGCGCCCACCGGGGCTGCCGCGCTGGACAGCCTGGTCCAGACACTGGGCATCTCGCTGCACGACACCAGCCTGCGATTTGCGCTCGTCAAACTAGTCCGCCAGGACGAGACATTGCGCCACACGACCAAGGAGAACCAGGTCCTCACCACGGTCCATGCGCTGCGCCCGGATCCACGCATTGGCGTCGATGGCGAATTCATGCGCTCCATGGCGCGGCTGCGCCATTTCCAGGCAGAGGGCTCGCAGGACACGGCCGCCGACCTGACGCTCAGGGACGCCAACCTCTTTCTGGACAACTTCGCCGAATGGGGCACGCATTTCGTGTCCTCCATCACGGTCGGGGACCAGATCATCCAGGTATTTGCCTACGAAGCCGAGCGCTTCGCACGGGTGCAGCAGGCATTCAATGGCTCCGAAAACGACTTCACGGGCGCCAATGCCGTCAAATTCCAGTACTTCACCACGGATGCGGAAAAAGGCGCGTTCGGCTTCGTCAAGCAATTCGGCAACATCCTGAACCTCAGCCACAGCCCCCAGTTCCAGCAAAGCCTTGCAGACGGGGATTGGGTGGAGAAAACCTGGGCCAAGCGCAACAGCGTATTCCAGCCCTTTTCCGTGGACTCGGCAGTATCGCTGTCCCGATTGAACCGGGATTTCACCGACCAGGCTCCCGTCGCCATCACGCTGGGGCCGTTGACCACCTTCACCGAATACAAGCGCACGGCGGTGTGGCGGCGCGTCTTCAAGGCGGCCATGTCCAGCGTGTTCGGCGATGCGATACAGCCCCAATTCGTGCCGCATGACTCCAGCGACTTCGCCGCACTGATCCCGGAAGACCAGCCCGGCGTGGTCTCCGCCATTGCCACGCCCAGCATCAATGTCTACAAGGCCCGCCTGAATCTGGCGGGCATGCAGTTGGTGGCCCGGTCCGAAGTGCGCAACTTCACGTCCTACGGCTATGTGGTCGCCGTCCGGTCCCAGGCCGCCATCGAGCTGCCCGGCGACAAGGTGGGCCTGTACGGCTACATCCTGGACATGAGGACGACCGGCCTGCCCAACGTGGTAGCACTCAGCAATGCGGGCTTTGAAGGACTGTCCATCGGCTGCAGCCAGTTCCTGGGCGCGGCACGCTTTCAGAACCACGACGGGGACAGGCACTTCCTGGTGGTCGACGGCCTGCGCTACGAGTTGGACGCCAAGGGCTGGCCCCGCGTCATCGAGGACGTGCGGCGCGTGCCCCCTGCCACCGAGCTGCCGGCCCTCAAGGACAGCCTGGAGTTTTCGCTGGCCTTCGGCGAAGCCGTGCTCGGCATGCAGGCCGACCAGATGGGCGCCGTGACGGTACGCACACTGGCGCGCGGCTACCTGAAATGGGTGGCGCAGGTCATCCCTGCCGATACCCGCGACGAGGACCTGCTTGCGATGCGCTTTCGCGCCCTGGACCTGGGCAGCTACACGCCCAGTTCCGGACAAGGCGCGTTCGTACCCATCCTGCCGGCCTCCGACTATGAGGCCTCGGTCAAAAAGATACTGGACTACCTCCAGGAGATCCAGCGCCAGATCAGCGAAGACACCATCCAGATCAACCAGCGCAAGCAGGCCGAGCTGACCGTCGATGTCGGCAAGGCCTTGAACGAGAACATCGTCCAGAGCGGCAAGCTGCTGTCCGGGCTGATCGATGCCAACGCCAAGTCCGCAAAGGACCTGTCGAACCACTACGACTCCGTGATCGCTGCCAGCCAGGCCGAGGCGAAGGCCCAACAGGAGAAGATCAACGACCTGTCCAAGGCCCTGTTCGAGCAGCAGGCAGAGGTCAACCAGGCGGTGCAGCGCTACAAGGCGGCCGTCGTGCAGTGGGAGACCCTGGAATGGGTAAAGTTCGGTCTGGACGTGGCCACCACCGCCTTCAGCCTGGGCACGTCGGTTTTCGTGCCCGCCAGCTCGATCAATGCGGTCAAGGACCTCGGCCTGACCGTGCAGCGCATCCAGAAGGCACTGAACATCCTCAATGCCACGATGAAGGTCTACACCACCATCTCGGGCACCGTGAAGAACATCCAGGACGCGCAAAAGACGCTGGACGGGCTCGATGGCATGGACTATGGCGATACCTCCACCCTCCAATGGGACGAGATGTCGCTTCAGCTCGACGTGGTGATGTCGACCGGACCCAGCGGCAGCGGCGTCAACGAAGCCAAGGCCGAGATGGTCGCCGCGTTCAAGATCCTCGTCATGCGGGGCAAAGCGCTGACCGGTGCCCAATCGGGCCTGCACCAGATCCTTCGCGACATCTACTCCACGCAGCGCCAGAAGGTGCTCAACGACCGTCAGGCGGAGCGCCTGAACGCCCTGGCCGACAAGCTCAACCCCTTGCAGATCAAGGACCTGGACAGGCAGGCCATCGACCTGGTCGGCCTGACGGGGAGCCTGGACTACCTGCGCCGCCAGATGCTCACCACCTTCGCCAAGTCCTTCCTGTTGCAGGACCAGGCGCTGCAATATGCGTGGCTGCAGCCCCCTACGCCGATTGCCAGCTACAGCCTGATGAACTTCATGCAGTCGCGCATCGCCCAGAACGAGGCCACACTGGAGGCCAAGTCGCAGTTGCTGCAGTACCAGGCCTCGACCACCCGCCCCATCACCATCGACATCCAGGGCGTGCTGGCCTCGGACATCAGCAACGGCAACGCCTTTGAAATCACCATCGACCCCAACCAGCCACAACTGAGCCAATACGTGAACCTGCGCGTGCGGGCCGTGGTGGCCGAGGTCATGGGCGTCAAATCGACAGACAGCGGCAAACTGCTGACCAGGCTGACCTTCGAAAGCAAGCCCTTCGTGGACCGCAACGTGGAGCGCTCCATGCTGCGCTTTCACACACCCTGGCGCGAGCGCGTGTACCAATTCGACGTGGCCACAGGACAGCCTGATTTCAGCGACCAGGGCCATTCATGGTCGGCGGACATCAGCCCCGTCACGCCCTTCGGCTCCTGGCTGATCTCGCTGCCCAAGACGCAAACCAACCGGGGCCTGGCCTTTGCCGGCCTGACGGTGGACATCCGCCTGACCTTCGTCCTGGACGCCCGCATCGTCGACGTGCCGATGCTCGCGGGCGGCAGGGCCCACGCCCGCCAGCGCGCCGTGCGCACTGAAGCGGTGCGGGGCGCGCTGATGGCCCTTGCGGCCGAAGGCCCCGCACAGCCCACGCCGGACAAGCTGATCTCGCTGCTCAATGCCGCAGGGACAACCACCAATGGCTGGGACGTGGTGTTCAACATGGGACTGCAGCAGATCAACAAAGCCCTGCTCAGCCAGTATGAAGAGCTCAAGCGCGACAGCAAATACAAGAACACCATCTCCGCGCAGACCCGGACCAAGGTCATCGACGGCGTGTGGTCCATCAAGAAATTCGACCTCGAGTATGGCTATCCGCTGCTGAGCTTCCAGGCCAACAACAACAGCACCGTCGTGCTGAAAATGCAGATAGAAAAAGGCTCGCAGATCAACTGCATCCAGATGGGCGACACCCCTGAAAAATGCGATGCGCCGGTCTCCATCGCGGGCAAGACGCTCACGGCCTTCGTCAACCTGACCAAGGTGGAGGGCAAGATCACCAAGGAGGGCAAGGAACTGCAGATCCTCAAGGTCGTGCTGGACATGTCCCAGGGCGCATTCACCGTCGAGAACATCGACATCAGCGACGAGGAGAAGGTCGACCTCAACGCGGCAATCAAGGCCTACTTCTCGGAAAACCCGGTCGTCTACCTGATCAATGCCCTGGACCTGACCAGCGTGCCCGTGATCGACGGACTCAAGCCCAAGGGCTTTCTCTTCAAGGTGCTGCGCACGGCAGCCAACGTGGACATCCTTCAGCTGTTCATCCAGACCGGCAACCGGGCCCTGCTCAACCCCACGCTGACCTTCCTGAACAATGTGCCCGAGCCGCTGCCACAAGGCAACGAAACGTCCCTGCTGATCCGCAGCGAGCTGTTCTTCTCCGACATCCTGCCCAGCGCCATGAACCGATCCGGATGGAGCCTGGCCGGCCGCAAATCCTCGGAACAGAACTCGGCCTCCTGGGGGGAGTTCACCAATGCCCCGGTCTCCGCGACCAACATCGACCTGAGCAGCCTGACCCAGACCACGACCACCTCCTCGCCCATGGGCGGCGGGGGCTCATCGACCACCACGAAATACTTCTTCCCCGACAACAAGGTCTCCTGGAACCTGTCGGGCATGACGCTCAAGCCGATGGGCAGCGGTCAGATGCAGCTGCAAGGCAGCAAGACACAGTCGATGACCATCAAGACCAGCACCACCTACAGGTACTGGCCCTGCTTCTCCAACTGCTCGGACACCTGGGAATCCTCGTTCACCAACGACGCCACCTCCAACGTCCAGGCGGCAGCGCCGGTGACCGTCAGCGGCAGCGGCCGGGAGCAGAACATCAGCATCTCCATGAGCAGCCAGGCCGTGACGGTCACGGGTCATGTGGCCGGCGGCGGACCTTCGGGATCGGACGACCTGCAAGCCAAGGTCAACCAGCAGGTCAAGTCACAGGTGCCGCAGCAAATCGCCACCCAGCTGAACGTCAGCTTCTCGGCCGTCTCGCTGTTCGCCATCAAGAACCTGCTGTTCCCTGCCAACAACTACATCAACTTCACCCGCGCGGCCGTGCCGGGCGACCTGCTGGTGCTGGGCAACTTCCAGTCCTGAGCCCGGCCTAGCCCGGCTGGATGCGTCCGACGCTGCGGCAAGCACACGGCAAATCGGCGCATGCACAATCGCATGCGCCTTTTTGTCCTTGCAAGATATGAGTCCCAACACCAGCACCAAGACCGACACCAATGCCGCGCCCCCCGCCACCACGCCTCTGACCGGCAGCTGCCTGTGCGGCGCCATCGCCTATGCACTGCGCTCCACGCCCCAGGCCGTCTCGCACTGCCACTGCCGCATCTGCCAGAAGGCCCACGGTGCCGCATTCGCCACCTACGGCAGCGTGCCGGCAAAGGACCTTGTCTTCACCCGGGGCCAGGAGCAATTGCGCTCCTTTGCCTCATCGCCCGGCATCACGCGCTGCTTTTGCCAGCAATGCGGCTCATCGCTGTCATGGCACAGCCAGCATTACGAAGAAGGCGCATGGATCTCCGTCGCACTGGCCACGCTGGATTCGGAGTTTGTCGTGGGCAGGCAGCGGCATGTGAACCGGGGGGCGGGGATGGCGTGGGTGGATGGTGGGACAAGGTGACCGGGCGGATGGGGTCGGCCAAAAGCGGCCGGATGCCAAGGCCTGCCCGGCCGGTCGACCGGTGGACGACTTGTCCAGTGGCGGCCCTGGGGCGGCACCTATGATGCAGGGCGCGCCAGACGAGCCTGTGCTGGTGGTCTTCTCGGACAAGCAGAACCAGGGCAATCCGGACCGGCCCTTCCAGTACTTATGAACGACAACCCAAGCCAGGCACTCGCAGACCAGCTGCAGAGCTCCACAAAAAACGTCGATGTGTTCTTGGCGCTGCAAGCGCTGTCCTGCGCTGCCCCCGCAGTGGCTTTCGAGGCCATCACGACATTCATGAGGTCCGCGCCGGCAAATCAGCTGCCCCTGGCCCGAAATGCACTGCTGGAGCTGGCGGACCGCGCTCCCGCGCTCCTGGTGAGCGCGACGCTGGACGAAGACGCAAAGGTGGCTGACGCGGCCAGGCAGGCCTTGTTGATCCGTCCCTCCAATGAGGCACTGCCCCTGTACCTGCGCATGGCCAAGTCCAAGAGCGTTGACGAAGCCTGCTCGGGCTGCATGTACCTGGGCCGTATCTCCTCGCCACAGGCCCGGGCGCCTTTGTTCAAGGCCTTGGGCCACCGCAGCGCAGCGGTGCGCGAGTATGCGGCGACATCCATTCACAGCCACGCCGACGAACACTGGATCGCCGACCTGCTGGAGGCCATCCGCACGCTGCGGCGTGAGGAGACCGACAAAAAGAAAGACTTTGGCGAGGTGA
Organism: Delftia sp. DT-2; assembly: GCF_028401915.1. Classification (NCBI taxonomy): domain Bacteria; kingdom Pseudomonadati; phylum Pseudomonadota; class Betaproteobacteria; order Burkholderiales; family Comamonadaceae; genus Delftia; species Delftia sp. DT-2. Next base: position 303,097 of record NZ_JAQOTI010000010.1, read on the forward strand.
TCAGCACGCTGTGCAGCGCGGTGGTCCAGAAATCCACACACGCCTGCCTGGACCTGCTGATGGAAGGACTCCACGATGCGGACGCCAGAGTCCGCGGGACCTGCATCAGCGCACTGGGGCGCCTGGGCGATACGGCAGCCGTGGTCCCGCTGATCGAGACGTTTGAACATCCGCGCCGCGGGATGCCGCGGGAGCTGAGGACGGCACTGGTCAAGGTGCTTGGCGAGTTGGGCGACGCGCGTGCGATCGCGCCACTGCTGCGTGCCGGAGTGACCGTTGCAGCACCGGCGCTGGGCCCGCTGAAGGCGCAGGAAGCCGTGCCTGAACTGATGGCCGCGCTGGAGCAGGCAAGGACACCGCGCGATGCCGACGAGCTGGCCGAGGTGTTGGCCCAGCTGCAAGGGCCCGGCGAGTCGCAGTGGCCCCGCGCAGGGTTGCGCACGGCGTCGCTGCAGGTACGGCGAGCCGCCGCGCTGCAGCTGGCGCGCACCGCGCCCCAGGAAGCGGCCCAGCATCTGCGCGCCATGCTGCCCCAGCTGTGCGGCGGCGACGCCGTGGGCGTGGCCGAAGCGCTGGCCTTGATGGGCTCAGCAGAGGGTTTCGAAGGCTTCGCGAAGGCATTGGCGGACGACCCCCACCACTGGAATGCCAGCGCCGTGGCGTACGCCTGCCAGAATCTTCGCGGCCCCCAGGTGCAGGCCCTGCTCCTGGGGCTGATACCCGGCATCCGCAACGAATACGTCCACCACGTCTGCAAAGCGCTGGCAGCGCAAGGGGCTGACGTATTGCCTGCGCTGATCGCTGCAGCCCAGGCAGCCGGCGACAGCTTGCGATACCGCTACGTGATGGCGCTTGCCGAATTCCGCGACCCCCAGGGGGCCGGTTTGCTGGCGCCTCTGATGGTCCGCCGCAACCCGTTGCGGGACGCCGCCATGCTGTCGCTGTCAGCCACGCCCAGCGCCGAGGCCAGCGCGGCGCTGGCTGCGGCATTGCTGCAAGCCGAATCGCCGGCTGATGCCCGGCTGATCACCGAAGCGCTGGCGAAGGCAGCCACGCGCGAGGCGATTCCCGACCTGATACGGGCGCTGCAGGCCGACCTCGCCACCGAAGAGATATTGGAAGCCTTGGGCCGTCTGGGCAGTCTGGGCGACCGGGCGGTTGTGCCTGCACTGATCGATCAACTGAGCAGCCCCAACGCGCGCCGCCGCCAGGCAGCGGCCATGGCGCTGGGGCAGATCGCAGACCCTGCGGCGGGGGCTCCGCTTGTCCGCCTGCTGCTGAAAGAGTTTCATCTGGAGGTGGCGCAGGCCGCAATGCAAGCCTGGCTGGCCATGGGCGCGCAAGATGGTGGCGCACTCGATGGGCTGGGCGCGCCGGGCACGCGCGCATTCCTGTTGGCCAGTGCCAGACAGCTGCGCAGGGAACGCTGACACGCACATCCCCGCACGGATTGCGGTGCGCCCGGTCAGGATCTGCCATCGCTGTAGAGCCGGCATTCGGTGCGGCTGCTTGAGGCTGAGAGCTGCCCGGCCCCTTGACGAAGATTCACCGTGCCTTCAGGCAAAATCCAGACGATCGGGAAAGCTTGGCGTCAGGTCTGCCGGGAAGCCCAACTTGAAGAATGGAACAGTATCAATGGCACTGACGAAGAAGGGCGAGTTCTGGTACGGGACAACGTCCGGCGACACCCAAGCCGAGCTGCGCAGCTACAGCGTTGCGAATCGCCATGAGGCCGTCCGGTTTGCCTCGTCCAAATGCGATTGCGGATGTCGGACTTTTGCGCTGCAGACGGATGAAGAAGCCGGCGTGGCCATCCGCACCTGCACCGACTGCGGGCAGGAACACCTGATGGGCGACAGCGCGGAACATGTTGAAGAGGCCGCCCCTGAGGCACACGAGTGCGTGTGCGAGAACGAGACGTTCGAACTGATGTCCGGCGTCTCCGTGTACGAAGGCACACACGACGTGCGCTGGTACTACATCGCTTGCCGCTGCGTGGAGTGCAATCTGGTTGGGGTCTTCGCAGACTGGAAGTGTGAAGCGGGTGATGCAGCGGCCTTCCTCGCCAAGGTATGAGCGCGCGGGATCAAGACGCGCTGCCCAAAGATCTGGTCAAGCGGGTTTGCCGGGTGCATGCAGGCGATAGCGCAAAAAGCGAGCCCCCTCGATATCCAGTGCGCCATCTGGCCGAAATCCCAGCTTGAGAATCCCTTTTATTCTGGTTCTTGAAGGTGGCAGCAAAATCGTGATGGAGCTCAGCCCCAAGCCAGTGAATGCACGTTTCACTATCTCTTGATAGACGGCTTTGCCACTTCCCCAGAATTTGGGATGAAGCACCAAAGCGAGGTCGGCATCACCTTCCTCGTACTGCAAACCGCCCCAGCCGGCAAATTGCTGGTCAATTTCAAACGCCCATGGCCCATAGCCGTATTGCTGCCACTGGGCATCCTTTTGCCGAGCCCATTCATTTGCTTTCGCCAGGTCGAAATTCGCACTTCCAAGCGGCATTTGTCGCAGCACATCTGGATTGTTGTTCAGCGAAACAATGTGAGCCGGATCAACTTCAGTGAGCCGCTTAAATTTCAAATTCATGCCTGTATCTGGTTGTCTATCCATCAAATTCAAAGCCTACCAAAACGGTGGTTGCCGACCGTCTATCTGAGCGTCAACCAAGGGGCAGCAGTCCACAGTGCGGGGTTGCTGCCGCTGCAAGCCAAGGCTTCACTTTCTGATCGGCGGTGCGCAACCACTGCTCGACGCTCGGCAACGCACCGCCACCAGACCCGCTGCCAGCAGCGAAAGCAACGCCAGCGCCCAGGGGCCGAGCGCGGGGATGGCCTGCGGGGCCAGCAGCACGGGCAGGCCGGGGTCGGTGATCTGGTTGGGCACGGAATCGCTGTCACCCACGCCGCCATCGGCCAGGGTGAAGGTCACGCTCAGGCCGTCGGGTGCAAACTGCGCGCCGGGCAGCGCATACCAGTGCGGCTGCGCGCAGGCAGCGCCGGTGCAGCCCAGCCCGTCGGGGCTGGGGCCGTATTTGTAATAAACGGCCCCCTGCGGCACTGGCGTGGTGAAGTGCACGGTCACCTGTGCATCTGCATTGCCAGCGACACGCCCCAGCACCAGGCCCAGCGGCGCGTGCACCGCACGCACATGGGACGGCAAGGGCGCGGGCAAGGTGGAGGCAAAGGCGGCGCTGCTGATCTCCCAGCCGTTCGCTCCATCCACCTCCACCGCCCCCAGATTGCCGTTGCCCCCCGCACCCTGCCACGGTGCGCTGCACTGCTGCGCTGCGCCGCCATATTCACCGCTGCACTGCCATTTGTATTGGCCGCCAGCGGATAGCACGGTCCCTGGCGTACCCGTGGCGCACAGATTCGCGCTGGGCTTGAAGGCCACAGCGCCGTTGGCCGCTGAGCCGCAGGTGGCATCGACCGGGTCGTGGGTGAACGTGGCCGAAACGCTGCGCGGACTGGTCACGTTGGTGAGCTGGCATGCTCCCGTGCCCGCGCAATCGCCCGACCAACTGGTGAAGTGATAGCCCGTACCAGGCGTGGCGGTGCAGCTTGCGTCCTGGCCGTGGGTGACGGGGTTGGGTGTGCAGGTGACTGTGCCGTTGGTGGTCGCGGGGGTGATGCTGATGGGGTATGTGTTCAGCGCGAAGGTGGCACCCACGCTGCGCGGGCTGGTCACGTTGGTGAGCTGGCATGCACCCGCCCCCGCGCAATCGCCTGACCAACTGGTGAAGTGATAGCCCGTATCGGGCGTGGCGGTGCAGCTTGCGACCTGGCCGTGGGTCACGGGGTTGGGCGTGCAGGTGACCGTGCCGTTGGTGGCGGCGGGGGCGATGCTGATGGGATAGGTGTTCAGCGCGAAGGTGGCACTCACGCTGCGCGGGCTGGTCACGTTGGTGAGCTGGCATGCCCCCGCCCCTGCGCAATCGCCCGACCAACTGGTGAAGTGGTAGCCCGTATCGGGCGTGGCGGTGCAGCTTGCGGCCTGGCCGTGGGTCACGGGGTTGGGCGTGCAGGTGACCGTGCCATTGGCCGGGGCGGGGACGATGCCGATGGAATAGGTGTTGAGCGCGAAGGTGGCACCCACGCTGCGCGGGCTGGTCACGTTGGTGAGCTGGCATGCTCCCGTGCCCGTGCAATCGCCTGACCAACTGGTGAAGTGATAGCCCGTATCGGGCGTAGCGGTGCAGCTTGCGTCCTGGCCGTGGGTCACGGGGTTGGGCGTGCAGGTGACCGTGCCGTTGACGGCGGCGGGGGTGGCGATGGAGTGGGTGTTGGGCGTGAAGGTGGCCGAGACGGTGCGCGACGCGGTCACGCTGGTGAACTGGCATGCCCCCGTGCCCGTGCAATCGCCCGACCAACTGGTGAAGTGGTAGCCCGCATCGGGCGTGGCGGTGCAGCTTGCATCCTGGCCGTGGGTGACGGGGTTGGGCGTACAGGTGACTGTGCCGTTGGCCGGGGCGGGGACGATGCCGATGGAATAGGTGTTGAGTACAAATGTGGCCCCCACGCTGCGCGGGCTGGTCACGTTGTAGAGAATGCACGCGCTGGCAGTGCCCGTGCAATCGCCCGACCAATGGGTGAAGTGGTAGCCCATCGCGGGCGAGGCGACGCAGATGGTGTCTTGCCCATGGGGCACGGGGTTGGCCGTGCAGTTCACGCTGCCGCCGGTGACGGCAGGGGTGGCGATGGCGTAGGTAATCGGCGCGAAGGTGGCTCCCACGCTGTGCGCGCTGGTCACGTTGGTGAACTGGCATGCACCCGTGCCCGCGCAATCGCCCGTCCAGCCGGTGAACTGAAAGCCCGTTTGCGGCGTGGCAGTGCAGCCAGCGGCCTGGCCGTGGGGCACGGGGTTGGGCGTGCAAGACATGCTCCCGCCCGTGGTGGCAGTGGTAGTGATGGCGTAGGTGATGAGCGTCGTGTTGGCAGAGACGGTGGTAGCCCCGAGCACCACGGGCTGGCAAGCCCCCGTGCCGCTGCAGGCGCCGCCCCAGCCGCTGAAGGGGCGGGCGACAGGGTCGTGCACCGTGGCCGTGCAGGTGGCGCTGGAGCCATGGGTCACGGGGTTCGGGGTGCACTGTGCGCTGGCAATGCCCGCATCCGTGTTGACTGTCACCATGTACTGGCGCGGTGCCAGGCAAGCGGCCGTGGTGCCGCCGCTGATGCCCGCGCAATTCCAGCGGAAGGCATCGGACGCGGCAGACTGGTTGGTGGCCGAACCGGCGCTGCACAAGAGGGTTGGCAAGGTGAGCGAAGGCGCAGTGCTGCCACACGCGCCATTGGTGGGCGGCGGGGCGAAGGTGGCGCTGATGGTGCAATTGCCGGTAATGGTCGCAGTGGTGTAGGTGTTGCCCGCAAGCGATCCGCCGCAGCCGCTGACCTGCACCGTATAGCCCGGTGGCGTGGTGAGCGTGAAGCTGGCCTGCTGCCCCGCCGCTACATCGCGCCCCGCCTCGATGCTGCCGCCGCCCGTGGCCTGGGAGGTAACGAGGTAGGCGCGAGGCACGGAGCATTGCGGCGAAGGGTTGCCGCCGTAGCTGCTCTGGCACACCCAGGAGAAGGAGTAGGTTTCATCCATCACGCCGCTGGTCGTGCCCACGCTGCACAGCAAGGCGTCTGGCAGATAACGGCGAGGCGTGGTGCTGCTGGCACTGCCGCACACGCCATCGAGCTGCACGGAGCCGGCCTCGACCGTCATGCCGATGGAGGTCTGCGGCTCGGCCACCCAGGCCGGCTTGTGGCTCGCGCCTGAATACCAGGTCAGCCCGTCGTTGGTGGCCGTGGTGATCTGGCGGCGGATCATGGTCTGGCCGATGCTGCGCACCACCACCCAGGCAAAGTCGCCCGCCGCCACGATGCGGTCGCCCGTGAACACGCGCATGCCCGGCGTGGCCGCGTCGGCGGTGAAGGGGGCACAGGCCGTCATGTCCACGAACGGCGTGGCGGCGCTGGCGTCGGTTGCGCACACTTGCAGCTCGAACTGGTCGATCTGGGTGAGATTCATCTTCACCTGCGTGATGCGCAGCGACTGGCTGCCAATCGGGATGCGGTTGGCCACCCACAGTTTGGTGTGGTAGCTGGAGTTGTGCTGGATGAGCCACGGGTCATTGGCGGCTGCCAGGTTGTCGAATACCGTGACTGCACCAGCAGACACTGAAGCCGCCGCCGTCAGCAGCAGCATGGCAATTCGAAGGGTAAGGGTTTTCATGGCGATGGGGTGGGTGGGTGGAGCGGTGTTCCACCCAGCCGCGATCGGCCATGAAAAATGCTTTCAGCTCTTGTGTATCAAGCGCTGAAAGCCATGTTGATGCAAGCGTGTGGCACGGGTGGATGCGCACTGCCGGCCATCTTGCGGGCGCGCAGCCCTGGCGGCTTGACTGTGCGTTCGTGCCGCGCTTGACTGGACGTTTCGCAAGCCTCACTCCCCAAAAAAGGGGCGTTCCCCTCCCTACCCGCGCTATCATCCGCCCCGGCCCCCTGTCCCGGGGCTGATGCTTCAAAACATCCGTCGTATAGCGGTTGAGCCTTCCCGAAAGAAGGCCTCGTCACGTCTGAACACCTGGTAAGTGGGCTCCCGCCCGCTCGTCCAAACGGTTACGGGCGGGATGGGGCTGTCCGCAAGGCTGCCCGCACGTCTATGCGCGTGTTTTGAACATCCCGTCCACCTTTTCCGTGCTTCAAAACACGGGGCTGGTGGTTTCAAATCTCGCATAGGAGTACGGAACCATGAACGCCGTTTCTCTCGCTGTCACCTGCGCGCCCTCTCTTGGCGCCGCCCTTTCCACACGGAGGGCCAAGGCATGAACCCCGCCCAGCCCAAATCCGCCACGGACAGCCACACCACCCGGCAACTGTCCAGCGCCCTCACCCAGGTGGACCATCTCGTGCAGCAAGGCTGTGCAGAGATCTCCTCCATCGCCCAGCTCGCCCTGGCATGGCTGGAGACGCCCAAGGGCCATCGCCACATGGACGTGGTGGCCCGCGCCCTGCAAAGCATCCGCGACAGCGCCGAGACGCTGGCCGACTACGCCGGCACCGAGGCCCAGGCCATGGGCTGCGGGTTCGAAGACGCGGCCGAGATGCGCCGCGCCGAAGCGGCCGAGGCGGCTGCCCGGGCCATGGCGCAACTGCTTGAGCGCCGGCCGGCGCCCGGGCTGGACGGCAGCAGCTGACGCGCCAGCGCGCCAGTCAGCCTGCGTTCAGCCCACACTCAGCGCCGTACTCAGCACCACAGTCAGCCCTGCGTTGCACTGGCCGCAGATTCCCAGGCACACGCCCGGGGAGAGCACGGCGATCTGCCATGGCGCGCACTTCATGGCCCGGCCTGTGTTGATGGTCCGGCCACGGGCTGCGGCGGTCATCCAGGCTCAGGCGCCCTGCGGCAGATAGCTTGGCCGGGCCGCCGTCATGCCGCGCTTGACCTGCTGGGTGAGCTCGTCGGCCAGCACTTCATCGAGCCCGGCCTCCAGTCCGTCCAGCGCGCGGCTGACGATGTCCTCGGGGCTGGACTTCGGTGCGTCAAGCCCGCGCGTGAGGTCGGTATCGACATAGGCCATGTGCAGGCCCAGCACCTGTGTCTTCTGCCCTGCAAGCTCGCTGCGCAGGGCGTTGGTAAGCGACCAGGCGGCCGACTTGCTGGCCGAGTAGGCGGCCAGTTCGCCGCCATTGACCCAGGAGGCCACCGACAGCACATTGAGCAAGGCCCCGCCGCCGTTGGCCTTGAGAACCGGCGCAAAGGCCTGGCTCATGCGCAGCACGGCGAAGAAGTTGGTCTCGAAGATGCGCCTGGCGACCTCTTCGCTGTCGGGCGCCAGAAAGCCGCCGGGCTGCGCGATGCCGGCGTTGTTGATCACCAGCGTGACGTCCGACGCCTGCGCTGCGGCGGCGGCCACGTCCTGCGGGCGGTTCACGTCCAGCTGCAGGGCATGCACGCCGGGCTGGGTGACGGTGGCGGGGTCGCGCGCGCCGGCGTAGACCTTGCGGGCGCCACGGGCAAGCAGCTCGCGTGCGAAAGCCAGGCCGATGCCGCGATTGGCACCGGTGACGAGAACAACAGCGTTTTCAATTTTCATGGAGCACTCCAGGGGTGGGGGGAAACAGATTCAACGGATCTTGATGACGACCTTGCCCTTTGCGTGGCCGGCTTCGGCATAGGCAAGGGCCTCGTTGGTGGACTCGAATGCGAAGACCTTGTCCACGACCGGGCGGATGGCGCCCGCCTCGATGAGGCGGGTGATCTCGCGCAGCTGGGCGCCGTCGGCCTTCATGAAGAGAAAGGAGTAGTCAATGCCACGGCCTCGCGCCCGCCGCCTGATGCCGGAGCTGAGCAGCCGCATCACCAGCCGCACGAATGCGGGCGCCGCGATGTTTCTGCCAAATGCGGGATCGGGCGGGCCGGAGATGGAGATCAGCTTCGCGCCGCCCTTGAGCACGCGCAGGGATTTGCCAAGCGTCTTGCCGTCCTGGCTGTTGAGCACCACGTCGTAGTCGTGCAGGACATCCTCGAAGTCCTGCGTGCGGTAGTCGATGACGACATCCGCACCCAGGCTCCTGACCAGTTCGAAGTTGGCAGCGCTTGTGGTGGTGGCAACGGTGGCGCCCAGGTGCCTGGCCAGCTGGATGGCGAACGTGCCCACGCCCCCGGAGCCAGCCTGGATGAAGACCCCTTGCCCCTTCGTCAGCTTCGCTGTCTCCACCAGTGCCTGCCAGGCCGTCAGGCCCACCAGGGGGATGGAGGCGGCCTCTTCCATCGTGAGCCCCTTGGGTTTTGGCGCCAGCGACGACTCCTTGACCGGCACGAACTCCGCGAACGTGCCGATCCGGAAATCGTCCGTGCGTGCATAGACCTCGTCACCGGGCTTGAACTGCCGCACGCGCGGGCCGGCCTTGACCACCACGCCGGCCACGTCGTGGCCCAGGATCAGGGGCAGGCGATAGGGCAGGATGAGCTTGAATTGCCCATCCTTGATCTTGGAGTCCAGCTGGTTCACGCCTGCGGCATGGACCTGGACCAGGACTTCGTCGTCACGCAGCTGCGGCTCGGGTACGTCTGCCAGCTGCAAGGCGCGGTTCGCTCCATAGCTTTCCAGAACAAATGCCTTCATGGTCTTCCTTTATATGATGATCATCATATGTAACGGCAAAAAAAATCCTGGCACATGCACTGGGCATGCGCCATCACTGGTTGGCTGGCGCCAGGTGCTTGAGTGCTGCCTCGCGCAGGCTGTCGGACAGGGCCGGATCATCCACCGCCCGAGCCAGCAGCAGGCTGCCGACCATGGTGGACAAGGTGACGAGAGCGCGCTCGTGGGCACCGGGCTGCCCCCAGTCCGGTGATTGGCGGGTGATGAGATCGACCATTTCCTTGATGTGGCCCGTGGCCACGCGGCGCACCTCCGGCGCCTGGCGCGAGGTCTCGGAACCCAGGGCCGCCAGGGGGCAGCCCACCTCGGCGCGCTGGACATGTTCCTTGGAAAGATAGGTGGCCAGCATGGCATGCAGTGCCATGCCGGGCGGCGCCTTGGCCACCACGTCGGCGACGGCGGCACAGGACTCCGCGCAGGCCTTGCCCGCCGCTTCCGCCAGCATGGCATCGCGCGAGGCGAAGTGGGCGTAGAAGGCGCCATGCGTCAGGCCCGCCTCCTTCATGATGTCCGCCACCCCGGTGCCGCCATAGCCGCTGCGGCGGATGGCACGCGCCGCCACGGAGACGATGCGCTCATGCGTGGCCTCCTTGGCGGAAGCCCGGGTGCTGGAATTGGTGTTTCGCATGATGGTCATCATACATTGTTTGCGCCATGCACGCGCCGCAGATGGGACATCCGCCCGCAGCCATTGCATGGACAATCCCGGCATGTCTGCTGCTGCTTCACACCACAATCCATCCCGCCCCGTGCTCATTGCCGGCGGCGGCATCGGTGGCATGGCCACTGCCCTCACGCTGCACCAGATCGGCGTGCCCTGCATCGTGTTCGAGTCGGTGGCGCAGTTGCAGCCGCTGGGCGTGGGCATCAACCTGCAGCCGAACGCGGTGCGGGAACTGCATGACCTGGGTTTCGGCAACGATGTGCTGGACACCATCGGCCTGCAGGCCCGGGAATGGGCGCTGGTCGGGCGCAACGGCAACGAGGTGTATGCCGAGCCGCGCGGGCTGCAGGCCGGCTACCGCTGGCCGCAGTACGCGGTGCACCGCGGGCAGCTGCAGATGATGCTGTTCAACGCCGTCAGGCAGCGCCTGGGCGACGACGCCGTGCAGCTGGGCCGGCGCGTGGTGGGCTACCGGCAGGATGCCGAGGGCGTGACCGCCCTCATCGACACCCGCGATGGCCAGCGGCTGGAGGTGCAGGGCTCGCTGCTGGTGGCGGCCGATGGCCTGCACTCGGCCGTGCGCGCGCAGATGCACCCCACGCAGCCGCCCATACAGTGGGGCGGCGCCATCATGTGGCGCGGCACCACGCCCGGGGTGCCGGTGCGCACCGGCGCATCCTTCGTGGGCGTGGGCTCGCTGCGCCATCGCGTGGTGCTGTACCCCATCACGCCGCCGGACCCCGTCACGGGCCTGGCCACCATCAACTGGATCGCCGAGATCACGGTGGACAACCAGGGCGGCTGGCGGCAGGGCGACTGGAACCGGCGCGTGGCGCTGGAGGAATTCATCCACCACTTCGACGGCTGGGACTACGGCTGGCTGGACGTGCCGGCCATGCTGCGCGGCGCCACGGATGTCTTCGAGTACCCCATGATCGACCGCGACCCCGTGCCCACCTGGGTGGACGGCCGCGTGGCCTTGCTGGGCGATGCGGCGCATGTGATGTACCCGGTGGGCTCCAACGGCGCCAGCCAGGCCATCGTGGACGCGCGCGTGCTGGGTGCACAGTTCCTTGCCCACGGCGTGGGCCCGCAGGCGCTGCGCGCCTATGACGACAAGCTGTGCAAGGACCTCTCGGCGCTGGTGCTGCGCAACCGGGGGGCCGGCCCCTTCGGCCTGCTGGGGCTGGTGGACGAGCGCTGCGGCGGCGTCTTCGACGACATCGACGAGGTGCTGCCACGCGAGGAGCGCGAGGGCTTCATGGCCCGGTACAAGGCCGCTGCCGGCTTTGCGATCGAGACGCTCAACGCCGCGCCCCCCACCATTGCGCCGGGGCAGCGCGTGGCCGGGGCCTGAGCCCTTGTGCGGCGGCAAGGGCCGCGAGTCGCCATAATCGGCCCTTGCCCCTGGCAGCCATCCCCAGATTTACATCACAGACCCAGCAGGAAGACCCCATGCCGATCCAATCCATTCTGAAATCCACCGTGGTGGCACTGGCGATCGTGGGCAGCGGTTCGCTCTTTGCGCAGGGCGCGCCCCTGAACACAGCGGCGTTCGACGCCCTGATTGCGCAAGGCCCCGTCGCCGACGCCGCGACCATCGCATCGAGCACCTGGGCCAGCAAGATCAAGCAGGCCGGCACGCTGCGCCTGGGCAGCACCCAGACCTCCAATCTGTTTTCCCTGCTCAACGAGAAGGACGGCAAGATCCGCGGCTTCGACGCAGGCCTGGCCCAGCTGCTCACGCGCTACATCCTGGGCGATGCGTCCAAGTACCAGTTCGCGCAGGTCACCTCGTCCACGCGCGAGCAGGTGCTGATCAACAACCAGGCGGACATGGTGATTGCCACCTACTCCATCACCCCCGCCCGTGCCGAGAAGATCTCGTTTGCCGGCCCCTACTACACCTCGCAGGCCGGGGTGCTGGTCAAGGCAAGCAACAAGACCGTGCAGTCGTACAGCGATCTGGGCGGCAAGAAGGTCGCCACGCAGGCCGGCTCCACGGGGCCTGCCATCCTGGCGCAGCACGCGCCCAAGGCGGTCGTGCAGGAGTTCCAGACGCACCAGGAAGCGCTGGACTCCCTGCGCCAGGGCCGCGTGGACGCCTATGTGACCGACTACACCCTGCTGCTCAACACCCTGAGCCTGGGCACCGGCGACGCGCGGCTGGCGGGCGCGCCCTTCGGCACGCAGGATTCCTATGGCATCGGCCTGCCCAAGGGCTCGGACGGCGTGGCCTTCATCAATGCCTTCCTGAAGAAAATCGAAGCCGACGGCACCTGGGCCAAGCTGTGGACCATCTCCATCGGCCAGCGCACCGGCAGCACGGCCGTTCCCACGCCGCCCGCCCTGCCCTGAGCGATGGGTGACGTCTTCAGACTCCTCGCCGACCACGGGCCTGCCTTCTGGCAGGCCCTCTTGCTGACCTGGAAGCTCACCGCGTTCTCGTTCCTGCCCGGCTTCCTGCTGGGCGTGGTCGTCACGGTGCTCAGGTTGCTTCCGCTGCCGCCGCTGCGCTTCGTGCTGACGGGCTACGTCGAGATCTTCCGCAACATCCCCAGCGTGGCGCTGCTGATCTTCATCGTGTTCGCGCTGCCCGATCTCAACGTCGTGATCGACTATGAGCCCAGCGTGGTCCTGGCCCTGGCGCTGGTGTGTTCCGCGTTCACGGCGGACTATCTGCGCGCGGGCATCAACACCATCGCCGGCAGCCAGATCGAGGCCGCGCTCAGCCTGGGCATGCGGCCCATGCAGATCATCTCGGCCGTGGTGCTGCCGCAGGCGCTGCGCTCGGTGGTGCAGCCCATGACGTCGCTGCTCATTGCGCTGATGCTGTCCACCTCGCTGGCATCCCAGGTGCCGCTGGCGGGCCGGGAACTCACCTCGCTCGTGTCCAAGATCGCCAACGACTCCGCTGCCGGCATGGCCGCCTTCGCCGTGGCCGCCGCGATGTACGTGGCCACCGGATTGCTGATCGCCTGGGCGGGCGCCATCCTGGAAAAGAAGCTGCGGATACTGCGATGAGCCGTTCTCTGGAAGACATTCTGTTTGGCGCACCCAGCCCGCAGGCCCAGCGGGTCACGCAGGTGGCCAGCCTGATCGCGGCGGCCCTGCTGCTGGCGCTGGCCGCGGGCATCGCGCTGCGCTTTCATTCGGCAGGCCAGCTCGAGGCCCGGTTCTGGGAATTCTTCGCCTGGCCCACCACCTGGGCCTTTCTGGCCAAGGGCCTGCTCGGCACGCTGGCATCGTCGGCCATGGCCGCCGTGATTGCGCTGGCCCTGGGGCTGGTGCTGCTGGCGGGGCGCCTGGCGCGGCCCCGCATCGTGCGCTGGCCCAGCGTCGCCGTCATCGAATTCCTGCGCGGCACGCCCACGCTGCTGCTGATCTATGTGTGCTTTCTGGTGCTGCCCGCCGCCGGCATCAAGCTGAGCACCTACTGGATGCTGACCCTGCCCATAGGCCTGAGCACCGCCGCCGTGGTGGCCGAGGTCTACCGCGCGGGCGTGCTTGCCGTGCCACGCGGCCAGACCGATGCCGCGCGAAGCCTGGGACTGACCGAGGTCCAGGTCTTCCGGTTCGTCGTCTTCCCCCAGGCGGTGCGCTTCATCGTGCCGGCGCTGGTCGCGCAACTGGTCATCGTGGTCAAGGACACCACCTTCGGCTACATCGTCACCTACGGCGAGCTCATGCAGAACGCCAAGGTGCTCATTGCCAACTACCACGCGCTGGTGCCCGTGTACCTTGTGGTGGCGGTGCTCTACTGCCTTGTGAACTACGCGATATCCAGGGCGAGCAGGCGGCTGAACCGGCCCGTGCACTGAGGCCCGCCAGTGCCTGCCCTCAGGGAAGGCTCAGATCCATGCCGAGCATCCTGGCAAGGCCGAAGGTGAAGGCCAGCACGCACAGCAGCAGCAGCGTGAAGACGGCAGCGATCTTGCCGCCCGCAATGAGCAGCTCGCGCCTGTCCGCCCCCTTCTTCTTGCCTTGGTCGTAATGCCACTTGATGGCGAAGAACATGGCCGTGCCGAACACGAGCGCCTTGAACGTGACGAAGACTACGGGGATCCAATCGATCATTTTGAGAACTTCCAGCCAATGACTTGGCACTGTCCACGGTGGGGAGCCCCCCTCCCGGACATGAGAGGCAGAGCGTCAGCGACGGCCATGCAAGCACGGTGCTGCCACACCTTGTGGCGCATACTACCCAAAAGCAATTTCCATACATGGACCCCAACATCGCTGCTGAAAACCATGCAAGATGACTCTTTGCCAAGCTGGCTGCCGCGCCTTGCCGTGCAGCGCGGCCCCCGTTTTCTGCAGATTGCGGATGCCTTGCAGGCAGCGGTGGCGGACGGATCGCTGAAACCGGGTGACCGCCTGCCTCCGCAGCGCCTGCTGGCAGCGCAGCTGGATGTGGACCTGACGACCATCACCCGCGCCTACGACGAGGCCCGGCGGCGCCACCTGCTGGAGGGACGCGGCGCGCGAGGCACCTATGTCGCGGCGCCGAAGGTCGAATGGAGCTCGGTGCTCGACCTGAGCATGAACACCCCGCCACCGCCCGAGGGCGTGGACTTCGACGACATGCTCAAACAGGGCTTGTCGCAGGTATTGATGAGGGCCGATGCCCAGCTGCTGATGACCTACCACCTGGGCGGGGGCAGCGATTCCGACCGCAAGGCCGCAGCCCAATGGCTGGAGCCGATGTTTGGAAGTCTGGATGACCGGCAGATCGTTGTCTGCCCCGGGGCGCAGGCGGCGATCGCCGCCCTGATTCTTGCGCTGACCGCGCCGGGCGACGTGATCCTGGCGGAGCCCGCCAGCTATCCCGGCCTGCGTGCCGCAGCGGCCCAGTTCGGCCGGCGCATCCTGGCGGTGCAGGCGGACAGGCAGGGGATGGTGCCGGAGATGCTGGAGCAGGCCTGCCGCGAGCACAGGCCGGCGCTGGTCTACCTCAATCCGACACTGCAGAACCCGACCGCCATCACCATGTCGGAAGGCCGGCGCAAGCAGCTGGCCAGCGTGGCCAGGCGCTGCCAGGTGCGCATCGTCGAGGACGACCCCTACTGGCTGCTGGCCGACGCCCCGCCGCCGCCCATTGCCGCATTCGCCCCGCAGCAGGTGTACTACATCTCGACCCTGTCCAAATGCCTGACGCCCGGCCTGCGCGTGGCCTTCGTGCTCATGCGCGACCCGCATGAACGCCAGCGCTTCCTGGTGGCGCTCAGGTCCTTTGCGCTGATGGCCACCCCCGTGACGGCCGCGCTGGCCACGCAGTGGATCCTCGATGGTTCGGCCGGGCAATTGATGGACGGCGTGCGCAAGGAGGCGCGCCTGCGCCACCGGATGGCCAGGGACATCCTGGCGGGGCGGTACAGCGGCGCCGGAGACGGCCTGCATGTATGGCTGGAGCTGCCGGGGTACTGGACTAGCGCTCAGCTGGCACGTGCCGCCGACAGCGAGGGCATCGCCGTCACGCCCGCGCAGGCATTCGCCACCGGCAGCGAATCCGTGAATGCCATCCGCATCTCCCTGGGCAGCATCAAGGACCGTGGACGCCTGCACGCCGGTCTTCAACGGCTGTCCCATCTGCTTGCACGGCTGCCGGAGTCGTTCAGCGCTGCCGTGGTGTAGCCGCGCCGGTCGCGGGAGCGCGGCTTGCGGCCGCAATCGCAGCCGCAATCGCGAGCGCAGCCACGACCAGCACTGCCGCGACTGCGAACGTGATCCGCATCGCGTGGGCAATGGCCCCGGGATGCGCCGCGGCGATGTCGGCCGTCCCTGACGCGAACGCGAACACCATCCCCATCACGGATGCCCCGGTGACGAGCCCGAGGTTGCGCGACAGCCCGAGCATGCCCGACATCACGCCACGCTGGTCCGCAGCGACATCGGCCATGACGGCCGTGTTGTTGGCGGCCTGGAACAGCTGGTAGCCAGGGGTCAGGACGGCGATGGCGGCAACGTAGCCCGCAACACCGAACATCGCCGCAAGCACGGACAGGGCGAATGCGCCCGCCGCCAGGGCGATGAGTCCGGCGATGACCATGGGGGCAGCGCCCAGGCGATCGACGACACGGCCGGCCGGGACACCGCTCAGGATGGCGATGAACGGGCCCACCGACATCACGAGCCCGACCGTGGTTTCGTCAAGCCCGAGCCCGCGAGACAGATAGAACGGCCCGACCACCAGCGTCGCCATCATCACCGTCGAGACGAGCGCATTCATGGCCAGGCTCGCGCTGAAGCCCGGATCGCGGAACCGCTCCAATCGGATCAATGGCGATGCGGCTGCCGCCTGGGCCCTCGCGAAGAGCACGACGCCGAAGGCCGCGGCCGACAGCAAAGCCCCGTTGAGCGAACCGAAGCTTGCGCGCCCCAGCGTCATGGCGAGTGCATAGGCCACAAGCGTCAGAGCGAGCAGCAAGGTGCCCAGGTGGTCGAAGCGCGCCCGATCCGCCTGCGCCCCTTGGCGATGCACGGGCAGGTATCGATGCGCGAGAAGGAATGTCAGGACGCCCAGCGGCAGGTTGATGAGGAAGATGGCCCGCCAGCCGGGTCCGGCGATCAGATATCCGCCGAGTGCTGGACCGAGGGTGGTGCCCATCGCGGACATCGTTCCGAGCAGGCCCATCGCGCTACCGGTCCTCGCCTTCGGAACCGTCTCGGCGACCAGCGCCATGGAGAGGGCCATCATGATGGCCGCGCCCAGGCCCTGCACCGCCCGGGCGGCAATCAGCAGCCAGAGATTGGGAGCCAGGCCGCAAAGGACCGAGGCCAGCGTGAACAGGACGATGCCGGCCAGCAGCAGCCGTCGGCGGCCCAGGACATCGCCAAGCCGGCCGGCGCTGACGGTCAGGGCGGTGATGGCCAGCAGATAGGCCAGGACGATCCACTGGACCTGCTGGAAGGACGCGTTGAACGCCTGCGCGAAGGTGGGCAATCCCACGTTGGCGATGCTGGTGCCCAGCGAGGACAGCAGCATGGACAGCGAAAGGCTGGCCAGCACCCACCGGACCGGCGGCCCCTGTTGCACACTGCCGGCCCCTGCCCCACCTGTTCCGGCACCGATCGGTTTCGACGTGGACTTCATCTTTGGCGACTCCCATATTCAAGTTCTCAGGAGCCTAGTGCCGCGCCTGGCATGGCGGAAGGCGCACTGCTCTCACTTTATTCATGCGTTTGACGCCATGTCGCTACCCGCTGTGCTACGGTCAATCCATGCCGAAGCCCGATCTCAACCTGCTTGTCACCCTGGATGTGCTCCTTGCGGAGGGAAACGTTGCGCGCGCGGCCCAGCGGTTGCGGCTGAGCCCGTCGGCAATGAGCCGGGCGCTGGCGCGGCTGCGTGAGACCACCGGCGATCCGCTGCTGGTCAGGGCCGGGCGGGGTCTCGTTCCCACACCGCGAGCGCTTGAGCTGCGCGATCGGGTCAGCCAGCTGGTGCAGGACACGGAAGCTGTTCTGCGCCCTGCCGGGCAGCCCGACCTCGGACAACTGGTGCGCACGTTCACGCTGCGCACCAGCGAAGGCTTCGTGGAGAATTTCGGACCGGACCTCATTGCCCGCGTGGGCCAGCAAGCGCCCGGCGTACGGCTTTGCTTCGTGCAAAAGACCAACAAGGACAGCGGCCCGCTTCGCGACGGGACGGTCGACCTGGAAACCGGCGTTGTCGCAAGCACGATAGGTCCGGAGGTGCGCGCGCAGGCGCTGTTCCGAGACCGTTTCATCGGCGTCGTGCGCCAGGGCCATCCGCTGAGCCAGGGCGAGATCACACCCGCGCGCTATGCGAGCGGCAGGCATATCCTGGTGTCCCGGCGGGGGCAGGAAAAGGGGCCCATTGATGAAGCCTTGAATGCGCTCGGCCTGCAGCGGCAGATCGTTGCGACCGTCGGCGGCTTTTCCAGCGCGCTGGCCCTGGCCCGCGCCAGCGACCTGATCGCCAGCGTTCCCGAACGACACACCGGCAACCTGCGCGCGCAAATGCACAGCTTCCCCCTTCCGGTCTCCATGCCGCAGATCACGGTTTCATTGCTCTGGCATCCCAGGCTGCATGCCGATGCTGCGCACCGCTGGCTGCGCGGGTGCGTACGGGAGATTTGCGCAAAGGCTGATTCGCCATGAGCGCCCGCAGCCAGCGGGCTGCCATCGCCGCTCCCATGCACCCATGCAGATACCCATGCAGATGGGCCAGCCCATCAGCAGACCAAGGCTGACCAGCGCCAGATGCAGCAGGCGCTGGAGGCCGGGATGGTTACATATGCAACAACGGGTTGCACACCTACGTGGACCGTCCCGCGCAGGCCATACCATCGTCGGCCTACAACACAGAAAGGCGCGAGGTTATGCAGGAGAGTTCTCTGGAGTGCTTCCTCTATCACAGTCAGTTGGCACCAGGGGCCGACACCACCTGCATCGCGGGCATCATCAAGACCGCACGCTCCTTCAACGGGTCGGCCGGGATCACGGGCATGCTGGTTTTCGACGGGGAACGTTTCTTTCAGTATGTCGAAGGGCCGGCACGGCAATTGGGTTTGCTGGTGGAGTCCATCTCGCGCGACGAAAGACATATCAACTTCACGCCGATGTTCCCGCAAACGCGCATTGATCAAAGACGTTTCGCCAAGTGGTCCATGGCCTATGTGATTGTGGAAGATACAGAACATCTGGGCACGATTTCCAAGCTGGAAGGCCCTGGTGCGCTGGCGAAATTGCAGGAGCTGTTGCCGCTGCTGGATGTTCAGTAATTCCTTAGGCCAAAGCGGAGCGGGATTTTCATGATGTGGGTTCACTGAGGCAGGAAATCGATGCTCACCCGTTGGACTACCGAATCCGAGAAAGAGCAACTGCTCGGACTTCAGACCGCTGAAATCCTGGACATGACCGCCAGACGGGAATTTCAGCGCATCACCCAGCTGACCAGCCAGATGTTCATGGTGCCGATTGCCATCATCACGGTTCTGGACGAGCACAGGCAATGGTTCAAGGCGCCCGTAGGTGTGGACATGGACGGCAGCCTGCGCACAGACGCCTTCTGCGACCACACCATCAGAAACGAAGGAATCATGGTGATTCCTGACACGCACCTTGACCGCAGGTTCTCAGGCAATGCGCTGGTAACCGGCCAACCGAACATCAGGTTCTATGCCGGCGTTCCCCTGATCATGAAATCCGGCCATGCCATCGGCAGCCTGTGCATCATCGATACCCGACCCAGAACCTTCTCTGAAGAGCAAGGCCGGCAACTGGCCGCCATGGCTGCGATAGTGCTGGCTCAGATCCAATACCATCACAGCATTGGAAAAGTAGACGAGGTCACGGGCTTGCACAATCGCTCGCAGCTCCAGTGCGACCTGAACAGCCTTTGCATTGTGGCCCCGCAGGAGGCACGCAGCCTGGTATTGATGGAAGCGATCAACCATTGCAGCCTGCTGGAAATGAGCAATGCGCTGGGCTTTAACTATGTCGAGCAGCTCCTGCGTGACATTGCGAAGGCCGTCACGGACATGACGGGGCCGCACGCAACCGTGTACCACGTGGGCCTGGCCAGGTTTGCATGGATCATCAGCGCGGGCAGGCAAGAAGATGAAGAGGCCCTGGTCAGACAATTGCTGAAACACCTGCAAAAGCCCATCACCAGTGCCGACCTCCGGTTCGAACTTCAGCCCCGGGCAGGCGTGGTGCGGTTCCACCTGGCCCAGGCCGAGGTCGATGATGTCATTCGCAAGGCCATGGTGTCCGTGCAGCAGGCTGGCCACGACCATCGG
This sequence comes from Delftia sp. DT-2, assembly GCF_028401915.1. Taxonomy (NCBI): domain Bacteria; kingdom Pseudomonadati; phylum Pseudomonadota; class Betaproteobacteria; order Burkholderiales; family Comamonadaceae; genus Delftia; species Delftia sp. DT-2. Next base: position 322,685 of record NZ_JAQOTI010000010.1, read on the forward strand.
TCACTTCACCGCTATGAGGAGAACGAGGACAGCCGCCAGCGAAGATCCTATCGGCTATTGCGGGACTTTGGGCATGCGCTGGACAAGGGGCAGCTGCGGCTGGTGTACCAGCCCAAATTCGACAACCGCAGTTTCAGCTGCAAGGGGCTGGAGGCGCTCATCCGCTGGAAGCACCCGGAAATGGGGGAAATCCCGCCCAGCGAATTCATCCCCCTGGTGGAAGCCACGCCGTTGATCCATGGCCTGACGCGGTTCGTGATCAAAACGGCGCTGGCGCAGGTTGCGGCCTGGAAAGCGGAAAGTCTCGACCTCCAGGTCTCCATCAATGTCTCGCCGCGCAATCTGGACGAGGTCGATTTTCCGGACTACCTCAACGCCATGTGCAGTCAATATGGCGTTGCCCTGGAAAATATCGTGATCGAGTGCACCGAAAGCGATGTGCTGACAGGCCACGGCACGGTCCAGGCGCTTCAGCACATCAGAAAACTCGGAATCCAGGTCGCACTGGATGATTTTGGTGCCGCCTACTCCAATCTTGCGTCACTCAAGAATCTGCCTGCCGAGATATTGAAGATAGACCGCTCCATGGTCTGCGACGTCGATACCAATGAACGGGCGCTGGCCGTGCTCAAATCCATCATGACCATGGCCTCGGACCTTGGCTACCGCCTTGTGGCAGAAGGCGTTGACAGCGCCGAAGTCTTCGATCTGCTGGTTTCGCTGGGGTTCGATGAGATACAGGGCTACTATTTGTCGCATCCCGTACGATCATATGGTCGCTTGTGAAACAGGTGCGGGTGGGTCTGGTACCAATCTTTCATGGCCTGC
>NZ_JAQOTI010000011.1:0-257460 GCF_028401915.1 Delftia sp. DT-2
TTCATCGTGAAGCGCAGCGGGCTGTTCAGGAAGAAGGAAGAGGAACCCCAGGCAGGCATCAACCTGCTGGAGTCCAAAGGCGTTGTGATCGAAGCCAATGTGTTCGAGCAGGTCGCATTGCCGGTGCGCAAGGATGCGGCCAGCACCACGACGGAGTACGGCAACGCCGTGGATTCTCGCTAGGAGACGATGCGCGGGCCCTGCCTGCAGGCTCAGCGCAGGGGCAGCTGCACCACATGCGCGGTGGGCATGACATCGCCGAACACATCCTCGATCTCGGCCAGCGCGGCACGGTGCAGGCTGTCGGCGTCCACGGATTCGCCATTGCTGCGCGTGATGGCACGTGTGGCCACGGCGTCGCTGGCCACGACGACCTCGAAGCCCAGCGGCGCGGCATCGCGTGCGGCGCCGGCCACGCAGGCGTGCGTCATGAGGCCGCAGATGACCACGGTGGTGATGCCACGCGCGCGCAGCTGGTCGGCCAGGTCGGTGCCGACGAAGGCGCTGACGCTGCGCTTTTGCACCACGGTGTCGCCCGCGCGCGGCTGCAGGCCGGGGTGGAATTGGACGGCGCTGCCATTGACGGCGAACACGGGCGCACCTTCCGGGGCAATGTGCTGGATGTGGAACACGGCAACCTGCCCGGCATCGGCCCATTGCAGCAGGCGCCGGGCCTGCTCCAGGACCTGCGGGCCGCGCGGGATGGGCAGGCGGCCGCTGAAGTACTCGTTCTGGAAGTCGATGACCAGCAGCGCCGTGGCACCCCGTGGCAACTGGCTGCGCCCCGGCGCGCCTGACAGGGCGCGGAGGGTGGGATGGCTGGTGGATTGGGTGGCCTGGCTGGCCTGTTCTGCGAGGGACATGCAGTGCTCCTGAAAACGGGAAGTGGTTGATGCCAGCAGTCTAGAAACGCACAGGGCCCGCCGCAACGCCATGGAGCGGCCAGCATCTGTGCAGGTTCTGCACAGATCGCCCGTGCTTTGAAAAATGCGCCATCTCTGTGATGGCGCATACGGCCTTGGGCCTTGCATCGCTCCAACCGGCTGCGTGCCGGTGAAGGTGGCGATGCCGCGTTGAACCATGGCCTGCGGCCCTCCCGATCACGGAAGGGCCGCAGGCCGGCACGGCGCTAGTTCTGCAGTTGCTGCCAGACCTTGTCCAGCCGCTTGATGCTGACCGGGTAAGGCGTGCGCAGCTCCTGGGCGAAGAAGCTCACGCGCAGCTCCTCCAGCATCCAGCGGTACTCCTGCATGCGCGCATCGATGTGGCCCTTGCGCTCGGCCACCAGGCGCCAGTAGCGCTGCTCCAGCGGGCGCAGCTCGGCCAGGCGGCTGGCGTCGCGCGCAGGGTCGGCGCGGTACTTGTCCAGCCGGCTGGTGATGGCCTTGAGGTAGCGCGCGTAGTGCTGCAGCTGGGTCCAGGGCGCGGCCGCGATGAAGTTCTTGGGCACCAGGCGCTGCAGTTGCTGGGCGGCGTCGGCCGTGGCGTCGGGCGCGTTCTTGGTGTCCTTGATCTTGCGCTGGGCCGCCGCGTACTCGACCAGGATGGTGGAGGCCATGCGCGCCACCTCGTTGGCGATCAGCGTCAGCCGGCCACGTCCGTCCTGCACGCGCTGCTTGAACTGCGCGTCGTTGGTGGGCAGCGGCTCCTGCAGGAAGGCGCGGTCTATGGCCACGTCGATGATCTGCTCGCGCAGTTCCTCCTGCGTGCCCAGCGGCATGTAGGCGACGGCCATCTTCTGCAGGTCTGGAATGTTCTTTTCCAGGTACTTGAGCGCATCGCGGATCTGCAGCGCGAACAGGCGGCGCAGGCCCACGCGGTGGCGCGCGGCCGCGACCTCGGGTTCGTCGAAGACCTCGATGCCGACGGCATCGCCATGGTCGATCAGCGCCGGAAAGCCGATCAGCGTCTGCCCGCCCCGGCCGATCTCCATCAGCTCGGGCAGCTCGCCAAAGCTCCATTCCTTGTAGCGGCTGTCGGCAGGCTGGCTGGGCTTGGCATTCCTGGCAGGCGTGGCCTGGTCGGGCTTTTCCGCCTTGGCAGCGGGTGCAGGCTTCCTGCCGGCTTCGGGCGCGGTGGCAGCGGGTGCAGCAGGGGCCTCGGTGACCGAAGCCACCTTCAGCGCGGCCAGCGCCTGGAAGGCGCCGCGCGCCTTGGCGCCCAGTTCGGCCTTGAGCGCGCCCAGGTTGCGGCCCTGGCCCAGTTGGCGTCCATGCTCGTCCGTGATGCGGAAGTTCATGAACAGGTGCGGGCTGAGCATGTCCAGCTTGAAGTCGGCACGCTTGACGTCCAGCGAGGTCTCGTCGCGCACCTGCTTGAGCAGGGCATCGATCAGCGATCCCTGGCCCCAGCGCTCGGGCGTGGTGAAGAGTTCGGCCAGGCGCTGGGCGCTTTCGGGCAGGGGCACGAAGCGGCTGCGCGGGCGCTGCGGCAGGCTCTTGAGCAGGGCCTGGAGCTTGTCCTTGAGCATGCCGGGCACCAGCCATTCCACGCGCTCGTCGCTGACCTGGTTGAGCACGAACAGCGGCACGGTGACGGTGATGCCGTCGCGCGCGTCGCCCGGGCTGTGCAGGTAGCTGGCCGTGCAGTCCACGCCGCCGAGCTTGACCACCTTGGGAAAGGCCTGGGTGGTGATGCCGGCCGCCTCGTGGCGCATCAGTTCGTCGCGCGACAGGCGCAGCAGGTCGGCGTTTTCCTTGGCCGCCTCGCGGAACCAATGGTCGAAGGTGGCGCCGCTGAACACGTCCTTGGGGATCTGCTGGTCGTAGAAGGCGTAGATCAGCTCGTCATCGACCAGCACGTCCTGGCGGCGGCTCTTGTGCTCCAGCTCCTCGACCTTGCGCACCAGCTTGAGGTTGGCGGGCAGGAAGTGCCAGCGCGTGTCCCACTGCCCCTCCACCAGGGCCTGGCGGATGAAGATCTCGCGCGCGGACTGCGGATCGATGCGGCCATAGCTCATGCGCCGGCCGTTGTAGACCACCAGGCCGTAGAGCGTGGCGCGCTCCAGCGCCACCACGTCGGCCTGGTTCTTGGACCAGTGCGGATCGAGCAGCTGCTTCTTGAGCAGGTGGGCGCCGACTTCCTCCAGCCACTGCGGATCGATGGCGGCGATGCCCCGGCCGTACAGGCGCGAGGTTTCCACCAGCTCGGCCGCAACGATCCAGCGCCCCGGCTTCTTGGACAGGTGGGCGCCCGGGTGCGGATGGAAGCGGATGCCGCGCGCGCCCAGGTAGGCGTCGCTTTCATCGCCCTTGTAGCCCAGGTTGCCCAGCAGGCCGGACAGCATGGACAGGTGCACGGCGTCGTAGCCCGCAGGCTCGGTGTTGACCTTCCACTTGTGCTCGTTGACCACGGTCAGCAGCTGCGAGTGGATGTCGCGCCATTCGCGCACGCGGCGGATGTTGATGAAGTTCTGGCGCAGCAGCTGCTCCCACTGGCGGTTGCTGAGCTTGTGAGAGGGCTCGTCATCCGTGCCGGGACCGGTGTCCTGCGGATGGAAGGCCGCCAGCGCCTCGGCCGCCGGGGCGGCCACGCTCTGCCCGCCGCTGCGCTGGGCCACGGGCAGGAAGGCGGCATTGCGCGCCGACGGCTTGGCAGCCGGCGCCTGTGCCGTGGCCATTTCCTTGCGGCTCTTGGCCACCACCTTGCCGCCGCGCGCATCCTGCAGCCATTTCCACAGGCGCAGGTAGCCGCTGAATTCGCTTTTCTCGTCGTCGAACTTGGCGTGCTGCTGGTCGGCCTGCTGCTGGGCCTCCAGCGGCCGGTCGCGCACGTCCTGCACGGACAGGGCGGAGGCGATGACCAGCACCTCGGCCACGGCGCCGCGCGTGCGCGCCTCCAGGATCATGCGGCCCACGCGCGGGTCCAGCGGCAGGCGCGACAGCTCGCGGCCCATGGGCAGCAGCTCGCCGCGCTCGTCCACGGCGCCCAGCTCGCCCAGCAGCTGGTAGCCGTCGGCAATGGCACGGCCCGAGGGCGCTTCGAGGAAGGGAAAGTTCACCACGTCGCCCAGGCCCAGCGACTTCATGCGCAGGATGACGCCGGCCAGCGAGGAGCGCAGGATTTCAGGGTCGGTGAAGCGCGCGCGCGTGCCGAAGTCGGCCTCGTCGTACAGGCGGATGCAGATGCCGTTGGCCACGCGGCCGCAACGGCCGGCGCGCTGGTTGGCCGCCGCCTGGCTGATGGGCTCGACCAGCAGCTGCTCGACCTTGCTGCGGAAGGAATAGCGCTTGACGCGCGCCGTCCCCGCATCGATCACATAGCGGATGCCGGGCACGGTCAGCGAGGTCTCGGCCACGTTGGTGGCCAGCACGATGCGCCGGCCCGTGTGGCTGTCGAAGATGCGGTCCTGCTCGGCCTGCGACAGGCGCGAGAACAGCGGCAGCACCTCGGCATGGCGCAGCACGGGCTGCTGTGCCAGGTGCTTGCGCAGGTGGTCGGCCGCCTCGCGGATCTCGCGCTCGCCGGGCAGGAAGACCAGGATGTCGCCACCCGCGCCGCCGGCCCACAGCTCGTCCACGCCTTCGGCGATGGCGTCGTTGAGGTCATGGTCGCGCTTTTCCTCGAACGGGCGCCAGCGCATCTCCACGGGGTAGGTGCGGCCCGAGACCATGATCACCGGCGCAGGCCCCTTGGGGCCTTCGAAGTGCCTGGAGAACCGCTCGGCATCGATGGTGGCCGATGTCACCACCACCTTGAGGTCGGGGCGCCGGGGCAGGATCTGCTTGATGTAGCCCAGCAGGAAGTCGATGTTGAGGCTGCGCTCGTGGGCCTCGTCGATGATCAGCGTGTCGTAGGCCTTGAGCAGCGGGTCGGTCTGCGTCTCGGCCAGCAGGATGCCGTCCGTCATCAGCTTGACCGAGGCGTCCTTGGACAGCCGGTCCTGGAAACGCACCTTGTAGCCCACCACATCGCCCAGCGGCGTGTTCAGCTCCTCGGCAATGCGCTTGGCCACCGAGCTGGCGGCAATGCGGCGCGGCTGCGTGTGGCCGATCAGGTGGCCGCGCACCTGGCCCTTGTCGTCGGGCGTGGCGTTGACCTTGCCCCGGCCCAGCGCCAGCGCGATCTTGGGCAGCTGCGTGGTCTTGCCCGAGCCCGTCTCGCCGCACACGATGATGACCTGGTGCCGGTCCATGGCCTCCATGATTTCCTCACGGCGGGCGGATACGGGCAGGGATTCAGGGAAGCTGATCTTCAAAGGCATAAGTTCAAAGGCATAAGGGGCTGGATTATCCCCGCGCCATGCCGGCGGCGCCACGCGGCTGCAGATTTCCATACGCCGGCCCTGTGCCGCCCGCATGAAAACCCCCGCATGCCAGGGCCTTCGCCAAGTCAGGCCAGCGGCATGCAAGGCATTGCGCACAATCGGCGCTCGCCTTGCCGCCCGCTCCCGGCGCTGGCCGCCTCACCCGCCTTCCTCGATCTGCTCCCCATGGTTACTCTTGCCGCCCTCGTCATCCCGCTACTGGCCCTGTGGCTGTGGTGGCCCGTCCGCCTGATGCCGCGCCGCGCCCGCCTGATGGCGGCCGTCGCCACGGCGGCCCTGGGCTGCACGCCCGCCCTGCTGCTGGTGCTGCTGCGCGAGGGCACGGTCGAGTACCGCACGCTGGCCTATCTGCAGGTGCCGGGCGGCTGGGTGCTGGCCCTGCTGCTGATGCTGGCCGTCTTCATCGTGCTGCGCGACGGCCTCTGGGCGCTGGCCGCCGTGGCCCGGCGCGAGGACTGGAAGCAGCGCCTCCACGCCCCGCTGCTCACGTCCGGCGCCCTGGCCCTGGCAGGCCTGCTGTCGGCCTGGGGCGTGACCAATGCGCTGCGCCCGCCCGAGGTGCACGAGCGCACGCTGCGCCTGCCCGGCCTGCCCGCCGGCCTGGAAGGCCTGCGCGTGGCCGTGCTGGCCGACATCCACGCCAGCCCCATCAACGACGCGCGCTATGTGCAGACCATCGTGGACCGCACGCTGGGCGCGCGCCCCGACCTCATCGTGCTGCCCGGCGACATGGTGGACGGCGACGTGGACAGCGGCCGCGCCAACATCGCGCCGCTGGCGCAGCTCAAGGCACGCCACGGCGTCTGGGCAGCGCCCGGCAACCATGAGTACTACAGCGGCTACGACGCCTGGATGGCCGAATTCCGCCGCCTGGGCCTGAACCTGCTGGAAAACCGCATGCAGCTGATCGATGTGCAGGGCGCGCGCCTGGCGCTGTCGGGCATCGGCGATCCGGCCTATGGCCGCCTGTCGCGCCAGAACACCGACCCGTCCGTGCCCGAAGGCGTGCCGCCCGACATCGACACCGTGGCCCGCCAGGCCAAAGAGGCCGGTGCGCAATACCACCTGCTGCTGGCCCACCAGCCCAAGACCGCCCGCGACAATGCGGCCCACGGCGTGGGCCTGCAGCTGTCGGGCCATACGCACGGCGGCCTGATCCTGGGCATGGACCAATGGCTGGTGGCGCCCGCCAATGACGGCTTTGTGCGCGGCGAGTACGAGGTCGGCGCCATGAAGCTCTTCGTCAGCGCCGGCGCAGGCCTGTGGGCCGGCTTTGCCGTGCGCCTGGGCGTGCCGGCCAGCATCGACCTGCTGGTGCTGCGCGGCGCCTGACCTTCAGGCCGCAGGCGCAACCGCTGCGCCCTGGATGCCGTGGCGCTGCAGTGCCTCGGCCACAAAGCCCGAGGCCTTGGCCTCTTCCACAAAGGCCGCCAGCACGCGCAGGGCCTCGTCGCCCCGCCCCTTGGGCAGGCCCATGGCCTGCTGGATCACCATGAAGCGGCCCGGCAGCAGGCGCAGGCCGGGCAGGCGGGCGGCATCGGCCTCCAATTGCTGCTTGACGCCGGCGGCCACGTCGGCCGTCGATTCCACAAAGGTCTGCACCACGGCGGGCGAGGACACGGCGCGCTCTATCTGCGCATGCTTGAGCTCGCGGCTCAGGTACAGGTCATAGGCGCTGCCCTTGCCGACCACGACTGTGTGCCCGGCCCGGTCCACCTGGGCGTTGTCGGTCAGCGGCGAATCCTGGCGCACCAGGTAGCTGCCCTCGATCAGCACATAGGGTGCCGTGAAGCCGATGCCCGCGCCGCGCACGGGGTCCACGGCAAAGAAGCCGAAGTCGGCCTCCTCGCGCGTGACGGCATCCACCGACTTGGCGGCCGTGTCGAAGACCACCAGTTCCAGCTCCAGCCCCAGCTGCTGCGCAAGGCGCCGGGCCAGGTCGATGGACACGCCCGCAGGCCGGCCGTAGGCATCCAGCCGCGCAAGAATGGGATTGCCGGTGTTGATGGAGGCGCGGATGCGGCCAAGCGGCGCGAGGGTGGACAGCAGCTGGGAGGAAAGGTTCATGGATGGCTTTCGAAGTGGCAGACAGAAGGGGCGGCGGTCTTCAAACCTTCATTGTCTGCGCACACGGCCGGTGCAAGGTCCGGGTGTCATCTCAACAGCGAGCATGGCTTGCCGGTATCGGGTCTTGGATTGCCATTGCGTCCAGCACTGGAATTGGGGTTGGACTTCATCGCAATCCCTGCTGGTCAAGCGGCATGAAATCCGCACACAACCCATTGTTATAAAAGAAAAAAACAACACCTTAGAATCAGACCATGTAGAGATCGTCTGAGGCAGAGAATGAACCTGGACAGCAAACTTCAGATATCGCTGAGCAAGCGCTCCGGCAACATCGTGCTCCGGCGTGATCTGAGCAGATTGGCAAGCGCTTCCCACCTCAGCGAGGCCTTGCATGACTTGGTCTCGGACGGCCGCCTGATCCGCCTGGGCGCCGGCATCTATGCCAAGGCAAGGCCCGACGCCAGCGGCGATCCGCAGTTGCTCGCCCCCAGCGATGAGCTGGTCAGGGAGGTGCTGGACAGACTGGGAATCAGGTTTCGCAGCGTGGATCTGGTCAACGAGGCGGGCCAGGCCACGCTGCTGATCGATGCAGGCAGCCAGCGCATCTCACGCAGGCTGAATCTGGGCGATGTCGCCGTGCGCTATGTCCGCAATCCCTCGGCACCTGATGAACCCGGCGAAACCTTGCCCGCAGACGTGAACGCCCTGCCCACCAAAGGTGTACGCCAGTTTGTCGAGCGGCTGGCCCGCACGCACCACATCCAACACCAGCGTACCGGACTGGACGACTATGCACAGGCAGTCACACGCGCTGCAGGAGATGAAGTGGAGCTCGACAGCACGGGCAAGCTGCTCGTGGCCTTGAAGAAAAAACATGTCATCAATGGCCGGCAGCTTGCCAGGCTGATGACCAATCACATGAGGGAGGTGCAGGATGTTCGATCCGTTCGGGGACTTCGAAAGCGCGGGCTACCTGCGCAACATTGAAGGACTGAAAGACGCCCGTGAGGTCAAGATCCAGGAACACCTCTTTTTCGAGGCCAACCTGGAAGAAGCACTTGCCTTTCTGGCAAGCATCCGGGGCCGGATTGGCTACCGCGATTTTTTGCGCGTTCACGCCATCCTGTTTTCCGACTTCTACCCCTGGGCCGGCCAGGACAGGCGTGCGCTGGGCGTGGGCCGGCTCGTCGGCAGGGGTGCAGGCCTGCAATTCGAAGTGTCAGAGCTGTGCCAGCGCGCCGTCGAATGGGGCCTGGACATGGGCAACGATGCAGGCACCCTGCGCGACAAACCTGGTGCTGTCATGGGCGCGTTTGCCTGGGGTCATCCCTTTCTCGACGGAAATGGACGCAGCATGCTGCTGATCCATGCCGAGCTGTGCCACCGCGCGGGCTTTGCCATCGACTGGCTGGCCTCCAGCAAGGAGGCTTATCTGAAGGCACTGACCCAGGAGATCCAGAACCCGCAAGGCAGACACCTCGATGCCTATCTGCGCCCCTTGATCACCTCGGCCAACACGCAGACCACCTTGCTTGATCATCTGCGGGCATTGCCAGGGCTGAAGGGTCCGGGCGATGACGTGCATCGCCCGGACATGAACGTGGCATACCGGGCCGACGACCAGAAAGCAGCCCAGTCCTATCTGGAGATGAAGCGGGCACGCGGCGAGCATGCCGCTTGACAGCGGTACAGCAACCCTCCCCCTCCCCTACCCCTCATTGACCAGCAACGACAGCGCATGCGCCTCGGTAGGCAAAGGCACATCCCAGCGCTGCAGCAGGCAGAGCAGGGCCGCGTTGGTCAGCGTGGTGTCGCGCGCGCGGTTGCGGGCCAGCAGGGTTGGGCGGCTGGCTTCCAGGTGCACGAGCTCCACGCGGGCGCCGTAGGCCAGGCACAGGTCCACGGTCTTGCCGCGCATCTGGCGCGACAGGTGGGTGGCGTTCCAGACAAAGGGCCGGCCCGCGCGCAGCAGGGCCTTGGCCTTGTCCACGGCGTGGTGGGCGGCCGCGCCCTCGTTCTGGCCGTGGCGCAGGCCCAGCTCCGTACGCGCATCGTCGAAGGAGACCACGGGCAGGTCGCCATGGTGGGCGGCCACCCAGGTGTTCTTGCCGCTGGCCGGCAGGCCGCACATGACGATGGCGCGCGAGCCGGTCTGCTCGTGCAGCGCATAGTCGGGATGCAGCTGCGCGCCGCGGAAGTAGCGCACCGCCGTCTCGTCCGAGGCAAAGCGGCGTGGCGTGCGCAGGCAGCCCTCTTCCAGCGCGAACTCGCGCACCAGCTCGATGTTGACCAGCACGGACGCAATGTCCGGGCAGATGCGACCGCGCATGTCGGCCCGCGCCAGCAGGGTGAGCAGGTGCAGGTCCACCTGCCAGGACAGCTCGCGCACGATGAACTCGGGCGAGTGGCCGCGCCGCGAATCGGCAAAGGCGAAGAACGGCACCTGGTGCACGGTGATCAGCCGGCAGATGGCTTCGCGCTGGTCCACGGGCGCGCCGGCTTCCCAGAGCATGAGCCGCGCATCCAGCGCCCCCCGGCGCGAGTGGCCGGGCTGGCCGATGCGGCCGTCCTCGCCCACCACGGTGGTCGAGCACTTGGCCACGTCGTGCAGCAGCGCGGCCAGGAAGACCGTCTCGCGCTCGGTGGCGGTGAGTGCCGCATGGCCGGGATCGGCCAGCAGCTCGCGCACCACCATCTGCGTGTGCGTCCAGACATCGCCTTCGGCGTGGTAGACCGGGTCCTGCGGCGTGGTTTTGGCCTGCTCCAGCAGGGGGAAGGCGGCCAGGCAGGCCGCGAAGTCGGGGTCGGCGCCGGGCTGCGGCACCAGGGACTGGATCTGTTTCCAGTTCGTCATGGAAATCTCCTTGCGATGGGTCTGCGCTGCAGGCCTCACCAGCTTTTTGAAACATCGGCCGCAAAGATGTCTGCGCCTTCGCGCAGCCCGTTGGGGACGATGGGCCGCTCGCTGTGGTGCGAGCCCGAGTCGAGGATGACCTGCACGAAGTCCGGCCGCACGAACTTGTAGCGCGCCACGGTCTGGCCGTCCTCCTCCACCTTGAGGTAGAGGCCTTCGGCCAGCTCGGAGCCGTCGGTCTGCCGCCAGCACAGCGGCAGGTCCAGCTTCTGGCGGGCCACCACCTGCTCGAAGGCCTGGCGCCAGCGCGCGCTGCGGCCCAGCGAAGGGGCCAGCAGCGCCAGCAGGTCCTGCATGCGCCGGGGCGCCGCCCCGCGGTAGAGCACGGGCACCGAGACCACGGGCACGCCGGCCAGCAGGGCATGGCGGCGCGGCGTGTCCAGGAAGCACTGCGCCGAGCGGTCCCAGATGTCGAACTCGCAGAACCAGTGCGGCAGCGCGTCGTAGAACAGCGAGTGCTTGGCATACATCCACTCGCCGAACACCTGGTAGCGGTCGTCTAGCAGGGACAGCAGCGCGCCCTCGTGGGCCTGGGCCCATTGCTTGAAGAGGTTGAACTGGCGCTCGCGCCCGCCGGGCCGCTCGCTGTCCAGGTAGTGGCCGCGCGACTGCAGCAGCAGCTGGCCGTCGCCGGCAAAGCTCAGCGCGGCGTTGGCGCCGTCGAGCTTTTCCTCGACGACGATGTGCCGGCCGGCCAGCCGCTCATAGGGCACGGCGTCGTCCTGGTCACCGGCCTGCAGGCGCGAGCCGCGCAGGTGCGGCGTACGGGGGTACTTGAGGATCTCGATGCTCGAAAGAAAACGAGGGCCTGGAGAAATGGATGGGGTCATGTCGTGCTTTCCGAAAACGATGCAGCACCCCACGGCGCCATGCCATGGGGCGGGAAAAGCCGACGACGACGCCAGGCGCCGCAATGCAGGGGATACAGCGACAGCGCGGCCTGGCCCGTGGTGGCCGGGCCGGCAGGCTGTCGAAGGGGAAGATGGCAGGACTGTCGGGGCCGTCCGCAAAAAGGACGGTCAGCCGCAAGCCCTCAAAAGGCCACGCACCGCAGCGCACACGCAAAAGACATCCGGGGCAAGGCCAGGATCAGCGTGTGACGAAGTCGTTCAGCAGGAAGCTGTGCGGCGGGGCATGGTGCACCTCGAAAGGGTGAGGGTGGATGGGAGGGGTGCGAGTCTATCGCCCGTTGCCCCGCAGGCACAAGCGGCTGCGCGCCATGCCGGGCCGATTGTTGGCTGCTAGCCACGCACGGCGGACTTGAAGGCGGCGCCCAGCGCATCCAGCGCCGCGCGCGGCCGGCCTTCGCGCACGCGGGTGTGCAGCAGCACGGGCAGGCGCGGCAGCGTGGGCAGGCCCAGGCGCGGGCCCACGTCCACGGCGCCCAGGGCCAGCATGCGCGGCGCCAGCGCGGCCACGCCCAGCCCCGCCATGACGGCGGCCGAGACAGCGGCCACGCCGCCGCCCACGAACACCTCGGTCCACGGCATGCGCGCCGTATCCAGCAGCTGCCCGGCCATGGCGCGCACGCCGCAGGGCTCGGCCAGTGTGGCCAGCGGCAGGGACTCGCCCGCGCGGTGCTGCCAGCCGGGCGCGGCAAACCAGCCGAAGGGCTCCTCGGCCAGCAGCTCGCCGTCGTCACGCCCGGCATGCGTGCGAACGATCACCGTGTCGTACTCGCGCCGGTCGAACCCCTGCAGCAGCGGGCCGGACGATGCGATGCGGATGTCGATCAGCAGCTGCGGGTCCTGCGCATTCATGCGGGCGATCAGTGCCGGCAGCTCAGGCCCGGCCACGTGGTCGCTGATGCCGATGGTCAGCCGCTGGCGCGTGCTGACGGCCAGCGCCAGTGCGCGCTCATGGGCCTGCAGCAGTTCGCGCGCATGGGGCAGGAAGTCGGCACCCAGCGCCGACAGCTGCACGTGGCGCGGCGTGCGCTCGACCAGCCTGCAGCCCAGCCGCTGCTCCAGCCGCTTGAGCTTGAGGCTGACGGCAGCCTGCGTGGTCTGCATGGCTTCGGCCGCGCGCGTGAAGCTGCCCAGGTCCGCGATGTGCACGAAGCCTTGCACGGCATCCAGGTCCAGAGGTCGTTGAATCATTTCAATCCATTATTACTGATATCAGCAATCATGGCTTTTCAAAATAGCTGGCACGGCCTACCTTCGAGGCTCCCACAACGCAAAGCAACGCAACTCAACTCAACGCAAAGGAGCCACACCATGCCCATGACCCGGATCAACATGCGCGCCGGCAAGTCCCCCGCCTACCGCCAGGCCATCTGCGACAGCCTCTACCGCGCCATGCGCGAAACCTTCAACGTGCCGGAGGACGACCAGTTCATGACCATCACCGAGCATGACGGCGACAACTTCCGCTACGGCGCCTCCTACCTGGGCGTGGCGCGCAGCGACGATCTGGTGCTGGTGCAGCTCACGGTCAGCAACACCCGCAGCCTGGAGCAGAAGATGGCGCTGTTCAGCCGCATCGCCGAGCTGCTGGTCGAAAGCCCCGGCCTGCGGCCCGAGGACGTGTTCGTCAACCTGGTCGAGGTGGACAAGGAGAACTGGTCCATGGGCCACGGGCTCGCGCAATACGCAACTTAAGACACGCGGATCGGCGCAACAGCCACAGCGGCGCGCTCAGTCCGGCACACTCAGTCCGGCACCGCCAGCGCCGCCACGAATTGCTGGCCCACGGCGGTGATGATCTCGGCGCGCGCCGCCGTGCGCAGCTGCACCAGGGCGATCTGCCGGCTCTCGGCAGTCTGGGCAAGGGGCAGCACGCGCAGGCGCGGGTCGCCCTCCCAGCCATGCCGCGCCAGATTGGGCAGCATGGCCACGCCCATGCCGTCGCGCACCAGCTCCACGATGGTCTCGATGGAGTTGAGCTCCAGGAACTCCTGGGGCTTGGCGCGCAGGCGGCGCAGCGTGCGCTCCACCAGCTCGCCCGTGTGCTCGGTGCGGTCGAAGCGGATGAAGGGATAGCGCTCCACCATGTCGGCGGGCGCCGCGGGCCGGGCGGCGCGCGGCGCCAGCAGCACCATGGGCTCGGCGTACAGCGGTGTCCAGACCAGCGAGGGGCGCTTGATGGCCGGGTTGTAGACCACCACGGCCGCGTCCAGCTCATGGTTCTCCACCTGGGCGATCAGCCGGTTGGACTTGCCCGAGACCACATGCAGGTCCACCGCCGGATGGTGGCGCTTGAGCTCCAGCGTGGCGCGCACCAGCTGGCTCAGCGCCGAGACGATGGAGCCGAACTGCACGGTGCCGGCCAGCGGTGCATCGGCCCGCGTGCCGTGCTTGGCCTGCTCGTACAGCGCCACCAGCTGGGTGGCAATGGGCACCAGCGCCCGGCCCTGCTCATTGAGCGTGACCAGCTTGCCCTGGCGCGCGAACAGCTTACGCTTGAGGTCGTTTTCCAGCGTGCGCATCTGCAGCCCCACGGCCACCTGGGTCAGCGCCACGCGCTGGCCTGCCGCGGTGAAGGAGCCCTCGGCCGCCACGGCCAGAAAAGTGCGAAGAATGCGCAGGCTTGGCATAAAAGTTTTGCTTTCAAGATTCGTAAGAAATTCCAGCTTTCACCAAACAGTTTCTATCATCAAAATCGCTGGCAACCGATAGCCGATCGTCCTGATCACACCCTCCCACTTCCCGGATTTCTGGAGATCTCCATGCCTGCACCCGTGTCCCGCCGCCTGCTCGTCTGCTGCGCCGCCCTGTTGACCTGCGCCACGCCCGGCTGGGCCGCACCCGGCTGGGCGGCGCCCGCCGCCGATGCCTGGCCCTCGCAGCCGCTGAAGATCATGGTGGGCTTTGCCGCCGGCGGCGCCAACGACATCGTGGCCCGCATCCTGGCCAAGGAGCTGCAGCAGCGCCTGGGCCAGAGCGTGGTGGTGGAGAACCGCGGCGGCGCGGGCGGCCTGATCGCCAGCGAAGTGGTGGCCAAGGCACCCAAGAACGGCTACACGCTTCTGCTAGGCTCCATCGGCAGCAACACCGTGGCGCCCGTGCTGGCCAAGAAGCTGTCGTTCGACCCGCGCAAGGACCTGGAGCCCATCACCCTGGTGGCCGAATCCGGCAACGCGCTGCTGGTGAACGCCGCCCTGCCCTACAAGACGGTGCAGGAAATGATCGAGGCCGCGCGCAAGGCGCCGGGCAGCATCAACTACGCATCGTCGGGCAACGGCTCCACCCTGCACCTGGCCGGCGCGCTGTTCGCGCAGCAGGCCGGCGTGAACCTGGTGCACGTGCCCTACCGCGGCAACGGCCCGGCCATCACCGATGTGTCGGGCGGCCAGGTGCAGGCCATCTTCTCGGGCATTCCGCCTGCCATCACATCGGCCAAGACCGGCCAGACCCGCATCCTGGCCGTGACCACGAAGCAGCGCGTCAAGAACCTGCCCAACGTGCCCACCGTCGCCGAGGCCGGCCTGCCCGGCTATGCCTTCACGTCCTGGTACGGCCTGTTCACCACGGGCGGCACGGACCCGGCCATCGTCGAGCGGCTGGCCCTGGAAGTGCGCAAGATCATGGAGCGCCCCGAAGTGCAGGCCCAGTTCGAGGCCCAGGGCCTGGACCCCGAGACCAGCGACCCCAAGTCCTTCAAGCAGCAGATCGACCGCGAGCTGACGCGCTGGAGCCGTGACGTGAAGACCATGGGCATCACCGCCGACTGAGGCAGGCTCTTTCATGCACGCCTCTTCCTCTCCCTTCTCTCCCGGCAACCCCTACGACTCCAGGCGGGTGCCCGTGTTCGCGCGCAATGCCGTGTCCACCTCCCACCCGCTGGCGGCGCAGGCCGGCCTGCGCATGCTGTGGGCAGGCGGCAACGCGGTGGACGCGGCCATTGCGGCGGCGGCGGCCATGACCATCGTCGAGCCGGTGAGCAACGGCCTGGGCTCGGACGCCTTCTGCATCCTCTGGGATGGCAAGGAGCTGCACGGACTCAACGCCAGCGGCCGCGCACCGCAGGGCTGGGCGCCCGAGTACTTCCACCAGCGCTATGGCCCCCAGGACAAGCCGCCGCGCCGGGGCGTGGACTCCATCACCGTGCCGGGCGCCGTCAGCGCCTGGGTGGCCCTGCACGAGCGCTTCGGCAAGCTGCCCTTTGACGCGCTGATGGAGCCGGCCGCCGAGATCGCCGAGCGCGGCTACCTGGTGCCGCCCGTGGTCCAGCAGAAATGGGCCGCAGGCGCGCCCGAGCTGCAATCGCAGCCGGGGTTCAGGGAAAGCTTCCTGCCCCGGGGCCGCGCGCCCGAGGTGGGCGAGCTGTTTTGCTTTCCCGCCGCAGCGCGCGCCCTGCGCGCCATTGGCGCCACGCGCGGCAAGGCCTTTTATGAAGGCGAGATTGCCCGGGCCGTGACCTCGTTCGTGCAGCAGCACGGCGGCTGCCTGGGCATGGCCGACATGGCCGCGCACGAGGTGCAATGGGTGCAGCCGCTGGCCAAGGACTACCGCGGCCACACGCTGCACGAGATCCCGCCGGGCGGGCAAGGCATTGCCGCGCAGGTCGCGCTGGGCATTCTGTCCAACTTCGACCTGGCCAGCCTGCCCGTGGATGGCGTGGCCTCCCAGCATCTGCAGATCGAGGCCATGAAGCTGGCCTTTGCCGACATCTACCGCTACGTGGCCGATGCGGACATGGAGGTGACGCCCGCACAGATGCTCGACGACGCCTACCTGGCCTCGCGCGCCAGGCTGATCGATCCGCGCCGTGCGCAGGACTTCAAGGCCGGCAACCCCGTGCGCGGCGGCACCATCTACCTGACGGCAGCCGACGAGAACGGCATGATGGTCAGCTTCATCCAGAGCAACTTCTCGGGCTTTGGCTCGGGCGTGGTGGAGCCGACCTTCGGCATCAGCCTGCAAAACCGCGGCCACGGCTTCGGCACCGACCCCCAGCACCCCAACCGCGCCAACCTGGTGGGCCCGGGCAAGCGCCCCTTCCACACCATCATTCCGGCCTTCCTGACCCGCGACGGCCAGCCCGTGATGAGCTTCGGCGTCATGGGCGGCAACATGCAGCCCCAGGGCCACATGCAGACTGTGGTGCGCATGCTGGACTACCGCCAGTCGCCCCAGGCGGCCTGCGATGCGCCGCGCTGGCGCGTCAACGAAGGCCTGGCCATCAACGTGGAAGGCGGCATGGACCCGTCCACCATCGCCGGCCTGCAGGCGCTGGGCCACCAGGTGGAGATCATCCACGACCCCTACCAGGACTTCGGCGCCGGCCAGTTCATCTGGCGCATGGGCGATCCCGCCGTGGAGGGCTACCAGATCGCCAGCGACCCGCGCCGCGACGGGCTGGCGGCCGGGTTCTGAAGCGTGCTCCAACCCGCCTGTGGCTACTCCGCGCGCAGGCGCCCCTGCCGGGTCAGCCGCGCCGCCAGCGCGGCCTCTTCGCTGACCAGGCGCTGCAGCACGGCCGCGCTGGCCGGGAAGGGCTCGCTGCCCAGTTCGCGGATCAGGCGACTGAACTCCGGGTCGGCCACAGACTGGGAGATCCAGCCATACAGGCTGTCCACGCTGGCCGTGGGCGCACCCTTGGGCGCGAACACGCCCACGAAGGTGGTGGCATCGAACACCGGCAGGCCCAGCTGGGCCAGGTCGGGCACATCGGCCAGCCCGCCCCCGGCGCGCGGCCCCAGCACGAACAGCGCGCGCAAGGCGCCGCTCTTGATATGCGGCGTGGAGCTGGTGATCTGGTCCACCACGGCATCGATCTGCCCGCCGATCAGATCGACCAGGGCCGGCCCCGATCCCTTGTAGGGCACGGGATTGACGCGCACCTTCACGGCATCTTCCAGCTGCAGCACGGCCAGGTGATTGGGCGAGCCCGGGCCGGCATGGCCCACGGTCACGCTGCCATCCTTGGCCTTCATCGCCTTGATGAAATCGGCAGCGGTCTTGAAGCGCGCGTCGTTGGCGCGCACCACCACGACCACGGGCGTGCGGCTGACCACGGCAATGGGCGCAAAGCTGTCGGCGCGGTAGGGCAGCTTGATCATCTCGGGCAAGGTGCCCAACTGGCCCGGCGTGGCCACCAGCAGCGTATGCCCGTCCGGCTCGGCGCGCGCCACCCAGCCCGAGCCCACGGCACCACCGCCGCCCGCACGGTTGTCCACGATCACGGACTGCCCCGCATGCCGGGCCAGCGGAATGCCCAGCGTGCGGGCCACGATGTCCACGTTGCCGCCCGGCGCAAAGGGCACGACCAGCGTGAGCGGCTTGGCGGGAAATCCGCGCGCCTGCACTGCAGATGCGGCCGATGCCGCAGCCAGCGCCGCGAAAGATACCGCCGTGCGTATAAAGCCTCTGCGGCCCGATGTGATTCGATTCATTTTCTCTGTCTCCTGCTATTTGAAAATCAATGACCCCAATATAGGCGCGCGGGGTTATCGACCAATACCGTATGCCTGTATTCCTCTGGAACCCAATCCACCAGTGCCTGCGCCAATTCGCTAGCGGAATTCGAACGGGCCTTTATTCCGGGATGCGGCCAGTCCGACCCCCATACGATCCGGTGCGGATTGGCCTGCACCAGGGCATGTGCAATGGGAACCACGGCCGGGTCCGCGGCCGATGCCGTTGCCGATATCCGGTAGGCGCCCGAGAACTTCACCCAGGCCCGGCCTTCCTTCATCAGCGCCTGCAGGTTGCGGCTGCCCGGCCCGCCGGCGCCCAGCTGGCGCGACGGGTGGCCGAAGTGATCCACCACCACGGCCACGCCCATGTCGGCCACGCGCTGCGCCAGGCCAGGGTCGTCATCCACGTTCACCAGCAATTGCACATGCCAGCCCAGACCCCGGATGCGGTCGGCCACGGTCCGCAGGCTGGAGACGGAGACCCCGCCCGAAAACAGCGCATTGCACCGAGCGCCGCGCACGCCCAGGGCGTGCAGCGCTTCGATCTCCGCATCCGGCGTGTCCTCGTAGATCACGGCCACACCACGCATGCGGCCCGCTTCGGCATGGCGCAGCGTCTGCTTGAGCAGGCCGTGGTCGCGGCCATACACGCTGGGCTGGACCAGAACGCAGCGGCCCACGCCCAATGGGCGAAAGGCTTTCCAATAATCGTCCATGGACGCGACAGCCGGCGTATAGGCGCGTTCCGCAATCAACGGAAAATCATCGGAACGACCAAATACATGGAAATGGGTATCGCAGGAATTTTCCGGAAACAGATATTGTTCCGCTGGATTTTCGACTGCGTCGCAATCAACGGCACAGCGGTTGAAACTGGGTGAATTCATGGGCGTTCATTTCAAAGCTGGTGCATTGTCGTGACGCACGTAAAATTCAGTCAAGCTCATCTTTGTCATCATCAAAATGAACAGCATTCAACATGCGGACGGCGCGCCCCGGGCTCCGGTCAACCTGCGCAGCATCGACCTCAACCTGCTGGTGATCTTCGAGGCCCTGGTGGAAGAACGCAGCGTGGGCAAGGCCGCCGCGCGGCTGGGCATCACCTCCTCGGCCGTCAGCCATGCGCTGCGCCGGCTGCGTACCCAGTTCAACGACCCGCTGCTGCTGCGCACGGCCGAAGGCATGTCGCCCACGCCCGAGGCCGTGCGCCTGGCGCGCAGCTTCCGCAAGGCCTTCAGCGAGATCGAAAGCGCCATCGAGGTCAGCAAGGGCTTCGATCCGGCCACGGCGCGGCGCAATTTCCACCTGCGCCTGTCCGACTACGTGGGCGTGCTGCTACTCCCGCAGCTGTGCATCCATCTGCGTGCGGTGGCGCCGGGCATCAGCCTGTCGGTGCAGTCCTTCGACGGCCGCCAGCCCTCGGACCGCGTCGAGTACGAAGGCGTGGAGATACGGCTGTCCGTCTCGCGCGGTCGCTCGGTGCTGTCGGCGTCACGGCGCCTGCTGGACGACCAGTGGATGGTGCTGATGCGCAAGGACCATCCGGCCGCCGCCTCCCCGCTCACGCTGGAAAAATACCTGGAGCAGGGCCACCTGAAGGTCACGGGCGTGGGCAGCAGCATCGTGGACGAACTCCTGGCCGAGCGCGGGCTGGCGCGGCGCGTGATGTTCCAGGTGCCCACCTGGCTGGGCATGGTGCCCGTCATCGAATCCACCGACCTGGTGGCCGCCATGCCCGCGCACTGGATGCACAGCGTGCTGTCCGGCTCCAACTGCGTGGCGCGCCCCATGCCCCTGCCCGAGCTGGCCCTGTCCATCGACGCCGTCTGGCATCCGCGCAACGACCATGACGCGGGGCACAAATGGTTCAGGGAGCTGATCCACCAAATCTTCCAGGAGGCGTACAGCAAGTCACAGCGCGGATATATACTTTGATACATACCAACAGGAGGAATCGCCGTGACGCAGACTGCCAAGCTTTTCACCACCGGTCGCAGCCAGGCCGTGCGCCTTCCCTATGAATTCCGGTTCGAGGAAAAAGAGGTCTACATACGTCGCGACCCCATCACGGGCGACGTGATCCTGTCGCGCCGTCCCGACTCATGGCAAGAGTTCTTTGCGCTCGACGCCACCACCGACGTGCCGGCCGATTTCATGGACACCGCTGACCGAGCGCAGCCAGAGTCAGGCCGCGATCCGTTTGCCGACGAAGGCAGTACGCGATGACACGCTACCTGCTGGACACCAACATCGCCAGCCACATCATCAAAGGCGATATCCCTGCCGTGCGCGAACAGCTGGTTCGCGTACCCATGCACCAGATCGCAGTGTCGGCGGTCACGCAGGCCGAACTGATGTACGGGGTCGCCAAGCGCGGCCACCCTGCCGGGCTGTCGCTGCGGGTGACAGGGTTCCTGGCCCGCGTCGAGGTGCTGCCCTGGACGGCCCAGGTGGCCGATGCCTACGGCCACCTGCGCGCCGCTTGCGAGGCGGCCGGCATCACGCTGGCCTCCATGGACATGATGATTGCCGCGCACGCCCTGCTCCTGCAGCAGCAGGCCGCGCAGGCCGGCGAGCGCTCGGTGCTGGTCACAAGAGACCGGGTGTTCAGCCGCATTCCCGAACCCGGACTGGCCATCGCGGACTGGACCACCGGCCCGGCTGGCTGAATCGGCGCTTAACCCAGCCCTCATGCTTTTCGGTGAAGATGCGGTCTTTCCGCCGCACAAGCCATGACACCAGAACAACACACTCCAGCGCTGCAGCGCCGCAACCTCGGCCTGCTCGTGGCCGCGCAATCGCTGGGGGGCGCGTCGCCGCCCATCATCATTTCGCTGGGCGGCCTGGTGGGGCAGCAGCTGTCCACCAATCCCACGGCCACCACGCTGCCGGTCAGCATCTACCAGCTGGGCCTGGCGCTATCCACGCTGCCCGCGGCCTGGCTGATGCAGCGCATGGGGCGGCGCACGGCCTATGTGCTGGGCGCCATCCTGGGCGTGGTCTCGGGCGTGATCGCCGCCCAGGGCATTGCGCACTCCGATTTCGTGACCTTCTGCATCGGCACGGCGCTGGCGGGCTTTTACGCGGCCTGCGTGCAGAGCTACCGCTTCGCGGCCACCGACGCCATGACCGACCCCGCCGAGCAGGCGCGCGCCATCTCGCGCGTGATGATCGGCGGGCTGATCGCGGCCATCATCGGCCCGCAGGTGGTGATCTGGACGCGCGACGCCCTGCCCATGACACCGTTCGCAGGCAGCTTCTACAGCCAGGCCGTGCTCGCCCTGCTGGCCCTGCCGCTGCTGCTGGGCCTGAAGCTGCCGCCGCCCCAGGCCCGCGCCGTGGCGGGCGAGGCCCGGCCGCTGGCCGAGATTGCGCGCACGCCGCAGTTCATCGTGGCGGCTTCGGCCGGCGTGGTCAGCTACGGCCTGATGGCCTTTCTGATGACGGCCGCGCCCATGGCCATGGTGGGCTGCGGCCACACGGTGGGCGAGGCGGCGCTGGGCATCCAGTGGCATGTGCTGGCCATGTTCGCGCCCAGCTTCTTCACGGGCCGGCTGATCGCGCGCTTCGGCAAGCGCCGCATCACGGCGCTGGGGCTGGTGATGATCGCCGCCTCGGCCCTGATGGCGTTGATGGGGCTGGAGCTGCTGCACTTCTGGGGCTCCCTGGTGCTGCTGGGCGTGGGCTGGAACTTCGGCTTCATCGGCGCCACGGCCATGGTCACCGAGTGCTACCGCCCTGCCGAGCGCGCCAAGGTGCAGGCGCTCAACGATTTCCTGGTCTTCGGCACCGTGGCCGTGGCCTCGTTCGGCTCGGGCCAGCTGCTGCACACGGCCGGCTGGGACGGCATCAACACCTGGCTGCTGCCCATCGTGGGCGTGGTGCTGCTGATGCTGGCCATGCAGGGACGGGGTCGCGGCGCGGGCGCGCCGGCCTGAAGTGTGAAGCGCATGTCGGAACGGACGCCATGCCAGGCCATCGGAAATTGTGGTCCAGACCTCTTGTGGAGAGAATCCATGCGTGAAGCCATTGCACTGTTGTGCGGCCTGACATTCGCAGTTCCAGCCATGGCGCAGATCTATCAATGCAAGGATCCATCCGGAGAAATGAATTTCTCCGACCGTCCATGCAGCAGCGCGCAAGTCGGCGGCATGATCGAGCGCCGAAAGACGGATGCGGAGATTCTCCAGGAGCGCGCCGAGGCCGCGCAGGCCAACGAGCGCAAATACCGCCAGCAGGCCGTCGACGCACAGCGGCGCCAGATCGATAGCCAGCAGCGCATGATCGACCAGCAGGCGCAGCAGCCCACGCCTGCATCAGCCTCCCCGGGCTGCAGCCAGGCTCGCAAGGAGCTGGAATTCGTCTCCAGCATCCGCAGCCTCTCCGAAGGCGAAAAGCGCATGCGCATGAATGCGCAGATCTCCAACGTGAATGCATCCTGCGGCACGAATATGCCCTTGCTCCAGGAGCCACCCAAGATTGTCCTGACCCCTCCAGCCGGCACCCGCACCGTAAAGCTCGACCGGTGCAAGGCAGACAGCTGCTTCGACATCAAAGGCAACCTCTATCGCCGGTATCGCGACACCTTGACCGCCTACAACGGGCTGATCTGCGTGCTGGAAGGCGACACGATTCGCTGCGACTGAGCGGCGCCGTCCAACCCATGATGGGACCCGCCAAGGCGGACCTGTGCTGGACGCAGCATCGGTCTACTTGCGGCCATCCCCGGGCAGGTCCGCACGGCGGCTGCCCAGCCAGAGCACGGCCACCCAACCCAGCAGCGCCAGGGCCAGCAGCACGGACAGATGCCATAGCGCCGCCTCCAGCGGCGCGCCGGCCTGGTTCAGTCGCAGCGAGGCCTGGATGGCCGCCGTGCTGGGCGACAGCCAGCGCAGCGCCTGCAGCAGTTGCGGCAGGGCTTCGGCCGGCCAGCTGAAGCCTCCGACGAAGGCCAGCGGGATGGAGGTGAACAGCACCACCTGCATGGCGCGCTCGCGGTTGGCCAGCCACCAGCCCAGCAGCGCCGCCGCTCCCGCCACAGCCGGGACGAAGACGGCCAGCAGCGCCAGCGCGCCCCAGGGATTGCCGCCGCGCGGATAGTCGTGCCAGACGAAGATCCAGCCGAAGTAGTACAGGCCCGAGAGCCAGCCCAGCGTGCACAGCGCCAGCAGCCGCGCCAGCCAGGTGCGTGCCGGCGCCCGGTCCAATCCCTGCTCGCGCCAGGTTCCCACCAGCAGCGCGCCGCCCATGAGCAGTGTCTGCTGCAGGATGATGATGGCCACGGCGGCGACGACGAAGCTGCCGTAGCCTTCCGTCGGATTGAACAGGGCCTGCATCTGCAGGTTGACGGGCGAGCGGCTGGCCTGGGCCTGCAGTGCGCTCTGTCCGCCGGCCGTCAGGCGCCGCAGCTCCACGCCTGCCGAGACCGTGCCGAAGGCCTCGGCAAAGCCGTACTGCACCTGCTTGGCGGCCAGCGGGTAGGCACCGTTGGCATAGACGGGGACCACGGCCTCTTCGCTGCGCACCACGCGGCGCTTGAGGTCGCGCGGCAGCAGCGCGTAGCCCATGACGCGGCCATCCAGCAGGGCCTGCTGCGCCTGGGCCTCGTCGCCCGTGACCAGGGTCACCTCGATGCGCGGGCTGGCCTGGGCAAAGCGCAGCATCTGGCGCGCCAGGCCGCTGCCGTCGTGCTGCACCACGGCCACGGGCACGCGCTGCACGACCTCCTGCCCATAGAACCAGGGATAGAAGAAGCCGTAGAGCACGGGCGCGCCCACCAGCAGCATGAGCACGCCCACATCGCCGAACACGGCACGCAAGGCGCTGATGAAGTCATGCGCAAAGCCCCTGGCCATCTCAGCGCCCTCCCCATTTGTCGGGGCGGGAAAGGCCGCGCGCCAGGCCTGCCGTGGCCAGCAGCAGCAACACCAGCGCGGCCAGCAATAGCCCGGCCACCACGGGCAGGCTCTGCACGATGGGCGCGCCCATCTGCAGCTGCTCTATCTGCAGCCGCGCATAGTGGGTATAGGGCATGGACAGGGCCCAGGCACGCGCCGAATCCGGCATGGCCAGCAGCGGAAAGCCCACGCCGCTGAACGCAAAGGCCGGCGCCGACAGCAGGCCCGCCCCCGAAAGCGCCGTGCGCAGCGACAGCGTGAGCGCCGCCAGCAGCGCCCCCGCCGCCAGGCTCACGGCGATCAGCAGCAGCAGGGCCAGCGCCACCCAGGCCAGGCTGGCAGCGCCCTGCCCCGGATGCCAGCCCCGTCCGGCCGTGAGCCACAGCATGGCCAGCGTACCGCCCAGGCCCAGGCTGGCCCAGGACAGCGCCAGCTTGCCTGCCAAGGCGCCCGCAATGGCGCTCCAGCCGGGCCTTCCCGGGCCCGCAGCCTCGGCCATCCACTGGCCCAGCGTGCGGTCGCGCAGCTCGCGCCCCACGGACCAGGCGCCGGCCGTCATGCCCAGGATGTGCAGCAGCGCGGGAATCAGCGCCGCCGCCAGGAACTGCTCGTAATTGGTGGAGATGTTGAACAGCGACACCAGGTTGGTGCGTATAGGCTCCATGCGCACGCGCAGCGCCTGGGCCGGGTCGCCGCGCTTGGCACGGGCCTGCATTTCCACGCCGGCCGACAGCGTTCCCACCACCTGGCGCAGGTCGCGCTGGATCAGGCTGGAATGCGTGGCCAGCTGGGCGTTGTGCATGAGCACCACGTCGGCCCCCTGGCCCCGCTTGATGTCGCGCGCAAAGCCGGGCGGGATCTGCACCACGGCATAGGCATTCATGGACTGCAGCGCCCATTGCGCCTCCGAGGCATTGAGCGCCTGCGACTGCACGGCCAGGCCCGGCGTGGCGTCCAGCATGCGCACCAGCTGGCGCGACAGGGCGCTGTGGTCCTGGTCCCAGACAGCGACGGGCAGGCGCTGGACCAGGCCTGCCGAGAAGATCCAGACCATGAGCAGCAGCGCCAGCAGCGGCACCCAGCTGACCATGGCCAGGTCCCAGGGCCGTCCGCGCAGCAGACGCCATTCGCGCCGCAGGCTGGCGGCAAAGGCCGTGGGCGGGTTCGCGCTCACTGCCGCCGGCCGCTCAACGGCCGCCTTCCACGACCACGCTCATGCCGGGCCGCGCGCCTGCAATGGGCTGCTGCGGCCGCGCGCGGACCTCGAAGGTGCGCGCATCGAAG
Source organism: Delftia sp. DT-2 (assembly GCF_028401915.1). NCBI lineage: Bacteria > Pseudomonadati > Pseudomonadota > Betaproteobacteria > Burkholderiales > Comamonadaceae > Delftia > Delftia sp. DT-2. Next base: position 24,792 of record NZ_JAQOTI010000011.1, read on the forward strand.
CCCTGGCCGGCGCGCGTGGCGCGCCAGGTGGCGAAGTCGGGCAGCACACCCAGGTAGTAGACCTCGAAGCCGGCCTCGCGGTTGTCCAGGCCCGGCAGGCGGCCGGTGAAGCGGCTGCCCTGGGCAAAGCGTGCAAGCTGGTCCTCGCGCACATTGAGCACCACCCACTGGTCGGCCAGGTCCACCACGGTGACCACGGCCACGCCCTGCGGGGACAGCTCGCCCTGGCGGGCCAGCACCTGGACCACCTCGCCGCCCACGGGGCTGCGCAGCTCGGTCTCGGCACGCGCAGCCTCCACCTCGGCGACCACGCCCTGCACCTGGCGTGCCTGGGCCTGGGCGGCACTGCGATCCTCCTGGCGCGCACCCGAAGCCGCCATTTCATATTGCGCGCGCGCAGCCAGCGCCTGGTCGCGCGAGGCGCGCCAGTTGGCATCGGCTTCATCGCGCTTCTGGGCCGCAACCAGTCCCTGGTCGAACAGGCTTTGCACGCGGCGCAGCGAGGTCTGGGCCAGGTCGGCGGCCGTCTGGGCGCGCTGCCAGTTCAGGCGCGCCATCTGCACTTCCTGCGGGCGTGCGCCGGCCTGCGCCTTGTCGGCCTGGGCCTGGGCGGCATCGCGCGCGGCCTCGGCCTGGGCCAGCTTGGCGCGCACCTCGGGGCTGTCCATCTCCACCAGCAGATCGCCGGGCTGGATCTTCTGGCCTTCGGTGACCCGCACCTTGGCGATGCGCGCCGTGACCTTGGGCGCGATGTCGGTCTCGCGTGCCTCCATCTGGCCCTGGAAATACAGGGGGGCGGGCTGCGCCGCACGCCAAAAGCCCCAGGCCACGAGCAGCAGCACGGCCAGCACGATGGCCAGGGCCAGCCAGGGGCGCCTGCGCCCCGGCGGCACGGGCGCGGGGCCGGGTGCTTCGGTGGCGCTGCGGGGATGGTCGGGCGTGGCTGTGCTCATGGTGCGTCGGGTGGGATCTGTATGTCGGCCTGGGCCATGAATCGGTCGAATTCCTCGCTCTGGCCCGTGCTCTCCAGCAGTGCGGCCAGGGCCTGCACATACTGGTTGGCCAGTTCGGCACGCTGGGTCTGGACCTTGGCGAGATTGAGGCTGGCATCGATCAGGTCCAGCGTGGTGCTGGTGCCTTCCCGCAGGCCGGCCTCGCGCAGCCGCAGCAGCTCGCGCGCAAGATCCTCCTGGGCCTGCTGGGCCTGGTACTGGCGGCGTGCCTGCTCCACGCCCAGCCAGTTCTTTTCGACCAGCAGCGCGATGTCGCTGAGCGCCTGGGCTCGGGTCAGCTCGGCCTGCTCGATCTTGCGCTGCGAGGAGGCGGCCAGCGCATCGCGGTCGATGCTGTCCCACAGCGTCCAGCGCACGGCCACGCCAGCCACCCAGTTGGGCTTGCCGCTGGTGTTGACCTCGCGCGAACCGAAGGCCAGCAGCTGCGGCCGGCGCAGCGCCTCCTGGGCGTCGTGCAGCGACTCGGCCTGGCGCTTCTTGGCCTGCACCTTGTCCAGACCCGGATGGTGCGCCTGGGCTGCAGCGACGAAGCCGTCCAGCGGCGGCAAAGGCCGGCTGCTGACGAACAGCGGCGTGCTGGGCAGCACCTGCCGCTGCGCCTTGACCGTGCGCGCCAGCGCCGCTGCGGCCAGGTCTGCGTCGTCGCGCGACTTGCGCGCCTGCTGTTCGGCATCGGCCAGCGCGGCACGGGCCTGCAGGCGTTCCAGCCGGGAGATCACGCCCGCCTTGAGCATGCTTTGCGCCGCCGCGTCATGCACGCGCACGCCTTCAAGCGCACGCTCGCGCAGCCGGGCCGCACGCTCGGCCAGCTGGGCGCCGAAGTAGCGCTGCACCAGCAGCGAATGCAGGGCGTGGCTGCTGCTGGCGGCATCGGCCAGGGCTTCGTCCGTGGCAGCGTCCAGGCCGCTGCGCACCGCATCGGACAGGCCGCCCAGGTACAGCGGCCAGACCAGGGACAGGCTGGCCGAGGCATTCGTGCTCTTGCGCTGCAAGGCATAGGAGGTGGGCAGTTGCGGCAGCGAGGGAATGGCCGGCCCCACCGAGGGCGGCAGCTGGCCGAGGACGCCGTCCAGGGTGCGCCGCGCAGGATCGAGATCGATGTCGGCATTGGCCGAGTAGCGGTAGCCCAGGCCCGTGATGGCCACGGAAGGCCCGCCCAGCCCCTGCGTACCCTGGCGTCTGAGCCGCGCGCTTTCCACGGCCTTGGCCGAGGCGGCCAGTTGGTCGGAGCCCTCCAGCAGCGCCTGGCGGGCCTGCACGAAGCTCATCGCGGCGGCGGCCTGGGAGGCCGGAGCCTCCCCTGCAGCCTGGGCCGCCCCTGCGACCATGCCCAGCGCCGCCAGCCACGGCAGCCACGGCAAAACGCGCGCAGGCCGCGCAAGCAACGGAAAAAACATGGAAGCGCTCAATGGCATGAATGGGGGCGCCTTGCGTGGTTCACCGATGGTGGCGAAGCTTACACGGGCTTGCAGGCGGGCCCCCGTCGGACAAGGTCCTGTGCCTTGTGCCGCCGGCACCGTGCAGCAGGGTCGATTTGCGTGGCGTTCCATCCCATTTCTGTGCGCAGGTGCCGCGCCATGCCGCTACACTGGCGCCTGCCTGCGCGAGCATGTCCTGGCGGACCTGTCCGCAGGCCTTTTTTTTCTGCCCGGCATCGGCCCGATGCCCCGACTGACCACCATGTCCACCGTCTTCAACTTCACCTTCGTCCCCTGGTTCCGGTCCGTGGCTCCCTATATCCACAAGTTCCGACACCAGACCTTTGTGGTGGGACTGACGGGCGAGGCCATCGCATCGGGCAAGCTCAGCTCCATCGTCCAGGACCTGGCCATGATCCAGGCCATGGGCGTGAAGATCGTGCTGGTCCATGGCTTCCGTCCCCAGGTCAACGAACAGCTTGCCGCCAAGGGCCATGAGGCCCAGTACTCGCGCGGCGTGCGCATCACCGACTCCGTGGCGCTGGACTGCGCCCAGGAAGCCGCTGGCCAGCTGCGCTATGAGATCGAGGCCGCCTTCAGCCAGGGCCTGCCCAATACGCCCATGGCGGGGGCACGGGTGCGGGTGATCTCGGGCAACTTCCTCACGGCGCGGCCCGTGGGCATCGTGGACGGCGTGGATTTCAAGCATTCGGGCCTGGTGCGCAAGGTCGATGTCAGCGGCATCCGCAGCGCACTGGACATGGATGCCATGGTGCTGATGTCGCCCTTCGGCTTCTCGCCCACCGGCGAGGCCTTCAACCTGAGCATGGAAGAGGTGGCCACGCGCGTGGCCATCGAGCTGAAGGCCGACAAGCTGATCTTCATGACCGAGGTGCCGGGCATCCGCATGGACCCCACGGGCCCGGCCGATGAGACCAACCCCATCGACACCGAGCTGCCGCTGGCCACGGCCCGCCGCATGCTGGCCGAGCTGCCCACGCCCGAGCAGCCCACGGACACGGGCTTTTACCTGCAGCACTGCGTGCATGCCTGCGAGCACGGCGTGGAGCGCAGCCACATCCTGCCCTTTGCGATTGACGGCGCGCTGCTGCTGGAGATCTATGTGCACGACGGCATCGGCACCATGATCATCGACGAGAAGCTGGAAGAGCTGCGCGAGGCCACGCCCGACGACGTGGCCGGCATCATCCAGCTGATCGAGCCCTTCGAGAAGGACGGCACCCTGGTCAAGCGCAGCCGCACCGAGATCGAGCGCGACATCGCCCACTACACCATCATCGAACACGATGGCGTGATCTTCGGCTGCGCCGCGCTCTACCCCTATCCCAGCGCCAGGACGGCCGAGATGGCGGCCGTCACCGTCTCGCCCAAGAGCCAGGGCACGGGCGACGGCGAGAAGCTGCTCAAGCGCATAGAGCAGCGCGCCAAGGCCCAGGGCCTGGACAGCCTGTTCGTGCTGACCACGCGCACCATGCACTGGTTCATCAAGCGCGGCTTCCAGCCCGTGGACCCCGACTGGCTGCCCGAGGCGCGCAAGGCCAAGTACAACTGGGACCGCAAAAGTCAGGTCCTGGTCAAGAAGTTGTAACCCCCTGAGGCGCTGTGCGCCTTCCCCCTCACGAGGGGGGCATACGGGCGGCCGGCGACACCCTCGGTGCGGGGGCGGCGCGGCCGGCCCAGGCCCTTCCTCGGTGTCTCTCGTCTTCAGGCCGCGCCAATTTTTTTGAAATCGCCCAAATCAAGCGACATGGTGGCGCAACTCAGCCTTGCACTGCTGCCTGCCAGCGTGCGGCCGCCTTGCCGGCCGCTGCCAGCGCCGCATCGCGCTGTGGCGCGTCGGCCGGGCATTCGGTGAGGTAGCCGGTCACCAGCAGCGGTGCGCTTTGCGGCGTGGGCCAGGCGATGACGGCATCGTTGGCCGTGCCGCGATCGCCGGTGCCCGTCTTTCCACCCACGCGCCAGCCGGCCGGCATGCCCGCGCGCAGGCGCTTGTCGCCCGTGCGGCTGGCCACCAGCCATTGCTGCAGCAGGGCGCGGCCATGGCCGTCCAGCACCGATCCCAGCAGCAGGCGCTGCATGCTTTGCACCATGGCCAGCGGCGTGGTGGTGTCGCGCTCGTCACCGGGCAGGCCTTCGTTGAGCTCGGGCTCCATGCGGTCCAGGCGCGTGGTCTCGTCGCCGCTGGCGCGCAGCCACTGCGTCAGCGCCTGCGGTCCGCCGCTGGCGTCCAGCAGCAGGTTGGCGGCCGTGTTGTCGCTGAGCACCACGGCGGCCTCGCACAGCTCGGAGATGGTCATGCCGCCGCCGTCACCGGCACGCGGGCCGCTGGCCGGCGAGTAGGGAACCAGCCGGGAGCTGGCGTAGTGCACGCGGCGCGACAGGCGCTCATCACCCTGCTGCACGCGGTCCAGCACCTGGGCGGCCAGCAGCAGCTTGAAGGTGCTGCACATGACAAAGCGCTCGTCGCCGCGGTGGTCCACGCTGGCGCCCGACTCCGCCTCCAGCACGGCCACACCGAGCCGGCCGCCCACACTTTTCTCGATGCGCGCCAGCTCGGTCCTGAAGGCCTGGTCGGCAGCCCCCTGTTTTTTTGATGGCAGGGCGCAGCCTGCCAGCCCGGCCGCCATCCAGGCGGCCGCGCCGCCCGTCATCAGAAAATCGCGTCTTTGCATTGTTTTTCCTTTTCAGTTGCAGATCGACAAACGCAACGATAGCGCCGCGCCCAATCTGCGACCAGCGTGAATAATTGGCAGCATCCCTTAGAAAAACTATTGGCTCACCATGCAACTGCCCCTCAATGCCCTGCGCATGTTCGACGCGGCCGCGCGCCATCTCAACCTGACGCGGGCGGCCGACGAGCTGTGCGTGACCCAGGCCGCCGTCAGCCAGCACATCCGCAACCTGGAGGAGCGCCTGGGCAAGCCGCTGTTCCGGCGCCTGCCGCGCGGCCTGGCGCTGACCGACGAAGGCCATGCGCTGTGGCCTGCCGTGGCCGAGAGCTTTGCGCGCATAGAGCATTCGCTGCAGCAGGTGGCCGAGCCGCGCCCGCGCGAGGTCCTCACCGTGGGCGTGGTCGGCACCTTCGCCATCGGCTGGCTGATTCCCAGGCTGGGCCAGTTCCAGCAGCAGCACCCCTACATCGACCTGCGACTGCTCACGCACAACAACCGCGTGGACCTGGCCGGCGAAGGGCTGGATGCGGCCGTGCGCTTCGGCGACGGCGCCTGGCAGGGCACGCGCGCCGAGCTGCTGCTGCGCGCGCCGCTGACGCCCATGTGCACCCCGGCCCTGGCCCAGCGCCTGCGCCAGCCGGCCGACCTGGCCGGGCAGACGCTGCTGCGCTCGTACCGCCTGCAGGAATGGGAGAGCTGGTTCGCCACGCTGGACCAGAGCGCGCCGCTGGCGCGCGGGGCCATGTTCGACTCCTCGCTGACGCTGGCCGAAGCGGCCGCCCAGGGAGCAGGCGTGGCCCTGCTGCCGGCGCGCATGTTCCAGCACCTGCTGCAGCAGGGCCGGCTGGTGCGCCCCTTCGAGCAGGAGGTGGACACGGGCGCCTACTGGCTGACCCACCTGCGCTCGCGCGCACCCAGCGCGGCGCTCAAGACCTTCAGGCAATGGCTGCTGGCGCAGCTGCAATAGCCACGGACGCCCGCGGCAAGACCCGCAGGCCTTCCGACTTTGGCCCCGGCGCTATCATCTGCCGCTTTTGGCCCCTAGCCCCGCTCCCGCTCCATGACCCAGACCCTGCCGGTTCTCTACTCGTTTCGCCGCTGCCCCTACGCCATCCGCGCCCGCCTGGCGCTGGCCCATGCCGGCCTGGCCTGCGAGCTGCGCGAAATCAACCTGCGCAACAAGCCGCAGGCGCTGCTCGATGCATCGCCCAAGGGCACGGTGCCCGTGCTGGTGCTGGAGGACGGCCGCGTGATCGAGCAGAGCCTGGATGTCATGCTGCACGCGCTGCGCGCCAATGACCCGGATGGCTGGCTGGCACCGACCAGCGGCTCGCTGCAGGACATGCTGGCGCTGATCGAGCGCAACGACGGCTTTTTCAAGCACGCCCTGGACCGCTGCAAGTACCCCGAGCGCTATACGGCCGAAGAGGTCAACCACGCCCAGGCCGATGCCCTGACCTGGCTGGCCGAGCTGGACGACCAGCTGGAGGCCACCGGCTACCTGTTCGGCCAGAACCCCAGCCTGGCCGACATGGCGCTGCGCCCCTTCGTGCGCCAGTACGCGCGCATCGACGAGTCGCAATGGAACGAGCAGCCCTGGCCGCACCTGCAGGCCTGGCTGCAGCGCTGGATCGATTCGGCCCTGTTCGCCGAAGTGATGGAAACCTACCCGGGCTGGGTACCCGGCACGCGCGGCCCGGTCTTTGCCGCCGGCGGCGTGGGCAGCGACTGACGCCTGCCCGCCCCGTGTGCCCTGCCCCGTGTGCCCTGCCCCGGGTCGGCAGGGGCTGCGCAAGGCAGGCAAAGCTGGCACAGTGGCAGGCTGTTGCCAACCGCATGAGCCTTCGCCGACATGACCCTCGCCACCCTGCTCGTCTTCTCCCTGGTCGCGCTGATCGCGATCATCACCCCCGGTCCCACCGTGCTGCTGGCCCTGGCCAATGGCTCGCGCCACGGCGTGCGCCGCGCCCTGCCGGGCATGCTGGGCGCCGTGCTGTCGGACTTCGTGCTGGTCGGCGCTGTCGCGCTGGGCCTGGGCGCGCTGCTGGCGGCCTCGGAGTTCTGGTTCTCGGTGGTCAAGTGGGCGGGAGCGGCGTACCTGGCCTGGCTGGGCCTGCGCATGCTGCGCAGCCAGGGCGGATCGCTGTCGGCACCCCAGGGTGGCGGCAAGGCAGAGACTGGCGCCGACGGCTACAGCGCCCGCACCGTGCTGCTCAAGTCGTTCCTGGTCGCCGTGACCAATCCCAAGGGCTACCTGTTCTGCTCGGCCCTGCTGCCGCAGTTCATCGACCCGGCGGCCGCCCAGGCGCCGCAGTACATCGCCATTGCGCTGGTGTTCGCGCTCATCGATTTCCTGGTGATGCTGGCCTATGCCTTCGCCGGATCACGCGCCGCGCGGCTGCTGCGCGGGCGGGCCGTGATGTGGCTGGACCGCCTGTGCGGCGGCATGCTGCTGGCGCTGGCAGGCTCGCTGGCCTTCTACCGCCGCGCGTCGAACTAGGCGCGCCGCCCAAGAGCCGCGCCTCCCCCGCTGCGTCAGCGCGTCGTCCCCATGACATCGTCCAGCTGCAGCACGGCCGCCGCGTTGGCCGTGGTGGTGGCAAGGGTGTCGATGGCGCCGGTGCGCAGGGCGCCCAGGATGGCCGTGACCTTGCTGGATTCGGCCGCCACGGCGATGACGTTGGGTATGCGCAGCAGGTCCTCGCGGCTCAGGCCGATGACGCGGTCCTGCATGGGGGTTGCGGCAGGCTGGCCGTGGATGTCGATGAAGTCGTAGCCCATCATGTCGCCCACCGTGCCCGCGCGGCGGGCGTCCGAGATCTCCTGCGCGGAAAACCAGCCCATGCGGGCCATGTTGCTGTCCACGCTGACATCGCCCACGCCGATGAGGGCGATGTCGGCACGGCGCGCCTTGTCCAGGGTGTGCCTGACGGTGTCGTTGTCCAGCAGCGCCTTGCGCAGTTGCGGATCGCCCACCAGGGCCGGCGCATAGAGCGATTCGGACCTGCCGCCAAAGCGCGCGGCCAGGCGGCGCGCGATGTGGTCGGCGTTCATCGCCTCCCCGCCACGGTAGGAGCCGCCGATGGCGCTGACGAAGTGGCATTCCCGCCGTGTGGCGGACAGGGCGTGCTCGGAGACCGAGGACACGTTGCGCCCCATGCCCACGGCCACGATGGAGCCATCGACCAGGATGCGCTCCAGCTCGCTGGCCACCAGCCCTGCCAGCAGTTCGCGCTGCCGGTCGGCATCCTTGTGGTCCACCGCGATCAGCGCGCGCTTGATGTGAAAGCGCTCGGTCAACTGCCGCTCCAGGTCGGCGGAAACCAGCGAATGCGGCCGCACGCGGATCTCGACAATGCCCTCTTCCTGCGCGCGGCGCAGCAGCCGCCCGACGGTGGCGCGCGAGATGCCGAACTCCTTGGACAGTTGGTCCTGCGTGCATCCATCGACGTAGTACAGGGTCGCCAGTCGCGTCAGGTCGCTTTCAGTCAAGGGTGCCTCCAAGGGTGCCGGGAAAGGCGCGCAGTGTAGCGCCGCTCACCGGGCCTCGCCAGCGTGGGGCAGCAGCAGGACCTTGACCGAGTCCATGGAATCGGCCACCCGGATGGCGCTCTCCCAGTCCGACAGCGCATAGCGGTGGGTGACGATGCCCTCGGAGGTGACCAGCCCGCGCGCCAGCAGGTCGATGGCGATGGGGTAGCAATGGGCGCTCAGGTGGGCGCCGCGCAGGTCCAGCTCCTTTTCCTCGCCGATGATGGACCAGTCCACCGTGGTCTCGCGCCCGAAGACGCTGAACTCCACGAAGCGGCCGAGCTTGCGCACCAGGTCCAGCCCCTGCGTCACGCCCGAGGGCGCGCCCGTGGTCTCTATGTACACATCGCAGCCATAGCCGTCGGTCAGTGCGTGCACGATGGCGCGGGCATCCTCGCGCGCGGGGTTGATGGTCACGTCGGCGCCGCAGCGGCGTGCCAGCGCCAGGCGCTGGTCCGACAAGTCCATGACCACCAGCCGGCGCGGCGTCTTCAGGCGCGCCACCTGGGCCATGAGCAGGCCCAGCGTGCCCGCGCCGGCGATGACCACCACATCATCGAGCTGGATGTCGCCGCGGTTGACGGCATGGATGGCGCAGGACAGCGGCTCGGTGATGGCCGCATCCTCGAAGGCCACGCTCTCGGGAATCCGGTGCACCACGGCGCGGGCGGACAGGCGCATGTACTCGGCCATGCCGCCATCGGCCACCTGGCCCTGGAAGCCGTAGACATCGTGTACCTCGCACATCCAACGAAAGCCGGTCCTGCAATAGCGGCAGGCATGGCAGGGCACGATCTGCTCGGCGATCACCCGGTCACCCAGCTGCACGCCGTGGTGCTCCTGCGCGCCCTCGCCCACCTGCACCACATGGCCCCAGAACTCGTGGCCCGCGATCACCGGCGGGCGCACATAGGCGGGGCGGCCTTTTTCCGGATCTCCCCAGAAGCGCGGCGCGCCAGCCCAGCATTTGCAGTCGCCCGCGCAAATGCCGCAGGAAGCCACGCGGATGACCAGCTCGCGCGGCCCGGCCTGCGGACGTGCGACGCGTTCGAGCCGGTAATCCCTGGGGCCGTGGCAGACCACGGCCAGCATGTTCGTATCGGCGGCGTCAGGCAGGGTGTTTTGCATGGAACTCTCCCGGGTTGCAGATGGTGGACAGGACGTGGGCGCAGCGCTTCATGCCCTGCGGCGCGAACTGTCGAGCAGCACGGCGCCGACGATGATCACGCCCTTGATCAGCTGCTGGTAATACGAGGACACGCCCAGCAGGTTCAGCCCGTTGTTGATCACGCCGATGAGCAGGACGCCGACGACCGTGCCGCCCAGGCTGCCCGTGCCGCCCGACAGGCTGGTGCCGCCGATCACCACGGCCGCGATGGCGTCCAGCTCGTAGGACACGCCGGCCTGCGGCAGCGCCGCCGTGGTGCGCGACGCCAGCAAAATGCCGGCCAGTCCCGCGAGCAGGCCGCTGACCACATAGACCAGCAGCACGATGGCGCGGGTGTTGATGCCACTGGTCTTGGCGCTGCGCAGGTTGCCGCCCACGGCGTAGATGTAGCGGCCATACACGGTGTAGCGCAGCACGAAGGCGAACACCGCGACGGCAACGGCAAAGATCACGATGGGCATGGGCACGGGTCCCAGCTGGCCGGCGCCGATGGCAAGAAAGCCGTCGGGCAGCTCGGACACCGGCATGCCGTCGTTGTAGATGTAGGTCAGGCCGCGCGCCGCACTGAGCATGCCCAGCGTGGCCACGAAGGGCGGCACCGCGAACCAGGCCACCAGCAGGCCGTTGACGCCGCCCAGCAGCATGCCCACGCCCAGCCCGGCGCCCACGCTCACCGCCAGCCCCTGGCCATCGGCCGCCAGCCAGGCGCCGACCATGCCGGCCAGCGCCAGGATGGCGCCCACCGACAGGTCGATGCCCGCCGTCAGCACCACGCACGTCATGCCGATGGCCAGGATGCCGTTGATGGAGGTCTGGCGCAGGATGTCGGCCCAGTTGCCCCAGGTCATGAAATGGGGGTTGGCCAGCGCCAGCGCCGCGCACAGCGCAACCAGCGCGATGACCACGCCGTAGCGCTCGCGCAGGCTGCGCAGGTCCAGCGCGCGCCGCCCCAAGAGCGGCGGCGAAGATGCGGCTTGAAGATTCGTCATGGAGGACTCCCGCGTTGATGGAAGAAAGGCGTGGGGCCGGCAGGCCGCTCACTGGATGGAGTAGCCCCCGTCGATGACGATGTTCTCGCCCGTCAGCATGCCGGCGTGCGTACCGGCCAGGAACACGGCCAGCCGCGCCACCTCCTCGGGCTGCGCAAAGCGGCCCGTGGGGATGAGTGCCCGCATGGCCTCCCCCACCTGCCCGGCCCAGGCCTTGCGGCCCAGCGGCGTGTCCACCACGGTCGGCGAGATGGCGTTGACGGTAATGCCGTCCGTCGCCCACTCCAGCGCCAGCACGCGCGTCAGCCCCACCAGGCCCGCCTTGCTGGCGCAATAGGCGGCATGGCGCCGGAGCGCGACCACGCTGGCCTGCGAGGCCAGGTTGATGATGCGGCCGTGGCGCTGGCGGCGCATGGCCGGGGCCACCGCCTGGGCCAGCAGCAGCGGCGCCGTGAGGTTGACCGCCAGCGTGCGCTCCCACGCCGCCTCGCTGATTTCGCCGGCCGGCTCCAGCAGCGCCACGCCGGCGCTGTTGACCAGGATGTCGATGCGGCCCGTGGCCTCCAGCACCGTGGCCACCGCCTGCTCCACGCCCTCGGGCCTGGTCACATCCACCGCCAGCGCCAGGTGGCGCCTGGGCTCCGCCAGGCTGGCAGCGGCCACGTCCAGTGCCTGCCGCTCCAGGTCCAGCAGGACGACACGCGCACCGCCTTGGGCGAGCTGCCGGGCAATCGCCAGGCCGATGCCGCCCGCGCCGCCGGTGACCAGGGCCGTGCGGCCGTCGAAGTCCCGCTCCAGGCCGGCGGCGCTCATTTGCGCACCTTCTGCAAGAAGGCGTCGGCATTGGCGGGCACGATGGCGGTCCAGGGCACCTCGTAGGATTTGGCCGTGCCATCGCCCCAGGGCATGGCCTGGGCATACTCGCTCCATACCACCGAGCGCGGCCGGTAGGACGGGCCGACAAGCTGGCGCAGCAGCACATCCAGCGCGCCCTGCGCCTGGGCCTGGGCATCCTGGAAATTGGTGGTCATCTCCCCGCGCTTGACGGCCGTGATGGCGGCGGCCACGCCGTCCACGCCCACCACCGGGATGGTCTTGATATCGATGCCCTTGGTCTTGATGGCCTGTACCGCGCCCAGGGCCTCGTCGTCGTTCTGGGCGATCACGCCCTGGATCTGGCCCGGGAATGCGGTCAGCCAGTTCTCCATCAGTCCCATGGATTCGGCGCGCGACCAGTTGGCGGTCTTGCGCGCCAGCACCTTCACGTCCTTGTGGCGGGCCAGCACCTCGTCATTGCCGCGCGCCCGCTCGATCTGTGCCGACTGGCCTATGGGCCCCTCGATGACGACGATATTGCCCTTGCCGCCGATGGCCTTCATCAATGCCTCGGCCTGCATGCGGCCGGCCACCACATCGTCATTGCCCACGTAGGAGGTCAGCACATCGCCCTGCACGCGCGTGTTGGAGCCCACCACGGGAATGCCGGCCTTCACCGCCTTGTGCACGGGCGCCGCGCCCGCCTTCAGGTCGATGGGCACGAAGAGGATGCCGTCGTACTTCTGCGTGATCATGGTGTCGAACTGGTTGCTCTGCGTCAGCGCGTCGTAGTTGCCGTCGAACACGGTGATCTGCACCGTGCCGTCCTTCACGGCCGGATGCGCCTTCAGCTCCTTGGTCCACATCTGCATGAACTCGCCCTTGAGCCCATAGACGGCCGCGCCTATGCGGTAGGGCTTGGCCGGCGCTGGTGCTGGTACTGGTGCCGCCAGCGGGGCCGGAGCCTGGGCCCGGACCTGCGCTGCGGCCAGGAACAGCCCACCGGCAAGCGCGGCTGCAAGCACGGTGGTGAAGCGGAAAAACGGCATGGTCATGTCTCCTGTGTGTTGTGAAAGGCAAGGGGAAAAACGCTGCATGGGCATCGCCCGGGCTCAGGACGCGAGGTGCATCAGCGCCTCCTGCGTGATGCCGTGGCCGGCCACCACGCGGTCAAGCCGGCCTTTGCGGAAGATGGCGATGCGGTCGCTCAGCTCCAGCAGCTCCGGCGCCTCGGACGACACCACCACCACGGCATGGCCCTGCGCGGCCAGCGAGGCCAGGAAGGCGTACACCTCGCGCTTGGCACCTTCGTCGATGCCGCGCGTGGGCTCGTCGCACAGCAGGCAGACGGGATTGGTGGCCATGCAACGGGCCAGCACCACCTTCTGCTGGTTGCCGCCGCTCAGGCCCGAGACCGGCATGGCCGGGCTGGCCAGCTTCACGCGCAGGCGCTGCAGCAGGCCGCCCACCAGCACGCGCTCTGCCGCGCCATCCACCACCCCGGCGCGCTGCAGGCCTGGCAGTGCGGGCAAGCTGGCGTTGAAGCGCACCGAGGAGCTCATCACCAGCCCCGTGGCCTTGCGGTCCTCGGTCACCAGGGCCAGGCCCGCCTTGATCGACGCCGCCGGATTGCCGCGCGGCAGGGGCCGTCCGTCCAGGCTCGCCTGCCCCTGGTCGGCGCGCGTGAGGCCGTACAGGCAGTTGAGGAATTCGCTGCGGCCCGATCCCATCAGTCCGTAGATGCCCAGCACCTCGCCGGGGGCAACGTCCAGGCTGATGTCCTCGAACTCGCCCCGGCGCGTGAGCCCCTGCACCGACAGCAGCAGCTCGCCCTGCGCCGCAGCCCTGCGCTCGCTGGCGGCAGCGCGGACCTCCCGGCCCACGATGAGCTTCACCAGCTGCCGCCGGTCGATATCGGCCAGCGCGCCGGTCTGCACGAAGCCGCCATCGCGGAACACCGTGTAGCTGTCGGCAATGGTGAAGATCTCCGTCAGGCGGTGCGACACGTAGAGGATGCCGGCGCCCTGCGCGGTCACGCGGCGTATCGCGTCGAAGAGGATGGCGGTCTCGCTTTCGCCGATGGCCGAGGTGGGCTCGTCCATGATGATCAGCTCGCTTTGCCGGCTCAGGGCCTTGGCAATCTCCACCAGCTGGGTCTGCGCCAGGCTCAGGCGGCCCATCTGCGCGCGCGGATCGATATCGAAGCCCAGCTGCCTGAGCAGCGCATCCGCCTGCTCCAGCAGCGCGGCATGGCGGACCACCATGCCGGCGCGCCGGGGCTCGCGGCCCAGGAAGATGTTCTCGGCCACGCTCATGCCCGGGATGGGCGACAGCTCCTGCGTGATGATGGACAGGCGGTGCGCCAGCGCCTCGTGCGGCGTGGCGAAATCCACCGGCCGGCCCTTGAGCAGTATCTCGCCGGCATCGCGTCGCAACAGGCCCATCACGATGTTCAGGAAGGTGGATTTGCCTGCGCCATTGCCCCCGCACAGCGCGTGCACGCTGCCGGCCTGCAGCTCAAGGCAGCCGTTGCGCAGCGCAGGCACGCCGCCGAAGCTCTTGGCCACGCCGCGCGCCTGCAGCAGTGCGGTGCCGGTGCTGGTGCCGGTGTCCATGGTCACGCGCCCTGCCCGCGCCCGGCCGCGGCGGCCTGCGAGCGTTCGAAGCCGGTGATGGCATCCACCTTCAGGGCCGAGCTGCCGCCATCGAAGCGCGATGCGAGGAAGCGGTCCACGATGGCCTTGGCCAGCTCCACCCCGATCACGCGCGAGCCCAGCGTGATGATCTGCGCGTCGTTGCTGCGGCTGGCGCGCTCGGCCGAATAGGTGTCATGGGCCTGCGCGGCGCGGATGCCTGCCACCTTGTTGGCCGCAATGGCCATGCCTATGCCCGTGCCGCACAGGAGAACGCCGCGCTCATGGCGGCCCTGGACGATGGCCTGCGCCACCGCGATGCCGATGTCGGGGTAGAGCACCGGCTCGCCGTCATGCGTGCCGAAGTCGGCCACTTCGTGGCCCTGGGCCAGCAGATGCTGCTTCACGGCGTTCTTGAGGTCGCAGGCGGCTTCGTCGCAGCCGATGGCCAGCTTCATGGCATCCCCTTCATTACAAAAGACCATCACATGATCATTTGATCAATGTTTTACGAGAGTCTTCTCAATCGAAGAGCAGTTGTCAAACAACGATAGCTATGTGAGCCGGCAAGATTAGTACGTAACCCGTTGAATTTTTTACAAAATTCATCAAATCCTATCGTTTTCCCTTGGCTATTGAACAGCCAAAAGGCATTGACACGCCAATTTCAACAAATCAAAAATGACCACTCAATGATCATATGAACAGTCTTCGGCACACCCGCCGGGACTGCACCTGGAGGAGACAAAGGCATGACGACCAACCGCGTGATCAACGACCCCGACCGGGTGGTGGAGGACATGCTCCAGGGATGGATCGCCGCCCATGGCGACACCCTGCGCATCGACGCGGGCAACCCCCGCGTCGTGCGCCTGCATGGCGCGCCACGCAGGGGCAAGGTGGGCATCGTGACGGGCGGCGGGTCGGGGCACGAGCCGGCCTTTCTGGGCTATGTGGGCGCAGGCCTGTGCGACGCCGCCGCCGTGGGCGAGGTCTTCTCGTCCCCCACGGCCAGAAGCTTCTACGACGCCATGCGCGCGGCCGATGGCGGCGCCGGCGTGGCCTGCCTGTATGGCAACTACGCGGGCGACAACATGAATGTGGCCATGGCCGTGCAGATGGCCGCGGCCGAAGGCATGGCGGTCAGGACCGTGGTGGCCAACGACGACGTGCCTTCAGCCGCGCGGGGCGACGAGGCCAGCCGCCGCGGCGTGGCCGGCGAGATCCTGATGTGGAAGGTGGCGGGCGCCCGGGCGGCCATGGGTGCCAGCCTCGACGAAGTGATCGCCCTCGCCCGGCACGCCATGGCCCGCACGCGCAGCATCGGCATCGGCCTGTCGGCATGCACCATTCCCGCCGTGGGCAAGGCCAACTTCCATATCGAGCGCGGCAGCATGGAGGTGGGCATAGGCCACCATGGCGAGCCCGGCATGTCCGTGCACCGCACGGCCACGGCGGCCGATATGGCCGAGCGCATGCTGGACACCCTGCTGCCCGACCTGCCCTTCTCCCCGGGCGACCGCGTGGCCGTGCTGCTGTCCGGCCTGGGCGCCACGCCGCTGATGGAGCAGTACATCCTCTATGGCGAGGTGGCCCGGCGCCTGCAAGAACGCGGCATTCAGGTGGCCTTCCGGCTGGTGGGCAATCTCTTCACCTCGCTGGAGATGATGGGCATCACGCTCACGCTGATGCAGCTGGACGACGAGCTGCTGGCCTGCCTCAACACGCCCTGCCAGTCAGTCGCCCTCACCCTGGCCGGCGGGCTGCCGCCCCAGCCGCAGGACGCCATTCCAACGCCGCCCTCTGTTCCGGCACGGACGCCGGCACAGGCGCAGGAACAAGCACAAACCGCCCGCCCCCCAGCCGCAAGGCGCACCAGCCAAGGGCCGGCCATCGCGCTCGATGGCGCGGGCAGCATCGTGCGCGAGCTGATCACGGCCATCGTCGGCCACCGGGAGTTCCTGAGCGAGATCGACGGCCTGATCGGCGATGGCGATCACGGCATCAACATGGCCAAGGGCTTTTCCGGCTGCGGCGCACGGCTCGATGCCATGGACGCCGGCCAGGCGGCGCAGCTGCCTGCGGCGCTGCAGCAGCTGTCCCAGGCCTTGATGGACGATATCGGCGGCTCCATGGGCCCGCTGTACGGCAGCTTCTTCCAAGGCTTCGCCGATGTTCTTGGGCCGGAGCAGGAGATGGATGCCGCCCTGTTCGGCCAGGCGCTGGCGCGGGCCGTCGCCGATGTGCAGGAGATGGGCAAGGCCCGGGTGGGCGACAAGACCCTCATCGACACGCTGGCCCCGGCCCTGCAGGCCTACCGGCAATCGCTGCAGGCCGGCGCCGGTTTCCGCGAGGCGCTGCAGGCCATGGAGGCCGCGGCCGAGGCAGGCAAGGAATCCACGCGCCACCTGCAGGCCCGCATCGGGCGCTCGGCCCGGCTGGGGCCGCGCTCCATCGGCGTGCTGGACGCGGGCGCCACGTCCTGCTGGCTCATCCTGAGCACCCTGGCGCAGTCGCTGCAGCGGCGACTGGCGCAAGCCTCAGCCTAGGGCTCAGCGCCTGCGGGCAGCGCCGCGCACCAGCAGCACCAAGACGGCCAAGCTCATGATGGCGAAGCAGATGAAGGACCAGTTGGCGATGGAGCCGCCCAGGAAGCTCCAGTCCACGGCAACGCAGTCACCCGAGCCACGGAAGATCATGGGCACGGCACGGCTGATGGAGTAGTTCTCGATCATTCCGTAGAAGTCGCGGCCGCAGGTGGCGAACTCGGGCGGATACCACTGCAGCCAGCTCTGGCGCGCGGCGACGAAGGCGCCAAAGCCTGCGGCGACCAGCGCCGCGATGCCCCAACCCATCAGCCAGCCGCGCCCGCCGCGTGCGCTGCCCAGGCCCGCGAAGATGGCCACGCCGATCAGCGCGTAGCGCTGCACGATGCACATCGGGCAGGGCTCCAGCCCGACCACATGCTGCAGATACATGCCGAAGGCCAGCATGGCCACGCAGGCCAGGCTGATGAGCGCCAGGATGCGGCGCGGAGCGTTGTCAAACCATTGAAGCATTCTTGTCTTTCGTCACCCGGTTGAATGAAATCAGGGCTGCGGCGCCGGCCCGGCGCTGCAGCCCTGTTCAGCGGGTGCAGGAAACCGTTGCCACGCCGTCAGATGCCAGCCGCCTCGTCCAGGAACACCTTGGCGCGGCGCGGTGTCACCACCAGGGTTTCCCCCTCGCGCAGCGCCATGTCCCTGAACTGCTGCGCAGGAATCTGCGCCTCGATCAGGCCACCCTCTTCGGCATTGTCCGTGCTTTCGGTGCTCTCCGATGGAATAAGTTCCAGGCGCGCAATGGGCCCCACGACGATGGCGCGGGCCAGCTGCACGACGATGCCCGTGGGCCGTCCCTGGACGTCCAGGTTCTGGCCGGGCGAGTAGCGCTCCACCTCCAGATCGTGCGGGCGCACATAGGCGAAGGCCTTGCTGTCGCTGGCGCCCTTGGCGTCGTGGCTGTCCAGCTGGGTGCCGTCGTCCAGGTAGACACGGCCATCGCTGGCGCGGCCCTTGAACAGGTTGACATCGCCCAGGAAGCCGTAGACGAAGGGCGTGGCCGGGTTGTCCCAGACCTGCTGGGGCGTGCCTTCCTGCTCGATGCGGCCCTGGTTGATGACGACCACGCGGTCGGCCACTTCCAGTGCCTCTTCCTGGTCGTGGGTCACGAAGATGGAGGTCACATGCAGCTCGTCATGCAGGTGGCGCAACCAGCGGCGCAACTCCTTGCGCACCTTGGCATCCAAGGCGCCGAAGGGCTCGTCGAGCAGCAGCACCTTGGGCTCCACCGCCAGGGCGCGGGCCAGCGCGATGCGCTGGCGCTGGCCACCCGACAGCTGGGACGGAAAGCGGTCCGCGATCCAGTCCAGCTGCACCAGCTTGAGCAGGCTCATCACCTTGTCGCGGATCTGGGCTTCGCTGGGGCGCTGGCTGCGGGGCTTCACGCGCAGGCCGAAGGCCACGTTCTCGAACACCGTCATGTGGCGGAACAGCGCGTAGTGCTGGAACACGAATCCCACGTTGCGCTCGCGCACATGGACGTCGGTCGTGTCTTCGCCGCTGAAGTGGATGCTGCCCACGTCGGGCGTCTCCAGGCCCGCGATGATGCGCAGCAGCGTGGTCTTGCCGCAGCCCGAGGGGCCGAGCAGCGCGATGAGTTCGCCGGACTGGATGTCCAGGCTCACATCGCGCAGGGCCTGGAAATCGCCGAACTGCTTGCTGACGTTGCGTATTTCAATGCTCATGGTCTTGCTCTTGCTCTTTTCTGGTCGGGGCGGGCCTCAGGACACCTGCGGCACACGGGATGCCTGGGAAGCCGGCGTGGGGCGCTCGGGAGGCAGCTCGGCTGCGGCCTTGGCCTGGTGCTCGGCACGCCACTCGGCCACCGACTTGATGACCAGGGTCACCAGGGCCAGCAGAGCCAGCAGCGATGCGGCAGCGAAGGCGGCAACGGACTGGTACTCGTTGTAGAGGATCTCCACATGCAGCGGAATGGTGTTGGTCTGGCCACGGATGTGGCCCGAGACCACCGACACCGCGCCGAACTCGCCCATGGCACGCGCATTGCACAAAATCACGCCGTACAGCAGGCCCCACTTGATGTTGGGCACGGTGACCTTCCAGAAGGTCTGCCAGCCCGTGGCGCCCAGCACGATGGCGGCCTGCTCCTCGTCGCTGCCCTGCGCCTGCATCAGCGGGATCAGCTCGCGCGCGATGAAGGGGAAGGTCACGAAGATGGTGGCCAGCACGATGCCGGGCACGGCGAAGATGATCTTGATGTCATGCTCGGCCAGCCAGGGGCCGAACCAGCCATGGGCACCGAACACCAGCACGTACATCAGGCCCGCCACCACGGGCGAGATCGAGAACGGCAGGTCGATCAGCGTGATCAGGAAGGCCTTGCCACGGAACTGGAACTTGGCAATGCACCAAGCCGCCGCCACGCCGAACACCAGGTTCACCGGCACGGCGATCAGCGCCGTGATCAGCGTCAGCTTGATGGCCGACCAGGCATCGGGCTCTTGCAGGCCGGCGACATAGGCATCCCAGCCCTTGCGCAGCGCCTCGGTGAACACGGCCGCCAGCGGCAGCACCAGGAACAGGCCGATGAAGGTCAGCGCAATGCCCGTGAGAATCCAGCGCACGGCGCGCGGCTCGGTGGTGGAGAGCTTTTCACGCCGGCCCTTCGGGGGCGCCGTGAGCCTGTACAGCACCAACACGGCGACCAGCACCGCGCCAATGATCTTGAGAAGCAATGCTTCCTGTGGAGACAACGCCATCTCAAGCCCCTCCCGAATGCTTGCGCTGCCATGCCTGCAGCGCGTTGATGACCAGCAGCATCACGAAGGAGAACAGCAGCATCACCACGGCCACGGCCGTGGCGCCTGCGTAGTCGTATTGCTCCAGCTTGCCGATGATGATCAGCGGTGTGATCTCGGAAATCATGGGCATGTTGCCCGCGATGAAGATGACCGAGCCGTACTCGCCGATGGCGCGCGCGAAGGCCATGGCAAAGCCCGTGAGCAGCGCGGGCGTGATGGCCGGCAGGATCACCTTGTAGAAGATCTGCCAGCGCGAGGCGCCCAGGCTGGTGGCGGCCTCCTCCAGCTCCTTCTCCGAATCCTCCAGCACAGGCTGCACCGTGCGCACCACGAAAGGCAGGCCGATGAAGATCAGCGCAATCACCACGCCGTTCGGATTGAAGGCCAGCTGGATACCGTAGGGCTCCAGGTACTGGCCCACCCAGCCATTGCCGGCCAGCAAGGCAGTCAGCGAAATGCCGGCCACGGCCGTGGGCAGGGCAAAGGGCAGGTCCACCAGGGCATCGACGATCTTCTTGCCCGGAAACTTGTAGCGCACCAACACCCAGGCGATCAGCAGGCCGAACACCAGGTTCACGCAGGCCGCCGCAAACGAGGCGCCAAACGTCAGCCGGTACGAGGCCAGCACGCGCGGCGAGGCCACGGCCTCCCAGAACTGGGGCCAGGTGAGCGAGAAGGTCTTGAACAGCAGTGCCGACAGCGGGATCAGCACGATCAGGCTCAGATAAAACAGCGTATAGCCCAAGGTCAGCCCGAAGCCGGGCAAAACGCGCTTGGCGCCGCGCCCCTTGCGCGCCGCACCGGACGGTGCGGGCACAGGAGCGTCGGCGCCAGGCCTTGGGCTGGTCGGAACGGCAGACACCATGTTGGATTCCAAATCAGCCAGTGTGGGGAGGGAGCCTCAGGCGGACTTCGCCGCCTTCATGCCTGCTTGCGTGCTTACTTGCCGGGGACGTAGATCTTGTCGAACTGTCCGCCGTCGTTGAAGTGCACCTTCTGGGCTTCGGACAGCGAGCCGAAGTACTTGGCCACGGTGAACTGCTTGATGGGCTTGAACACGTCGGCGTGCTTCTTGAGCACGGCCTCGGAGCGGGGACGCAGCGCGTGCTGTGCGGCGATTTCCTGGGCTTCGTCGGAGTACAGCCAGGCCAGGTAGTCGTGCGCCAGCTGGCCCGTGCCCTTCTTGGCCACGGTGCGCTCGACCACGGCCACGGGGTTCTCGGCCACGATGGACACCGAGGGATGGACGGCATCGACCTTGCCCTTGCCGAATTCGCGCTCCACGGAAACCACTTCGGACTCGAACGTGATCAGTACGTCGCCGATGTTGCGTTGCAGGAAGATGCTGGTCGCATCGCGGCCGCCCTTGCCCAGCACGGGCACGTTCTTGTAGAGCTGCTGCACGAACTCGGCCGCCTGCGCATCGGTGCCGCCCTTCTCGCGCACCGAACCCCAGGCCGCCAGGTAGGCGTAGCGGCCATTGCCGCCGGTCTTGGGATTGACCACCACGACCTTCACGTCGGGACGGGTCAGATCGCTCCAGTCCTTGATGTTCTTGGGGTTGCCGTTGCGCACCAGGAACAGCATGGTCGAGGTGGTGGGCGATGCGTCATTGGGGAATTTCTTGGCCCAGTCCTTGGCGACCACGCCGCTGTCGGCCAGGAACTGCACGTCGGTCGTGGTGTTGAAGGTCACCACATCGGCAGCCAGGCCGTCGTTGACGGCGCGCGCCTGGGCGCTGGAGCCGCCGTGCGACTGGTCCACCTTGATGTCCACGCCCTTGGTCTTCTTGTAGTGGGCGACGAAGGCGGCGTTGTAGTCCTTGTAGAACTCGCGCGCCACGTCGTAGGAGACGTTGAGCAGCTGGTTCTGCGCCGATACGGTTCCTGCGGCGGCCAGCGCCAGGGTGGCCAACAAAGTCTTGAGCTTCAAAGAATGCATGGTTCGCTGCCTTTTATTAGTGGACATCTCTGCGGTGGATTCACAGACAGTCACATTGTGCGAACGCTGGCTTAAAACTCAAAAGAATATATTTTTGTTTGTTAATGGCCTGCTTCCATATAAGAAGCCTGGCCTACCGTCTTCGCCAGCGGCCACCTCACAGCCCGGCGGCCCAGGGGGCGCCCGCGCCTGCCGGCACCGCTGCCCGTGCACCGGCAACGCGCGGCGCACGCACGGCAGGCCGGGGTTGCGCGGGCTGCCAGCTGTCACCCTGCATCAACGACTGCAGCAGCGCCAGGCCCAGGGGCCAGTCGCCGAAACCCGATTCGACATTGATGTGTCCCGCGTTCTGCAGCCGCACGAACTCGCTTCCCCAGGCCCGCGCATAGGCGCCGGCCCGGCGGATCGGACAGTAGGGATCGTTGCTGCTGGCCACCAGCACGCTGCGGTAGGGCAGCGGCGCATAGGGCACGGGCGCAAAGTCGGCCAGCTGGGCACGGCGCTCGGGATCGGCCGGCGCCACCAGCAGCGCACCCTGCACGCGGGCGCTGGCCTCGGGCCCCATGTGCGCGGCCGTGATGCAGCCCAGGCTGTGGGCGGCCAGCACCACGGGCTCGGGCCGGGACAGCACCAGTTGCTCCAGCGCGGCCACCCAGGGTTCGCGGTGCGGCACGAGCCAGTCGTCCTGTTCCACCCGCTCGGCATGCGGCAGCTGCTGTGCCCACAGGCTTTGCCAGTGGTCAGGGCCGGAGTTGCGCCAGCCGGGCACGATGATGATGCGGTGGGGATTCATGGGTTCTCCTGGACTGTCCATTGCTGGACATGGGCCCCGATTGTGGAGAACGCCGCCGACGATCCCAACGAACGATTTGTTGTTTTCTTATGGCGTGGCGGGGTGCAGCCTCAGCGCACCGCCGGCTCGCGCGTGGCGTGGCTGTTTCGCCCCGGCACGGTCTCTCCCAGGAAGTCCAGGAAATGCCGCACGGCCGGCGCCAGGCCGCGCCGCGAGGGGAAGACCGCATGCACGATGCCCTGCGGCGGCTCCCAGCCCGGCAGCAGATGGACCAGCCGGCCTTCGGCCAGTTCCTCATGGCACATGTAGTCGGGCAGCCAGCACATGCCGCTGCCGGCCAGCGCCGCGAATTTCAGCGTCAGCAGGTCATCCACCACGTAGCGCGGCTGCAGTTGCAGGCGTTGCTCGCGGCCTTCGGGGCCGACCAGCAGCAGGCTGGACTGGCCATCCACCGCCGACATGGACATGCTGTCCAGGTGCTGCAGGTCGGCCAGTGCACGCGGCGTGCCCTGGCGCTCCAGCAGCTCCGGGCTGGCAACGAGGATCTGGCGCGCCACATCCAGCCGCTTGACGACCATGGAGCCGCTGTCCTCCAGGCTGGGGCGCACGCGCAGCGCCACGTCGATGCCCTCCTCCACCAGGTTCACGGGCCGGTTGGTCACCTGCATCTCCACATGCACCAGCGGGCAGCGCTGCAGGAACTGGGGCATGAGCTCGCCCAGCACGGTCTGGGCCAGGGTGACGGGGCAGCTCACGCGGATGGTGCCGCGCGGCTCGGTCTGCACCTCGGCCACGGTGTCGGCGGCGGCCAGGGCCGCATCGCGCATGGCCTGGCAATGGCGCAGATAGGCCTCGCCCACCTGGGTCAGCGAGAGCTTGCGCGTGGTGCGCTGAAGCAGGCGCACTCCGAGCCGGGCCTCCAGTTCGGCCACGCGCCGCGACAGCCTGGACTTGGGTATGCCCAGCGCCCGCCCGGCAGAGGCGAAGCCGCCGCGCTCCACGACCTCGGCGAAGTACAGCATGTCGTTGAGATCCATCATGTCGCTCGTCCCTCCCTGTGCTCATTGGCTGCAAATTCAGGACAATCTATCGCAATTTCTGCGGCTTATCAAAGACTCTGTCCAAATTCACAATTGATCCCATCGTCGGCCCTACAAGCTTTCCCGAATGGCCGATCCCAACCGCGATCCCAACCGACATCCCAGGAGCTTTTCCATGCAAGTGCTGCACATCGACTCTTCCATCACCGGCGCCGCTTCGGTGTCCCGACAGCTGACCGCCCAGACCGTGGCTGCCCTGGTCGCCGCCAACCCCGGCGCCAAGGTCGAGTACCTGGATCTGGCCGTGAACGCCCCCGACCACCTGAACGCAGTGTCCATGGGCTTTCGCACCGGCCAGGCCGCCACGACGGAAGCCGAGCGCGCACAGAACGCCATCTCCGAAGCCCTGGTGAGCCAGTTCCTGGCGGCCGATGTGGTCGTGGTCGGCGCTCCGTTCTACAACTTCACCATCTCCAGCCAGCTCAAGGCCTGGATCGACCGCATCGCCCAGGGCGGCCGCACCTTCCGCTACACCGCAGCCGGCCCCGAAGGCCTGGCCAAGGGCAAGAAGGTCATCGTGGCCTCCACGCGCGGCGGTGTGTACTCCACCAGCGAAATGGGCCAGGCCCTGGAGCACCAGGAAAGCTACCTGAAGACGGTGTTCGGCTTCCTGGGCATCACCGATGTGAGCATCGTGCGCGCAGAAGGCGTGGCCATGGGCGATGAGTCCAAGGCCAAGGCCCTGGAATCGGCCCGCAACGACATCGTGCGTGCAGCGGCTGCCGCCAATCAGGAAGCGGCCATCGCCGCCTGATTGCGGATCGCGGTCAGCCGAGGGCTGTACGCCCAAAGAACAAGCGCCTGGGTTTCGGCCCCGGCGCTTTTTCTTTGGACGGCGCCCGAGAGCGACCGGCCCCGGGCAGCCCGGATTGCTCCCGATGGACTGGTGCGAATAAAAGAGGTATCCGCCCTAGCGCCTCCTTTGAAAAATGCAATGCGCTGCGCGCTTTTACAGACACACGAAGCTGTTAGGCTGAACCATCACCGCCATATTCGCGGCTTTGTCCGACACGAACCGACTGCATTTCAGAAAGCCGGCGGACCTGCCGATATCCAGGCAGCCTCATTGCATTCACTGCCTTCCATCCATGCCAGCCACAAGTCCCCGCCCCCATGTCCGGCCCCGCGGCCCTGTCCATGCCCGCCCTCCGTCCGATGAAAACCTGGTGATCACGGTGATCGCCGTGTCCCTGCTGGCCATCACCGTGGTGGGCATTGGTGTCTACCAGTTCCTGCAGTACCAGCGCGAGCAGGATCAGGAGCAGCTCAATTCCCGCGTGTACCGCAGCTATGTGCGCAACACCGACGAGGCACCTGCGCCCGAGGAGCCCGATCAGCCCGCCGCAGCGCCCACCCCCGCCAAGCCCAGCCAGCGGCAGCTGAACCAGGAAATGACGCGCAAGCTGCTGGCCCATCCCGGCGTGACGCCCGGTGCCGGCTTTTCGGCGCCCGGTGTCAAGTCGACCGGCGTGGTGATCATCGACGCCATCGACCAGGCCCAGGCGCGCGAGAAGGCGTCGTCCGCCGCGCGCCCTGCTGCGGCGATTGCCAACCCGTCTCCCGCTTCCTGACGCGTCCTGACCTCTGCGCTCACAGGAGCTGCAACGCAAAAGCCCGGCATTGCCGGGCTTTTTTGTGTCTTGAGCGGCCTTGCCGCACCGCTCACTGGTGCTTGCGCGCCCAGGCCGCGAACTTCTGCACGAAGCCGTTCACGAAGTCGCGGCTGCCGGCGCCAATGGAGCCGTCTTCGGCAAACAGGCCGTCCTTGGCCTGGATGAAGATTTCGGGCTGGGCCAGCGTGGGCATGTCCAGGTAGGCCAGCACATTGCGCAGGTGCTGCTGCGCCAGCGCCGTGCCGATGGCACCCACGGAGACGCCGGCCACGGCAGCGGGCTTGCCGGCCCAGACGCTCTTGCCGTAGGGGCGCGAGCCCTGGTCCAGCGCGTTCTTGAGCACGCCGGGAATCGAGCGGTTGTACTCGGGCGTCAGGAACAGCACGGCCTGGGCCGACTGGATCTGGGCGCGGAACTGCTTGACCACGTCCACCTCATTGCCGTCATGGTCCTGGTTGTACAGCGGCAGGGCATCGATGGCGACCTGCTCGAAGACCAGGCCTTCGGGTGCCAGGCGCGCAATGGCGTCGGCGAATTTGCGGTTGAAGGAATCCTTGCGCAGGCTGCCCACGATGACAGCGACCTTGATCTGGCTCATGCATTGCTCCTGGAGGAAGTGGCGAAAAACGGGTGGGAGGCGTACCTCCCGCAGGCAGCCATTATGTGGCTGCCTGCACGGCGCTTACTGTAGGAAAGTGGGCTTGGCATAGCCCTGGAACTTGCTGTCCACCACGGCCTTGAACTCCGCCGAACGGTAGACCTCGGCCAGGTCCTTGGCCCATGCCGCGCCCTGGTCCTTCTTCTTGATGGCCACGACGTTCAGGTAGTGGTCGGGGGTCTTTTCCAGCGAGACGGCCTCGGTCAGCTTCAGGCCCGAGGAGATGGCGAAGTTGCCGTTGATGATGGCGTATTCGGTATCGCCCAGCGAGCGCGGCAGCTGCGCGGCTTCCAGCGGGATGAACTTGAGCTTGCGCGGGTTCTCGGCCAGGTCCTTTTCGGACACGCGCAGCGGGTCGATGCCGGGCTTGGCCTTGATCAGGCCGGCCTGCTCCAGCAGCACCAGCGCGCGGGCCAGGTTGCTCGGGTCGTTGGGCAGGGTCACGCGGTCGCCTTCCTTGGCCTCGGCCAGGGTCTTGCGGGTCTTGGAGTACACGCCCAGGGGGGCAATGGGGCCTTGCACCAGTTCCACCAGGTCCAGCTTCTGGTCGGCCGCGAACTTCTGCAGGTAGACACGGTGCTGGAAGAAGTTGGCATCCAGCGAGCCCTGGGCCAGCGCCAGGTTGGGCTGCACGTAGTCGTTGAACTCCACCAGCTTGACCTGGTAGCCCTTCTTTTGCAGCAGCGGCACGATGCCCTGCTTGAGCTGGTCGATGTTGGAGCCTGCCGTGCCGCCGATCACCAGCTGCTTCTTGTCGGCCTGGGCATGGGCGGGCAGCGCCAGCACGCTGACGGCGGCAAGGGCGGCGGCCGAGGCCAGCAGGTGGCGGCGCACGAAGGAAAGGGATGCGGTCATGTCGGAATCCTTTTTTTGGGAGGGAGCGGGAAGAAAGAAGAAAGCGGGTCTGGACAGCGCGCTCAGCCGCGCTTGTCCAGGCGGCGGGCCGCCGTGTTGCCCACGAACTGGATGACCTGGACCATGGCCACGAGGATGGTCACGGTGAGCACCATCACATCGGTCTGGAAGCGGTAGTAGCCGTAGCGGATGGCCAGATCGCCAATGCCGCCGCCGCCCACCACGCCGGCAATGGCCGAGTACGACAGAAAGCTCACGGCCAGCACGGTCAGCGCCAGCACCAGGCCCGAACGCGCCTCGACGATGAGCACGCGCCAGACGATCTGCAGCTCCGAGGCGCCCATGGCGTGCGCGGCCTCGATCACGCCGCGCGGCACGTCGCGCAGGCACTGGTCCACCAGGCGTGCCAGGTAGGGAATGGCCGCCACGGACAGCGGCACGGCCGCAGCCAGTGGGCCGATGGAGGTGCCGGCCAGCCAGCGCGTGAAGGGCACCAGCGCGACCAGCAAGATGATGAAGGGGAAGGACCGCACGGTATTGACCGTCCAGTTCAGCACGGCAAAGGCCGGGCGGTTGTCCAGCGACTGGCCGGGGCCCAGCAGGAACAGCAGCACGCCCAGCGGGCCGCCGATCAGCACGGCGGCCGACAGGCCGATGCCCAGCATCAAAAGGGTCTGGCCCATGGCCAGCCACAGCTCGGGCAGGATTTCGACGATGTTTTCAGACATGGGAATGCGGAAGCTAAAAGAAGAGGAAAACGGGACCGGGCGAAAGCCCGTCAGTGCTCGGAGCCGCCCACGGCGCGCAGCACCACGGGGCGGGTGGCGCCGCGCTCGCGCAGGGCCTTGTCGGCACGCTCCACGCGCAGGGCCTCAAGTTCGCTGCCCAGCAGCGTGGCGCGCTGCGGCGCCTCGTAGGCACGGCCCTGCGGCAGGGCGGGCAGCGTGAAGCGTTCGGCCACCTGGCCCTGCTCGATGATGGCCACCTCGCTGCACAGCGCATCGACCACGGCCAGCTCGTGCGTGACGATGACGATGGTCACGCCCAGGCGGCTGTTGATGTCCGCCAGCGTGGCCAGGATGGAGCGCGTGGTCTCGCTGTCCAGCGCCGAGGTGGGCTCGTCGCACAGCAGCACCTGCGGGCGCGGCGCCAGGGCACGCGCAATCGCCACGCGCTGCTTCTGACCTCCGGACAGTTGGGCCGGATAGCTGCCGGCCTTGTCGGCCAGGCCCACGATGTCCAGGCATTCGCGCACGCGCTGCTCGATCTGGGCGCGCGAGTGGCCGCCATGGATGCGCAGCGGAAAGGCCACGTTCTCGAACACGCTGGCGTTCTGCAGCAGGTTGAACTGCTGAAAAATCATGCCGATGTTCTGGCGCGCCTCGCGCAGCGCGCGGCGGCCCAGATCGGTCAGGCGCTGGCCTGCCACCACCACCTCGCCGCTGTCGGGACGCTCGAGCAGGTTGATCAGGCGCAGCAGCGTGGACTTGCCCGCACCGCTCTTGCCGATCAGGCCGAAGACCGTGCCCTGGCCGATGTCCAGTGATACCGAACGCACGGCATCGAAGTGCTTGCCATCGGCTGTTACAAATTTCTTTTGCAGGTCGCGCAGGCGGATCAGCGCGTTTTCCGGGGCCAAATGGGCGGTCTGGACGGTCATGGAGTCTCGGTTCGGCAGTGAAAACGGTCCTGGGATCGGCAACGGCAGCCTTTGCACCGCCATCTCCAGGCAATGGCGCGCAATTTCCGGGCCCTGTGCTGCGCAGTTGGACGCAGTTGCAAGCCGATGGGCATGCGTTGTCTTGCGTCGTCGCCAAGCACAGGCGAATCCCCAGGATCTGCCGTCATTAGTGTTCTAACGAGTGTGTTGCAAAACGTTGTTCAAACAAAAGAATAAAAAATACGGTGCTTATATCGATTGCCGTCTTTCAAGCCTTGATGTACGGCCTGGACGGCATTGCTAGAATCCGCCCCCGACAGGCCTGTACAACGGCAAGATTCCTTGTGGTTGCGTGCATTACAGGTAAGTACCCGCTTTCATTCGCCATGGCTGAATCCTCCCGAACTGCCGACTGCCCCGCCTGCGCCGCCAGCCTGCGCGTGGAAGCGGTGCGCCTGCGGCGTGGCATCACAACCGTCTTTGATGGCCTGGACCTGCAGCTGGACGAGCCGCGCGTGGGACTCATCGGCGACAACGGCGCGGGCAAGACCAGTCTGTTCCGGCTGCTGTGCGGCCTGGATGCGCCGCAGGCCGGGCGCGTGCTGCTGGACGGCACCGAACTGCACGAGGCCCGCGCCAGGCGGCCGGGCCAGGTCGGGCTGATGTTCCAGAACCCCGACGACCAGATCATCTTCCCCACCGTGGAGGAAGAGCTGGCCCTGGGATTGCGCCCTTCGGGCATCTCGCGGCGCGAGGCCACGGAGCGCGCCCGCGCCCTGCTGAGCAGCCGCGGCCTGGCCGACTGGGCACCGCGCGCCGTGGCCGGGCTCAGCCAGGGCCAGCGCCAGCAGGTGTGCTGGCTGGCCCTGCTCATTGCCGCGCCGCGCGTGCTGCTGCTGGACGAGCCCTTCGCCAGCCTGGACCTGCCGGGCCAGGCGCGGCTGGCCAGAGACATCGCGGCCGCCGAGCAGCAGGTGCTGGTCTCCACCCATGTGCTGGACCACGTGCGCAGCTTTGGCCGCGTGCTCTGGCTGGAGCGCGGCCAGGTGCGCGCAGACGGCCCCGGCCATGAGGTCTGCGCAGCCTATGAAGCCGACGTGGCCCGGCGGCTGCAGACGCAGTCCTGACGCAGGAGCCGGCCGCCATGGGAAGCCTCTACAGCGAATACACCAGCTGGCTCCATGCCTGGAGTGCGGGCCGCAAGCTGCTGCTCATGGCGCTGCTGGGAACGGGCCTGTTCCTCATCGATTCACCGTGGCTGCTGGCCCTGGCCGGCGCCGCCTGCGGCCTGCTGTGGCTGTCGCTGGGCCGCGCCACCGAGGGCGCACGGCGGCTCATGCTGTCGGTGACCGTGGCCGCCCTGCTGGTGGCTGCCTTCCATGTGTGGATGCAGCATTACGCCCTGGCCGCCTCCAGCGCGCTGCGCCTGGTCTGCGCCTCCACGCTGGGCATGGCGCTGACCGTGAGCACGCGCCCCAGCGATCTGGTCGATGTGCTGGAGCGGCTGCTGGCGCCGCTGGAGCGCATCGGCATCTCCCCCGAACAGGTGGCCCTGCAGCTGGCATTGATGCTGCGTTTCACCGAGCATTTCTTCGTGCAGTGGAAGCGCATGGACGATGCCCACCGGCTGCGCACGGGCCGCGCCGGCGGCCTGCGCCTGATTGCGCCGCTGACCATCCACATGCTGCAGGCCACGCGCCGCGTGTCCGATGCGCTGTGGGCGCGCCTGGGCCGCTGAGGCCTGCCCTGCCGATTTGCCCTGCTGAACTGCCCTTCCTGACCGACAGCGAGAACTCTCCATGACCGCTCCCTCCACCGTCTCACGCGCCTCGGCGCGCTCCATGGCCCAGGTCTCGCTGTTCGCGGCACTGATGGCCGTCATGGGCCTGATTCCCAAGATCGACCTGCCGCTGGGCGTGCCCATCACCATCCAGTCGCTGGGCGTGATGCTGGCCGGCGTGATGCTCGGCCCCTGGCGCGGCATGCAGTCCATGCTGCTGTTCCTTGCGGCCGTGGCCGTGGGCCTGCCGCTGCTGTCGGGCGGGCGCGGCGGCATTGCCGTCTTCATGGCGCCCTCGGCCGGCTACCTGCTGGGCTACCCGCTGGCGGCCTGCATTGCCGGCCTGGTCATGCGTGCGCTGCCCCAGGGCTCGCCCCGGCGCGCGGCGCTCAGCGCCTTTGCGGCCTCGGCGCTGGGCGGGCTGGTGGCCCTGCATGCCTTCGGCGTGCTGGGGCTGATGCTGATGGCCAAGCTCAGCCTGTCGCAGGCCTTCATGGCCACCTTGCTGTTCGTGCCCGGCGATCTGGTCAAGTGCGTGCTGTGCGCCCTGGTGGTGCACACGGTGGCGCGCGGCATGCCGGACTGGCCGTTCGGAGGCCGCCAGCATGGCTGAGCCATCCGCGCGTCATCCGCTGGCCGCGCCGCTGCAGCACCCATGGACCCTGGTCCATGGCCCGCTGGAGCATTGGGCGCGGCAGCGCCCCGATGCGATGGCGCTGCAAAGCGAGGCCGGCCAATGGAGCTTTGCCGCGCTGCATGCCGCCGTGCTGCAGCGCTCGGCCGCGCTGGTGGCCGGCCAGGCGCCAGAGATGCTGCTGGTGGACACGGGCGGCAGCGCCAGCACCGTGGATGCCATCGTCGAATTCCTCGCCATCCTGCACAGCGGCCGCTGCGCCGCCGTGGCCGATCCTGATTGGCCCGAGGCCGTGCGCAGCCGCATCGAGGGCTGGCTGCCCACGGCGCCCAGCGCTCTGGCCGAGGCCACGGCCACCGGCGCCTTCTACACCGGCTTCACCTCGGGCAGCACCGGGCTGCCCAAGGGCTTCATGCGCCACCACCGTTCGTGGACAGAGAGCTTTCGCGTCTGCCTGCAGGACTTCGGCCCCGTGGCCGCGCAGCGCACCATGGCGCCCGGGCGCATCTCGCATTCGCTGTTCCTGTTCGGCGTGATGCAGGGCCTGTGGTGCGGCGAAGGCGCCGTGGTGCAGGAGCGGTTCTCGGCGGCGCGCTGCCTGACCAGCCTGGCGCGCGGCGAAGCCCCCTGCCTGGTCGCCGTGCCCAGCCAGCTGCTGCTGATGCTGCAATGGGCCGCACACCGCGCGCTGGCGCCCATCCCCGAGGTGGAACTGATCATGATCAGCGGCGCGCGCTGGATGCGCGCCCAGACCCCAGCCCTGCGCGCGCTGTTTCCGCGCGCACGCATCATCGAGTTCTACGGCGCCTCGGAGGCCAGCTTCATCGCCTGGATGGAGGCCGACGAACAGGCCCCGCCCCAGGCCGTGGGCCGGCCCTTCAGCAATGTGCAGTTGCAGATCCGCCCCGCCACGCAGCAGCCCGGCGACCAGCCCCTGCAGCCGGGCGAGGACGGCCTGATCTACATGCGCAGCCCCATGCTGTTCATGGACTATGTGGGCGAGGCGCGCGATGGCACGGCCGCGCTGCGCGACGGCGAATGGCTGTCCGTGCGCGACATGGGCCATATCGATGCCGGCGGCCAGCTGTGCCTGGCCGGGCGCCAGAGCCGCATGCTCGTCACCCAGGGCAAGAACCTGTTCCCCGAGGAAGTCGAGACCCTGCTGGCCGCGCACCCGGGCGTGGCCCAGGTCTCCATCCAAGGCCTGCCCGACGCGCTGCGCGGCATGCAGGTGCACGCCGTCGTGCAATGGCACGGCGCCGCGCCCGCAGGCTCCGCACAGGCGCTGGCGGCCTGGCTGCGCGACCGGCTGGAAAGCTACAAGCTGCCGCGCCAATGGTGGAGCTGCACCGACTGGCCGCAGACCGCCAGCGGCAAGACCGACCACGGCCGGCTGGCGCGCGCACTGGCCGCCACTGCCACCGCCACAGACGCTGGCCGGGCACTGCCCGGCGAACCCGCGCTGCTGCCCCTGCCATGAACCTGCAAGACGCCCCCGTCATCCTGGCCTGGGCGCGCAGCCCTGTCGCCCCCGTGGGCGGTGCATTGCGCGAATTTGCTGCGCACGAGCTGGGCGCGCCCGTGCTCCAGGCCCTGCTGGCCCGGGCCGGCCTGCCTGCCCGGGCCGTGGATGCCGTGGTCTTAGGCAACGCCCTGGGCGCAGGCGGCAACCCGGCCCGCATGCTGGCCCTGGCTGCGGGCCTGCCGGAGCGCTGCGCGGCCCACAGCGTGGATACCCAGTGCTGCTCGGGCCTGGACAGCGTGGCCCTGGCCGCAGGCCTGCTGATGTCGGGCCAGGCCGATATCGTGGTGGCCGGTGGTGCCGAGGCCTGGAGCCGCGCCCCCATCCGCCAGACGCGCCCGCGCCATGCAGGCGAGCTGCCCGTCACCTATGACCGCCCCGCCTTCGCCCCCGATCCCGCACGTGACCCGGACCTGCTGCAATCGGCCGCCGACCACGCGCTGGCCCACGGCATCACCCGCGCCGTTCAGGAGGCCCATGCCATCCAGAGCCACGCGCAGGCGCTCGCGCACCGCGACCGGTTGGCCCAAGAGATCGTGCCCATGGCGGGGCTGGACCACGACGCCTATCCGCGCGCCCTGAATCCGGCCCGCGTTGCCCGCATGCCCGTGGTGGCCGAAGCGGGCAGCGCCTTTGATGCCCAGGCGCGCCAGCGCCATGCGCTGAGCACGCCCACCATCTCGCCCAAGGCCGATGGCGCTGCCCTGGTGCTGCTGGCCACGCCGCAGGCCTGTGCACGCCTGGGCCTGCAGCCACGCGCCCGCTGGGTGGCCAGTGCCTCGCTGGGCCATGCGCCCGAAACACCGCTGGTCGCCGCCGCACTGGCGGCCCAGCAGGTGCTGGAGCGTGCAGCCGCAGCGCTGCAGCTGCCTGGCCTGACTGCGGCAGAGCTCCAGGCTGTGGAGCTGCACGATGCCTTCGCCGTGCAGGCCCTGGCCTTTGCCGAAACCCTGGGCCTGCCGCTGCAGCAGCTCAACACCGGCGGCGGTGGCCTGGCGCGCGGCCATCCCATAGGCGCATCGGGCGCGGTTGCGCTGGTGCGCATGCTCTCAGACCTGCACCGCACGCCAGCAGCCCACAGACCGGCCCTGGGCCTGGCCGCCATTGCAGGGGCTGGCGGCATAGGCGCGGCCTGCCTGGTGCAGGCGCTTTGAATCCATGGACTCCGCATTTCCCATGTCCGCCAACCCACCGTCCGACACCCTTCCCTTTGGCGATGCGCATGAGGCCCTGGTGCACGCGCGCCGCTCCGTGCGCGCCTACCGGCCCGATCCCGTGCCGGACGCGCTGCTGCACCATTTGCTGCAATCGGCCCGCCGGGCGCCCAGCGGCGGCAACCTGCAGCCCGGCCAGTTCATCCAGGTGCGCGGCAGCCTGCGCGGCGCACTCACACAGGCGCTGCTGGCCGACTGGCAAGGCGGAGCACCTGAGCGCGAGGACTACGGCTACTTCCCCCGCCCCATGCCCATGGCGCTGCGCAAGCGCCAGGTGGCATCGGCCCAGGCCCTGTACAGCGCCCTGGGCGTGGCCCGCGAGGACCGTGCCGGGCGCGACGCGCAGTTCGGCCGCAACTACCGCTTCTTCGACGCGCCCGTGGCCCTGGTCGTGAGCATTGATGCCCGCTTCGGCGCAGGCGGTTACATGGACCTGGGCATGACCCTGTACGGCCTGCAAATGGCCGCAGCCGCCCAGGGCCTTGGCAGCTGCGCCATCGGCGCCCTGGCCTCCTACCCCGACACCGTGCGCCGCGTACTCGACCTGCCGCCCGGCGAGCACATCGTCTGCGGCCTGGCCCTGGGCTGGCCCGACGAGGCCGCCCCCGTTAACCGTACCCAGACCACCCGCGCACCGCTGACCGAATACTTCAAAGTGCTGGGGGAATGAAAAAAAGCTGCCGAAATCGGCAGCTTTGCGAGCTCGCGCCCACTAGTACGGGTCATGGCGATGGCACCACCAAGGCCCAACCCGGGGACACCGAGGAAGGGCAGCCCCGCACCGAGGGTGTCGTCCCCCTCCCCCGCGAAGCGGGTAGAGAGGGGGAAGGCGCGTCAGCGCCTCAGGGGGTGCGTTCTTCAGAACGCAGGAATCACCGACCCCTTGAACTGCACATCAATGAACTGGCGCACTTCATCGGAGTGGTAGGCCTTGATCAGCTGCGCCACCCAGGGCTTGCCCTTGTCGGCATCGCGCGCGACCAGGATGTTCACATAGGGGTTCTTGGCGGCTTCCTGCGCAATGGCATCGGTCTTGGGGTTCAGGCCTGCCGAGATCGCGAAGTTGGTGTTGATGGCCGAGGCGTCCAGGTCATCCAGCGAGCGTGGCAGCTGGGCTGCGTCCAGCTCCACGAAGCGCAGCTTCTTGGGGTTGGAGACCACGTCCAGCGGCGTGGCCTTCAGGCCCGCGCTTTCCTTGAGCTTGATCAGGCCCTGGGCCTGCAGCAGCAGCAGCACGCGGCCACCGTTGGTGGGGTCGTTGGGGATGCCGAACTTGGCGCCCTGGGGCAGGTCGGCCAGCTGCTTGATCTTCTTGGAATAGATGCCGATGGGGAAATTCACCGTGTCGGCCACCCAGCCGATCTTGTAGCCGCGGTCGCGCACCTGGGCGTCGAGGTAGGGGCGGTGCTGGTAGCTGTTGGCATCCAGGTCACCGGCAGACAGCGCGGCATTGGGCTGCACGTAGTCGCCGAATTCAACGATCTGGATCTTCAGGCCGTTCTTCTCGGCGACCTTCTTGACCTGCTCCATGATCTGGGCGTGCGGGCCGGCCGTGACGCCGACCTTGATGGGCTTGTCCTGCGCCTGCGCGGGCATGGCCAGCAGGGTCATGGCGGCGGTGCTGGCAATCGCGGCGGCCGTGAGCGTGCGGCGGAGGAAATGGCGCTTGGTGGGCATGGATGCGGTTCCTTGTAACCTGTCAAAAACACAGGCGCACACTGTAGCGCCAACACAGCGCACGGCGACCGTACCGGCACACTGCGGCTAGACAGTTTTTTCAGTAGCTCACAACCGGCGCCGCAGCGCGGGCGTCAGCGGTCCTGGAACTCGGGCGTTGCCATGACCTGGTGGGCCACGACATCCAGTACGGGGTGGGGTTGCTCCTGGCGGTCTATCCAGACCTTGGGCGTGAAGCTGCCACGCAGCGCCACGGCATCGCCTTCGATCAGATTGCGCAGCACCTCGCAGGCCTGGGCGTCGAATGCAACCACGTTGACCGGGATGGAAGTGCCATCGGATGCCTCGGAACGCACGCGGGCCACCATGAAGGGGCGCCGATTGCGGTCGCTGCGGTGTTCGGGCGTACCGGTGAGTCTGCCGGTAATCAGTCCATCCATCATGTGCGAGACCAGGAAGAAATCGTCAGTTACAAAAGACGCCATTGTAGGTGCAGGTCTTACGCATCCAGACCTGGCGGCGCATCTTCACGGTGCATGGAGTTTTCTGCGCTGGCTGCCCTCGCCATCCGCGAGGGAGCCGCCTGGCGGAACTGCACCCGCCCTTCGCCGCAAGGCACAATCGCGCGCAAAATCAAACGTACAAAGCAAAAAGCTCCTGACGTTTCCGTCAGGAGCTTTGCGTTGTGGTCGGCGTGGCGGGATTCGAACTCGCGACCCCTTGCACCCCATGCAAGTGCGCTACCAGGCTGCGCTACACGCCGAAGCATTGAATTATAGGGACTAAAAACGGGCCTTCAGGGAAAACGCAGAGATTTTTCAAAAATGTCTGCAAATTCCTGAAATGGCGACGTTCAGCCCCCCGCATCTTCTCACCCCTGATGCGTGGCGCGCACATGGTCCAGCAAGGCCTCCAGCGGATGGCGCACCTGGCGTTCGGACAGGCGCTTGACCTGGCTGCGGCAGGAGTAACCGGTGGCCAGCGGCTCGCCCAGCTCCTGCTTGCCTTCGATCTGCCGGGCCCATGACTGGGCATAGATGGTCTTGGAGGTTTCGAGGTTGCGCGACTCATGCCCGTAGGTGCCCGACATGCCGCAGCAGCCCGTGGCCTCCACGCTCAGGCGCAGGCCCCGTCGCTCGAAGAGCTGTGCCCACTGCTTGCCGCTGTCGGGCGCGTTGGTCTTTTCGGTGCAATGGGGCAGCAGGCGGTACGCAGTGCCTGCACTGCCCTCGTTCGTGCGCGCCTCGGGCAGCACCTGCTGCAGCCATTCCTGGGGCAGCGCCACCTTGGGCACCTCGCCCATGCCCGGCACCTTGAGGTATTCCTGCCGATAGGCCAGCGTCATGGCCGGGTCCAGCCCCACCAGCGCCACACCGGACTGAGCCAGTTGCGCCAGCTGCGCGGCATTGCGGATGGCCGCCTTGGCAAAGGCGCCCATGAATCCCTGCACATGCAGCGGCTTGCCATTGGGCAGCAGCGGCGCCAGCCAGACCTGGAACCCCAGGCGCGCGGCCAGCTCGATCAGCACCTGCAGCTGGCCGGTCTCGAAGTAGCGGGTGAAGCTGTCCTGCACGATGACCACGCTGCGCGCGCGCTGCTCGGGCGAAAGCGCGGCCAGCGCCTGCGCATCGGCCGCGCGCACCTTCCATTGCCGCAAGGTGGCTGCCAGGTCCAGCCGGCTCAGCAGCGGACCGTCGACCATGCCGATGCGCCGGCTGAGCACATCGCGCATCCATGGCGAGCCCATCACCCCGTTGTAGAGCGCGGGCATGCGCGCCAGCCACGGCATGGTGAACTCCAGCGAGCCGATCAGGTAGTCGCGCACGGGCCGCAGGTAGCGGCGGTGGTACAGCTCCAGAAAGCGCGAGCGGAATTCGGGCACGTTGACCTTGACGGGACACTGCCCGGCGCAGGACTTGCAGGCCAGGCAGCCGGCCATGGCGTCATAGACCTCGTGCGAGAAATCGGCCTCGCCGCGGCGCGCCGCGCGGCTGTTGCGCCAGCGCGCGGCCAGGCTGGACAGAAAGGGCTGGGGCCGCTGCGCGACCTCCAGCACGTTCACGCCTGCCTGCCCCTGCAGGCGCAGCCATTCGCGCATCAGCGAGGCCCGGCCCTTGGGCGAATGCACGCGCTGGCGCGTGGCCTTCCAGGACGGGCACATGGCGTCGTCCGGGTCGAAGTTGTAGCAGGCGCCATTGCCGTTGCAGTGCATGGCCGCGCCATAGCTTTGCCATACGCGCTCGTCGATCTGCCGATCCAGCTCGCCGCGCGTGGTGACGCCATCCACCTTGAGCAGCAAGGTCTTGCTGGCCGGCGGCGTGGCGATCTTGCCGGGGTTGAGCTGGTTGTGCGGGTCGAAGGCGGCCTTGAGCTGCTGCAGCGAGGGATACAGCTCGCCGAAGAAGGCCGGCACATATTCGGAGCGCAGGCCCTTTCCGTGCTCGCCCCACAGCAGGCCGCCATGGCGCTGCGTGAGTTCGGCCACCGCGTCGGAGATGGGGCGCACGAGGGCGGCGTCCACGGGGTTCTTCATGTCCAGGATGGGGCGCACATGCAGCACGCCGGCATCGACGTGGCCGAACATGCCGTACTGCAGGCCGTGGCTGTCCAGCAGCGCGCGGAACTCGGCAATGAACTCGGGCAGGTTCTCGGGCGGCACGGCCGTGTCTTCGACAAAGGGCTGGGGCCGCGCCTCGCCCGCCACGTTGCCCAGCAGGCCCACGGCGCGCTTGCGCATGGCATAGACGCGGTGGACCGCTGCATTGCCCGCCGCCAGCGTATGGCCCAGCCGCTCCACGGAGGTATCCGCGCCCAGGTGGACGAGGAAGGCCTGCACGCGGCCATCGACCTCCTGCGGATCGTCGCCGCTGAATTCCACCAGGTTGATGCCCAGCGTGGGGCGCTGGCCGTCCTGCGGGAAGTACTCGGCCACGCTGCTCCAGACGAAATCCTTCATGGCCAGCAGCAGCACTTTGGAATCCACCGTCTCGATGGACAGCGGCCGGTGTGCCATCAGCGCGCGCGCATCGCGCAGCGCGTCCATGAAGCCCGCGTAGCGCACATTGACCAGCACCGAATAGCGGGGAATGGGCAGCACGTTGAGCCGCGCCTCCACCACGAATCCCAGTGAGCCTTCGGCGCCGCACAGCACGCTGTTGAGGTTGAAGCGCCCGTCGCCGTCGCGCAGATGGGCCAGGTCATAGCCGGTGAGGCAGCGGTTGAGCTTGGGGAATCTGGCCTCGATCAACTCCGCCTGGTCCTCGCTGATGCGCCGCGCCGTGCGGTGCACCTTGCCGATGCGGCCCGAATCGGCGCACATGCGCTCCAGCGCCTCGGCATCCAGCGGCGCGCTGTGCAGGCGCTCGCCGCCCAGCAGCACGAAGTCCAGCGCCAGCACGTGGTCGCGCGTCTTGCCATAGGTGCAGCTGCCCTGCCCGCTGGCATCGGTGTTGATCATGCCGCCGATGGTGGCGCGGTTGGAGGTGGACAGCTCGGGCGCAAAGAACAGTCCGTATGGCTTGAGCGCGGCGTTGAGCTGGTCCTTGACCACGCCTGCCTGCACGCGCACCCAGCGCTGCTCGGCATTGATTTCAAGGATGCCATTCATGTGCCGCGACAAGTCCATGGTCACGCCATGCGTGAGCGACTGCCCGTTCGTGCCCGTGCCGCCGCCGCGCGGTGTCAGCACCACATCGCGGAACTCAGGCCGCGCCAGCACCTGCGCCGCCCTGGCCACATCCTCGGCGTGACGCGGGTAGATGGCCGCCTGCGGCATGCGCTGGTAGATGGAGTTGTCCGTGGCCAGCACGGTGCGGCTGGCATGGTCCGTGTCCACGTCGCCCTCGAAGCCGGCGGCCTTCAACGCTTCAAGAAACTCAAGGTATTGGGCAGGCACGGGGGCGCTGGCGTGGGGCAGTGGGGCAATCGACATGGAAGGCAAGGTGGGGAGATTTGTTGCTGGCGATCAGCCCAGGAAACCCATGCATGCAATACACGATTTCAGGCCGACCATGGCCGCAAGTATCTCTACACTCTTCCTCTGGAACAAACGAAAATTGCGGCTGCGAACACTGCATAAAACTCATGAATTACCGACGCCTGACGCCCTCCATGTCCCTGCTGCTGGTCTTCGAGGCGGCCGCGCGCCACGAAAGCTATGCGCGAGCGGCCGAGGAGCTGTCGCTCAGCCAGAGCGCCATCAGCCGGCAGGTGCAGACACTGGAGGCGCAGTTGGGCATCAGCCTGTTCCGCCGCGAGGGCCGCACGGTGCGCCTGACTGATGTGGGGCGCCGCTACTTCATCGACCTGGGCGCCGCGCTGGGCCGCATACGCAGCGCCACCCTGCAGGCCATGTCACGCCAGTCCGGCGGTGGCACGCTCAACCTGGCCACCCTGCCCACCTTCGGCTCCAAATGGCTGCTGCCGCACCTGCATGGCTTCTACCAGGCGCAGCCCGGGGTGACCATGCACATCCATTCCCGCATAGGCGACATCGACTTCGACAGCGCAGAGATAGACGCCGCCATCACCGTGGGCACGGGAGACTGGCCCGGGCTGACCGCGCATCGCCTGTACCACGAGTTTCTGGTGGCGGTGACCAGCCCGCAGGCGCTGCAGCAGGCCGGGCAGGCAGCAGCCTCGCCGGATTGGGCGGGCCAGCAGGTGCTGCTCACGGTGGCCAGCAACCGGCAGGCCTGGAGCGAGTGGTTCACGCACTATCGGCTCGATCACCGGCAGATGCGGATAGGACCGAGCTTCGAACTGACCTCGCACCTGATACAGGCCGTGCTGGCAGGCATGGGCGTGGGCCTGGTGCCACGGGTGCTGGTGGAAGAGGAGATAGCGCGCGGTGAGCTGCACGTGGTGGGAGACGCCATCCCCAGCCAGCGCAGCTACTACCTGGTCTATCCCGAGAGGAACGCGACACTGCCGGCGCTGGCAGCCTTCCGGCAATGGCTGCTTGAGACCTGCGCCCAGGGTTGATTCCCGCGCAACGGCCGCTCCCCTTCAGCGGTTGGTAGCGGTTGGTAGCGGCTGACGATGGCACAAAGAAAAACGGACCACAGCCAGAAGCTGTGGTCCGTATTCATTTATGGTCGGCGTGGCGGGATTCGAACTCGCGACCCCTTGCACCCCATGCAAGTGCGCTACCAGGCTGCGCTACACGCCGAAGAATTCAATTATATACAGCTTTTTGCTCTCAAATAGAAAGCAGCGCACGAATCTGCAAAAGCTCCTCGCGCACGGCCTCCGGCTCCAGCGGAACGCTGACCGCGGCATCGCCACCGAGCAGCGGCGCGGCAGCCGGCGCCGACACCACGACACCGGCCTGCAGCGCGGGAACCACGGCAGACCCCGAGGCCTCACGCAGGCGGTTGCGCGCGCCGTTGATGGTGAAGCCCTGTTCGTACAGCAGCTCGCGGATGCGCCGGATCATCAGCACTTCGTGGTGCTGGTAGTAGCGGCGGTTGCCGCGCCGCTTCATGGGGCGCAGCTGCGTGAACTCCTGCTCCCAGTAGCGCAGCACATGCGGCTTGACGTCGCACAGATCCGCGACCTCACCGATGGTGAAGTAGCGCTTGGCGGGAATCTGGGGCAGAAGTGAAGCCATGGCAAATGTGGATGAAGTCAGGATGTGCAATGCCGCTGGCGCGCGGACGCCGATCCGGGAAGAAGGCCGAGCCTACTGCACAGCTCGCCTGCAGGCCAGCACCCTGTCGTAAAAACAGCCCATCCACCGCGAGGCAGACAGGCTGGCGACAGCTGGCCATGCAGGCCCGGGCAGGCTTTCCTCAGGCCTGGGAGCCCGATGTGCCTTCCTGGATCTGCTCCTTGAGCTTGCTGCTCGCATGGAAGGTCACGACGCGGCGCGCCTCGATCGGAATGGCCTCGCCCGTGCGCGGATTGCGCCCCGGACGCGGCGCCTTGGTGCGGATCTGGAAGTTGCCGAAGCCCGACAGCTTCACATCCTCGCCCGACACCAGGCTTTGCGAGACCAGCTCGAAGAACGCATCCACCATTTCCTTGGATTCGCGCTTGTTCAGGCCGATCTCGTCGAACAGCAGATCCGCCAGCTGCGCCTTGGTCAGCGCAGGCGAATCAAGACTTTCCACCGCCAGTTCCATCACAGGATCTCCTTTCACGGCATGCACCCTCCATCATGCGCGCAGGCGCGCACCCAGACGCTGCTGCAGCTGCTCGAGCACGGCCTGCACGGCCTGCTCGATCTGCACATCCGTCAGCGAGCTGTCGTCATGGCCCAGCGTCAGGCGCACGGCCAGGCTCTTTTCGTCCTGCGCCAGCGCGCCCGGAGCCGCTGTCTCGCCGGCCTTGAGCGCCTTGGGACGGAACACATCGAACAGCACGGCAGAGCGCAGCAGGCCGCCGGTCTGGGCAGCCTCCACCGCCTGCATGAGCTGGGCATGCGTGGTCTTTTCGTTCACGACCACGGCAATGTCGCGCTCCACGGCCTGGTGCTTGGCCACGGGCTTGAACACCGGCACCTCGCGCGCCAGCACGGCATCGAGCTCCAGCTCGAACAGCACGGGCGCCTGGGCCAGATCCCATTGCTGGCGCCACTGGGGATGCAGCTCGCCTATGAAGCCGATGGACTGGCCATCGAGCAGCACGCGTGCGCAGCGGCCCGGGTGCATGGCCGGATGCTCGGCCGGCTCGAACACAGGCTTGCGCGGCGCCAGCAGCGCCTCGACATCGCCCTTGACGTCGTAGAAGTCGACCTTGGTCTCGCCACGAGCCCATTGCAGCTGCTCGGCAGCTCCCCAGGCCAGGCCCGCCACGCGCATGGGCTGGTAGAAGCCCTTGACCGTGGTGTCGCTGTCAACAACGCTGTCATCCTTGAGGAAGACACGGCCCAGCTCGAACACGCGCACGCGCTCGGCCTTGCGGTCGGCATTGAACTTGAGCACCTGCATGAGCGAGCCGATGAGGCTGGAGCGCATCACGCTGAGCTGGCTTGCGATGGGGTTGAGCAGCTGGATGGGATTGGCGTTGCCAGCCAGATCCTTCTCCCACGCGGCTTCCACAAAGCTGAAGTTGATGGTTTCCTGGTAACCCAGATCGGCCAGCGCGCGGCGCACGGCGAACTGGCTGCGGCGGTTTTCGGCGCGCAGCTTGGGCGCAATGGGCGCCAGCGGCTTGGTCGTGGGCAGGTTCTCGTAACCCACCATGCGCGCCACTTCCTCGATCAGGTCTTCCTCGATGTTGATGTCGAAGCGGAAGCTGGGCGG
The DNA here is from genome assembly GCF_028401915.1 of Delftia sp. DT-2. Taxonomy (NCBI): domain Bacteria; kingdom Pseudomonadati; phylum Pseudomonadota; class Betaproteobacteria; order Burkholderiales; family Comamonadaceae; genus Delftia; species Delftia sp. DT-2. The sequence continues at coordinate 67,109 of NZ_JAQOTI010000011.1, forward strand.
CGTGACGGTGAGCACGCCATCGCCCTGCTCCACCGGCAGGCCCAGGCCGGCCAGCGCATCGTGGCATTGCTGCTGCGTGAGCGGCATGCCGATGACCTTGGCCGCACGCGCCACGCGCAGCGTGACGGGCTTGGGCTGGGGCATATTGGACTTCTGGTCGTCGACGGGGCCGCAGACGGTCTCGGGCGTGCCGCAGATCTGCAGCACCAGTTCCGTGATGCGCTCGATGTGCTCGACGGTCAGCTCGGGATCAACACCCCGCTCGAAGCGGTGGCCCGCATCGGTGGAGAAGTTGTAGCGGCGCGAACGGCCGGCAATCGACTTGGGCCACCAGAATGCGGCCTCGATGTAGATGTGGCGCGTGTCGTCGGACACGGCCGTGGCGTCGCCGCCCATGATGCCGGCCAGCGATTCGACTTCGCGCTCATCGGCGATCACGCCCACCTGGCCATCCACGGTGACGGTATTGCCGTTGAGCAGCTTGAGCTGCTCGCCTTCCTTGCCCCAGCGCACCTGCAGGCCGCCGTGGATCTTGTCCAGGTCAAAGATGTGGGAGGGGCGGCCCAGCTCGAACATCACATAGTTGGAGATGTCCACCAGCGGCGCCACGCTGCGCTGGCCGCAGCGCGCCAGGCGATCGACCATCCACTGCGGCGTCTTCGCCTGGGTGTTGACGTTGCGTACCACGCGGCCCGAGAAGCGGCCGCACAGGTCGGGCGCCTCGATCTTCACGGCCAGCCTGTCCTGCACACCCACCGCAGCAGGCGTGAACGACTGGGGCTTGAGCGGCGCACCGGTCAGCGCAGCCACTTCGCGCGCCACACCATAGACGCTCAGGCAATGCGCCAGGTTGGGCGTGAGCTTGAGCGTGAACAGGGTGTCATCCAGGTTCAGGTATTCGCGGATGTTCTGGCCCAGGGGCGCGTCCAGCGGCAGCTCCATCAGGCCGCCATGGTCCTCGGACAGCTTGAGTTCGCGCGCCGAGCACAGCATGCCGAAGCTCTCCACGCCGCGCAGCTTGCCGATCTTGATGAGGAAGGGCTTGCCGTCTTCACCGGGTGGCAGCTCGGCGCCCACCGTGGCGCAAGGCACGCGGATGCCCACGCGCGCGTTGGGCGCGCCGCAGACGATGGTCAGCAGTTCGGGCCCGCCCACATCGACCTGGCACACGCGCAGGCGATCGGCATTGGGATGCTGCTCGGCAGCCTTGATCTCGCCGACGACGATCTTGGTGAACGGCGGTGCCACGGGCTCCAGCTCCTCCACCTCCAGGCCGGCCATGGTCAGGGTGTCGGCCAGTTCTTGGGTGGTCAGCGGCGGATTGCAGAACTCGCGCAGCCAGGATTCGGGAAATTGCATATCAGACTCTTTGGCGTTGGTTCGGTCCGCGCGCCACGGCGCTGGCGGACCCCATGAACGTATTGACGACTCTCATTCCAAGCCCCCGAACAGCCTGACCATGCGACTGGCGTGGTTCAGGCCGGAGACGCCGAGCAAGAGCAGCCTCGCGGCGAGGGCGTCGTCCCCCTCCCAGGGGGATGGCGCGCAGCGCCTCAGGGGGCGGTCCATTTCTAACGGAATTGCGACAGGAAGCGGATATCGCCGTCAAAAAACAGACGCAGATCGTTGACGCCATAGCGCAGCATGGTCAGGCGGTCAGGACCCATGCCAAAGGCAAAGCCGATGTACTTCTCAGGATCCAGCCCCATGTTGCGCACCACGTTGGGGTGCACCTGGCCGGATCCGGCCACCTCCAGCCAGCGGCCGGCCAGCGGGCCGCTCTGGAACTGGATATCGATCTCGGCGCTGGGCTCGGTGAAGGGGAAGAAGCTGGGACGGAAGCGCAACACCAGGTCGTCGCTCTCGAAGAAGGTCTTGCAGAAGTCGGTGAAGACCACCTTCAGATCCTTGAAGCTGACGTTCTCGCCGATCCACAGGCCTTCGCACTGGTGGAACATGGGCGAGTGCGTGGCATCGCTGTCCACGCGGTAGGTGCGGCCCGGCGCGATCACGCGGATCTCGGGCATGCCCTGGCCGGCGTCCAGCCGCTCACGGTATTTCTTGACGTGCTGCACGGCATGGCGCACCTGCATGGGGCTGGTGTGCGTGCGCAGCAGATTGGGGGCCTGTTCCGTGCCGCCTTCCACGTAGAAGGTGTCGTGCATGGAACGGGCGGGATGGTCTTCGGGCGTGTTCAGCGCCGTGAAGTTGAACCAGTCGGACTCGATCTCGGGGCCCTCGGCCACATCGAAGCCCATGGAGCCGAAGATGCCCTCGATGCGCTCCAGAGTCAGCGACACGGGGTGCAGGCCGCCCTGGCCACGGCGACGGCCCGGCAAGGTCACATCCAGCACCTCGGCCTTCAGGTGGGCCTGCAGTTCGGCATCGGCCAGGGCCTTGCGGCGCGCGGTCAGGGCGGCCTCGATGCCTTGCTTGGCCACGTTGATGGCGGCTCCGCGCGACTTCTTCTCTTCGACGGAAAGCTGCGCCATGCCCTTCATGAGCTCGGTCACCTTGCCCGACTTGCCCAGAAACTGCGCCTTGGCGTTTTCCAGATCAGCGGGGGTTTGTGCCTGCGCGAACAATTGCTGCGCGCTTTCGACCAGAGAATCCAACTCGTTCATATCGACTCTTTATCGACTGTGAAAAGAAACAAGGGCTAGCAGCCTTTTCAAGCCCTAGCCCTTGCTGTTTGCGCTGCAAGCCATCACGAGGATGGCCACAGACCGTTATCTCAAGCAGCCAGCTTGGCCTTGACTTGATCAACGATGCTGCTGAAAGCAGCCTTGTCGTGCACCGCGATATCGGCCAGCATCTTGCGGTCGATCTCGATGGCTGCCTTCTTCAGGCCGTTGGCGAACTGGCTGTAGGTCAGGCCCAGTTCACGTGCAGCGGCGTTGATACGGGCGATCCACAGACGGCGGAACACGCGCTTCTTGGCACGGCGGTCACGGTAGGCATATTGCCCAGCCTTCATCACCGCCTGCTTGGCGATGCGGAAGACATTGCCGCGGCGGCCGCGGAAACCCTTGGAAAGGGCCAGAACTTTTTTGTGACGGGCGCGGGCCGTTACACCACGTTTGACGCGAGGCATGTGTTTTCTCCTTGTTCGTCAGTGAATTACAGGCCAGCCATCGGCAGCATCTGTGCGATCGAGCCCATGTTGGTCTCATGCACAGCCACTGCACCACGCAGGTGACGCTTGTTCTTGGTGGTCTTCTTGGTCAAGATGTGACGCTTGAAGGCTTGACCGCGCTTGACGGTGCCACCGGGACGAACGCGAAAACGCTTCTTCGCGCTGCTCTTGGTCTTCATTTTGGGCATTTGAATGCTCCTGTTGTTTGTGCTCGTGAGGCGGCTCGCAACACTGCGCGCACTTGCTGGCCCCGAGACACTTCTGTGCCAGCCCGGAGGCCGGCAAGAACAAGGGACATGGATACCATGTCCCTTGCATCGCACGCCCCGCGCAATCGACTCGCGCAAGGCCTGCAAATTCTGTCGCCCCTCAGCGAAGGGCGAAACCGCGATTATGCCTTATCAGCCACCGCAGGTGCAGCAGAAACCTCTGCTTGCGGTTTGCCACCGGTGGTGGGCTTCTTGCGCGCAGGGGCGATCATCATCACCATCTGGCGGCCTTCGAGCTTGGGGAACTGCTCCACCTGGATGGAGTCCGCCAGATCGTCACGCAGACGGTTCAGCAGGTCCAGACCGATCTGCTGGTGCGTGATTTCACGGCCGCGGAAACGCAGCGTGATCTTGCACTTGTCACCATCGGCCAGGAATCGGCGGATGTTGCGCAGCTTGATGTTGTAGTCGCCGTCGTCGGTACCAGGGCGGAATTTCACTTCCTTGATTTCAATGACGGTCTGCTTGGCCTTGGCTTCGGCAGCCTTCTTCTGTTCAAGGTACTTGAACTTGCCATAGTCCATCAACCGGCAGACAGGCGGAGTGGCCGTGGCGGCGATTTCCACCAGGTCCACGTCCAACTCGCCCGCCATGCGCAGCGCTTCCTGCAGAGGCACGATGCCCAGCGGCTCGTTCTCCGGGCCGGACAGACGCACTTCAGGCGCCATGATTTCACGGTTGAGACGATGCTTGCGCTCTTCACGGTGGCGCCGATCACGAAATTCAGTAGCTATGGTTCTCACCCTTGGATTTAAGTTGCTACAACAGCGTAGCCGCTTGTGTGCAGTACACGCCAAACGGCTAACGCCTGTGGAGATGCTCCGTCAGGCCTTCGCCGCGATGTCCTTGGCCACGAGTTCAATGAACGCGTCGACCGACATCACTCCGAGGTCCTTGTTGCCCCGTGCGCGCACTGCCACTGCACCAGCGGCCTTCTCCTTGTCGCCTGCAACAAGGATGTAAGGCAGCTTTTGCAACGAATGCTCCCGTATTTTATACGTAATCTTTTCGTTGCGCAGATCTGTCGCCACCCTAAGGCCTTGATTCGGAAATGCTTTTTGCAGCTTTTGCGCGACTTCCCGCACATAGTCCGCCTGCGCGTCAGTGATATTGAGCACGGCCGCCTGCACAGGAGCCAGCCATGTCGGCATGGCACCGGCATGCTGCTCGATGAGGATGCCGATGAAACGCTCCAGGCTGCCGACGATGGCACGGTGCAGCATCACGGGGCGATGGCGATCGCCGTCTTCACCCACGTATTCCGCATCCAGGCGCTCGGGCATGGAGAAGTCGACCTGGATGGTGCCGCACTGCCACTGGCGACCGATGGCGTCCTTGAGCGTGTACTCGATCTTGGGACCGTAGAACGCGCCATCGCCGGGCGAGATCACGTACTCGCAGCCCGAAGCCTCCAGGCTGTTGATCAGCGCGGCCTCCGCCTTGTCCCAGCTTTCATCGGAGCCGATGCGCGCCTCGGGGCGCGTGGCAACCTTGTAGATGATGTCGCTGAAACCGAAGTCCGCGTAGACCTTTTGCAGCAGCGTGGTGAAGGCCAGCACTTCGGGCTGGATCTGGTCTTCGGTGCAGAAGACGTGGCCGTCATCCTGCGTGAAGCCGCGCACGCGCATGATGCCGTGCAGGCCGCCCGTGGGCTCGTTGCGGTGGCACTGGCCGAATTCGCCGTAGCGCAGCGGCAGGTCGCGGTAGCTCTTGATGCCCTGCTTGAAGATCAGGATGTGGCCGGGGCAGTTCATCGGCTTGAGCGCGTAGTCGCGCTTTTCCGACTCGGTCGTGAACATGTTCTCGCGGTACTTGTCCCAGTGGCCGGTCTTCTCCCACAGGGTCTTGTCCAGGATCTGCGGACCCTTGACCTCCTGGTAGCCGTTGTCGCGGTACACGCGGCGCATGTACTGCTCGACCTCTTGCCACAAAGCCCAACCCTTCGGATGCCAGAACACGGTGCCTGGCGAATGCTCGTCGATGTGGAACAGATCCAGTTCACGGCCCAGCTTGCGGTGGTCGCGCTTTTCGGCCTCCTCCAGCATGTGCAGGTACTGCTGCAGGTCGTCCTTGGTAGCCCAGGCCGTGCCGTACACGCGCTGCAGCATCTCGTTGCGATGGTCACCGCGCCAGTAGGCGCCAGCCACCTTCATCAGCTTGAAGAACTTGAGCTTGCCGGTGCTCGGCACGTGCGGGCCGCGGCACAGATCCTCGAAACCGCCTTCGCGGTACAGGCTCACATCCTCGTTCGAGGGGATGCTGGCGATGATCTCGGCCTTGTAGTTCTCGCCCATGCCCTTGAAGTAGGCCACGGCCTCGTCGCGCGGCAGCACGCGGCGCACCACGGGCTCGTCCTTGGCAGCCAGCTCGGCCATGCGTTTTTCGATGGCGACCAGATCCTCGGGCGTGAAAGGACGCTTGTACGAGAAGTCGTAGTAGAAGCCGTTCTCGATGACGGGGCCGATGGTGACCTGGGCGTCAGGAAACAGATCCTTGACGGCATAGGCCAGCAAGTGGGCCGTCGAATGACGGATCACGTCCAGGCCATCTGCATCCTTGGCCGTCACGATGGACAGGGGCATGTCCTTGTCGATCACAAAGCTGGTGTCCACCACCTTGGCGTCGTCGCCCGTGCCAACCTTGCCAGCCAGTGCAGCCTTGGCAAGGCCCGTGCCTATCGATGCAGCCACTTCGGCCACGGTGACCGGACCGGGATACTCGCGTTGCGAACCATCGGGAAGCGTAATGTGGATCATGGGATTCCTAAAAATATTTCTCAGGGGGTGCGCCATCCCCCAAAAGCAAAAAAGCGCGGAGCCGGGTCCGCGCTTTGTTGGGGTCGAGTGAATCTCGTGCAGGCGCGAACCGCCAGCCGCTAGCGGCCGGTGTACATCTCCGATGTAGTTCGCGGTGTCATAACCATGATGCCTTTCTCGCCCTTGTCAGTTGAAAACTCCTTGCATTTTAACCCCAGCAAAGAAAAAGCGCCCGAAGCACAAGGCCCCGGACGCTTTCTCACCCCTATCTACCTGAAGTTGCACTCACCGAAGCCGCGCTTCAGTGGAATTGCTCCTCTTCCGTGGAGCCGGTCAGTGCCTTGACGCTGGACGAGCCACCCTGGATCACCGTGGTCACGTCGTCGAAGTAGCCTGCACCCACTTCCTGCTGGTGCGACACGAAGGTGTAGCCTTGTTCGCGGGCTGCGAATTCGGGCTCCTGCACCATGTTCACGTAGTGCTTCATGCCTTCGCCGTTGGCGTAGGCGTGGGCAAACTTGAAGGTGTTGAACCAGTTGATGTGGATGCCGGCCAGCGTGATGAACTGGAACTTGTAGCCCAACGCAGACAGCTCTTCCTGGAAGGAGGCAATCTGGCTGTCGTTGAGGTTCTTCTTCCAGTTGAACGAGGGCGAGCAGTTGTAGCTCAGCAGCTTGCCTGGGCAGGCACCATGCACGGCCTGGGCGAACTCGCGGGCAAAGCCGATGTCAGGCACGCCGGTTTCGCACCACACCAGGTCTGCATAGGGTGCGTAGGCCACGCCGCGGCTGATGGATTGCTCCATGCCGTTCCTGACCCGGTAGAAGCCTTCCTGCGTGCGCTCGCCGGTCAGGAACGGCTTGTCGTTGGCGTCATGGTCGGAGGTGATCAGGTTGGCGGCTTCAGCATCGGTACGGGCCAGCACGATGGTGGGCACGCCCATCACGTCGGCGGCAAAGCGCGCGGAGATCAGCTTCTCGACGGCTTCCTGGGTAGGCACCAGCACCTTGCCACCCATGTGGCCGCACTTCTTCACGGCGGCCAGCTGGTCCTCGAAGTGCACGCCTGCCGCGCCAGCGGCAATCATGTTCTTCATCAGCTCGAACGCGTTGAGCACGCCGCCGAAGCCGGCTTCGGCATCCGCCACGATGGGCAGGAAGTAGTCGATGAACTCCTTGTCGCCGGGGTTGATGCCACGGCTCCACTGGATTTCGTCGGCGCGCTTGAAGGTGTTGTTGATGCGGCGCACCATGGTGGGCACCGAGTCATAGGCGTACAGCGACTGGTCGGGGTACATGGTTTCGCTGGTGTTGCCGTCGGCAGCCACCTGCCAGCCCGACAGGTACACCGCTTCCAGGCCGGCCTTGGCCTGCTGCATGGCCTGGCCCGCAGAGATGGCGCCAAAGGCATTCACGTAGCCTTTCTTGGCACCGCCGTTGATCCTGTCCCAGAGCAGTTCCGCGCCGCGCTGGGCCAGAGTGTATTCAGGCTGCAGGCTGCCGCGAAGACGCACCACGTCAGCGGCGCTGTAGCCACGCTTGACACCCTTCCAACGGGGGTTCTGCGCCCAGTCTTTCTCAAGGGCGGAAATCTGTTGTTCGCGGCTCAGTTGCTGGGTCAGGGATTGGGGCATGTTGCTCTCCTGGGAGGTTGTTGAAACAAGCGGCTTTCTTGCGTCGGCCTTGGGATCAAATTTAAGTCTTATAGAAGACCCGATCAACATCTTGTGTCTTATACAAGACTAAATTTTTCTTCATAAAAATCAACAGCTTATTTTCATATTTTCCAATGTGAAATTGCATTTCTCGTATTGAGAAAAAATGGCGCAACGCAGCAATTCATTTTTTCACAATGCAAAAAGAAGATTCCATGCAGTGAAAAATTGCCACAGCATGGCAAGCATTCGCGACACAGGTATGTCACGGGTGCCTGCCGTGCCCGCAGGTACCATCGCGCGTTCAGGCAGCGCTACCGCCGCCCCAAACTCCACAAGCCGTGAACACCTCCCATCGCAGATCTGCCTATGCCTGCCTGGCGCTGAGCATGTCCCTGGTCGGCAGCTATGTCGCCCTATCCAAGCCCTTGGCCGCCATTTTTCCGGTGCTGTTGCTGGCCTGGCTGCGCTTTGGCATAGGAGCCATCGCCATGCTGCGATGGCTGCGCAAGCCGGCTGACGAGGCTCCCTTGCCGCGCCGCACACAAGGACTGCTGTTCCTGGAATCGTTGTTCGGCAACTTCCTTTTCACCATCTGCATGGTTACCGGCGTCAGCCTGACCAGCGCCGTCACGGCAGGCGTGACCATGGCCGCCATTCCGGCCGCCGTGGCCTTGATGAGCTGGCTGTTCCTGCGCGAGTGCGTGGCCGCGCGCACCTGGCTGGCCATTGCACTGGCTGTGACCGGCATAGGCTTGTATGCACTGTCGCGCCCCGACGCGGGCACCGCGGCAGTCTCTTCGACCTCGTCGCAGGCATGGCTGGGGCAGATGCTGCTCGTCGGCGCCGTGCTTTGCGAGGCGTTTTACGCCGTGATCGGCAAGCGCCTGACCACATCCCTGGGGCCCAAACGCATCACATCCATCGTCAACCTCTGGGGATTTGCGCTGTCAACTCCCTTCGGGCTGTATCTGGCCTGGCACTTCGACTTCGGCAGCGTGCAATGGAGCATCTGGGGACTGCTGCTGTTCTACGCCCTGGCTGCCTGCGTGTGGACCGTATGGCTGTGGATGACGGGCCTGCGCAGCGTGCCAGCCTCGCAGGCGGGCACTTTCACGGTTTTGCTGCCGATCAGCGCCGCCTTGGTCGGCATGTGCGTGCTGGGCGAACGGGTCACATCCATGCAGGCGCTGGCCTTCGCGATCGCCCTGCTGGGCATTTTTGTGGCTACCTGGCCCGCCCGAAAACTCTCTTCGGAACCTTCTTCCACAAGCGAGGCCCGCCCCCTCTGAAAGCGCTGACTCCGACGGCCCTCCAGCCATGGCGGCCCCCCGAAAGGGAGCAGGAATGCAAAAACTCTTCAAAAAACAGCGCCACAGCAACAAATCGAGGCAAAAATTTGACGGGTGAGCTTGGAAGACCGTTTTTTTCCCATTAGCATCAGCCTGCCAGTGGATAGCGACGGTTTTTCGCTGGTAAAGAATCCACTCCATACTAGGAACAAGCAACATGGCAACTGCAAAGAAGGCAACGGCTGCTCCGGCAGCTCCCGCAAAGAAGCGCACTCCCAACGCCGCCTTCATGAAACCCCTCACCCCCAGCCCCGCTCTGGCTGCCGTGGTGGGTTCCACCCCCCTGCCCCGCACCGAGATCATCAGCAAGCTGTGGGTCTACATCAAGGCCAACAAGCTGCAAGACGCTGCCAACAAGCGCATGATCAACGCTGATGCCAAGCTCAAGGAAGTGTTCGGCAAGCCCCAAGTCTCGATGTTCGAGATGGCTGGCCTGATCGGCAAGCACGTCAAGTAATCCCCGGGCCTGCCCCACGGATGAAAGCCGGCCCATGGGCCGGCTTTTCTTTTTTCCGGATGTCTGCCACCGGCGATGCGCCATCGCCCACCCTCCAATGCCATGAGCCAAGTGCCCGCACTGCAAGCCGTTCCCGACGGCATCATCAATCTGGCCGACCACGAGATCCAGGCGCGGCAGCGGTTGGACGACAACGCCTGGGCCTACTTCTCGGGCGGCGCGGCCGATGAACACAGCCTTGCCGCCAACCGCAGCGCCTGGGATGCGCTCACGTTGTGGCCACGCGTACTCAGGCCTCTTGCAGGGGGAAACACACGGCTGCAACTGCTGGGGCGAGAGCTGGCCTGCCCCCTGCTGGTCGCCCCCATGGCCTTCCAGCAAATGGCGCATGCCGACGCAGAGCTTGCAACAGCCTATGCGGCTGCGGCGCTGGGCGCGGGCATGGTGCTCAGCACCCAGGCCAGCCTGCCGCTGGAGACTGTGGCGAAGGCCGCACAGCTCACGCCGACCCGCGGGCCGCTATGGTTCCAGCTGTACCTGCAGCACGACCGGGGCTTTACCAGGCAATTGATCGAACGGGCCGAGGCGGCAGGCTACGAAGCGCTGGTGCTGACGGTGGACGCCCCCGCCAGCGGCGTACGGGACCGTGAACGCCGCGCGCGCTTTAGCCTTCCCGCCGGCATTTCTGCCGTCAATCTGCAGGGCCTGGCTCCATCTCCGGCCGTCCGGCTCACACCGGACCAGAGCGCACTGTTCGACGGCCTGCTGCAGCATGCGCCCACCTGGGATGACGTTGCCTGGCTGCAGCAGCAGACGCGCCTGCCAGTGCTGCTCAAGGGGGTGCTGCATCCGGCTGACGCGCTGCAGGCGGCGAGATCGGGCGTGGCAGGCATCATTGTTTCCAACCACGGGGGACGCACGCTGGATACCGTTCCCGCAACGGCCACCGCACTGGCGCGCGTCACCAAGGCCTTGCGCAACTCGGGCCATGCGCTCCCTGTGCTCGCCGACGGCGGCATACGGCGAGGCACCGATGTGCTCAAGGCCATCGCTCTCGGTGCAACGGCTGTGCTGATAGGCCGCCCGATAATCTGGGGTCTGGCCAATGCAGGTGCCGCTGGCGTGGCCCACGTGCTGAGGCTGCTGCGCGACGAACTGGAGGCCGCCATGGCCCTGACAGGCTGTGCAACCCTCGCGCAGGCCACTATGGAACTGCTGGATACTGAGTAAAGCGCAAGGCCATACAGCCCTACAGACAACCAAGAATTGCAAATGCGATGAATTCTCATTTATAATTTTTCATCTCATCAATAGCCAGCCATTACTGCCTGTAGCCATGATCGTCTGTGTATGTCGCCGGGTTTCCGACCGTGAGATCGCACGCCACGCTCACGCTGGCATGAGCTTTGACGAAATCCAATTCGAATTGGGTATCGCCATGCAGTGCGGCCGGTGCGAGAGTTGTGCCCGGGATGTGGTGGCGCAATGCTGCGCAACCCAGCCCGTGGCGGCCATACACAACGAGATCGCGGCCCAGACCGTCCAGCTTGCCAACAATATCCTGGAGAGCAAAGCATGGTCCTCCTCTCAGCACTTGTCGGCAGCCTGATCCTCGTCGTTACATGCACCTGGTGGATCCTGCGCAGCTGATACTCCGTCTTCCGAGCGACAGCACCCGGCACCTATCCGCTGTCAGCTCCTTCTGTCTCTATGTCCCAGTCTGATCGTTTTGGCCCCCCCGGGGGCCTTGGCCGTAACGTGGCCATCGCGGGTTCGGTCGTGGTCTTGCATGCAGCAACCCTCTGGGCGATGCAGCATGGCCTGCTCCAGCGCGCCCCCGAAGAGGTCATCGTGCCAGCCCAGGTGATCGCGGAATTCATTTCGCCACCCGCGCCCGAGCCCGAGGCCCCCAAGCCACCTCCGCCGCCACCGCCCCCCCCCAAGCCACAGCCGGTCGTGAAGAAGGCGCCGCCTCTGCCCAAGGCCATTGCCGATCCCAAGCCGGCACCTGCGGCGCCGCGAGGCACGCTGGAAGACGAGCCCAAGCCCGTGGTGGAGGCACCGCCGACCCCCCCGGCACCGCCCGCCCCACCTGCCCCGCCCGCGCCTCCTGCCCCTCCGGCACCGCCCAAGATCGAGCTGCCATCCAACAATGCCGCCTACCTGAACAACCCGGCGCCCAACTACCCTGCCATCAGCCGGCGCATGGGCGAGCAGGGAACCGTGATGCTGCGCATCTTCGTGGATGCGCAAGGCCTGCCTCAGAAGATCGAGGTCAGCAAATCCAGCGGCTACGACCGTCTGGACCAGCAGGCCGTGGACGGCGTCAAGAACTGGAAGTTCGTCCCCGGCAAGAGCAACGGCACGCCAACCCCCATGTGGGTTACGGTCCCGGTCAAATTCACCCTCAATTGATTCTCAGGAGTATCCATGGATTCCCAATTCGGCATTGCCCACGTCTGGACGCAGGGAGACTTCGTCACCCGTGCCGTCGCCGTCATCCTGCTGGCCATGTCGGTGGCCTCTTGGCTGGTGATGATCATCAAGGCCCTGGACATCGTGAAGTTCAAGAAGTACGCCCGCAACGCCCAGGACTTCTGGCACAGCCCCGACCTGGCCAGCGGCCTGGAAAAGCTCGGCAATGACCGATCCAACCCCTTCCGCTACCTGGTGCTCGAAGGCCGCGAAGCCACTGCCCACCACCGCAAGACCAGCGCCCACCTGCACGACACGCTTGACATCAGCGACTGGGTGACCCGCTGCATGCGCAACGGCATCAGCGAGTTCACGGCCCGCCTGCAATCGGGCCTGGCCATTCTGGCCTCCGTGGGCTCTACAGCTCCCTTCATCGGCCTGTTCGGCACCGTCTGGGGCATCTACCACGCACTGGTCGCCATCGGCCTGTCGGGCCAGTCCTCCATCGACAAGGTGGCAGGCCCCATCGGCGAGGCGCTGATCATGACGGCCCTGGGTCTGGCCGTGGCCATTCCGGCCGTGCTCGGCTACAACGCCGTGGTGCGTGGCAACAAGTCCATCCTCAACGCACTCAACAGCTTTGCCCACGACATGCACGCCTACTTCGTGACCGGCGCCCGTGTGTCCATCGACGGCAAGGAAGCCGGCAATGTGCTGCCGCTGAAGAAAGGCGCGTAAGCCATGGCATTCGGAACAATGGATGATGACGGCGAAGAGGTGATGAACGAGATCAACATGACGCCGCTGGTCGACGTCATGCTGGTGCTTCTGATCATCTTCATCATCACCGTGCCGGTGATGAAGCATTCGGTGAACGTGGACCTGCCCCGCGCCACCAACCAGCCCGAAGACGTCAAGCCCGCCACCGTGCGCCTGGCCGTGTCCGCTGATGGCCAGTACCACTGGAATGGCGTGGCCGTGAGCGATACGCAGTTCGAGGAAAACCTCAAGGCCGAGGCAGCCAAGGAGCCGCAACCCGACCTGCACATCCAGGGCGACAAGGAAGTGCGCTACGAGCGTGTTGCCCAGGCCATGGCCGCCGCCCAGCGTGCCGGCGTGCGCAAGATCGGCTTTGTGACGGACCCCGTCAAGTAGGCCGCGAGAGCGGCATTCGTTGCCTGGCGCTCAGCGACAACGGCCCTTCGGGGCCGTTTTCCATTGCGGCCCGCTCTTGGAACAAGCTCGCGAGGTGATCAGGCGTTCGGTCGTTCGGGGGGCAGAAACCACAATGAGAGTAAGTCTCACTTGATTTTCAATTGAGAATTGTTATCATTCACAAAACTTTCCAATTTTTGAGGAATTCCCTGCATGTCTGCCACTTCCGCCGCCACCTCGCATCTGTCCGGCAACTCCACAGCCCAGGCCTTTGCAGCGCTGCAGGCCGCAGCATCCGCAGCCCTCAGCGGGGCCGCCAGCGGACTCGACAGCACCTTGCTGCTCAATGGGCAAAAGGCTGTGACCATCGTGCACAACGGCACACCCTATCGTCTGCAGGCCACCAAGCTGGGCAAGCTCATCCTGACCAAATAACCAAGATTGCAGCCGTCGGCGGGTCATGTTTGGGTCCGCTGACCGCTTCTTTGTTTCATCGTGGGGCGACCTTGGGGCTTCCAGTCCCAAAGGTCGATTAGCCAGCCAACAGAATCTTCGGATTTTGCGTAGCCAAGCATTTTTTCCCTGCGCTGCAATGTGGATCGCTTCAAAGAAAAAGCCCCTGTACCTCAGTACAGGGGCTTTTTCTTTGCCTCATGAATCGGCCCAAAAGGCAGATTCATGCAGGGTGCATCAGGGGCTTTTACAGACCCAGAGCCGCAATGCCGGCGCTGGCCACCTGGGCATCCTCATTGGCCTTGACGCCGCTGACGCCCACGGCACCCAGGCACTGGCCGTCCTTCATGATGGCCACGCCGCCTTCGAGCAGGCCGTCCACCGTGGGGGCGCTCAGGAAGGCCGTACGGCCGTTGTTGATCATGTCTTCATAGCCCTTGGTGTCGCGGCGGCCCAGGGCAGCCGAACGGGCCTTGGACGGAGCGATATGGGCCGAGACTGCGGCGGCACCATCGAGGCGCTGCAGCCACAGCAGGTGACCGCCGTCATCGACGATGGCAATGGTCACGGCCCACTTGTTCTTCAGCGCCTCGGCCTCTGCGGCGGCGGCAATGGCCTTCACGTCGGCCAGTTCGAGTTCATGCTTGGTCTTCATAAGATTGCAGTTATCCATTCCATCACAAATGTCCTATAAGCATAGCAATCGTATGAGGACTGACAATGCATGCGCAGAACAAAACATTCGAAACCAAACCATGGCAGAGGCTCGGGGTATTGCAAGCGGCGCGCGAGCCGCCACCTAGAATGGGCAAGTCGCAACAACACTCCTTCGGAGGACTGGCCACATGAATGATCAAGTCACCACACTGGGCTCTGCGGGCTACGGTGTCTCGCAGCAAGAGCGCAATCGCGTATTGCGCAACACCTACTGGCTGCTGGCCCTGAGTCTTCTCCCCACCGTGCTGGGCGCTTGGCTGGGCGTGGCCACGGGCATCACGCGCTCGCTGAGCGGCGGTCTGGGGCTCATCGTCTTCCTGGGCGGCGCCTTCGGCTTCATGTTCGCCATCGAGAAGACAAAGCACTCGGCAGCCGGCATTCCCGTGCTCCTGGGCTTCACGTTCTTCATGGGCCTGATGCTGTCGCGCATGATCGGCATGATCCTGGGCTTCAAGAACGGCTCCGAGCTGATCATGACCGCCTTTGCAGGCACGGCCGGCGTGTTCCTGGTCATGGCCTCGCTGGCCACGGTGATCAAGCGCGACCTGTCGGGCATGGGCAAGTTCCTGTTCGTGGGCGTGCTGGTGCTGTTCGTGGGCTCCATCATCAACGTCTTCATCGGCTCCACGGCCGGCATGATGGCGATCTCGGTGGCGGCCATCGGCATCTTCAGCGCCTACATGCTCTATGACCTCAAGCAGATCATGGACGGCGGCGAGACCAACTACATCAGCGCCACGCTGGCCCTGTACCTGGACCTGTTCAACGTGTTCCAGAGCCTGCTGGCCCTGCTGGGCATCATGGGCGGCGAACGCGACTGATGCCGCACGCGCCAAGGCTGCGCCTTGCGTGCTGCAACACCAAAGGCCTCCTTCGGGAGGCCTTTTGCATGTCCGGGATCATCATTCGTGCAAGGCGGGCTCAACTTTTTCCGGGTCGTGCCGATAATCTCGTCAAGATGACCATGCCTAATCTTCCCCGCACCTTCGCCATCCTGCTGCTGCCCACGCTGCTTGCCGGCTGCAAGCTGGATGATATTCCGGGCCTGGGGCCGGACCCCCGCGCCGTCGCCAAGGAGGCCGAGGCCAAGGCCATTGGCGGGGCCTGCCGCCATGCCCTGCGCGGGCTGGAGGACTGCTACACGCTCAACCCCAAATCGCCCAAGGCCCTGGTGTTCGCAGGCTGGAAGGATATGGACGAGTACATGCGCGCCAACAAGATTGAGGGCACGCCTTCGGTCCTGGGCCAGAGTGACCGCCGCCGCAGCGACAAGGAAGATGTGCCTGCCGAGCCTTCGGCAGGACGCAATCGCAGCTGATCCGGCAGGCATCCGGATCCGGCCGCAAAAAAGCCGTGGCGCCCTCAGGCGGCCACGGCTTTTTCATGCAGGGCCTGAGGGGCCGCCGTCAGTCCACGCGACGCTCGAACACCGCCATGCTCTCCACATGGGCCGTGTGCGGGAACATGTTGACCACGCCGGCCGAAACACAGCGATAGCCGGCCAGGTGCACCAGCAGACCGGCATCGCGCGCCAGCGTGGCGGGATTGCAGCTGACATAGACGATGCGCTCTGGAAAGCGCCAGTCCTCATGCCCTGCCGGCAGGGGCTCGGCGCCTTCGGCGCCGATGCGCGCCTGGTGGATGTCGGCCAGGGCCTTGGACAGCGCAAACGCTCCCTCGCGCGGCGGATCGACCAGCCACTTGCCGGCGACGCCGTCGGCGAACAGCATCTCGGGCGTCATCTCGAACAGGTTGCGCGCCACAAAGCGCGTGGGCGCGAGCTTGTCGCCCTCCGCCCGCTGCGCGTTGTTGGCCGCGTAGTTTTCATGGGAGCGCTTGACCAGGGTGTCGCTGCCCTCGATGCCCAGCACCTCGCGCGCCTGCGTGGCCAGGGGCAGGGTGAAGTTGCCCAGACCGCAGAACCAGTCGATCACGCGCTCATCCTTCTTGACATCCAGCAAGCGCAGCGCGCGCGTGACCAGCACGCGGTTGATGTGCGGATTGACCTGGGTGAAGTCCGTGGGCTTGAACGGCATGGTGATGCCGAAATCAGGCAGGCCGTAATCGAGCTGGGCGCCTCCCTGCTCCATAAGGTGCACGGTGTCCGGGCCCTTGGGTTGAAGCCACCACTGCACGTTGTGCTCGGCCGCGAAAGCGCGGAGCCGGGCCTGATCGTCCTCGGACAGCGGCTCCAGGTGGCGCAGCACCAGGGCCGTGACGGAGTCGCCGCAGGCGACCTCGATCTGCGGGCAGGTTTCGCGCGCATCCATGGAGGCGATCAGCGCGCGCATGGGCAGCAGCATGGCATCCACATGGGGCGGCAGTACCTTGCAGGTTTCCATGTCGGCGATGTAGCGGCTCTTGCGCTCGTGAAAGCCCACCAGCACCTTGCCCTTCTTGGCCACGTAGCGCACCGACAGGCGCGAGCGGAAGCGGTAGCCCCACGACGGACCTTCGATGGGGCGCAGCAGCGTCTCGGGCCTGACCTTGGCCAGATGCCAGAGGTTGTCCTCCAGCACGCGCTGCTTGATGGCCACCTGGGCAGCGACGTGCAAATGCTGCATCTTGCAGCCGCCGCAGGCGCCGGCATGCAAGCCGAAGTTGGGGCAGCCGGGGCGCACGCGCTGGGAGGATTCGCGGTGGATGGCCGTCAGGCTGGCGGCTTCCCAGTTGTTTTTCTTGCGATGGGTGTTGGCGCTGACCAGCTCGGTCGGCAGGGCGCCGTCGATGAATACCACCTTGCCATCGCTCTTGCGGGCCACGCCCTGGGCGTCCATATCCATGGACAGCACCTGCAGCCAGCCTTCGGGCAGTGCAGGGGCGTCGGCGTCGGCTTCGGGCAGGTTGTCGGGGATCTTGTTGTCGCGGGGTTCACTCATGGGGCCAGATTGTCTCAGGCTCTCCGATTGCCCTGGTGGCGCGCCCCCAAAAAAGCCCCGAACTCGCTTTTGCCCCTCAGGAGCGCGGCGTGCTGCTGCGGCCCAGGTCCCGCTGGCGCTCCTGGCGCGCCCGGGCCAGTTGCTCGCGTTCGGCCAGCAGGTTGATTTCGGTGATGCAGTTGAATTCGTCCAGCGTGAACACCATGGTGGCGCCGCGCTCGATCTTGTCCACGGTCTGGTGCAGCGGCAAGGTCAGGTCCACCGGCGGGCGGTTGGAGCGGTAGATCAGTTCCTGCTCGGGCGTGTAGACGGAATAGCAGGCGGCAGACGCAGCCTGCGCCAGCGCGCAGGCGGCCAGCACGGTGATGGCACGCAGGTTTTGCACAGCAGTCATGGTGTTCCCCTCAAAACGGCGGCCCGCCTGTGTATGTACTGGGTGGCAGGCCAGGCTGCCCAGCATTATGGAGCAGCACATGCCGCGCCCCGCCAGGTGCCGCCTCCGCGCTGCAGCCGGTTTTGATTTTTCAGCTTTCTCAAATTTCTCTCTTGACAGAAATTTCAGACCTGCAGACACTGAAGCCATGCAACTGAGTCCCATCGCACACCGTTTCATCCACCATTGGGGCGACATGGGCAGCTCCTGGGGAGTGAACCGCACGGTCGCCCAGATCCACGCCCTGCTGTTTTTCCATGGCCGCCCGCTCAATGCGGAAGAGATTGCCGGCACGCTGGGCGCCGCTCGCTCCAACGTGAGCAACAGCCTCAAGGAACTGCAGGACTGGGAGCTGATCCGCACCAGCCGCAGGCCCGGCGATCGCCGCGACTACTTCGAGACCTCGTCCGATGTCTGGGAGCTGCTGCGCACCATCGTGCGAGAGCGCAAGCAGCGCGAGTTCGACCCGACCTCCGAGATGCTGCGCGAACTGATCGCCGAGCCCGGTTTCGATGCCGAATCCCCCGACACCCAGGACCGCGTGCACGAGACGCTGCGCCTCATGGAGTCGCTGGGCATCTGGACCGACGAGATGCTGCGGCTGTCGCCCTCCACGCTGGACAAGCTCCTGCGCCTGGGCGCCAGCGTGCAGCGCTTCGTGCGCTCCGAGGCCGCTGACACCCGTGTCAAGCGCGGACGCTGAGCCTGAAATTTCCGTCACAAGAGAAACTGGAGGTCACCATGCGCATTCTGGTCTGCGGCGGCAACGGCTTCATCGGCCGCCATATCGTCAACCTGCTGGCACTGGCCGGCCACGACCCCGTGGCGCGCAGCCGCCATTCACTGCCTGCGCTCGACTACGCCAAGGCCACCACGCCCGACGCCTGGCTGCCGCACCTGGCGGGCGTGGATGCCGTGGTCAATGCCGTGGGCGTGCTGCGCGACAGCGCCTCCCGGCCCATCGATGCCATGCATGCCAAGGCCCCCATCGCCCTGTTCGATGCCTGCGCGGCAGCCGGCGTGCGGCGCGTGGTGCAGATCTCTGCCCTGGGCATAGAAGGCAGTGCCACGCGCTACGCCACCACCAAGCGCGCCGCTGACGAGCATCTGCTGGCACTCACGGCAGCCGGACATCTGCAAGGCTGCGTGGTCCGCCCCAGCGTGGTGTTCGGCGCTGGCGGCGCCAGCAGCGAGATGTTCCTGTCCATGGCGCGCCTGCCGGCGCTGCTGCTGCCGCGCCCCGTGCTGCAGGCCCGCGTGCAGCCGGTAGCCGTGCGCGACCTGGCCGAGGCCGTGGCCGGCCTGGTGACGCGCCCCGAGCCCGTGGGCATGATCGAGATCGGTGGCCCCCTGCCCTTGCCGCTAGCCGCACTGATTGCCAGCCTGCGCGCGCAGATGGGCCGCGCTCCGGCCCGCGTGGGCACCCTGCCCGGCTGGCTCACCCGCGCCAGCGCACGCGCTGGCGACTGGGTCAGCGCCTCACCGTGGTGCAGAGAGACACTGGCCATGCTGGCCAGCGACAACGTCACCGATCCGGCTGGCCTGCAAGGCCTGCTGGGCCGGCCCGGCGTTGCGCCCTCCCAACTGCTGTCCACCTTGCGCCATGGATGAGCGCCGCTCTCGCACCGTTCCAGCGCCGCTGCGCACCATGCACTTGAGCCTGATCGCCGTCTGGCTGGGCACGGCCCTGGTCAGCGCCATCGAGCACCGCAGCCTGAGCGTGCAGGTGCTGGCCGATGCCGGCATCCACGATGCGCGCTGGCAGACATACCTGATCTGGAGCGGCCTGCTCGCCGACCTGGCCGTGGGCATGGCGCTGTGGCTGCGGCCGGGCCGGGAGAGCTATCTGGCGGCTTTGCTGCTGATGGCTGCAATGACGGTGCTGGCCACGGTGCTGCAGCCCACGCTGTGGCTGCATCCGCTGGGGCCGCTGCTCAAGAACCTGCCGATCGCAGCCATGCTGCTGCACCTGATGTCGGCGCCCGTCACGTCCAAGGAGTCCGCATGAATCTCTACCTGTTGCTCAAGACGCTGCATATCGCGTCCAGCGTGCTGCTGGTCGGCACCGGCCTGGGCTCGGCCTTCTACATGTTCTTCGCCAACCGCAGCGGCAGCGTCGCTGCGCAGGCCGTGGTCAGCCGCCTGGTGGTGCGTGCGGACTGGTGGTTCACCACGCCCTGCGTGGTCATACAGCCTGTGAGCGGCATTGCCCTGGCCCACATGGCGGGCTGGCCGTTGACCACGCCGTGGCTGGCACTGTCGCTGGGCCTGTACCTGCTGGCCGGCGCCTGCTGGCTGCCCGTGGTCTGGCTGCAGGTGCGCATGGCCGCCATGGCGCGCGGCGCGCACGCAGCGCATGCCGCCCTGCCCGCGCTGTATGCCGTCTACGCCCGGCGCTGGGAGGCGCTGGGCTACCCGGCCTTCATCGCCATGGCCGTGACCTACTACCTCATGGTCAACAAGCCGATGCTCTGGGGCGGTTGAGCATCGGCAGTGCCTTCAGTGCCTGGCCTCAGAGCTTGGCCTCAGAGCTTGGCCTCAGAGCTTGGCAATGGACACTTCGGTGGACTTGACCAGGGCCACCACGTCGGAGCCCACGACCAGGCCCAGCTCGTCCACCGAGCGCGTGGTGATCACCGAGGTGACCACGCCCCAGGGCGTTTGCACATCGACTTCGGAGACAACGTCACCACGGATGATTTCGCGCACCTGGCCCTTGAACTGGTTGCGCACGTTGATGGCTTGAATGGACATGTTTTTCTCCTGGGGATCAAAAGGAATCAAAGGAAGGTTGGGGAAAACGAAAAGTCAGACCGCCCAGCGCAGGCCATGGGCCGGTACGCCGGGCCAGGCCGTGGTGTCGGTCAGCGGGTTGGATTCGGGCTCGGCGGCGGGCTTTTGCAGCACGCGGTCGAGAATGCGTTGCTCAATGGCCGCCAGCGCCACGCTGCCGTGCACGCGCGGCCGTGGCAGGGCGATGCGTTCATCCAGCGCAATGCGGCCGTCCTCGATCAGCACCACGCGGTCGGCCAGGGCCACGGCCTCCTGCACGTCATGCGTGACCAGCAGGGCCGTGAAGCCGTGGCGCTGCCACAGGCCTTCGATCAGGCGGTGCATCTCTATGCGGGTGAGCGCATCGAGCGCGCCCAGCGGCTCGTCCAGCAGCAGCAGTTGCGGGCGGTGCACCAGGGCGCGCGCCAGGGCCACGCGCTGGCGCTGGCCGCCGGACAGGCGCGCCGGCCATTCGCCCTCGCGGTCGGCCAGGCCGACCTGGGCCAGCACTTCGCGGCCACGCTCCTGGGCCGAGGCGGGCAGGCCCAGCGTCACATTGGCCAGCACGCGCCGCCAGGGCAGCAGGCGCGCGTCCTGGAACATGATGCGCGTGCCACCCTGCGCGCCCTGCACGGCGCGGGCGGGCTCGCCGTCCAGCAGCAGGGTGCCGGCCGTGGCCTGCTCCAGGCCTGCGACCAGGCGCAGCAAGGTGCTCTTGCCGCAGCCGCTGCGGCCCACGATGGCGACGAATTCGCCAGGCTCCACCTGCAGCTGCACTTCGTGCAGCACCTCGCGCTGACCGTAGCGCTTGGTCAGCCCGCCGGCCTGCAGGCGCACGCCAGGGCGCGGTGCGGATTGGGGGGATGCGGACTGCGGCGCATCGTCGTTCTGGGCCAGGCGGTCGCTGACGTCCAGGCCATCGGCGTCGAACGAGGCCTCCCAGGCCATCGCCGGCGCGGTGGTGTTCAGCTCCACGGCCTGTGCCAGCGTGGTCTTCATGCGGTTCCATCGGCTCATGTCGTGCTCCTTGTGTCACTTGGGCTGGTAGCCCGGATGCCAGCGCAGCCACCAGTGCTCCAGCGCACGCGCAAACCAGTCGGCCAGCTTGCCCAGCAGGGCGTACAGCAGGATGCCGACCAGCACCACGTCGGTCTGCAGGAACTCGCGGGCGTTCATGGTCAGGTAGCCGATGCCCGACTGCGCCGAGATGGTCTCGGCCACGATCAGGATCACCCACATCAGGCCCAGCGAAAAACGCAGGCCCACCAAGATGGAGGACAGCGCGCCCGGCAGGATGACCTCGCGGTACAGCTGCCAGCGCGTGAGGCCGTAGCTGCGCCCCATCTCGATCAGCGCCGGATCCACATTGCGTATGCCATGGAAGGTGTTCAGGTAGATGGGAAAGAACACCGACACGCTGATCAGGAACAGCTTGGCGCTCTCGTCGATGCCGAACCACAGGATGACCAGCGGAATCAGCGCCAGCGCGGGGATGTTGCGCACCATCTGGATGGTGGAGTCCAGCAGCGTCTCCGCCCAGCGCAGCGAGCCCGTGAGCAGGCCCAGCGCCAGCCCCAGCCCGCCGCCGATGGCCAGGCCACCCAGCGCGCGGCCCGCGCTCACCTGCACATGCTTGAGCAGCTCTCCCGACTCGGCCAGCGCCTGCGCGGCGCGCAGCACATCCAGCGGAGCGGGCAGCACCCGCGTGGACAGCCAGCCCCACGCCGAGGCGGCCTGCCAGACGGCGATCAGCGCCAGCGGCACCAGCCAGGGCACCAGGCGGCGGCCCACGCCGGCCGCAAAGCGCAGCAGCGGCGACCAGGCATCGCCGGCCGGGGGGGCCGAGGAGGCCGGCAGCGCAGTAACGGTACGTGCATCGGACATGCGTGACTCCCTCAGCTTTGCGACGCGCGCGGCGAGTACAGGTTGGCAACGGTCTCGCCCAGCGGCCCGCCCACGCCGCCAGCCAGCCTGTCGCGCACGGACAGCGGCAGCAGCGGGAAGACCAGCTCGGCAAAGCGGTAGGCCTCTTCCAGGTGCGGATAGCCGGACAGCACGAAGGTGTCTATGCCAAGGTCCGCGTACTCCTTGATGCGGTCGGCCACGGTCTGCGCATCGCCCACCAGGGCCGTGCCCGCGCCGCCGCGCACCAGGCCCACGCCGGCCCAGAGGTTGGGGCTGATCTCCAGCTCGGCCCGCGTGCGGCGGCTGCCGCCGGCATGCAGGGCGGCCATGCGGCGCTGGCCTTCCGAGTCCATGCGCGCGAAGGCGGCCTGGGCCTGGACCACGGTCTCGTCCTTGAGGCGGCTGATCAGGCGATCGGCATCGGCCCAGGCCTCGTCCTCGGTCTCGCGCACGATGACGTGCAGGCGGATGCCGAACTTCACGCTGCGGCCATGGCGCGCCGCCTTCTCGCGCACATCGGCAATCTTCTTGGCCACCTCGGCCGGGGGCTCGCCCCAGGTCAGGTAGGCATCGACCTGCTCGGCGGCCAGGTCGTGCGCGGCTTCGGACGAACCGCCGAAGTACACGGGCGGATACGGCTTTTGCAGCGGCGGGAACAGCAGCTTGGCGCCCTTGACCGAGAGGTGTTCACCTTCGTAGTCGAGCGTGCCGCCCTCATGGCTGCGCTCAAGGATCTCGCGCCAGATGCGGATGAACTCGGCCGATTGCTCGTAGCGCTGCGCATGGTCGAGGAAGACGCCGTCGCCCTCCAGCTCGGCGCGGTCGCCGCCCGTGACCAGGTTGATCAGCAGCCGCCCGCCCGACAGGCGGTCGAACGAGGCCGCCATGCGCGCCGCCAGGCTGGGCTGGTGCAGGCCGGGACGCACGGCGACCAGGAACTTCAGGCGCCTGGTGACCGGAATCAGGCTGGAGGCGACGACCCAGGGGTCCTCGCAGGAGCGGCCCGTGGGAATCAGCACGCCCTCGTAGCCCAGGCTGTCGGCCGCGATGGCGACCTGCTTGACATAGTCGTGGCTGAGCGGGCGGGCGCCCTCGGCCGTGCCGAGGTAGCGGCTGTCGCCGTGGGTGGGAATGAACCAGAAAACCTGCATGCGCTGCTCCAGTCAGGGGACGGAATCGAGGAAGGAAATCAAAGGGCGGAAGAAGGCCGCGCCGCCACCGGCTCGGCCAGCCGCGCGTACTCGGCCGCCGAGGGTCGCCAGACGATGTCGGCCACCTGCACCTGGCGCGGAATCAGGCCCAGCCGAAAAAACGCATCGGCCACGCGCTGCTGGTCTACCACGGTCTGCGCAGCCAGCAGGCCCACGGGGGAGCTGGGCCGGCGCGCAATGAAGCGGCTGACCACCGCCGCATCCAGGCCGCTGAAGCCGGCCACCAGGGCCACGGCCTCCTGGCGTGCGCTCTGGGCCAGGCGATCGGCGCGCGTGAGCTCGTCGAACAGCGCGCGCAGCACCTGCGGATGGCGCTCCACCAGGCCGCGCGCGGCCAGGTAGAACGAGGCGTTGCCCGACAGGCCTTCGCTATTGGCCAGCACGCGCGGGCGAATCGCCAGCTCGGTGGCCGCGTAGAACGGGTCCCAGATGACCCAGGCGTCCACGCTCTTGCGCTCGAAGGCGGCGCGCGCATCGGCCGGGGCCAGGTACACGGGCTGGATCTCGTTCCAGGCCAGGCCCGCCTTGTCCAGCGCACGCACCAGCAGGTAATGGGCGCTGGAGCCTTTTTGCAGCGCCACGCGCCGGCCCTTGAGATCGGCCAGGGCGCGCAGCGGCGAGTCCGATGGCACGAGAATCGCCGAGCTCTCGGGCTTGGGCGGCTCGGCGCCCACGTACAGCAGGTCACGGCCCGCGGCCTGGGCAAAGACCGGGGGTGAATCGCCGGTCAGGCCGAAATCCAGGCTGCCTGCGGCCAGGGCCTCCAGCAGTTGGGGGCCGGCCGGAAACTCCAGCCAGCTGACCTTGGTGCCCGCAAAGCGCTTTTCCAGCACGCCCTGCTGCTTGAGGATGACCAGGTTGACGGCCGACTTCTGGTAGCCGATGCGCAACTGCTCGGGTCCGGCCACGGCGGCCGGCGTCTCGGCGCGTGCGTACTGGCCGGCCAGGCTCCAGCTGAAGGCGGTGGTGCCCAGCAGTTGCAGGGCCTGGCGGCGCACGCGGTCCAGGCGGGGCTTCTTGGGGATGGCGTTCATGGTGCGGACTCCTTGCAGTGGGCTCAGGGGCGCGACGCGATCAGGTCCACCGGCGCGGCATGCAGCAGGTTGAGCTTGCGGGGGATGAGCTTGAGTTCGAAGAAGGTGTCGGCGATCTGCTGCTGCTCGGCCAGGATCTCGCGCGTCACGGACGAGGTGCCGAAGCGTGCGCGGCTCAGGTACAGCTCGGTGATGGACTTGTCCAGGCCCAGGATGCTGGACAGCTCGGCGGCCGCCGCCGTCTGGTTCTTCGAGGCCCAACGGTCAATCCCATCGACCTCTTCGATGGCAATGCGCAGCACATCGGCATTGCGCGTGGCGAAATCGCGCGAGGTGAAGTAGTAGGCGCGGTTGTTGACCACGCCCGTGGCATCGGCCAGCAGGCGGGCGTCCAGCGTCTTTTGCGCGGCAGCCAGGAAGGGGTCCCAGATCAGCCAGGCATCGACGGAGCCCCGCTCGAAGGCGGCGCGCGCATCGGCCGGCGCCAGGAAGACGGACTGCACATCGCCGTACTTCAGGCCATGCTTTTCCAGCAGCTTGACCAGGAAGTACTGCACGTTCGAGCCCTTGTTGTAGGCCACGCGCTTTCCCTTGAGGTCCTGCACGCTGCGGATGGGCGAATCCTTGGGCACGATCACCGCCTCCAGCCCGGGGCGCGGCACGGTGGCGCCCGCATAGACCAAAGGTGCGCCTGCGGCCTGCGCAAAGATGGGCGGGGCCTCGCCCACATCGCCGAAGTCGATGGAGCCCACGTTCAGCGCCTCCAGCTGCACGGGGCCGGCGTTGAACTCGATCCAGCGCACCGACACGCCCAGCGGCGCCAGCCGCTTTTCCAGCGTGCCCCGGCTCTTCAGGATGGACAGCCAGCCCTTTTGGTGGCCCACGCGCAGCACGCGGTCACCCGCCTTGTCCTGGGCCAGGGCCGGGCCGCCCACCGTGGCGGCTGCTGCGGCAAGGCCCGCGCCCAGCAGTTGGCGTCGGCGCCAGTTGGCTGTGTGTCGGGGGAAAGAATCAAACGAGACCATGACGGACATCCTTGGAAGAGTGGTGCGTGGTGCGCGGCGCACAGGCAAAGCGCTGCCCATGCATGCGCGCGGCATGCAGCCAGAAAACAAAAAAAGGGAAGGCGGAGCAAGGGGCGGCCGCCTGCAGGGCCAGGCCTGCAGGCGCACCGCACGGAGTCGTCAGGTGCTACATCGCCGGCTGGCGAAGGCCACGGTCTCGAAGCGAAGAAAAGAGCTGGATGCCACCACGCCTGCCTGCGCCGTGCGGCGCGGGGCCTGCAAAGAGTGGCGGGAGGTCAGGAAGATGGACATGGCGGATCGTGGTAGTTGGCAGAGATCTGGGAAAGCGGGTGAATCAGTGGGTGGGCGCCGGCCGGGCCGGCGCGCCGCACTCACTTCTTGGTGTAGATCTGGTCGAAGCTGCCGCCGTCGGCAAAGTGGTCCTTGTCGGCCTTGGCCCAGCCGCCAAACGCCTGGTCGATGGTGACCAGCTCCAGCTTGGGGAACTTGTCCGCGAATTCGGCCTTGACCTTGGCATCGGTGGGACGGTAGTAGTTGCGGCCGGCGATGCGCTGGCCTTCCTCGGAGTACAGGTACTTCAGGTACTCCTCGGCCACGGCGCGTGTGCCCTTCTTGTCCACGACCTTGTCGACCACGGCCACCGAAGGCTCGGCCAGGATGGACAGCGAAGGCACGACGATCTGGAACTTCTCGGGACCGAACTCCTTGAGTGCCAAGAAGGCCTCGTTCTCCCAGGCCAGCAGCACATCGCCCACGCCGCGCTGCACGAAGGTGATGGTGGCGCCGCGCGCGCCGGTGTCCAGCACGGGCACGTTCTTGAACAGCTTGCCGATGAAGTCCTTGGCCTGTGCGTCGCCGCCGTACTTGCGCTTGGCGAATTCCCAGGCGGCCAGGTAGTTCCAGCGCGCACCGCCGCTGGTCTTGGGGTTGGGCGTGATCACCTGCACGCCAGGCTTGACCAGGTCGTCCCAGTCCTTGAGGTTCTTGGGATTGCCCTTCTTCACCAGGAAGACGATGGTGGAGCTGTAGGGCGCCGAGTTGTGCGGCAGGCGCTTTTGCCAGTCGACCTTGAGCAGGTTGCCGTTCTTGACCAGGGCGTCGATGTCGCCGGCCAGCGCCAGCGTGGCCACGTCGGCGTCGATGCCGTCGATGATCGAACGCGCCTGCTTGCCCGAGCCGCCATGCGACTGCTTGACGCTCACGTCCTGGCCGCTCTTGGCCTTCCAGTGCTTGGCGAAGGCCTGGTTGTACTCCACGTACAGCTCGCGCGTCGGATCGTAGGAGACATTGAGCAGTTGCACCGACTGGGCCAACGCCGGCAGAGCCGACAGGGTCAAGCCCGCGATCAGGCCGGCGGCGACAGGAAACTTGATAAAGTGGCGGCGAATTTTCATTGGAGTGTCGGTAGAGAGTGGAGACGACGGTCTGGTGCCGTGGAAAGCATTCTCAAAGCCAACTCTTAAAACTCAAACCAATAAGATTTCAGTTTGTTATTCCCAAAACATCTGAATCTCTGCAAGACAAGGACTCAATTCCCCATGGCACGTACCGTTCACTGCATCAAGCTTGGCGTTGACGCTGAAGGCCTGGATTTCCCGCCCTACCCCGGCGAGCTGGGCAAGCGCATTTTTGAAGGCGTGAGCAAGCAGGCCTGGGCCGACTGGCTCAAGCACCAGACGATGCTGGTCAACGAAAACCGCCTGAACCTGGCCGACGCACGCGCCCGCCAGTACCTGGCCCGCCAGATGGAAAACCACTTCTTCGGCGGCGGCGCCGATGCGGCGGCCGGCTACGTGCCTCCTACGGCCTGAGCCGCTTCGTGCCCTTTCACCGCCCCCGTCGCACCGCGCCGGGGGCGGTTTCATTTGCGGTGCCGCAAACGGCCGCCGCCCAGAGACCGCCTACAATGCCCGCCTTCTTGCGCTGGACGGCGCAGTGGCCGCACACCCTGCGGCGCGGGCCGGTCTTCATCCGAGGTTTTCCGTGCTTCCATCCGTCTCCCTGCTGGAATCGTTCCAGGCATCGCAGTTCACCGTCATGCTGGTGATCTACCTCGTGGCCATCACGGCCGAAGCCATGTCGGGCGCGCTGGCGGCGGGCCGGCGCAACATGGACATCTTCGGCGTGGCCGTGATCGCCTTCGTCACCGCGCTGGGCGGCGGCACCATCCGCGACATGGTGCTGGGCCACTACCCCATCGGCTGGACGCAGCACCCTGAATATGTCTACCTGGTCATCTCGGCCGGGCTGCTGACCATCGTCGTGGCGCGCCACATGCACCATCTCAAGCAGGTCTTTCTGCTGCTGGACGCCATGGGGCTGATCGCCTTCTCGCTGATCGGCTGCAACGTGGCGCTGGAGCTGGGCTACCCGCCCGTGGTGGTGGTGATGTCGGGCATGCTGACCGGCATCAGCGGCGGCATTCTGCGCGACGTGCTGTGCAACCAGGTGCCGGTCGTCTTCCGGCGCGAGCTGTACGCCAGCGTGTCCCTGGCCGTGTGCCTGCTGTTCCTGGGGCTGCGCACGCTGGACGTGGGCTCCAACCTCAGCACCGTCGTCTGCTTTGCCGGCGGACTCACGCTGCGCCTGGCCGCCATCCGCTTCAAGTGGCGCCTGCCCGTGTTCTCCTACCAGCAGCGCTGGGAGGAGTAGTTCTGCCCCTTGCCCATGTCCGAACCCATTGACTGGCTGCCCGATGGCACGCCCTACAGCCCGCGCTTCGGCGACCGCTACCACAGCGAACTCGGCGGCCTGGACCAGGCCCGCCACGTCTTTCTGGGCGGCTGCGGCCTGCCGGCGGCCTGGGCCGATGCGCCGCAATGGCGCATCCTGGAGACCGGTTTCGGGTTCGGGCTGAATTTCCTCGTGGCCTGGGAAGCCTGGAAGGCCGATCCCCGGCGCCCGAGGCTGCTGCATTTCGTCTCGGCCGAGGCCTTTCCCGTCAGCGCCGACGCCATGCGCCAGGCCATGCCGCGCGAGCCAGGATTGCGCCTGCTGGCCGAGGAGCTGGCCACCCGGTTCCAGGGCCTGCTGCCCGGCGTGCACCGCCTCGCCTTCGAGCAGGGGCGCGTGCTGCTGACGCTGTACATCGGCGATGCCCAGGCCATGCTGCGGCGCCAGCAGCTCACGGCCGACAGCATCTACCTGGACGGCTTCACGCCGGAACTCAACCCCGACCTCTGGAGCGCCGATACCCTGCGCGCGCTGGCGCGCCATTGCCGGCGCGGCACGCAGCTGTCCACCTGGTGCGTGGCGCGCACGGTGCGCGATGGCCTGGCACAGCACGGCTTTCAGGTGCGCAAGGTAGATGGCGTCCCACCCAAGCGCCACAACCTGCATGCCGTCTTCGACCCGGCCTGGCAACCGCGCGGGCCGCGCGGGCCGGGTGCACAGCCGCAGGAACCCATCACCCCACGGCGCTGCATGGTGCTGGGTGCAGGCATCGCCGGTGCGGCCGCCGCCGCCAGCCTGTCGCGCCGTGGCTGGCAGGTCACCGTGCTGGATGCTGCCGAGGCGCCTGCAGCGGGCGCCTCGGCCCTGCCCGCGGGCCTGCTCTGCCCCCATGTCTCGCCCGATGACAGCCTGCTGTCCCGCCTGAGCCGCGACGGCGCACGCCTGACCCTGGCGCAGCTGCAAATGCTCTCCGGCCAGGGCCTGCTGCAACCGGGCACGGACTGGTGCGATACCGGCGTGCTGGAGCGCGGCGTGGAGGCCGCCCCGCGGCTGCCGCGCGACTGGCAATCCCCCGGCCCGGGCGACCACTGGAGCCGGCCCGCAAGCGCCGATCAACTCTCGGCGGCCGGTCTGCCCGCCGACGCCCCTGCCTGCTGGCATGCGCAAGCTGGCTGGGTACGCCCGGCACGGCTGGTGCAGGCGCAACTGGCGCTGCCAGGCGTGCGCTGGCAGGGCCGCGCCTGCGTGGCGCGTCTTGCACGCACCGACACAGCCGGTGGCGCGCCCGTCTGGCAGGCCCTGGATGCACAGGGCAATCTGCTGGCCGAGGCTGAACTGGTCGTTCTCGCCCTGGGCCCCGCAACCAATGCGCTGCTGGAGCACAGCCTGGGTGCGCAGGCCGCCTGGCCGCTGCAGCCCATTCGCGGCCAGGTCAGCTGGGATGTGCACACCCCGGCCAGCGCACAGGCCATGCCGCCCTTTCCCGTCAACGGCCATGGCAACCTGGTGCCTGCCATGCCGCTGCCCGGCGATGCAGCCGGGCCAGGCTGGGTCATGGGATCGACCTTCGAGCGCGACCAGACCGCGCTGCCGCCCAGCCCCGGAGACCAGGCCGCGGCCCATGCAGCCAATGGCGCCAAGCTGGCGCAGCTGCTGCCAGGCGCCTACCAGGGCCTGCAAGGCTTCTTCGACGCGCCACCGCGCGCCACCTGGGGCGCCGTGCGCGTGGCCTCGCCAGACCGGCTGCCCGTGGTCGGACCGGTGTCCGATCAGGCTCCCGGCCTGTGGGCGCTGACGGCCATGGGCTCGCGCGGGCTCACCCTGTCGCTGCTGTGCGGCGAGCTGCTGGCAGCACGCCTACACGACGAACCGCTGCCCCTGGATGCCAGGCTGGCGGCTGCCCTGGCCAGCGAGCGCCTGGGCCGCAGGCGCTGAGCCGTTGAACCGCCCGGCCCCTGAACGGCCGGGCATTCACACAACGGCCTGAAAGAAAACCCGAGTCTTCCCGCAGACGGTTTTTTGTCACTCGTTATGTTTTCCAGTGCATATCGCTAGAATCCGGAACCTGTTTTCAAAAGGAAACAACCAGCCGCTCCCCGCGTTCAACCACACAAGAACCTGAAACCGTGACCCGCCAGCCCCGCTCCTGCGCTCCCGCATCCTCACCCACCCTCTGCTCACCCTCGTTCCGCCTTCGCTCCGCACTGACACAAGCCCTGCTGCTCGCAGGCCTGGCCGCCAGCACGCAGGCGCAAGCCCAGGTCGAGGCCCCATCGGGTGCACCTGCAGCACCGGCTTCGCAGACCTTCCAGTTGGGCACGGTCGATGTGCACGGTGCGCGTGTTGAGGCACAGGCCATATCCGGCGATGAACAGCGACTGGACGCCGCCGAGATGCGCCAGCGCAATGCCGACACCGTGGCCGACGCCGTGCGCCTGCTGCCGGGCGCCACGCTGTCGCGCAACAATCGCAACGAGGAAATGATCTACCTGCGCGGCTTCGATCCGCGCCAGGTGCCGGTCTTCGTGGACGGCGTGCCGCTGTACGTGCCCTATGACGGCTATGTGGACTTCGGCCGCTTCACCACGTTCGACCTGTCCGAGATCCGCGTGGCCAAGGCCGGCGCCTCGCTGATGTATGGCCCCAATACGCTGGGCGGCGCCATCAACCTGGTCACGCGCAAGCCCGTCAAATCGTTCGAGGGCGATGCGCGCATCGGCGCAGGCGCAGGCGGCGAACGCAAGGCCGCCGTGAACCTGGGCGGCAACCTGGGCTCCTGGTACTACCAGCTTGGCGCCTCCTACCTGGACGCGGACAGTTTTCCGCTGCCCAAGGGCTTCAAGGACTTCAAGAAGCAGCCCACCGACACGGGCAACTACCGCGACAACGCCTACCGCACGGACAGGCGGCTGTCGTTCAAGCTGGGCCTCACGCCCAATGCCACGGACGAATACGCGCTGGGCTATGTGCGCCAGGAAGGCGAGAAGGGCAACCCCGTGTATACCGGCAGCGCCACGGGCAAGAACGTCATCCGCTACTGGCGCTGGCCCTATTGGGACAAGGACAGCGTGTACTTTCTGAGCACCACGCGCATCAATGCCGACAACCTGCTCAAGACACGCATCTACCACGACACCTACCAAAACGGCCTGGACATGTACACGGACGCGAGCTACACGCGCCATGACCCCACCAGCAGCTACAAGGACGTGAGCCAGGGCGCCAGCATCGAGTGGGCCAACTACAGCTTCAAGGGCCATGCGCTGCGCCTGGGCGCGCACTACAAGATCGACGAGCACACCGACGCCGCCTCGGCCAAGGACCCCAGCAAGCACTATCGCGACGTGACGCGCTCCCTGGTGGTCGAGGACACGATCTCCCTGGCCGAACGCTGGAGCCTGAACCTGGCGCTCAGCCACGACCAGCGCGATGCGCGCGAGGTCTACCAGTGGCCCACGGGCTCGGCCAGCGCCACCAATGGCGTGGCCAAGCTCGGCTATGCGCTGGGCGGTGGCAGCGAGGCGTATTTCATCGCCTCGCACAAGACGCGCTTTCCCACCATCAAGGACCGCTACTCGGCACGCATGGGCACGGCCCTGGCCAACCCCGACCTGCAGCCCGAGACGGCCAACCACCTGGAGCTGGGCGTCAGCGGCTCACCCTGGCAGGGCGGCCAGGGCCAGGCCGCGCTGTTCTACAGCCGCGTGCGCAACCAGATCCAGACCGTGGTCGTGGCCTCGGCCGAATGCGGCGGCGCCACCTGCAACCAGGCGCAGAACGTGGGGCGCACGCGCAACATCGGCATGGAGCTGTCCCTGGCCCAGCAACTGTCCGCGCAATGGGACGTGAACGCCGGCTACACCTACCTGAACCGCCGCAACACCAGCGACTCCAGCATCACGCTGACCCACACGCCGCGCCACCGCCTGCTGGTCGGCGTTCAGTGGCGTCCGCTGGCGCAGTGGGAATTCAATGCCGAGGTCGAGACCGAGAAGGGCCGCTACGTGCCGCTGGAGGGCAGCGGCCAGCTGCAGACGCTCAAGCTGCCCGGCTACGGCATTGCCAACCTGCGTGCACGCTACAAGCCGCGCAGCGACATCACCGTGGACTTTGGCGTGGCCAATATCGGCGACAAGTGGTACCAGTTCGATGACGGCCTGCCCATGCCGGGCCGCAGCTGGTATGTCAACCTGGGCTATCGCTTCTGAGGAGCGGACCTGGCGCGAAGCGCCCGCCCACGCCTGCCTGCGCTCCGGGTCCAGCCAAGCTGCCCATGGTCAACGACACCGGGGTCGGGCAGGAGTACAACAGCCCCATTGATACGCATCAACCTGCATGCCATGAACCCGCCCTTCACCACCCTGCCCCTGGCCGCCCTGGTCCATCCCGACGACGAGCATGCAATGGAGCTGCTGCTCGAACGCGTGGCACGCCGCCTGCAAGGCGCGGGCTGGCGGGTGGGCGGTCTGGTGCATCGCCAGGACCGCTATGCCAACGGCAACAAGCGCATGCAGCTGTTCGACCTGCGCAGTGACCGCCAATTCGAGCTGTCCCAGGACCTGGGCTGCGCCTCGCGCGCCTGCAGTCTCAACCCCCAGGCCCTGGCCCAGGCCAGCGCCGTGCTGCGCCAGGCGCTGGACGATGGCGTGGATCTGGTGGTGATCAACCGCTTCGGCATCGTCGAGGCCTCGGGCCAGGGCTTTGCCGCCGAATTCGCGGCCTTTGTCGAGGCCGGCACGCCTGTGCTCACGGCCGTCGCGGCCCGCCATCTTGAAGACTGGCGCAGGTACACCGGCAGCCTGCATGCCGAGCTGGCAGCCGATGAGGTGCAGATCGAGCAATGGTGCCAGGCACAGCTTGAGCGCCGTGGCTGCGCCAGCCCCATCCCCTGACTTTCATGACCGATCTTCTGTTCACCCGCCGCCGCTGGCTGGGCCAGGCCATGGCGGCGCTGGCCTCATCGGCTCTTGTTCCCGGCCATGCCCAGACCACGACCATTGCCGCGCGCATAGGCCAGATACCGGACGCGACCAAACTGCGCCGGGTGTTTGCCGCCGGCCCGCCTGCAGGCGTGCTGGTGGCCACGCTGGCACCGCACAAGCTGCTGGGCTGGCCCCAGCAGCTGGACGATGTCTCGCGCGCCTATCTGGGGCCCACACTGCAGGCGCTGCCGCATCTGGGCCGCCTGTCCGGGCGCGGCAGCACCATGCCGCTGGAGTCGCTGCTGAAGCTGCAGCCCAACCTGGTGCTGGACGCCGGCACGGCCGATGCCACCTATATCTCGGCCACCGAGCGGCTGGCGCGCCAGACCGGCCTGCCCTGCGTGCTGATCCAGGGCTCGCTGGCCGACCACGCACGCCAGTTGCGCGAGGTCGGCGCCCTGCTGGGCGAGGCCTCACGTGGCGAAACCCTGGCCCGCCATGCCGATGCCGTGGCGGCGCTGGCGCAGCGTGCCACCCAGGGCATGGCACCGGCCGAGCGCCCGCGCGTGTATTTCGCGCGCAGCGCCAACGGCTTGGAGACAGGGCTGGCGGGCTCCATCAATGTGGAAGCCGTCGAATATGCGGGCGGGCGCAATGTGGCGACGGATGCAGGGCGTGGCGGGCTCACGCGCGTGTCCATGGAGCAGATCCTGGCCTGGGACCCGCAGGTCATCGTCACGCAGGAACCCGGCCTTGCCGAGCGCATGCGCCAGGACCCGCTGTGGCGCGGCGTGGCCGCCGTGCGCTCGGGCCGCGTGCACTGCGCGCCGGTCTGGCCCTTCGGCTGGCTGGATGGTCCGCCCGGCGTCAACCGGCTGATCGGTGTGCGCTGGCTGCTGGAAAAGCTCCACCCGCAGGCGCCAGCCCTGCAGGGACTGCCGCCGTTGGAACGCGAGGTGCGCGACTTCTATCGCCTGTTCTACGGCGCCGACCTGTCGCCCGCAGCGCTGGGCAGGCTGATGGAGACTGCGCGTTGATGCCTGTCACAGGCCGCCGCCTGGGGTGGGTGCTCGCGCTGGCCTTGCTGGCCGCCGTGCTGCTGTGGGCACTGGCAGCGGGTCAGTTCTCCATCGCGCCGCAGCAGCTGTGGCAGTCGCTGCTGGCGCGCGCCACGGGCACTGCCTCGCCCTTGTCCGCCAGCGCCGAGACCGTGCTCTGGAACATCCGCCTGCCACGCATCGCCGCAGGCCTGGCCGTGGGCGCCACGCTGGCGGCGGCAGGCGCGGCCTACCAGGGCATGTTCCGCAACCCGCTGGTCTCGCCCGACATCCTGGGCGTCTCGGCCGGTGCCGGCCTGGGCGCGGTGCTGGGCATCTTCCTGGGCTGGTCCATGGCGGCCGTGCAGGCCCTGGCCTTTGGTGGCGGGCTGGCCGCCGTGGCCGTGGTGGTGGCCATCAGCACCAGCGTGCGCCGCCATGACCCGGTGCTGGTCCTGGTGCTGGCCGGCATTGCGCTGGGCGCGCTGCTGGGCGCGGGCATCGCCCTGGTCAAGACGCTGGCCGACCCCAATACGCAGCTGCCATCCATCACCTTCTGGCTCATGGGCGGCCTGAGCGCCGTGACCCTGCCCGAGCTGGGTGCCACGGCACCCGTGATGCTGTGCGCCCTGCTGCCCCTGATGCTGCTGCGCTGGCGCATCAACCTGCTGGGCCTGCCTGACGAGGAGGCGCTGGCCCTGGGCGTGCCCGTGGCACGCCTGCGCCTGCTGCTGGTGGCCTGTGCCACGCTGGGCACGGCGGCCGCCGTATCGCTGGCCGGCATCGTCGGCTGGGTGGGGCTGGTGGTGCCGCATGTGGCGCGCCTGCTGGTCGGCCCCAATTTTGTGCGCCTGCTGCCGGCCTCGGCGCTGCTGGGCGCTGGCTTCGTGGTTGCGGCCGACACGCTGGCGCGCAGTGCGGCACGCATCGAGCTGCCGCTGGGCATTCTCACGGCCCTGGTCGGCGCGCCTTTCTTCCTCTACCTGCTGTCGCGCACGGGCCGCAATGACTGAAATGCCGACGGCGCCCGTGCTGCAGACGCTGGCCCTGGCCACGGGCCATGGGCGCCGGCGCGTCAGCCAGGGGCTGGACTTGGCCATTGCCGCAGGCGAGGTGCTGTGCCTGCTGGGCCCCAACGGCTGCGGCAAGACCACGCTGTTCCGCACCGTGCTGGGCCTGCTGGCGCCGCTGGCCGGAGAGGTGCGCGTGCAGGGCCAGCCCGTGCTCAGCTGGCCGCGTGCCGAGTTTGCGCGGCGCGTGGGCTATGTGCCCCAGGCGCAGGCCGGCGTCTTCGGCTTCGAAGCGCTGGACATGGTGCTCATGGGCCGTGCCGCGCGCCTGCCTGCGCTGGCCCGGCCTTCAAGTGCCGACCGTGCCCTGGCGCTGGGCTGCCTGGAGCAGTTGGGCATCGCCCATCTGGCGCTGCGCCCCTATACCGAGCTGAGCGGCGGCGAGCGCCAGCTGGTGCTGATCGCACGCGCCCTGGCCCAGGAGCCCGCGCTGCTGGTCATGGACGAGCCCACGGCCAGCCTGGACTTCGGCAACCAGATCCGCGTGCTGGACCAGATTGCCGCGCTGCGTGCACGCGGCATGGCTGTGCTGTTGTCCACCCACCAGCCCGAGCATGCGCTGCAGGTGGCCGACCGCATCGCCCTGCTGGGCCGCGGTGGCCTGCAGGCCTGCGGTGCGGCGGCGCAAGTGGCGACACCGGCCGCGCTGGCTGCGCTCTATGGGGTGAGCGAGGCGGCGGTGGCGGCGCGGCTGCCGGCAATCCCTAAGGTCTGGGCGGGCGCCACTTCCAGCACGGCGGCGGCGTCAAGGGCCGGCCTGCATCCTTGAGCAAGCGCTGCAGCAATTGCTGCTCGCTGTGGATGGAAGGATCGGCCAGCAGCCGGGCAAACCGGGTTCCTCCGTCCTGCATGCCGAGCGGGGCGGACGCTTGCATCAGCCACTCCAACTGGCGGCGCCGGGCCCGGGCCGCGGCGCGCTCGGTCGGGGTTTTGGCCAGCCGGCGTTGAATCGCCAGCCCAAAGCCCTCATCCAGCACGGTCGATGAGCGCTGCGTCAGCAGGTGGGCTACATGCAGGCAGTCGGCCTCGCGCGCCGGGGTTTTGCCCATCGCTTCGGGTTTGCAGGCATCCAGCAGCGCCTTGTAGCCCGTCAAGGGAAAGGCTGTCCAGATACCTATTGCAGTGATCACCGCGCCTTCCTCGAGCCGGTAGTTCGGACTGCCACCCAGCGCCTGCAGCTCCTGTGCCGTGGGCGGATGGCGCAGCAAAGCGGACTGCATCCAGCGCACGCCGTCATAAATGTGCAGGTCCGCGTAGCGGCTTTCGCGCGCTGCAACCAGCAGTTCCTGCGGTCCCAGCGCCTGCTGCATCAGCGCAGAGAAATTGCTGGGCTCCAGCGCCAGCCAGCGGCGGGCAGCCTCGGAGCGCACTTCGCCTTCGTCCTCAGGGGCCTTGGAGGCCAGCAGTTGATAGGCCAGCGCATCCTGCCCTGCCCGCTCCAGCGCGTCCTGGCGCCAGCCCTCGGCCTGGCTGACAGCGCTTTTGTCGCGGGGCGACAGATTGATGAGGATGGCCGCAAAGGCCAGATCGCGCCCGCTGCCGGAACCGGCCAACTGCGCCGCCACGCGATGCAGATACGCATCCCAGGCTGATTCCTGTGCGGATTTGTCGGGTTCAGGCATGTCAGCTGTGTGCGCTGCTGACAACGGAGACGGCGGCGGTGCCGGCTTCTGGGCCTGCGCCTGAGCAGCAGTTGCCAATGCCAAGGCCAGCCCGATGGCGGCACAACGGTTTCGCATTCTGAAATCCTCCCTCTGGCCGGCAAGCATATCGGCCGCTCATGCGTTTGGCATGCCCAGCCCCGCAAAGTCTGCTGCCATTCACTTATATCCATATCCACATACTTGCAGGACAAAACAATCGTTTGCTTCTATAAGGCCATTGCTTACATTCCCCTCCATGCAGGGTTCTGTGCGCGTGTCCCGCAAGTGCCTCGGTGCCACGCGATGAGCCCCTGCACCGCCGCCACTGGCGGCAGTCGAAGACCCCACATCCGAAGCGCCATGTACCAATACACCGAATTCGACAAACAGTTCATCCGCCTGCGCGCCGAGCAGTTCCGTGACCAGCTCGAACGCTGGCAGGCCGGCAAGCTCTCGGAGGATGAGTTCAAGCCCCTGCGCCTGCAAAACGGCTGGTATGTGCAGCGCTACGCTCCCATGCTGCGCGTGGCCGTTCCCTATGGCGAGCTGTCCAGCGCCCAGCTGCGCGTGCTGGCCCGCGTGGCCCGCGAGTACGACCAGCCCGACGCCGCCCTGCTGGCCGAGGCCCGCGCCACCCAGGCCAAGCTGGGCGACATTCCCCTGCACGACGGCCGCCGCATCGGCTCCGACCTGAAGTTCGGCTACGGCCACTTCACCACGCGCACCAACGTGCAGTACAACTGGATTCCGCTGTCCAAGGCCGCCGACGTGATGGACCTGCTGGCCAGCGTGAACCTGCACGGCATCCAGACCAGCGGCAACTGCATCCGCAACATCAACAGCGACGCGCTGGCCGGCATTGCCATCGACGAGATCGCCGACCCCCGCCCCTTCACCGAAATCCTGCGCCAGTGGAGCACGCTGCATCCCGAGTTCAGCTTCCTGCCGCGCAAGTTCAAGGTCTCCATCAGCGGCGCCGAGGAAGACCGCGCCGCGCTGGGCTGGTACGACGTGGGCCTGCAGCTGCTCAAGAACGAGGCTGGCGAGCTGGGCTTCAAGGTGCGCGTGGGCGGCGGCATGGGCCGCACGCCCACCATCAGCCCGGTGCTGCGCGAGTTCCTGCCCTGGAACCAGCTGATGAATTACCTGGAAGCCGTGATCCGCGTCTACAACCGCTACGGCCGCCGCGACAACGCCTGGAAGGCGCGCATCAAGATCCTCGTGAAGTCCGAGGGCCAGAACTACATCGACCAGGTTGATGAGGAGTTCCGCCAGATCGTCGAGGTCGAGGGTGGTCCCCACACCATCACGCAAGCCGAGTACGACCGCGTGGCCGCCAATTTCCGCGAGCCCGAGCTGGACCTGTCGCCCGCCAATGCCGAGGCCGAGACCCTGGCCCTGCTGCGCACGGCCGCCGAGGAAGACAAGGATTTCGGCCGCTGGCTGATCAGCAACGTGCGCCCGCACCGCCACCCGCAACTGCGCGCCGTGCTGCTGTCGTTCAAGCGCCTGGGCTACGCGCCCGGCGACGCCACGGCCGACCAGATGGATGCCGCCGCCGCGCTGGCCGATCAGTTCTCGGCCGGCGAGATGCGCGTCACCCACGAGCAGAACCTGCTGCTGCCCTGGGTGCGCCGCGACCAGCTGCCCCAGCTGTACAAGGCGGCCAAGGCCCTGGGCCTGGCCAAGCCCAACATCGGCCTGCTGACCGACATGATCGCCTGCCCCGGCGGCGACTTCTGCTCGCTGGCCAATGCACGCTCCCTGCCCATTGCCGAGGCCATCACCGAGCGCTACCAGGACCTGGACGAGCTGTGGGACCTGGGCGAGATCGACCTGCACATCAGCGGCTGCATCAACAGCTGCGGCCACCACCACAGCGGCCACATCGGCATCCTGGGCGTGGACAAGGACGGCAAGGAGTGGTACCAGATCACGCTGGGCGGCGCCGACGGCTCCCACCTGTCCGGCCCGGCCACGCCCGGCAAGATCATCGGCCCCTCGTTCAGCGCCGCCGAAGTGCCCGGCGTGATCGAGGCCCTGCTGGCCACCTACCGCGAACAGCGCCAAAGCGAAGGCGGCCGTTTCGAGACCTTCATCGCCACCGTGCGCCGCGTGGGCATCGAACCGTTCAAGGCCGCCGGCAATGCAGCCCGCCACCCCGCCAAGCACACCGAGGAAGCGGCCGCCTGACCCCAGGTGAGAGCCGCAGGAGATCCCCATGAAAATCATCGCCGCCCACGAGCACCAAAGCCCGGCCGAAGGCCAGCAGACTGTCATCGCCCCGGCCAATGACGCCGACCCCTTCACGCTGGACCTGACCGGCGTGCAGCGCATCGACCTGCACTTTCCCAAGTTCACCGACGGCCGCGCCTTCAGCCAGGCCCGCCTGCTGCGCAAGCGCCTGGGCTTCCAGGGCGAAATCCGCGCCACGGGCGACGTGCTGATCGACCAGTTGGTGCAGATGCAGCGCTGCGGCTTCGACGTGGCCGTGCTGCGCGAAGGCGTGGACATCTCCGATGCCCAGCGCCAGCTGGACCGCTTCCACGGCTTCTACCAGGGTGATGCAGTCCATCCCGAGCCCCACTTCGTCAAGGCGGCCTGACATGGGTGCGCAAAGCTTTCTGTCGCGACAGGAATCGGCCAAGGCCACCGAGGTCAACGGCCGTGCCAGCAGCGGCTTTG
This sequence comes from Delftia sp. DT-2, assembly GCF_028401915.1. Classification (NCBI taxonomy): domain Bacteria; kingdom Pseudomonadati; phylum Pseudomonadota; class Betaproteobacteria; order Burkholderiales; family Comamonadaceae; genus Delftia; species Delftia sp. DT-2. The sequence goes on from NZ_JAQOTI010000011.1 coordinate 106,762, forward strand.
CCGACAAGCTGGCCGCCACCGAGGCCTTGCTGCGCGAGGCAGCGGCGCTGGGCGCCGAGGCCGTGACGCAGGCCTCCAGCCTGGGCGCCGAGGATGTGGTGATCACCGACATCATCCACCGCCTGGGCCTGGACATCCCCGTCTTCGTGCTGGACACCGGCGCGCTGCACACCGAGACCCTGGCCCTGCTGGAGCGCACCCAGTCGCTGCCCGGCCTGAGCGTCAAGGTCTACCGGCCGCAGCTCGAATCGGTGATCCACTTCATCCGCGACAACGGCCAGGACGCCATGTACCGCAGCATCGAGCTGCGCAAGGCCTGCTGCGGCGTGCGCAAGATGGAGCCGCTGGCGCGTGCGCTGGCCGGCAAGAGCGCCTGGATCACGGGTTTGCGCCGCGAGCAGTCCAATGCCCGCGCCGACGTGCCCGCCGTGGACCGCAGCGAGGTCGAGACCAAGGGCCTGACCAAGTTCAACCCGCTGACCGACTGGACCCAGGGCGATGTCTGGCACTACATCGCCAGCCATGGCGTGGACTACAACCCGCTGCACGACCAGTTCTATCCCAGCATCGGCTGCGCACCCTGCACGCGCGCCGTCAGCCTTGGCGAAGACTTCCGCGCCGGCCGCTGGTGGTGGGAGGATGAAGCGGCCAAGGAATGCGGGCTGCACGCCAAGAAGTGAAACGACAGCGTTTGACACCGATTTGATTGGAAACCAAGAAATGAACGCCCGTGTGGACACCTCCGTGCTGAGCCATCTCAGCAACCGCCACCTCGACGCCCTTGAAGAGGAAACCATCTTCGTGCTGCGCGAAGTGGCCGCCGCCTTCGAGCGCCCCGCCCTGCTGTTTTCGGGCGGCAAGGACTCGCTGGTCATGCTGCGCTGCGCCGAAAAGGCCTTCGGCAAGGGTCGCATCCCCTACCCGCTGCTGATGATCGACACCGGCCACAACTTCCCGGAAGTGACCGATTTCCGCGACCTGCGCGCCAAGGAACTCGGCGCCGAACTCATCGTGCGCAGCGTCGAGGACTCCATGGCACGCGGCACCGTGCGCCTGGCCCATCCGGGCGAAAGCCGCAACGTGCACCAGTCGGTGACGCTGCTGGAGGCCATCGATGAATTCCGCTTCGACGCTCTGATCGGCGGCGCGCGCCGCGACGAGGAAAAGGCCCGCGCCAAGGAACGCATCTTCAGCCACCGCGACAGCTTCGGCCAATGGCAGCCCAAGGCACAGCGCCCCGAACTGTGGACGCTGTTCAACACGCGTCTGGCGCCGGGCGAGCACTTCCGCGTGTTCCCCATCAGCAACTGGACCGAACTCGACGTGTGGCAATACATCGAGCGCGAGCAGATCGCCCTGCCCAGCATCTACTACACGCACAAGCGCGAAGTGGTGGAACGCCGCGGCCTGCTGGTGCCCGTGACCGAACTCACACCGCCGCGCGACGGCGAGGAAGTCGTGGTGCGCGACGTGCGCTTTCGCACCGTGGGCGACATCACCTGCACCTGCCCCGTGGAAAGCGATGCCGCCACGGCGGCCGACATCGTGCTCGAAACCCTGGCCGCCGATGTCAGCGAGCGCGGCGCCACACGCATGGACGACAAGACCAGCGAAGCCTCCATGGAAAAGCGCAAGAAGGACGGATATTTCTGATGACCACCGCAAGCATTGCCGCCGGCGCAGCCGTTGCGGATTCCCCCGCCACCGAGGCCTCCAACGCCTCGGCCCTGCGCTTCATCACCTGCGGCTCCGTCGACGACGGCAAGAGCACGCTGATAGGCCGCCTGCTGGTGGACACGCGTGCCGTGCTCCAGGACCAGCTCGCCGGCGTCACCAAGAGCGGCGAGACCGACCTGGCGCTGCTGACCGACGGCCTGTCGGCCGAGCGCGAGCAGGGCATCACCATCGACGTGGCCTACCGCTACTTCGCCACCGAAAGCCGCAAGTTCATCATCGGCGACGCGCCGGGCCATGAGCAGTACACGCGCAACATGGTCACCGCCGCCAGCAGCGCCGACGCCGCCGTGGTGCTGGTCGATGCCACCAAGCTCGACTGGAAGAACCCGCAGCTCACCCTGCTGCCGCAGACGCGCCGCCACAGCCTGCTGGCCCACCTGCTGCGCGTGCATTCGCTGGTGTTTGCCGTCAACAAGCTCGACGCCGTCGAAGACCCGCAACAGGCCTTCGTCCACATCCGCGGCGCGCTGGAGCGCTTCACGGCCGAGGCCGGCATCGCCTCCGCGGCCACCGTGCCCGTTTCGGCCCTCAAGGGCTTCAATGTGGTCAACGCCGAGCCCGGCTGGGCCGGCTACGACGGTCCCAGCCTGCTGCAACTGCTGGAGCAGTTGCCCAACACGCCGACCGACACCGGCCTGGCGCTGGCCTTCCCCGTGCAGTGGGTGGAGAAATTCTCGTCCTCGGCCGATACCAGCCAGGGCCGCCGCGTGTTCTGGGGCCGCGTGGCCGCAGGCCGCGCACGCGTGGGCGACGCCGTGCAGATCCTGCCCAGCGGCCAGCAGGCCGTGATTGCCCAGGTGCTGGACCATGCCCGCGTTCCCGGCTCCATCGACGCGGGCCTGTCGGCCGGCATCACGCTGGACCGCGAGGTCGATGTCTCGCGCGGCGACTGGATCGTCGCCGCCCCGGTGGCTGCGGCAGCAGTGGCAGACGACGACTTCGATGCCCCCGGGACACAGCCGGCATGGCCCAGCCAGCGCGAGCTGACCGCCACCGTGGCCTGGATGGACGAGCAGCCGCTGGTCCCCGGCCGCACCTACCTGGCGCTGCACGGCCACCGCTGGATCAAGGCCAAGGCCCGCCGCGTGGTGCACCGCCTGAACATCCACACGCTGGCCCAGGAAGAGGCCACCCAGCTGGAGCCCAACGCCATCGGCCGCGTGGAGCTGCTGCTACAGGAAAGCATTCCCGCGGCGCCCTTCGCCCAGGCCCGCCAGCTGGGTGCGCTGATCCTCGTGGACACGGCCAGCCACGCTACCGCAGGCGCTGCACTGCTGGATTGAGCAACTGGACAGTCCCGCTTCGCGAGCCGGCACATGCCGGCTCGTGGGCTTTCAGAAAACCGCAGCAGTCCGCGCCAGAATCTCTTGCATGTGCAGGACCGTGTTCCGAAAAATTCTAGAATCCCGGGTTGATACCGACATTCACACCGCAAATAAAAGACTCCCATGACTCACGTCGTCACCGAAAACTGCATCAAGTGCAAATACACAGATTGTGTGGATGTCTGCCCCGTGGACTGCTTCCGCGAAGGCCCCAACTTCCTCGTGATCGATCCTGACGAGTGCATCGATTGCGCCGTGTGCATTCCCGAATGCCCGGCCAATGCCATCTTTGCCGAGGAAGACGTCCCCGCCGACCAGCTCGCCTTCATCAAGCTCAATGCCGAGCTGTCGCTGGAAAAGGGCTGGAAGAGCATCACCAAGCGCAAGGCCTCGCTGCCCGACGCCGACGACTGGAACGGCAAGCCCGGCAAGCTAGACCAGCTCGAACGCTGAAGCCGCGCAGCCCATGCAAGACACCTCCGGCGCGCAACCGATCCAGACCGATGCCCTCGTCATAGGCGCAGGCCCGGCGGGCCTGTTCCAGGTGTTCCAGCTGGGGCTGCAAGGCATCCGCTGCCATGTCGTCGATGCCCTGCCCCATGTGGGCGGGCAGTGCGCGCAGCTGTACGGCGACAAGCCCATCTACGACATTCCCGGCATTCCGGTGTGCACGGGCCATGAACTGGTCCAGCTGCTGCAGCGGCAGGTCGCGCCCATGGACGCGCAACTGCACCTTTCCCAGCAGGTCGCCCAGCTGCAGCGCATGGACGATGGCCGCTGGCTGGCGCAGACCTCGCAAGGCCTTGAACTGCATGCGCGCAGCGTCTTCATTGCGGCTGGCGTGGGCGCCTTTGTGCCCAAGGCGCTGAAGGTGCCCGGCGTGGAGCTGCTGGCTGCCGGCCAGCTCCACTACCATCCTGCCGATCTGGAAATGGTGCGCGGCCAGACCGCCATCGTCCACGGTGGCGACGAAGAGGCCGTGGCCGCGGCCATTGCCTGCGCCGACAGGGCCCAGACCACTTGCCTGCTCTACCGCCGCGACGCCTTCCAGGCTTCGGCGCCATTGCTGGAGCGCCTGCAGGAGCTGCGCGACAGCGGCGCAATCCGCGTGGTGATCGGCCAGATCACGCAACTGCATGCCGACTCAGGCCTGCTGCGTGCCGTGCAGTGGATGGATGGCGAAGGGCAGGAGCATGAACTGGCGGCGCAGCAACTGGTCGTCTGTCTGGGCATCTCCCCCCGCCTGGGCCCGGTCGCCGAATGGGGCCTGGCCATGGAGCGCAAGCAGCTGCTGGTGAACCCTGCAACCCAGGCCACCGATGCGCCAGGCATCTATGCGATCGGCGACATCGTCAGCTACCCGGGCAAGCACAAGCTGATCCTGTGCGGCTTCCACGAAGCCACCATGGCGGCCTTTGCCGCCGCCGAGTACCTGCAGGGCGAGAAACCGCTGCTGCAGTACACGACGACCAGCGCACGGCTGCACGCCATCCTCGGCGTTTCCCATCCGGACGCCTGAGCTTGGTGGTCGCCGCCCGGCGACCCTACAGTTCGGCGCGGCAGTGCCGATAAGGTGGGCAGCGTCCACTCATGCACATCAAGCCTATGGTTGCCACTCTAGAAGCCCCTCCCAGCACTGCCGTCGCGCCACCGGCCGATCCGCGCAGCTTCACCTTCCAGATGCCGCTGTTCCGCCCGGGCACGCAGGTCACACAGAACGGGAAGGCCGAGAAGGTCAGCCACGTCATACTGCGCCGCCGTGAACTGATGGTCTATCTGGTCGGCCATGAAGACCCCGTCAGGCCAGAGCGGCTGAGCATCGCACCCTCGATGTTCACCACACAGCGGCGCCCTGAAGCCCTGAGCTGGATTCTTTGACAGAAAACCGGGCCTGGGCCCGGTTTTTCATCGACGACCCTTCGAGACTCAGGCCTCGCCGCGCCCGGCCATCTTCTGGCCCAGGCGCACGGGCGCGGCATGTGTCCACTGCGCGTTGAAGCGCAGCCCTGCCGATGCGGGAAACAGCATGACCACGGTGGAGCCCAGCTGGAAGCGCCCCATTTCCTCGCCCTGGCCCAGGACGATGGACTGGTCGTCGTAGCGCCAGTCCTGGATGCGACCGGGCCGCGGCGGATTGACGATGCCGTGCCACACCGTTCCCATGCTGCCCACGATGGTGGCCCCCACCAGCACCAGCACCATGGGACCGTGGTCCGTATCGAAGACGCAGACCACGCGCTCGTTGCGCGCAAACAGGCCCGGCACGCCGCGCGCCGTGACCGGATTGACCGAGAACAGTTCGCCAGGCACATAAATCATCCGACGCAACCGGCCGGCACAGGGCATGTGGATGCGGTGATAGTCGCGCGGGCTCAGGTAAATGGTGGCGAAATGCCCGTTGTCGAACTGCCGCGCCAGCTGCGCATCGCCGCCGACCAGCGCCGTGGCGCTGTAGCTGTGCCCCTTGGCCTGGAAGATCTGCTCGCCCTCGATGGCGCCGATCTGGCTGATGGCGCCATCCACCGGACAAACCCAGTCAGCCGAAGCCAGCGGTCGCACACCGGGCTTGAGCGCCCGCGTGAAGAACTCGTTGAAGCTGGCATAGGCCGCAGGATCGGAATCGGCCGCCTCCGACATGTCCACGCCATAGCGTGCAATGAAGCGACGGATGACTGCCGTGGTCAGGTCACCCGCACGCGCCTGGGCCAGGCGCCCCATGACGGCAGTCAGCGCCTGCTTGGGCAAAAGATACTGGGAGAGAACGGCAAGTCGATCGGACATCGAGGTTTTGCTATAAAAGTAATAGAAGCTGTGGGCGGATTCTAGCCAACCCGCGACCATCGCCCCTCCTCGGCCACCGCGGCCTTCAACCCTGGCCGGACCGCCGCAAAGTCTCGCGCACGTTTTTCGAGGCCATCTCATCACACGCGGATGACAAAAGCCTCGCCGTCCCAGCACGAATCCGACCTGTGTTTTGCGTACGATGGCCGCTTTGAGCACCGCCCGCACGGCGACGAATACAACACTGTAGAATCAGGAAGTTTAGGTGTTGCCGGGCTTCGTCTTTGCGACACCGTTGTGACCTGGTCCTCTGTCCGGTCTGCGCCTTTTGCGCAGAACATCCACAGCCTTTTCAGCCTGACCACGTACCCCATGTTCTGTGGGCCAGGCAAGGTTTTCGTGGTTCCGACAAATGAGTGCCGCAACCGACCCAGACCTAAGAGATTGAACACATGGCCAAAGAAGAACTGATTGAAATGCAAGGCTCCGTCACGGAAGTCCTGCCTGACTCTCGCTTTCGTGTGACGCTGGAAAACGGACACCAGCTGATCGCCTACACCGGCGGCAAGATGCGCAAGCACCATATCCGCATCCTGGCTGGCGACAAGGTATCGCTGGAGATGTCGCCCTACGACCTCACCAAGGGCCGCATCACCTTCCGCCACCTGGCCAACCGTGGCCCCGGCCCTGGATCGCGTTGAACAGAAAATTCGCACATTGCGAAAATACCCATTTTTTTGACGCTACAATAGCGTTTTAGTCGGAGCGTAGCGCAGCCTGGTAGCGCATCTGCTTTGGGAGCAGAGGGTCGCGAGTTCGAATCCCGCCGCTCCGACCAAATGATTCAAGCCCCTGGTTCGAAAGAGCCAGGGGCTTTTGTCTAACAGAATCCAAGGCGTCCAACGCAGCGCCGCCAGCACGAGCCCTCGCTTCAGGCCAGCAAACCGACCACCGCGACGGTATGGCAGGCGCTGCCGGCAACCACGAACAGGTGCCAGATGCCATGCGAATGGCGCATGCTCGAAAGGCTTCGGTAGAACACCGTTCCTGCCGAATAGAGCAGTCCGCCCGCGAGCAGCCAGGCCAGGGTCTGCGCACCGTGGCGCAAGGCCATCGGCACCGCGCCCCCAAGCTGAGCCAGCCAAGGCTGATGTACAGGGACAGGCGCGGCGGCGAATCGAAACCAAGTGCACGTATCGCACCCTGCAATGCGAACACCCATACACCGGCAAGCAGAGGCCAAGCCCACAAGCCAGAGGGCGCCATCAAGGCAAAGGGCGTGTGGCTGCCGGCAATCAGCAGGTAGATGCAGGCGTGGTCGACGCGCTGCCAAAAACGCTTGCGTGCCCCGGTGCAGCCATGAAAGAGGGCCGAGGCACCGAACAGCGCCGCCAGAGAGAGGCCAAACACCACAGAGCCCGCAATCTTGCGCGCATCGCCGCCGGCCACCGTTTCGCAGATGAGGCCCACACTGGCCACCACGCCCACGAGCAGGGCTGCCAGATGACTCCAGGTATTGAACCGCTCGCCGGGCTGGCACCAAACGCTCGTGCCGCTCGGCAAGCCTGCCTGCAAGTCTGGCATGAAGCCTCCTGTCGCATGACCAAGGAACGCCGGACGCCGTGCCCGGCTCCGCCACCTTACGACTCAGACGTGACAGGGCAATGATTGCAACTCACACGCTGCAGCGCCGTCCGCCGGATACCCCACGACGTGCCGCGTCAAATTGCAACACCAGGCCTTGAAACCATCCCCAAACCATCCATATGGATGGCATAAGGATGTTCCATGGCCGCAAACACAACCACCTCCAACCCTCGCGTGAGCGAATCCGAGAAGCTCACCATCAATCTGGGCTATGTCGACCTGGGCCAGATCGACCTGCTGGTCGCCGAAGGCTTCTACGCCAACCGCAGCGATTTCATCCGCACAGCGATACGCAATCACTTGCGCAGCCATGCGGACGCGGTGCAACAGGTCGTCGCCCGCAAGATGCTGGTCCTTGGGATGCAGCATTTCTCCCAGGCCGATCTCATGCGGGTGCAGGCTGCCGGGGAAAAGCTGCAGATCCGCGTGTTGGGCCTGGCCAGCATCGCGCAGGACGTGCCTGCGCAGCTTGCCGCCGAAACCATCGAATCCATCACGGTGCTGGGAGCGCTCCAGGCCAGCCCCGCCGTTCGTGCCGCTCTGGCCGGCCGCATTACCTGAGAACCATTCCATGAAACAGCTTTTTCAAGACATGCTGGGCGAGGCGACACGCCTGACGCGCACCGGCCATCTGCTGGAAGCCACCGAGCTGATTCAGCGCACGCTGCGAGGTCACAGCGCGCCCACACCCCACGACAAGCCAGCCGCAACCAGTCATCGGGATGCAGGCTGGATCGTCGATGCCGAAGCCCGCTTCATCGACGATGCTCCCGAACTCGCCGTGCCTGCGGGCTCATCGCAGGCAGGCACCTCCAGCGACGAGCAATGGCTGCTCGGCAGCTACTCTCACGGAGGCCGGCAGCTGGCCTATCGTCTGTACGTGCCGCCAGGCAGTGCCCTCGAAGCGGGACCTCGCCCGCTCATCCTCATGCTGCACGGCTGCACCCAAGGGCCGCAAGACTTCGCCGCCGGCACGCGCATGAATGACCAGGCGCGCAGCGCTGGCGTACTGGTGCTCTATCCCGAACAAACACAGCATGCAAACTCGCAAAAGTGCTGGAACTGGTTCAAGGCCCAGCACCAGCAACGGGGCCGGGGCGAGCCCGCACTGCTGGCAGGCCTCACGCGCCAGGTGATGGCCGACCATGGCGCGGACGCATCGCGGGTCTATGTCGCCGGACTTTCGGCCGGAGGTGCAATGGCGGACATATTGGGACGCACCTATCCCGAGCTGTTCGCCGCCGTGGGCGTGCATTCGGGCCTGGCCGCCGGTGCCGCGTCCAATCTGCCCTCAGCCCTCGAGGCGATGCGAAGAGGCGCAGCATCTGGCTCGGCCAGCGGCCCCAGCGTGTGTCCAGTGATCGTGTTTCATGGTGACGCGGACACCACGGTACATCACGACAACGGCGCGGCCGTCGTGCATGCTGCACGCAGCGCTCAAAGCCCCACAGGCGCACCTCGCGTCAGCCAGGGCCATGCACCGAACCGCCAACGGTTCACCCGCTCTGCCTATATCGCAGCCGATGGCAGTACCGCCATCGAGCACTGGCAGCTGCATGGCGCAGGCCACGCCTGGTCCGGCGGCAGCGCTGCGGGCAGCTACACCGCGCCGGGAGGAATCGACGCCAGCGCCGAGATGCTGCGCTTTTTCCTTTCGCACCAGCGTGCGCGCAACTGCTGATTCGGCGCCGCTGCTCGCATTCGCCAACCACATGATTTCAAAGGCTCACAAGGGTTAGGAATGGTTGAGCATGGGCCTATTACTCCGGAAGAGCAGGCTCAGCAATAAATGGGCTGGCCAGGACAGCAAAAGGGCCCCCAGGGCCCTTTTTTGCCTGCATGGAGTCAAGCTGCCTCGAAAGGCATGGGAAATCACCGCGAGGCACAAGAGACAAGGCAGCCATATGAAATTCACGATGGGTCGAAAGCTCTGCCAGATGAGATAAGCACAGCCCTGACCATTTCGGAAGCTGGAATACAGGAGCCTTGTCCATGCTGGAGACCTTGATAAATCCGGGCTACGCCTGCGAAGGATATGCAGTGAAAGCCAGGCAGGACGTACAGGATCTTCTTGTAAGCCTGGCCTGCAGGCCTGCATGGCAGCAGATGCTGCGCAGTAATACGCGGTGGACGCACTGCCAGCGCCAGCGGCATGGTCCGCGAGAGATACCTTTACCGCGCTCTTCCACACGTCCACCTCGATCTGGGAGACCTTCGGGCAAGACAGCGCTCAGTCGCACTTTCCCGGACAGCTGCCGGCCGATCGAACCCACACGGGGACCCACAAAAGAAAAGGCCCGCGACTGCGGGCCCTTGATCAGATTCAGATCTCGAAAGCGGTTCGGTCCGCTGCGTCCTTGATCCAGCCGGGAGGCTTGCCCCGGCCGGTCCATGTTGCGCCAGTGGACGGATCACGGTACTTGGCCACACCTGTGCCAGCAGGAGACTTGCGCTTACCGGTAGCAAACACGTCTTCCTGGGTCAACTGGAACTGCTGGACCAGTTCACGGACCTTGGCGATGGCACCGCCTTTTTCGGCTTTGAGGACCTCGGCAATGCGAGCCTCGATCTCGGCCTTTTGCTGAAGGAGAGTCTTGTAATCAGATGTCATGGCTTTTTCTTTGGATGCATGCTAGCAAAAACGCATTCTATTCAAAAAATGCTCCGCACCCCAAAGCACAAGCTTTCCACCGCCGTGTGCTGGGACAGAGAAGCCCTTCCGCTTGGCACCCCACAGCCGTGGAGCGAGGCTCCGTGGCCGACGCGGCGGCTGCCCAGATCAATCGCTGCCGCACCTCTGCACACTTGCGCACACCTCTTCGCGCCAAGGAGTCAGCCCCTTGGGCTGCAATGACTTGCCCTCGGCTGCCGCGATGTGGAATGTGGAGATAGTTGCCCCGACACGTCAAAAGAAACGGTGCTCTCCCCTGCGGCGAGCGATGGCAAAAGCAAGAACGATTCACCACCCAAACAGGAGCGGCGGATTGATGAGAAGCAACGCAAATAGATCGGGACGCTTGACCCATCGCTCTTGGCATGGCGCAGGCCTCGAACGATGCAGCCCCCTCCGAAACCCTGTGGACTGTCTGGCAGCGTCCTTCATGCGCCGGCGCGACCTGAGCTTTCACACGCCCGTCGCCCTGGCTGGCAACCCGACCGCAGATCGGCGTATGCGACTTTGGGAAATGGCAGCAGCCTCTGTGGAACCCGTTCCTACAGCCCTCCAGAATGCGCCAAGCCAGACTGGGACCTTTCCAATCAAGAAGGAATTCCCATGAATCCCAACATCCTCCAGCGCCGCACCTCTCTCGCCATCGTGATGGCCGCCGCACTTTTGGGCGCATGTGCCCAGTCCCAGCCCTCGCCCAACGCGCCGGTCACCGCCGTCATGGGCACGGTCGATCTGAGAGAGCCCATGCCGCTCCCGTCCGATGCCGTGCTGGTTGTGGAGCTGCAGGACACCTCTCGCGCCGATGCCGCCGCCCCCGTGATATCTCAGCAATCCGTGCGGCTTGAAGGCCTCAAGCCCCCGTTCAGCTACAAGCTGCCCGTGGAGCCCAATCGTCTCAATCCTGCGGCGCAATATACGGTGACCTCACGCATCACCCAGGGCAACCAGCTCATCTTCACCAATGACACCGTCCACCCGGTCCTGACCCGTGGAGCAGGCCCGAAGGCCGATATGGTGCTGGTGCGGGTTGCCCCCTGACCTTCCCTAAAAAGACAAAGCCCGCAGGACATTCCGGCGGGCTTTGTCGCGCAGAGGGCACCAGGCGGCCATCAAGGCATGCCGTTGGCACCATGCGTGCGAAAGCCTGGGCGCTCGCAAAGCCGCTCATAGTACGCACGGACTGCGGGCAAGTCAGGGCGCTCCATCGGCGCAGACAGCCAGCGGTGGGCAGACAGGCCCAGCACGATGTCGGCAAGGGTGAGTTGCGCGCCTGCAGCAAAGGCGCCTGTGCGCGACAGTTGCTCCTCCAGTATGCGCATGTGGCGATGCCAGTTCGCCATGCTGCTGGCCAGCAGTGCAGGATCCTGATGCTCCGGACTGTTTCTCACCAATCCCATGAAGGCATAGCGCCAGGAGTTGTTCAGTTCGGTCGCCTGCCAGTCCATCCATTGCTCGACGCGTGCGCGCTCTGCGGGTGCTGCAGGCAGCAGGTCATGCCGAGCCTGGCGCGCGGCAAGATAGCGGCAGATGGTGTTGGACTCCCACAGCACCAGCGCCCCATCAAGCAGCACGGGAACCATGGCATTCGGGTTGAGTGCAAGAAATCCCGGCTCCTGCGTTGACCGATGGCCCGAACCCCACTCTTCCTGTTCGAACGAGACTCCCAGCTCCACGCAAAGCCACAGCACCTTGCGCACATTGATGGACGATGACTTTCCCAGAATCCTGATCATTCGCAGCCTTCTTCGGTTTCGGTGATTTGCAATCCTGCATTGTCCCGTCCAATCCGATGAGGAATGCGGTCAGATTCCCACTGCTGCCGCATGATGCAGACATGCCTCTGGAACAGCCGTCATCCCGCCGAAACCACTCTGGCCCTTCTCCGACCGACACAGACCTGTGGACTGCATACATCGATGCAAGCGCACTGCCCAACCCGGGTCGCATGGCCTTGGGAGCCGTCATCACGGCGCCCGACGGAACACGGCAGCTTCTGTCCCAGGTCTGCCCCGACCAAGGCTGCAACAACGAAGCCGAGCTGCGGGCCTTGATGGCTGTGCTGCAGACCCTGCTAGGCCTGCAGGCTCGCCGGCTGGCCATCTTCACGGACAGCAGCGTCCTGGTAGAGCAGTTGGCGCCATCGCCCCGCCCCACCAGGCCCATCGTGCGGCTGGCCGACCTTTTCGATCAGGCCCGCGCCATGCTGGCCGAGTTCGAGCATGTGCAACTGCGCTGGATTCCTCGTCACCGCAACACCGAGGCCGACGCGCTGGCCAGAGCGGCCCTTTTGCAGCCGTGACCCCGCGCTTGCCGCACTCAGGCGGACTGCTGCCTGTCCAGCCGCTTGAGGAACACACCAATCTCCTTGACGACCTGGGCATCTCCCTTTTCCTCAGCACAGGCCAACCCCGTGCTCCACGCCTGCCGAGCCCCCGAAGCATCGTCCAGCGCCAGCAATGCCCGGCCCAGAAGCTTCCATGCCACCGAATAGCCGGGATCGAGTTCAGTGGCGCGCTGCAGGTGCGAGTGCGCCACAGCAGGCGCATCGCCATCAAGATACGCCTTGCCCAACGTGCAGCGCATCAAAGCCGAGTCCTTGCCGGACGCCAGGAGGCCCTCGAGCCTTTGCGTCATTTCGTTCATGGTTTCATCCTTTGGTGGCAATGCATGTTCTCGATCCAGCTGAAATTGCGGTCATGCTACAATCTCGCGGTTGTCTGCGCAGACAATGCTGTATCTCACGCCGGCGCGTCGTGCACTACGACGAAAAAAACAACGGTGACAGCCGCAGAGACGTTCTGCCGTAAAACGATGGTCGCGTAAGAGCCATCGTCCACATCACCAGCAAAAAGCCCGCTTTCAAGCGGGCTTTTTGCATTCCCACTGCCTGGCTGGTCTCACGATGGCGTGTGAAAAACAGGATTTACGACTCAGTTGCATGCAACTTCACCCGAGTTAGCTCCGTCAAGCACCTTGTTTCAATTTACACTTGACAACCAGGAAGGACCGGAGGCGCCAGACGCCAGCGCTCTCATTTCAAACTCTTAGCATGTGTCCTTCCTGGATTGATCGCATGGAACGCTCCATTCAGCGCCCCGGCCGCCTCCGCAGCCGGGGCGTTTTTTCTTGACGACGATCGCTCAGGCGCCCTGGGCAACAACCGAAACGGGCACAAAGGCAAGTTTTTTCTCAATTACAGAGAAAAGCACAGGTTTATTTGAGAATGATTCTTGTTTGCGTGTATGATTCAACCCATGCCGCAGCATTCATGGTGTTGCAGCAGTTCAGTTTCATCGTGGGGCGACTCGTCAGGCCAGTTCAGCCTGCAGTCGTTTTTGCCAGCCAGCGGTATGCCGGTTAGCCAGGCTCTTTTTTTAAAGCACGATCATTTCTGGATATTCAATGCACCAGTTGCACTGAGGCAGCGTCCACAGCAGGCGCTTTTTCTTCGCCTCACACTGCCATCGCGCACCGGCCTGCGACTGCACCCCAAATTTCTCTGAACTCCATCGCATCCAGGCAATGCCCTGACTGCAGATTTCCTTCACGCAATGCAACAGGCCCGGCCCGCGCCAAGCGCAAGCCGGGCCTTCCCGTTGCCGGATCAGGAACCGCGACGGCGCAAACGGATGGCCAGCCCGCCCATCATCAGACTCAGCAGAGCCGCAGCCCATTCGCTCAGTGAAGGAATCGCCGCTGGCGTGCCGCCGCCGACCGCCGCAGCAGGCACAACCAGTGCAGAGGGATCTTCCACCCGGCCGTTGGCCACCAGATCGTCATCACCCAGGCCACCATCGCGCAGCACGAAGGAGACGACGCGCCCCTGCAGCGTTGCCGGTATCCGATACCAGTGCTGCGTGGCGTTGTCGCTTGTGCGCCCCCACTTCCAGTACTCGGCACCGCTGGGCAGATCACTGGGATAGGTCAGCTTGACAGTCACGAGCGCACCCGCATCACAGCCATCGGTATTCAGCTTCAGCAGTCCGTGGGGCACCACAGCCCCCGGACGCGGTGTGCCAGGCGCCGCCATGACCTGAGGCGGCTCGGCCAGGCGGCAGTTGATACCGCCGCCGGCGACTTCGCCCGATACCGCCATCTGGCCCGACCCGGTGATGTTGAAGCGGTTGGCCTGGTCCACAGGACCTGCAGCAGCCGCCAGCAACGGATAGCTGGCAGTCACAGGCGCATGGACCCCATCGCTCGCGCTCAATTGCAAGCTGGCCGAACCGGCCACCGATGCCAGATAGACGGCGGAGCGAAATTGCTCCGACACCTGAGCGGGGCTGCCGCGCAACTGTATGCCCGGCTGCGCGGCATCGGCGTCCTCCAGTCCAAGCACCTGCCCGTTGCTGGCAACAATGGACAGCGTCACGACAGGGCTGTCGGCATCTGCCACCTGCACATCGGCCAGATCGGCCGCCTGGCCAACCACCACGGATTGCGCATTGGCGGGCAAGCCACTGAGCGATGGCGCCTGCCCACCGAAATTCAGACCCAGCAAAATCGGATTGTGGTCGCTGGAACGATAGGCCGTCGGCGCATAGAAGCTGGCCTGCTGGTCCAGCGACTTGAACTCGAGGTTGTAGTCCAGGACTTCAGGCTCCTCGGCATTGATGGCCCACTTGACCGCGCGCCCCACGCTCGGCTGCAGGCTGGCACTTACCAGCACATGGTCCAGCGAGCCCCACATTCCATCGAACGCATAGGACAGGCCCTGAGACACCTTGGCGTAGCCGCCATCCTCCAGCGCCTTGATGGGGTCCTCCTTCGAGTACGCATTGAAATCCCCGACCAGCACCACATGCGGGCTGGTCGTGCCTGTGGGCCGGGTTGCCAGCCAGCTGCTCAGTTGCTCGGCCGTCTTCACACGCGCGGCGTTGTTGGCGCCCTGGCCGTCAAGCGCGTCTGCATTGCCCGGGCTGCTGAGCACACTGCCCTTGGATTTGAAGTGATTCACCACCAGCGTGAACTGCTCCGTGCTGCCGCCTACCGCAAAAGTCTGTGCAATCGGTACGCGTGCGCCGCCTACGCCTGGGTTGAAGGCGTCGTAGGTGGTGACGCTGGGTGCCGCTGCGCTGCCCACCGGCGTGACACGATCGCTGCGATAGAGGATGGCCACGGTGATCGCATCCGTGCCAGCACCCGCCACCGTACCTGAAGCCTCGCTGAAAGGCTCCTTGACCACTGCATATACGGCGCCGGCAGGCTTGTCCGCACTCGCGTTCAAGGCGTCGGCCAGATCCTGGATGGCGCTGCCCGGGCCAAAGCCGTTGTTCTGCACCTCCATCAGGCCATACACATCGGCGCCCAGCCCCAGCAGATTGGCCACGATCTTGGCGCGCTGCCTGTCCAGCTCGGCAATGCTGTTGGCACCACGAATGCCCTGCTGATTGCCCAGGGGCGTGCTGAACATCACCTGGGAAGAGCCGCTGGTGGCGCCCGTCAGGTTGAAGAAATTGAGCACGTTGGCCGAGGCAATCTTGAGCGATGCCGCCCCCACAGCCTGCTGCAACTGAGCAGCCGAGGGACGCGCCGCCCCCGAGAACTGCGGCGTCTGCGTAGGCTGTACGCGGTAGCTGGTCAGATATGGCTCGCTGGCAGCTGCATCCGAGAACTGATCGAGCACGCCGGTGACACGGTCCACGCCATCGCCGGCACGCAGCGTGTTGGAGGCCGACAGAGACTGTCCGCCGCGGCCCGGCACAGAGGCGGGATTCTGTGCGCCCGAGCGATCATCCAGAATGATCTGGCTGCGCTGCAATGTCTGCACATAGGCGGCATAGCCCGTCACGCTGGGCGCATTGAGTTCGGTGTACTGCGCCAGCGGCGCGTCGGCAGACAGCGTGACATTGCCGTAGCGGCCCAGTGTGCGGTTGTCGCTCACCACCAGCTTGCCGCCCGCAGTGGCGGACGCGACCTCCACACGCATCCCCTCCAGACGCTCCCACTGCCCCATATCGCTGACAGGCAGCGTGACGCGCACGGACTCCGGCAAGGCGGCCGAGCCACGGACCACGAAGTCCGTGATGGCGCTGAGCTGGGTCTGGTTGCGAAACTCGCTCACCGAGGCGGAGACCTGCACCAGCTTGCCTACCGTGCCCTCATCCACCCCGGGATTCGCATTGCCGTAATAGACGAAGACGCCCTCCGAGGTGGCAGCATCACCATCGGAATCCGCCTCCTCCTCCTGCACGAAGAAGCCACTCAACCCTGGCATATAGGCCGTTACCACGGCGCTCACTGTCACCTTCTGCCCCACCAGGGGAGACTGGTCGCCGGAACCCTGGAGGGCAGAAATTCTGGTGATGGGCGGCTCGCCCCCCGTCGTGAAGCCCAGCGCCGTGCCGGTCCACACATTGCCCGAGGTATCCAACACCGGCTCGCCCACGGGAACCAGGCTGTAGGACGTATTGACCGCCAGCCGCACACCGGCGTTGAGCGTGATGGTCAAGCCACTGAATTTCACCTTCGCCGCATCGCCAGCCTGCAGCATTGCCACCACGGTGCTGCCCTGGCGCAGTTCGAAGCTGCCGCTACCGGGTTTCACCGCCTCATCAAAGCTCAGCTTGATTTCGGGATTCAGCGCCACCCCGGTTGCCGCCGCAGCAGGAATGGTGGCCTGCACAGTGGGTGGCGTGGTATCGGGCAGTGCCAGGGCGATGGAGACATCGTCAACGGCCAGGCCGTGATCGTTGCCCGCATCATTGAGCTCGATCCAACGCAGCCACAACGTGGCGCCTGGCGCCCAGCCCAGACCGCGCAGATCGCCGCCCACATCATTCACCCGTCCGGCCACATTGCCATCCACCGGGGCGGCAGTACCGGTAGCGATCGGCGATTTCCAATTGAAATTCGCACCGGCAGGCAGCCATTCAGGCACATCGGCAAAGGTCGCGCCCATGCCGTACTCCAGCTCCATGGGCTGCTCGGAGGTGTTGCCGCCATTGCGCCATTGCTCGCCACTGAATCGCAGGCTGATGCCATCCACCGCGCCGCCCGTGTCATTGCGCATCGCCAGCGCAATCCAGCCGGCCACGGCACCCTGGGAGGGGCTGCCAAAGTAAGCTCCACCCGATGCCACGCCACCCAATGCACGGTCCGCATCCAGCCCCAGGCTGTAGAAGCTGCCGGCATTGGACGCGCCATTGCCTGCCGCATATGCAGTGATGCCCGCCAGGTTCCTGTTGAAGAGAAACCAGCCCGGCAGGGTGCTGTCATTGGCCCAGGCCAGCCCCGTCCCGGATGCGGCCAGGGTGTCGAAATTCTGCGCATAGGTGCCGGTGAAAGGAACCTGCGCCCATACGCCGGCGGAGGCCGAAAGAAGCAGGCCTGCACCATACAGACGCCAACGATGGCGCTGCAGCGGCGGACTCATCGGATTGGCCGGGTTGAATACAAACGGAATCAGCGTGCGGGCAATGGACATGGATGTGCAATAAAAAAATAATGCGCATCCCCCCGTGGTTGCGCAACTTCCGGTTTATCGCGCATGGACATGACCAGCCTGTGACTCGGCGGATGCTCCCGCGTCCTACGCGCAGACTGGCCGCTCACCCATCTGCCAACCCCGATACGCCATGCATCATTGCACCCAGTTTCTGAATCGTTTCATTGCCGGCCCTGGGGCATTTCCTCCTCCCTCCCTCTCATTCCCCCAGGAAGCCTTCAAAAAGGCACCGGCTCTTTCTTCCCAGGCCAGCGCAAGCCGCTGGCCTTTTTCTTGGGCGCGCCTCGTCGCCACAACCATCCTCGTCACCCGTCTTGAACGCGCCACGTCGCTGGTGGCTTTTCGTGCGTCCGCACACTCCCACACTCTTTTTCTTACTCATAACTTACAAAAAATTCATTCCCGTGATATACACGCGCATCTCCCACTGAAAATCATCATCGCCATGACATCCGACTACAGGGCCCTGCTGCAACAAAAAGCCGATCTTGAGAAAAAGATCGACGCTCTGATCAAGCACGCAAGAACGGATGCGATCACTGAAGCAAAGGCCATGGTGCAGCAATATGGCCTGACGAAAGAGGATGTCTTCCCCTCCGCCAGGATCAAACCTCGCCAGACCGGACAGCGCAGCGTGGGCGAACCCAAATTCCGCAACCCCGAAACCGGCGCAACCTGGACAGGCCGCGGAAAGCCGCCCAAGTGGATAGAAGGCAAGGACCGCGCAAGCCTCGCCATCTGATCGCCAGCCATATTCAGGCGCGATGCCATACCATGTGCTTCCATCACCAGGAGGAAGCACACATGAGCAAACAGAACTCGGACACGCTGTTGGCTGCAGAACTGGCCGACCACTTCATAGAAGTCATTTTGTCGACCAAGCCCGAACTGCTGGTGTCGGGCATCGGCGGAGTGGCAGACCTGCACCACATACAGCATGGGGCCAAGGCCCTGGCACATTTCCGCCTGACGCTGATCCAGGAACTGTCCCAGCAGCCCATGCCCGACATGAACAGCCACTGAGGCGGGCGCGAGGCAACGAACAGGCAAGAAAAAACCGCCACACACTGAGGTCTTCAGTGTGTGGCGGTGTCTTGGATGGTGGAGCTGGCGGGAATTGAACCCGCGTCCGACCCAATATCCACGCGCCTTGTGGCTGGGCTGCGTGAATCCGGTGTGAATTTCCCAATTTCCAAAAACAAGCCGTGGCAACCTATGGCAATCTGCTCGGCGCTGCAGAAATCGCGGGCTTATTGCATCATTTTGTAAGCGCAATTCATCCCAGAATTCAGCATGCTCGCAGCTACCCTCATCTGTCTTGTCGTCGGCATCAGCGACGGCGACACCCTCACTGCCCGCTGCGGCCAGCCGGGCGAGTACCAACAGATCAAAGTTCGCCTGGGCGGGATCGATGCTCCTGAGAGTCGGCAGCCGTTCGGCGCCCGCGCCAAGCAAGCCTTGAGCGACCTCACATACCGCCAGGAAGCCGAGCTGCGCTGCAACAAGATCGACAGGTACAAGCGCCACGTCTGCAGCGTTTGGGTCGCGCCGGCATCGTCGCCCAATGGCCCACGCACGCTTGACGCTGGCCTGGCCATGGTCACGCAGGGCATGGCATGGTGGTATCGCTACTACTCCAGCGAGCAGACGCCGCAAGAGCGCGGACAGTACGAATTCGCGGAGGCAGAGGCCAAGGCCAAGCGCGTGGGGTTGTGGTCCGATCCTGAGCCAGTCGCGCCCTGGGACTGGCGTGCACAGCGTCGCGGCCGCTGATCAACCCTCGAGTTTCAGGGCCTGCAGCTGCTCGGCCGGCAGCAACGCCTCTTCCTCGGGCTTCTCTGCTCCACTGCGCAGCACGCCCAGCGGCGGCAGCTTGATCAGCGCTTCCGCCTGCGCGGCCGTGCCGTGCAGCCATGCATCCCAGTCGCCGGGCTCCAGCATCACCACGCCGCGCTTTTCCTTGCCGGGTCTGTGCATCAGCGCGAGCACCGGGTGGCCGTCCGCCGGCTGGGTGATCATCGTGTAGTTCGGCACGACCTCGCCAGTCGCCGGTTCCACCCACTCCGAATACAGGCCGGCCAGGGCCGCCGGCGTGCCATCCGCGCGCCTGAACGACCACCACACGTTGCGGCTTCCAAGGCCCCAGTACGGCTCCACCCAGGACTCGACGGGGATCAGGCAGCGCTGGCCCGCGCGCCATGCCGGCGCAAACGTCCAGGACTTGGCCAACGTCTCACGGCGCGCGTTGTTCGTGCTCATCGGCTTGCCGTCGACCGTCATGGGCCGCCGCGTCTTCGAGCTGCGCGGAATCATGCCCCACTGCCCAACTTCCAGCACGCCGCCGGGCTTGATATACGGCCCCAGGGCCAGCGGCGTGACGTGCGGCTTCCACCACCTGTTCGGCGCTTGGCGTCCCAGCGCGAAGGCACGCTCGATCTCTATCTCTTCCGGCGGGGTGTAGCGATTACACATAGGGCCACCTCTTGGTTGGCCGCTCGATTGCAGCCTTGGCCGTAGCGTACTGCCCTCCAAGCCAGCTTTGCATCAGCTGCAGCGCCGGATCAATGCCGGCAGCGTCCGGGCAGCACAGCCAAGTCTGGTTCCACCGCCGCAGGCCCCCTTCATCCCATTCTTGGCCGCGCAGCAGCATGGACCCGTCCTCGCGCATTCGCAGCATTTCCACCTGGGTCATCCCTCTCGTGAGCTTATCCCCCGATCCGGGATCAATGATGTCCACGCGATCATCGCCATACCCTCCTCTGGTCGTGACCAGCAGGCCCGTGACGCGGCGGATGTCACGCAACATCGGCACGGACAGGTAGACGCCACAAAAGCGCAAACGCAGCATGGTCGTGCGCCAGCCGGCCTCGACTTGGCCCTTGCGCTCCTGCTCGCTGCCGGGCGCGCAGCCCTCTGAGCGATATCGGCCTGGCAGATCTGCCAACCCTGCTGAATCCTGGGTCATGACATTTTCACTGTATGAATGTACAGTTATTATGCAAACCCGATCTCCAGGAGGTCCAGATGATCACCCCTCAAGCAACCCAGAAATTCGCCCTGCTCCGCATGCCCGAATGGTTCGGCGTGCCTGAGATTGAGCCGCTGCCAGCCCCGCCAGAGGCCTATCGGATAGTGGAAGCGCACCCCGGATGGTTTGAAGTGCGCGGGCCGGGCGGCGCGCTGGTGTACAGCGGCCTGGGGCCGGTCCAGATTCTGGCGAACCACCATGTATGAAGATGACGACCCGCTGAACTGCCTGCACCCCACAGTGGTATGGCCATCGGGCTGGGCGGCGGTATGTGGGCAGGAGATCCTCCCGCTGGCCCCGGAGTGCTACCGGGTTGTGCACACGGCTCCATGGTGGTCCATCGTCCTGGACCCTGAGGGCAATGTCGTGTACCGCGGCTTCGGGCCTGTGGAGGTCATCCGATCGCCTGCGCCGTTCTGACGCACGGGCACAATGCCGCCCATGGCAATCGATCCGACACATCCCAAGCACACAGTCCACCAGCGCGTCGTGGAGGGTTTCCAGGGACACTGGAAGGCCCACGGCAGCGACAAGTATCCGCAGCGCTTCCGGCTGCCCCCGGAGGAGCTGTATCACCTGGACCATGTGATGCACAAAGGCGGGCACCCAGGTCTGATGTGGGGCGTGCCGCTCGAAGCCGACCCCGCGACGAAAGGCGAAATGGTCGCAATCGACGGCTCAGTTGTGTCGATAGCGCCGGCTGACCCGGCGCCTGCGGCTTAGGCGCCAGCCGCAAGCTTGTCGCGCAGCCGGAAGCCCAGCAACGGCCAGATCTTCTGCACTGCGTTCGCGCGCGCGATGCAGCGGCCGATGGCGGCGTCGAAGTTCTCGGGGGACGCGCAGGCCGACTCGCCTGTGACGGTGAAGCCGTTGCGCAGCTCCAAAACACAGAACGTCAGCAAATTGAGAGGGCTTTGCGCCAACTCGGCGTACTGGAAGCCGTGGTTCTTGTGCGAGTGGCCGTGCCGGCCTTCGGCAGCAGTGAAGTAGGTCTCCTCCACGATCTCCCGCTGGATGTCATCCGGGGTGACCCGTGCCGCTGTCTTGCCCTTGGCCTGGATCTCGGCTTCGATGGACTGTTCGGTCGGAGAGAGGTCGGGCAGAGGGCCTGGGCCGGTGGCTGTTGTGCCGTCGCCGTAGGCCTTGGATTCGATAGCGCCTGGCGCGGCTTCGGCCTTCGCCACCTGGCCCTTCTGGTACGGCATCCATTCGCACACCATGTAGTCATCGTCGCTCGGCTCCCATTGACCGGCCAGAAGCGGTACGCTCGGCACCATATGCGTCCGGCCAACGTGGTCACACACGGCCAGATTCACCATGTGGTCGTGGTGAACATAGACGATGCCGGCGTCCATCGGCTGGCCAGACCCCAGTTGCGTCACGGTTGGGTTGCGCTCCAGAAACTGAGCACTCGGGCGGAACCAGACACGGCGGCCGATTGTGGGTTTGATGGGAGAGGTGTTCATGGATTGCCTTCTGCGGTGGTGCCTGCGACCGGCAGGCTCGGGGATGGGATCACGGGCCAGGCGGCGCCGAGGGTTTGGACATCAGCTGCGTGCCCTGCAGCCGCTGCTGCCATGTCCCCATACGCTGCGCGGCAGTCTTCAAATACGGCTCCGAGGGCAGTGGCGTACTCAATGACGGCAGCAGGGGGAGCGCTGGCAAGTCGGCGGGCGGCATCTGCGGATTGCTCGCGCAGGCCGTCAGAGACAGTGCGCAGCTGGTCAAAATCACGGCGCAGCAGCGCCTCGCGGTCACGGGCGGCATTGAGGGCTCCTTGGTATTTGGTGTTCATGGCCTGCTCGGCCTGGCGCACGCGGGCGTCGGCCGCGCGCTGGGCCGTGCTGGTGGCCAGTTGCTGGGTGGTGGTTTCTAGCCGGGCCTCGGCCAGCTCGGCGCCCAGGCGCGCGCCCTGGAACTGCCATGCCAGCACGGCGGCCACAGCGGCAGCGGCCACATGGGTGTAGAGAGCGGGGATCACCGGCCACCCCTCCACCAGTACCACCACATTGCCCAGAGGATCGGGTTCATTGCTGGGCCTCCATACACGCGGCGTGCCGCGCCTGCTGCCGAGTCCAGACGCCGCGGCAGATGCGATTGCCCGGCGTGCTGCAGTCGTAGCGCCAGCGCTTCGGGCGGCCGGCCGCGTCCCACTGGTAGGGCTCCCAGCCCGGCCCTTCTTTCCTGGAGCTGGTCATGAAGCGATAGCCCAGCAGCGCTTGGCAGGCGGGGGCGAACTGCCCGGCCAGCAGCCGAGTGCGCATGGGGCTGGCGCGCCAGGCGCCGATGCCGTACTGGTAGGTGAAGTCCAGGTAGAGGTCGTATTCCGCCTGGTACAGGGCCACGCCAGGCAAGCTGGCTCGGAACATGGCCTCGTCCTTGGATGTGTGGCTGCGCACCAGCTGCAGCGCTCGCTCGCGCGTGATGGGCGGATCGGACATCTGCACCGGCGTGCCGTCCTCGTAGACCGTGGAGCCGTGGCCGATGGTCGGCCGATCGCCCTGGGTCGGGATGTGCGGGTCAGGCCGGAAGCCCTCCACGCCCAGCGTGGCCAGCAGCCCAGCCGCCGAGATGGTGAGCGCGGCAACGGCGGTGCGCGGGGTCTTGCTCATAACGCACCCATGTCGGTTGTTGATTGCTCTGGCTCTTCACAGGCGGGCCGGAAGGGGATGCCAGTCTTGCGCATCAACTCCATGCGCAGTGCGCGCTCTGCCGCTTCGTCACGAGCCTTTGCCTCCGACCGTCGATCGGCCTCCCGCCTGTAGTACCAGTTCACCAAGGTGCCCAGAAGCGCAATGCAGATGCCCAGCAAGCCGATGGCTTGGGAAGAGGCGAGCCAGCCGAGAAAGCCAACGACAGCCCCGCCGCCGGTGGTGCGACTGCCTGCCGTTGCGAGCGTGTCGAGGGTTTCAGTTTTCATGGCCCCGATGATTCCGGGGCCGGGCCGCGCTGGCGAACCCTACACGGGGGCCGCAGGCCAGCCGGCCGCGACATCGATCTGCGACAGCGCCAGGGCGTCGTCGGCCGCCGCATCGATCTGGTCCTCGATGCGCTGGCGCGTGCCCGTCAGCAGGCCGTGCACTTGGCGGTATGCGCCATCCTTGGCCCGGATGCGATCGGCCAGCACCAGGCGGTCCAGCCCACGCGCCAGCGCTGCGGCATCGATCCAGGGCGTGGCCGCCGCCGGGTCAGCCTCCAGCGCCCTCGCCTCCTCCGTCTGCACGGGCCAACTCTCGCGCTCGCTCAGGGGGTAGCCTGCGGCGATCACCTGGATGTTCTTGCGGTACTCTGCAGCCAGGGCCAGACGCAGGCCCGCCGCGATCTCGGCTGCCGGCCGCAGTTCGGCAGGTAGCGGCACGCCGCCGGCCGCGAGCCAGGCGCGGTATTCGACTGCATCGGGATTCGGTGGCAGGCCCGGATCGTCCGCAAGCGGTATCGTCGCGCGTGCGCCGTCCTGCCAGCGATACACGAACCCCTCTCCGGTGAGCTGGTATGTCGTCATGCGTACCACCCTGGCGTAGTTGCGGAGCCAGCTGTGCTGCCGGGCAAATAGCTGGAACCTGCTCCGTTCACAAAAATGCCGGACCCTGTATCCGTGGAATAGCGCTGCCCCGTAGCACTTCCGGTGAATGTAGAGGCATGGAATTGAGCCAACGAATTACGAGCTGCGCGTGCATAGCCACCAGATCCAAAGGATGGCGATCCAGTCAGAGTGACATTGCAGAGCAGTCCCAGGAATGTTGCTTGATCAACGCATTCGACGTGCCAACCCGAATCAACCGCGCCAGATATCGTGTATGTAGCCGCCCGCGCATTGAGAATACTTCCACTCGCAATATACATATGCGTGCGACCTGCCGCCGCATAATTTATCTGATCGATAGTTAAATAATTTTTCCCACCTTCCAAAAGAATTGGATATCCGGCAGTTCCTGTAGTTTGCAGCGTTAGATACGTCGCTTTGTATTTGCTATAGCGGGTTTCTACACCCCGGAAACACGAACCGTTGTTGACAGAAATAATTGTGCTGGTTTGGTCTGCATTTAGCCCTCGTACATGAATCGTTCCGCCACCAACATGCTCGCGGAGAACGACCCCCGCAGCGTAAGTTCCGGGCCCCACCAAGATGGTGATGTCGAAATTGTTGTTGTCGAAAGCAGCCGCGACATCGACCGCCTTCTGGATCGTGAGGAATGCACTGCCCGCACTATTGGCCAGTCCTGTGTTGCTGTCGCTGCCATCGGTGCGGACGTAGTAGGTGCGCGCGGCGGTGAGCTGCTCGCGCACGCCGGGCAGCGTGTCGCCCGCGGGCAGCTGGCGAATGCGCCCGCCGACCCTTACAAGTGGCCGCCGTGCAGTCATTTCAGAGGGTCACGTAGCCAAGGTCATCCGTGACCAGCTCGGTCGCGCTTTTGGCCGTGCCCAGCTCCTGGCAGACCTTGTTCGCATTGGCCGTGTCGGTGGGGTCGAGCGCCGCCGTGATGACCCCGCCAGCAGTACCCAGCCAGTAACGGCTGCCAGGTGTCAGGCCCGTGAGCGCGGAGTTCGTGGTGTCCAGGGGGTAGACGGTGGCATTTGCAGCCGAGGCCACGGCATCCTTCACAAAGCCATCGGCTTGGCGGCCGTTGCTGTTGTCGGCCAGCCGCACGTTCAGCGCACCAGCATTGGCATGGAAATTCACGAACTTGCCCGCACCGATAGCCTCGCTTGCCGGCGCGATGATCGTATTGGCGCCGATTCCGGCGGGCAGCAGCGAAGGGTCCAGCCGCCCGTCCGATCCTGTGGCCACGAGCTTACCCGCATCCGCTGCGCCGGCAGAAACGGCCAAGCCGAACAGTTGGCGGGTCTTGCCCGAGACACGGGCCAAAAAGCCCTGGGTGGGTTGAGTTGCCATGGTGCTTACTCCAGTGAAATAGGGTCTTGCAGATTCAGCGCGATGCGCGTGGAGGATGTGGCAGAGCCGATGAGTAGGTCGAATCCGCTTGTGGGGGGCGCTTGCGTCAGCGCTCCGGCGGCGCCGAGGTAAACCCGGCCCGGCACCCAGTGCCAGCCGCTGTCCTCAATGGCACCCAGTCGCTGCACATTGACCAGCTCACCGGCTTGGGCCGCCGTCAGCGTGATGCCCAGCAACAGGTCGATGTGCGCCGCATCGTCAGCGCCCAGCGCGCGCACCACGCCATTCAGTTCATACACCGCGAGCAAGGCCGACAGGTTCGTGCCGGCCGTTCGCTGCACCGATGCGCCGCCGGCAGGGCCGGGCTCGCCGGGACGGCCAGGAGGCCCCTGCTGTCCCAGCTCAACGATCTCGGTTTCTTGAACCTGCTCGACCAGCACGGAGTCCTGGGCCTCTTCAGCCAGGATCTCGACCTCTTGGACGACCAGCAAATCAGTCACGGGTGACCTCCGGGCTCACACAGCAGGAGCCTTGGGCCAGGCGCGTGACCTCGCCGCTGGGGTGGACGATTTCCAGATCGAACACCCCGCCGGTCCAGGCGATGGCGGCAGTGGTGCTGGCATCGACCAGCAGGTCCACCGTGCCGGCAGTACCTCCCAGGGCAATGCGCCCGTTATCGGTGGTCAACTCCAGCAGCGCGGCCGTGGACTCAATCTCCTCGCGCACCTGCATGCGGGCCGTGCAGCCCGTCAGGTCGATGGGTGTCTTGCCGGGGTTGAGCCAGCGCAGGCGCCGCCGGAATGTGGCGCCTTGGTAGATCGTGAAGTTGAGCTTGGCCGGCTTGGTCATGCCCTGCAGTGTCCCGGCCAGAGCGCCCACAGGCGAACCCTAGCCGGGGGCGACATCAGATCTGACCGTTGTAGTTCCAGTTGACGCGGCCATCAATCTGGGCCTGAGCTGTCACCATCGACAAGGCACTGGCCAGTTGCTGGGCCTTTGCAGTGAGGCCCACCTTCGCGGCCTCCATGCGCGCATCGTTGGCATGGGTGACGGCATCATTGTTGGTCCTGGCAACCTGGTACGTGATGTTCATCCCGGCTTCGTACTGCTTGATCTCGGACTCCCATCGACGCGCATACGATGCCGCCTGAGCCTCAGCGGCAGTTGCGCCGATGCGGTAGCCGTCGACAAGGATTGCGGACTGCCGAGCCGCGCTTTCGGCACGCGCCGTGGCGGCGGACAGGCGAGCTTTCCACCCGTCCCATTCGAGACCCTTGGCCGAGATCAGGGCCTGGTACCGGGCCACCTCGACGCGTGCCTGCTCGGCCTGGGCGCCCACCTTGGATGCATAGGCCTGCGTGAGCGCACGATAAGCGTCCACCTTCGCAGTCTCAGCTCCCACCTGGGTCTTGTAGATGTCAACCAGTGCTGTCTGTGCATTGACCGTGGCCACGAAAGCCTTGACCTCTTCGCCCCCGGCCTGGATGCGTGCGCGCTCGAGCTCGACAAGGGTCTGGGCCGCGCCCACGCGGGCCTTGTAGATCTCGACCACCGCCATGCGCCCGTCGATCTCGGCGCGGTAGCGATCCACCAGGGACTTGTTGATGTCGGCCTTGGTCTGCTCGGCCGCCAGCATGGCCTTGTAGACCTCGACCTTGTTGAGCTCGGCCCGGATCACCGTGTCATAGGCGGCAGCATAGGCTTGGTACCCTGCCAGCAGCGCCTTGTAGTGCTCGACCGCCGCATTGAAGGCGGCCAGGGCATTGTCTGCCGTGGTCTTGGCGGTCTCGAACGCCAGCATCTCCAGCTTGTAGGCGTCGTCCAGCAGCGTAGTCTCCAACTGCAGGGCCTGGGTGATGGCGTCCTTGACGTTCTGCTGCTCCATCTCGGCCTGCTTGATGGCCACATCCCGCGACAGGCCCGACAGCTTGTCGTGGAACTCGCGGCGCGCGTCAGCCAGTTGGCCCGCCAGCGCGCCACTGGGCAGCGGAAAGCCCAGAGCTTCGGCGCCGCGCAACACCTCCTGCTCGCGCGCCAGCGCCAGCGCCGTTTCGCGATCGCGCGCACGATCCCAGATCTGCTGCTCGACCGCAGGGAGGATGCCGGTGCCGCCCTGCAGACGTGCATTGAGGCTGGCCTTCAGATTGTCCAGCAGCTGTGATGCGTACTTGGCTCCCGACTGGTACTGGAACGGCGTGGGCTGCAGCACGGACAGCGTGGGGATGTCGTCCAGCTTGGCAAGCCAGTCCTCATGCAGATTCACACCTGCAAACGTGTGCGTCTGCAACTGCAGGAATTCCGGCGCACCAGGCAGCACCACATCCGGCGCATCAGGCACGGCTACGTCCCGCAACTGAGGCAGTGTCGGCGCCTGGCCGATGGTCAAGACAGGGGCCTGCCCGAAGTTGAGTGTGGGCGGCACCACATCGAACCCGTCGATGGGCACGTCCCGTATCTGCGCCGACAGCGGCCCGGGCATGTCGGCGGGCTCCACAAGCGTCGCATCGGGCAGCGCTGGCATATCCGGGATGGGCGGCAAGTTCGGCGCAGGCAGCGTCTGCCACCGAACGTCGATCTGCGAAGGCTTATAGAGGCTGTTCCTCAGATCGTCCGTGAAAGACGCAACTTCCTTGGAGGCGGCGTCAGCCATCGCCATGCTGCGCTCGTACTTGTCCTGGACGATCTCTGCGGGTCCATTCAGATCCAGTGCCATTTCATGCTCCTACGCGGCGGGTTTTGGACGAGACCGTCACGACTTCAATGCGGTCCAATGTGAAGGTTTGGCCGGCCGGCGTGCTCAGGCCGAAGCCCATGTAGTTCTGGCGGATGCCGCGGCCTGGCTGGCACCGCGTCTGGCCGGAGGCCGCGAGGGGGAAGCTGTAGGCCCAGCGCTCCGCGTTCGGCCCAAGCACCGCGAACTGCGCGCAGCCGCGCCCCCGCATGGACAGATAGACCATCTCCAGGTGCTTTTTCAGCGTGTTCTCGCGGATGGTTGCTGGCAGCCGCAGCTCGGCGACGATGGGTAGGCCGTCGTCGGTATCACCGCTGGCCAAGGCATATAGGCCCGTGGCGCTGCCGCCATGGGTCGGTGTCAACGCATGGAAATCGTGGCGCGTGTACTCGGACACTGCGCCGCTCAGGGTGTTGCAGACGAGGGTGTTCATACGGAAATCAGGCTTTCGTCGGTGCGCACGCGCGCCGTGTGGTCCATCGGCATCTTCATGATGGTGTGCAGTTCCCGAGCGCCGG
Source organism: Delftia sp. DT-2 (assembly GCF_028401915.1). Lineage (NCBI taxonomy): Bacteria > Pseudomonadati > Pseudomonadota > Betaproteobacteria > Burkholderiales > Comamonadaceae > Delftia > Delftia sp. DT-2. The sequence continues at coordinate 135,541 of NZ_JAQOTI010000011.1, forward strand.
TGTCGTCGGCAACAAAGATCCAGCTGCGCAGCACCGTCTGGCGGTCCTCTGCCGTGTACTGCATGAGATTGGCGCAGACAGCACCGGTCCAGGGGTCTACCGCGGCCGACACTGCGAAATAGTGGGGATCAGCATCTGAAATATCGATGCTGGCGACGATCTGGCCCCGGCACTGCACGAGCACCTCCCCACGATTTGTGTAGACCGTGCCCTCCAGCCTGGATGGCACCGCGAGTGGATACCAATTGCCGTCAGATGTCTGAGCGGATTCATACACCGCCGAATAGTCGCCGCGTTGAATCTTCTGAGCCTGGATCACCAACTCTGTAGTGGGATCGAAAAACAGCACCTGCAGCATCTGCCACGACTCTGCCCAGTCTCGGATGAATCCGGAGGCTGCGTATGTGAGGGTCACGCCATCTGCGACGGTTCGCGTGACAAGCAATTCGCTACTGCTTTGCCCCGCCACGCTGGGGAATGTGATGTCGTGACCATTGATGCGGATGAGCCCCCCCGGATCCGAGTAGTCGCCCGTCAGGAACAGGCCCTCATTCTCAAGCGTGATCGGCCCCCGGATCGGGTCTACACCAATGACTTCGCCCGAAAATGACTCCCGGTATGTCCAGTGCTCCAGCCTCCCGCCCCCACCCAGCAGAACCTCGAAATCCCGCCCCTTGCCGTCGTAGCCATAGGTGGCATTGCCAAAGGAGATAGGGCCCATGCGGGTGCCCGTGATGTTGGGCTCCAGCTCAGTGCCGGTGTTGGTGGAAACCTCCCATCCTTCGATGCGAGAGCCGCGCTCTGAAGTGGTGACAATTGAAAGACTGGCATCGCCAACGGCCAGATCAACGAGCAGGAAATTGCCCAATACCGTGGTGAACACAGCGCGCAATCGTTGGCCGTCTGCGCTGGAGGACAGCGAGTCCCATTTGACGGTGTGGCCTCCGGGAATGGGCAACGTGGCGACCAACTCCCCAACTGCGCCGCCTGGCGGGCGGTACTGCTGGCCCCACAACTCGATGCGCTGCGGCCCCCCTGCAAACTTGGCCACGGCCTGCATGATCCAAAGGGAGCCATTGGAGTGCTTGCGGAAAAATGGCAGTGGCTCGGCGTCGGATCGAAACTCAGCCACGGGGCGGCGCACGCTGTAGACACTGAATCCAGGCCCGTAGGTGCCATAGCGATAGGCGCGCATGTTGGTGCCGCCCAAGGCATCGAAGCTCGGAGGGGGCGGCAACTGGAAGAAGGTGGATACCCCATCCACTCCTGTGAGGTAGAGGTCAGGCAGGCGTGTCTGGAACACGGCCTTGCCGCCGTTGTATCCGTTGACCTTGCGAACACGCCAGCGCCCGGTACAGATGCGTGTGCCAGGAACTACTGCGGGCGTGAGGATGAAGGGCTGCGGGCTCGTCCCGTTGGAGTGCGTGAGCTCCGGCACAAGATCGCCTAGCAAGTCCACCATGGTGATGCCGATCCCGCTCTCGCGCTCGTTCGCCGCATCCTCCGGCCAGATCTCCATGGTGGTCGAGTTGCCGATGCGCACGATGCGATAGGCCGTGCCGTCGGGCAGCCGACCGGCCTCCACTGGATTGGGCACGACCGACAGCCGCGCCATCATGCAGAAGCGGTAAAAGGCCGCCTGAGCCATACCAAGCTGGTTGGCCGAGGCCGGCAAGCCGTGTACGCGCAGCGCCGGCGGGGCCACCGCGCCGATGGGCACGCCGCCGGGCTTATAGGTGTGCGGGTCCCAGATGCTCATTGCGGCACCGCCAGGTACTGCGGGATCTCGTTCACCACGCGGAACGTGGCAGCGACTTCGACCACCGGCGTCTTGAAGCGGTTGGCCGTGAGGCTGGCTGTCTGGCCGCCCGCAAAGCCGGCCACGATCTCGCCGCCTGCGATGCACACCATCGCCGGGCCTGCGCCCACACCATCGCCCAACTTCAGGTAGCGCCCCGGCGCCGCGACGGCTGATCCCGGCACGACAGGCCCAGTTTGGCGCTCCAGGTAGGCCAGTTGGTCGAAGGTGGTCCCCGACAGAAACACCAGATCCTCGGCCGTGCCCACATAGATGCCATCGTCCACGGGCACGATGCCGGTGATCGGCGCAGGCATGGGCCGGAAGTCACGCCAGTCGGCAAGGTGCGGCGCCATGGGCCGACTGGCCCACAGGACATTGCCCTGGGCGACAAGCACGCGCCCACGCCACGCGGCGGTGATGGTGCCCACAGGGAACGGCTGAGCGCCCAGCGTGCGACAGGGCAGCACCAGGGCCGAATTGGGGCCGCCGACTTCAAAGCTGCTGCCCGTGGCAACGCCGGCCAGATAGGCACCCTCCCCGTCCTGGCCGGAGAGGTAGACGTTCAAGGCGTAGCCCTCGCGCACCGGCAAACCGTCCAGGAGCAGGCCACCGTCGGCGATCTCAATGGGTGCAGAGCTGATGGCCGGGCCTTCGAGCCGGTCAGCCAGGCGCACATGGCTGAGGTGGTAGCGGTACTGGCCCGGGTGCAACTGCCCGAAGGCCGCGTCTGGCGCGCCCAGGCCCGCCGGCGTGGGCACGCTGCGCTCCTGGTTGACCAAGCCATCGGTCACACCTTGGATCAGGCCATTTGTCCAAGTCGTGCGGCCGTCGGGAAGGTTGCAGTACCAGACCCGCTCAGGCCCAAGGGATGGGTGGATGACGTGGCGCGTGCCGTCGGGATGTATCGCTGTCAGCTGCGCGCCCACCGTGGCGAGCAGGTAGCCGCGGCCCTGGTGCAGGTTCTTGTGGCAGAGGTCGGATACCTGGGTGATGCCAGCGCGGCGTGTGATCTCGCCCGTGAGCCCGATGTCCACGTTCTCGGCCCCCAGCAGCGCATCGCCGCCCAGGCGGTGCTCAGGCAGCACGTTGTTGATGCCGCTGAATTTTGCGAAGGTCAGCATGTGTTCTCCCTGGCCACGGCAAATGCACCCAACTCCAGCGGGAAACCGGCCCGCGCGCGAACAGTTGTGGAAGGCAGGCCGGGCGTGCCCAACTCCAGGACATAGGCGCTGGCGGCCAGCAGCTGCGCGGTGGGCAGCGCGATGCTGGCCGTGCCCGCGCGCACCAGATCAATGCCCTCGACTTGCAGCGCCACAGCCACCGTCGGCACGCCAAGCTCCAGAGGCCGGGCGGCGCTGGCCTGCAGGCGAATGCCCGCGGCGGGCATGCCGAGTTCCAGCGCCTGCGCACCCTGGGCCTGCAGCCGGATACCTGCGCCCGGCGCGCCCAGCACCAGGGGCTGCGCGCTGACGGCTTGCACCGTCACTGCGCCGGGCCGAGCCTCCGGCGTGCCCATCTCCAGCGGGCGGCCGCTGCGGGCCTGCACAACCTGGTCGGGTGCGACCTGCTCCAGTGCAATGACTGCGAAGTCCGTGCGAACGAGGTCCAGCCCTTCGATGCCCAGGGATGCATCCAAGCCATTGCGCACGCGCAGCGCGCCCAACTCAAGCGGCTGCGCGCCTTGCGCCTCAAGCACCATCTCCGTCATAGCTCGTCCCCCTGTGACGAGATCAATGCCCGGCGGCTGCAGGGCCGTGTTGTAGCGTGCCGTGGCCTGCCCAGCGTTGACCAGATCCAGGCCTGGCGGACGCAGGGGCAGCACGATGCGCGGCGTGCCCAGCTCCATCGGCTGCGCGCCGGCTGCCAACAGTGCAGGCACGGCGACGGCTTGGCCAAAGGTCACCAGATCAATGCCAACCGTGGCCTCGCCAGCCTCCTCGCCGTTGATGGCTGCGCCGTTGATGAGCGGGTAGCTCATGAGATCAGCCCTCGACGTAGAACCCGCGCCAGTAGAACCGGCCCGAGAACCGGCCACCAGCAGCAGGCGTGTCGACTCGGAAGGTCAGGGAATCCGACAACTGCCCACCGACAGCGATGGGGATGCGGTGGGACTCGCCGCCGGCCGTGATCTGCGACAGCGAGACCGCATTGGCAAAGCGCGTTGGCCGCGCATCGGAGAACCCGAGGTCCGAGCCGATGGAGACCGTTGGCGGCGTGCTGGCCGTCACCACACTGGCGATGAACCCGACCTCCTCGACCACGATGCGCACGCCCTCCAGCCGCACCAGCAGGTCCACCGGCATCTGCACTGGCACCCAGTAGCCCAAGGACGGATAGGAGGGGTCCAGCGGCACATGCGTGCCCATGCCTTGGAAGTCCGGCACCGCATCCGCATACACGGCGTTCGATTGGTTCGTGCAGGCCCAGTACTGGCAACCATCGGGTGTACCCGGCACCACCACGTCCCCGTGGGCGAAGTTGCCCGCAGCCCAAGCCGGCGGCGTGCCCAGGTCCACGAACATTGAGCCGCCCACGATGGGCATGCTGTTGCCCGCGCGGTGCCAGTCGGACGTGGGATTCGCCAGCAATTGCGGCCACGCGCTCTTGAGAGCGGGATAGCCGAGCGCCGCGAACCGGTCAGCGCCGCTCAGGACCTGGCCGAAGAAGCCATTGGGCTGCATCTGGACGAAGGTCTCCAGCATTCCGGCGGTGACACGCACGCTGACCTTTGCGCCCGCGGGCCAGTCCATGGGGCCGCCGGCATCCCATGGCAACTCGATCCCGCGATCCACGATCAGGTTCACGCCATCGATCTGGCGTATGGTGACGACCTCCCACTGGCCGGGCATGGTCGCGTCCGTGATGGTCGCGCGCAGGGAGCGCGTCCCGCTGGGGTTGGCAAAGCCGTCCAGGCCCGCGCCTGTGGTCACGATCGTGCCGTACCCCGGATCACCGCTGTCGTTGGTCAGGGCCGAAGCCAGCATGGTCTCGGCGTTGTTGGAAAACAGGTCCATGGCCCAGCCTCCTTACGCCGGCACCAGCGAGAAGATGCGCGCGGCGCCGTTGGACCACTGCACCACCAGGCCGCCGCCATTGGTGGCCAGCGGCAGGCCCAGCACATCCGTCACGCGCGCGATCAGCGGCGACGTGGCCGCCGTGCCCGTGTCCTTGTAGAGCACCACGCTGCCAATGGTCGAGCCGCTGGCAAGCGCACCGAAGTTGGCATCGTCCGCGTCGAACACGCCGCCCGTCACGGTCCTGCTAGCAAGCGCCTGGGCCGTGCCGATCACAGCACCGACATCAGGCAGGAACTCGTGGGCAGCGTCGTAGACGTAGGAGCTGGGCAACAGCGCCACCTTGATGTCGTCTGCAGAGAAGTTGATGGAGCCCGCCCACATCTTCTCCGCGCCCTTCGGGTAGACCGGCAGATTGAGCCGTGCGATCTTCTTGATGTTGTTGTCCCAGGGGATGGTCACGGCGCCGCCGTTGGTGGCCATGGGCAGCCCGGTCACGGTGTCCAGGAAGAACAGCACCGGCGACGTGGAAGTGTTGCCCGTGTCCTTGAAGATCACGACCGAGCCGATGGTCGAACCTGGCGCCAGGGCACCGAAGTCCAGATCGTCCGCGTCCAGCACGCCGCCGGTGATCGTCTTGTTGAGCAGGGGCTGGGCCGTGCCGATGATCGAGCCGAGCTGGCTCACGAACTCATGCGACACGCTGAAGGCGTAGCCGCTGGGCAGCAGCGCGGCCTTCAAGGTGTCAGTGGAGGCATTGATGGAGCCGGAGAGAAGCTTCTCCATGCCCTTCGGATAGCTGGTGTTCGACATTGGAAGCTCCTGCGAAGTGAATTCCCGCAGTCTTCCAATGCCGCCCTTTCAAGGCCAACCCTGCAAGGGGCAAGTGCTATCGCGCCTCCGCTGCCATCTCCCGCATCTGCTGACGCAGCGCCTTGGGCGAGTTGTCCGCAATGCGGTCTGTCCGGTCCTTACCCATCTCGCGGACCTTCTTCCAGATGTCCGGCATCTTCACGACGATGGGCTGCTCCGGATTGTTCTTGTTCCAATCGGCCAGCCGTTCGCGCACGCGCGCCAAGGCGCCCTCGTCCTTGCGGAACAGCGCATCCGCCCACTGCGCCTTGATCTCGCTGCTGGTCTGGCTGTAGAAACTCTTGGACCGCTGCATGAAGCTGTTGGCTTCCTGCACCTCGGCCACGCTCTTGGGCTGGAAGCCGGCGGCCTTGGCAATCGCCTCGGACAGCGTGGTGTCGATCACCTTGTAACCCTTGGTGTCCTTGTACATGCCGCTGGCGGCCATGTCCGCGCCCTTGAACGCATTGCGCACGGCCGTGGGCGAGACCTCCAACGCCGCGCCAGCAACGTCGCCCGTCAGCACCTTGCGCCCAGCAGTGAACCCGCGCATCACCAGATCACCCGCGGGGCCGGCCACCTCCAGCAGATCCCGCTCGCGGCTCTGCTTGGTCAACAGCAGGCCGGTGCCGGGCAGCAGGTTGCCCATGCCCAAGCGCCCGGAAACATCGATGGGCGCGCCTGGCAGGCCCGAGACACCTTGCTCCAGGAACTCGGCCAGCTCCTTGCCCACGATGCCCGCGAGGGCCTCCTTGCGCCACTGCTTGGAACTGAGGTTGTAGCCCATCATCTGGCCCACGCCGTCGATCAGGTCCTCTGCGTCCTCCATAAAGGGCACGCCGCCCGCACCGCCCATCAGCAGCAGCATGGCCAGGGCCCAGCCCACCGCGCGCTTGCCCTCTGGCCCTCCCTGCTTCCACATCCGCTGCATCAGCTCCAGGTAGCTGACGGAATAGGTCTTGAAGGTGAAGAGCGTGCCGCCCACGGCGCCGCGTGCCCACTGGGGCTTGTTGGCCTTGGAATAGACGAACTGGGTCTCCAGCACGGCCTTGCGCGCGAAGGCGCCTGGATCATCCATGCCCTGTGCCTTGGCGATGCGGAAGGCTGCGATGAATGTGGAGCGCCGGTTGAACTGCTCGGCCAGGGCGAAGGGCTGGCCCCAGGCCACCTTGGCGCGTTCCCAGGCATTGCCGGCCGCCGCGCGAGCATCGCCAGACTTGGTGCCATCGCCCGAGCGCAGGCCGCCCGCGCCGCGCGCCTGTGCCATCAACTGGTGCACTTCCTGTGGCGAGACCACGCCGTCGTCCTCGGCGGACTTCAGCGCGTGAGCCAGGTCAGGTTCGTATTTCATGCCGCGCGTGCCCATGTCCTTCAAGGCCCGCGCCATCTGGCCGCTGGCCGCACGAATGCCGCCGAACTGGCTGAGCCAGGGTAGCGTCACCGCAAAGGGCTGGGTCATGTTGACCACGGCCGAGGCAAGCGAGCCGCCCAGGTACTGCGCGAACAGCATGCCGCGCACGGCCTGGCCCTCTTCCTGTGGATCGCGGATGTAGCTGCGCAGGCCCATGGCCAGGTCCTTCAGCTCGCCCTGCTCCTTCGGGATGTCGTTGATCGCGCGGTCCATGGTGCCGGCATTCAGGCCTGCCGCGCCCTGGCGCGCATTGCTGTAGATGAAGTTGGCCACCACGCGGCCCACGTCCTGGCTGTAGCCCTCGATGCCCTTGCGCTGGATCAGGCGCTTCAAGGCGCTGTGGTTGTTCTTTGTCAGCTTCAGGTATTCATCGAACACCTTGCGCGTGGCCGCGTCGGCTTCCTTGCCCACGACCATGTCCTTGAAGATCTCCAGTGTCTCGGGAGTGATGCCCGCGAACAGCTTGAAGGACTGCTGGCTCATGGTGCCCTGGGTGATCACCGCGCCGGGGAAGGCCTGGGCCATCTGGATCTTGGCCAGGTTGGCGTCCTTCATGGTCTCGTACATGCCGAAGTACTGGCGGTTGCCCTCCTGGTCAACCACGTCCAGCGTGTACCGCCCGAAGCGCGACAGCGGCGCATACCCCGCGTCCTGCAGGTCCTTGGCTGTGGCCGCCCGGTCCACCACCATGTTGTTCAGATGCAGCAGCCGTTCGGCCAGGTCCGGCTTGGCCTTGGCATCCTCCTGCAGCGTGGTGGTCAGCAGCTCCAGGGCATCGGACAGCTTGGGCGCGTCCAGCACCATGTCGCGCAGGCCGGCGTACTCGTCGCCCAGCGCGCGCATCATGTCCGCGCGGGCCGTCATGTCGATGGAGCGGTCAATGGCCGCGCGGGCTTCACGGTACAGGGCGATCTGGTTGGGCGTGGCGCCGAACATGGTCTGCAGCTCGGCATCCGTCCAGACCGCGCCGGCCTTGAGCATCTTGCTCTCGAAGCGAGAATTCACCAGCGCTTCGTACTGGGCCAGCGGCAGCCCGCGCCAGGCGCGCAGCATGCGGTCGTCCAACCGGCCAGCGCGCAGCAGCAGCTGTGCCTTGTCGTCGGCGGGCAGGTTGCCGTACTTCTTGGTCAGCTCGTCCACCAGCACGGCCTTGCCGTCCACATCCCGGCCCCAGAGCAGCGTGCCCTCGAAAAGCGGCTTGGCCACGGCCTTGTTGTCGGCCGCCGAGACAGGGGTTTTACGATTCTTGCCCACCAGATCACCGATGGTGTCCACGCGCGGCAACAGGCGCGGCGCCCGGTCGGCCGCATCATTGGCCAGCATGGACACGTCATCGATGTTGCGCTGGGCCGTCTCGTAGACCGGCTTGAAGGCTGGCGCACGTTCGGCCAGGTGGCGCATGGTGCCGATGGTCTTGTCCCAGACAGAGACCTTGCCAGGGTGGGACATCGTCTTCTGGAGCTGGTCCAGAGCGCTGTCCTTGATCTCCGAAAGCCGTGAGCGGCTGAAGCTCAGCTCGTCGGCGTCATCGCCTTGGCGAGGATTGCCTTGATCTGCGCGCTCGCTTGCGCGTCGTCCTTCTTCAGCGATTCGATCTCGGAGTCGCTCAGCCGGCTCGAATCGTGCGAGGTATCGGGCTTCGGACTCGGTGAGCGCGTCGAAGCCGTAGCCTGTGGCTGCGCGGAATTGGTCTTCGAGGTCACCATGTTTTTGACGGAGGGAGGCCAGGGTTTCGGGAGAGGGCTGGATTTTTGCACTGTACTGCTTGCCGGTCAACGCAACCACGCCCACCACATTGCCTCCACCTTCATGAATGTGGCTGGCCAGGGCCACGAACGTGCCGCCCTGCGTGAGGGTGTCATCCACCAGGAGGTAGTCGCCCGGCTCTACGGCGCCCGCAAAATCGACAGGCGCAAAGATGCGGTCCAGTCCATCCAGGCCGGTGCGCCGCGCGCGATTCGCCTGCACGATGCCCGTCGTCGTTTCCAGGCCCAGGCGTGCCGCCAGGACTTCAGCCACGGCGCGCGGGATCTTGTTGCGACCACTGGACTCTTCGGCAGCCACCGGCAGCACGCGCGGCCGCGCACCACCCAGCGCAGCTGCCACCTTCGCCGCCATCTCAGGCGTCACGAGGTCCACGGCCAGCCGCGTGGCCGCCGCAACATCCCCGCCCTTGGCCGCAGCGTAGTCGGGATGCTTCGATGCGCTGCCCAGTGTGCTGCCGATGATGGCGTCGGGCATGGCGGCCGCCGAGTCCGAACGGCTGAACACCGGCTCAATACGGTCGGTAGCGGTACGCTGCCCGCGCTCCACGAAATCGCGCGCCGGCAGGATGTAGCCCTGGATGATGTCGGCGTCCGACAGCTTCAGGCGCCCGAACCCGGGCACGTTGGCCCGCAGCCAGTTACGGATGGCGGCCACGGCACGGCGCACGAAATGCAGCTGCGGCGTCTTCTCGGCCATCTCGGCCAGCACTTCCTCGGCCGCGTGGCGCCGGCTCAGGTCCGTGACGCCGCGCAGCCCATATTCCTTGATCTTGGCCGCTACCTCAGCTTGGCGCATGGCGGCCACTTGGTTGAGGATCTTGTTCAGCTCCGGGCCGAACATGCCGCGCAGGCCATGATGGCCCAGCACCTCGTGGTGCAGCACGCGTGCCGCGTCGGCGGGCGTGTTCAGCTTGCTGACCAGCAGGTAGGCCTTGCCGCGCCAGTAGAAGCCCTCGGGCGCTCCGGAGGCCCCGCCACTGCGCTGGCGCAAGTCCGCGCGCCGCGCCGCCTCCGGCACAGCCGGGTCGTTCATGTCGAAGGCCACGACGACTTCTGGCCCGTTGCTCCAACCCTTGCGTATGGCATCCACCGTCTCGCGCACCTTGCCCACGGCCTGGGCCCGTGCAGCTTCGGAAAACGCCGCCGGCTCCGGCCGCATGATGCGCAACAGATTCGCCATCTGGTCATCGGTCAGGCCCTGGCCATCGGATTCGCCACGGCGGAACGGCAGTTCCTCGGTGCGCTCCACCGGCCCAGCCTTCAGCTCGCGCGCGCTGGGCGGCGTGGCATGGGTGCGCTCGCGCACGCCCGGCACATCCTGCCAGCCCGATCCCTGCTTCTCCACCTGGCGCACCGTCACGCTCCACACGCCATCGGCATTGGCCGGCGTGTACCAGACCACGCGGACATGGCTATCCCCGTACCCCTTCACGATGTTGCCCGGGGTGAAGTAGTTGGCGCGCGCAGCCTCCTCCGCCGCTGCCTTCTTGGCCAGGACGCCGCGCGGCTTCTTCGTGGGCGCAGGCGCTGCGCCAAGCAGCGTGCCGGCCGGCTTCTTCGTCTTCGCCGGATCACGCAGCCAGGACCTGAATTCATCCTGCGTCATCTGGGTGATGCCGCCCAGGCCCGTCCACCCCTTCTCATAGTTCCCCAGGTAGGTGCTCCGCGCACCGGCCTCGTCGGCCGCCCCCAGCACCACCTTGTGTTCATCGAATGAGCCATCACGGTTCACCTGGTCCACCACGAACACCGGCAGGTCCGGGTCGCTCGCGCGCTCGGTCATGAACACGTCCACATGGTCCTTGTCCGCGCCCACAGAACCCTTGAAGTAGCCGTAGTGGTTCTTCAGGGGCGGCCATTCTGGACGGCGGCGGCTGCCGGCGGGGTTCTCGATGCTGATGTCCAGTCCGTTCAGGCGGACGTGGCCCTTCTTGTAGTTGCCCGCCTCCTTCTGGGCATCGGTCGGCTCGGGCAGGTCGTTGGCCTGGCTGGTGGCCGCCTCCCGCGCGGCTGCTTCCACGGCTGCAGGTGCTGCAGGTGCTGCAGGTGCTGCAGGTGCTGCAGGTGCTGCAGGTGCTGCAGGTGCTGCAGCAGCATCGGGCATGGCGGCGGCCAGCTTCTCGCGCACCTTGGGCGCCAGATCAGCCCAGGCGCGCGTGTGGGCACCTGCGCGCGCCGGAGCGTTCAGCCCCTTGGCGGCCTTCGCCACAGCCTGGCGCTCGGCCACCGGCATACTGGTCCAGCGCTCGCTGGCGGCCAGCAGCTGCGCGCGCCGCGCGTCGTTCCCTTCCTTGGCGATGGCCTGGGCCTGCTGCTCGCCCACCGTAGGCGCTGGAGCACCAGCAGGCTCTACAGCGGCAGTCTGTTCGCTGGCGCCACTTCGGCCAGGTACAGCAGATTGCAGGCCGGCAGCAGGCTGTTCGGCACCGCTACCTCGCGGCCCAGCAGGCTGCGCATCTGGCGTGCGTCCTGTCGGCTCACCGCCCCCATCCTCCGCAGCAGCCGCAGGGCCTGCTGGGCGTTCATCTGCCAGCCGTACTGCAGGTGCGGGTGAATCATTGGTCTCTCCCTGCGGCGCAATGGCGTCCGCGATCTTGCGTTGCAGATCCGCATTCAGCCGCTCCCATGTGGCGCCAGGTAGGGCCTTGCGGATGACCGGCTTCAGGCCCTCAAGCTTTCCTGCCAGGGCCTTGCGCTCTGCGGTGGGCATGCTGGCCCAGGCCGCGCGGCCGGCATCGATGCGCTGGGCTGCTGTTTGGACTGGCGCTTGAGCCTGCGGGCCTGGCGCTGCACCTGCTTGCGCGCCATCGTGCTGAGACGAGGTGGTGCCATTGGTCAGCTCCTGCGCAGGGCCAGGACCTGCAACCGGCGCTCCCTGCGCTCCTGCTGCCGGCGAAGATTCCGCGCGCGGCGGCTGGGCTTGATCGGCTTGTGTGCCATCGATGCTTCCTTGCTGGGGGGTGGATGTGGTGGCGGGCGTGAGCGCGGCGCCGCGGCCCTGTTTCTCGCGCTCTGCACGGCGACGTTGCAGCTCCAGGGCCAACGGCGTGCGCACCTCCTTGGCCTGCGCAGAACGGAATGCGTTCGACAGGTCTTCATCGGTCCAGGTGGCCAGGGCCCCGCCCTGAATCTCGCCTGTGGCAGGGTCTGCAGTGACCTGGCGCTCGGTTGCCTTCTTCTTGGCTGGCGCGCGTGCGGCTTCCTCTGCGGCCTGGGCCATGGCACTGGCCTGCTGGGCCTGGGCGGACGCGCCGGAATCCACAGCCAGGGCAGCAGCTGCGGACAGCGAGCCAGCAGCAGGATCCAAGCCCATTTCCTCGGAAGGACGCTGCGCGCCAATGGCAGCATCAATGCGCGTGGTATCCAGTTGCGGGGCGGGCGTGATGCCCTGCTCGCGCAGCCGGGCCTCGTCGATGACCGGCTCTTGCTGAGCGGCCAGCTGCCGCACGAATTCATCGCGCACCGTCGACAGGCCAGACGGCACTTCTCCATCGGCCTGGTTCTCGCCGACCTGCTGGAACAGATCCGGGTTGAACGCCTGATGCAATGAATCCGCCGCGGCCTTCCGGTCTTCGGGGGTCAGGGACTCGTCCTGGGCCCGCGCCAGAGCATCCCGGTACTGCTGCTGGCTCTCTGGCCGCACCATCTGGTCGATGGCGGCGCCGTAGGTTGCAACATCCGGCAGGCCCGCAGGCTCTGCGCCGGGTGGCTGAGGTGCAGCATCTGCCGCCTGGCCGGCCTCGGCCGCGCCGTTCTCCCCCGCCCCACCGTGCCGACCAGTCAGCAGCGACGTGCCAGCGCCCGTGATGCCACCCAGGGCCGCACCCATGCCAGCAGCAGCAGCTACGCCTTTGGATGGATCAATGGTCGGATCAAATGGCATGGCAGCACGCTGGCCTTCGTGCTGCGTGATACCCTCCTCGATGCCCTCCTGCGCCGCCTCGCTCGCCCCTGTCTTCGCCGCGCGGGCAACAGTGCCGCCGGCAAAACCCTTGCCACCGGCCAGGAGGCGCTCCGCGCCAAACGCGCCACTGACCCCGCCCACAATGGCCGGGATGACACTGGCGCCGCGCCCGGCAGATACAGCCTGATCCTCGGTGGCGCCGGCATTCTTGGCGAGGTCATAGGCCGTGCCCGCTGCATCCCCGCCCGCCATCGCCGCGCCAGCGGCAACGCCGCCAGCCTGAGCTGCGCGCTCGATCCCCTTCGCACCGAGCCCCGCCGCGCGCCCAAGGGCACCAGCACCCTTCACCGCCGCACCAGGCCCCGCGAACGAGCCGGCAGCCTGGGCCGCCGCAAGCACAGGATTGTGGACGATGTACCCGCCCACCGCGCCCAGCTCATCCATCACACCGTCGGCGCCGTCCACCTCTTGCTTAAAGCGCTGCTTTTCAGCTTGAACGACGGGGCTCTGCATGGATTCGCCGGCCTGGATGATGTTCTTGTCGATCCAGCCGGAGACCGCGTTGCCAGGCTTGATGAAGTTGGCAGCAGAAGAGACCCCGCCGGCCGCCGCGTTGGCCACTTCGATGACGGTGTCGTTTACGGCTTCGAGAGCTTTGCGGGCCGGAGGATCAGCAGGCTTGAGTCCAAAGGCTTCCTCGTAGCTTAGTGAAGCCGGCCCCGTGGCCTTGGAAGGCTGGGATGCTGGGCTCTTGAACGCGTCTTCATAGGAGATGGTTTCGTTTGCCATCCCCCCACTCTCTCTGCGAGGGCGAGAGAGGTCGAACCCTACAGGGGGGCGTGAAAAAGCCCGCTCGGGGCGGGCTCTGCTTGTTCAGTCCTTTGCTTCAGGATCGGGAGGCGGCTCCTGCTTGATGGTGGGCTGGCCGCCAGTTACGAGATCCAGCCCATCAGGTCGAAGGGCCGCAACAACCTTCTTCGCTATGCGCACTGCAAGGTCTTCTTCTGGTTCTTTTGTCGAGGTCTTCCCATCGCCCCCGCGTGGCTCAAACGCCCCTCCGCTTTCGAAGCTTCCTTGTAGCCGAGCCACGATCTCAGAGTTGTACGAGCGGCCACTAGCTACAGCCGCCTCATGCAGCTGATGGTGCAGATCCCGAGGCAGGCGCAAACCTGTCTTGTGCCAGTCGTCTTGAGGTGCATTTGTGGCCATGGATGAATTATGCCCTTACCGTAAAGTCAACAATGCATCTACCGTAGATTTTCATGCAGAATGCATCTACTGTAGATTCATAGGAGCAAACATGGCATCAAGCACATCACAGAACGACTGGGCAAAGACAGCACTTCGCTTGCCTCGTGACATGCACACCCAGGTGCACGAGGAGGCCAAGCGTAACGATCGGACATTCAACGGGCAGATTGTTGCGATGCTCCGGCAGGCGCTGCAGCCCAGGCCAGAGGTTCAGCAATGAGCAGTCTGACAAAAGGAAACGCCCCGGAAGGTAGGAGCTCCGGGGCGTCAGGTGACACAACCAATGTGAGAAAGGAAAGTATCGTGCGCGATTCTACTCAAGCCGGCTGCGGCCGGGTGATCACGGCGCCGTTCCATGGTACGCAGCTGTACGTCGTGGAGCACGAAGGTCAGCCATACACACCGATGAAGCCCATCGTGGAAGGTATGGGGCTGACGTGGCAGCCGCAGCATCGGAAGTTGACGGCTGAGCGCTTCTCGACCTGCGTCACCGAGATGGTGATTCAGGTCCCGGGGGATGACCAATCCCGTTCCGTCACCTGCATGTCCTTGAGGAAGCTCCCGGGATGGCTGATGGGTATCGAGACGGGAAAGATCAAGAGCCCGCAGGTCCGTGCGCGCGTCATCCAATATCAGAACGAGTGCGATGACGCCCTCTGGAAGTACTGGAACGATGGCGTGGCAGTGCGCGGCCCGAAGCCAGACGGGAGCAAGCGCAGCAATCCTCAAGACCGCCTACCTCTGTACCACTTCGCCGTGGACACCGTCATCCGCCACAAGCTGATGTTCAACCAAGTCTACGCCTTGCTCAACCTGTTCGCCGGCACGCGCAACTTCCAGGAAATGACCAAGGAGCAAACCGCAGCCGTGGCTGACTTCTGCGACCGATTCGCCCTCGGCCAAGACACGCGCAACGACTGGCAGCGCATCACAGACAACCAGGTCAAGCTGCACGGCGAGTCCCCTCAGTTGGACATGGTGCAGAAGCTGCTGCTGTCGTAAGCGGCCCCAAAAGACGAAAGCCCCGCCGGGTGGAGCCGGCAGGGCCTTCAAGGCGAATCAATCGAGCGATCAAAGGATTCAGGAATGAATGCTACAGCAAAGCCTCGCGCGCGCAAAGCTCCGGCTGCCGCGCGCCCCACATTCGAGCAGATGATGTGTCTGGCCCTGGCCAAGGCGGAAGAGGACCTGGGCCGGCTCGTCCTCACTCGCTGCGCTGATGAACACTGGCGCGATGCCGACTCAGATGTGGACTACGCCGTAGAGTTGGCTCTTGGACACATCCGCAGCATGAAGGCCCGCCACTTCGGAGATGCCGCCGAGTTCTGCCTCACCTGGGGCCATGCAGGCGCAGCCATTAACCTTGCAGCGAAGGCCTTTAGCCGCACGGACTGCGCTTACAGCCGCTTCCTTCGTGACGCGGTTCACATGTTCGCCCAGGTTGCCGAGCTTGTGGAATTCTCTGGCTGACAGAGGCTCTAGAGGCTCTCCAAGGCTAGGCCTCAACTGCCTCAGCGCTACCTTGGCGCATGCTGGTGCGGGTTCCTGATGAACTGCGCCGCGCGATCACTGACCACAAAGTTGATGATCGCCTTCATGTCTTTGGAGCAACCTCGGAAACGCAACTGGTCAAGAACCTTTGGACCTCTCTCAAGCACGAGGATGCCAACCAACTCATCCATGTACGACTGCGTCGCATCTGCACCAGCACAGTCAACCTCCACAACAGCACCAGTTCCGAGGTAGGAATCTATGCCACGCCGGAGAGGTTGAGCGCTCTCACGTCGACTCAACGTCGCGTGCTTGGAGCTAGGGTCCTTGAACTTTGCAAGGACCACGCGAAAGATTTCCGGTGTGTTTAGGTCTCCCACCGCAACTGGAACTGCGGACTTATTCATGA
The DNA here is from genome assembly GCF_028401915.1 of Delftia sp. DT-2. NCBI lineage: Bacteria > Pseudomonadati > Pseudomonadota > Betaproteobacteria > Burkholderiales > Comamonadaceae > Delftia > Delftia sp. DT-2. The sequence continues at coordinate 151,440 of NZ_JAQOTI010000011.1, forward strand.
TGGCCACCATAGATAAAGATCGTTGCGTCTCTAGCATACCATGCATATCAATAACCTGTCACTCTACAAAGTTCAACCTACCTCGGAAGTCCATATCGGTGTCGGGCAACAGCTTACGCACACTTATGCCCGGCAATGCATGTCTCCTACAAGAAAATGCGATAGATACACCATTCCACAATCCGTCGCTCGGGAGTATGGAGCCGCGCATGGTGGCTGTTTCAAGGTATGCATTTCCGGAGGCAATCATCAGTTTTCCTCTGGCGCCATTGGCTATTCTCATGGTTGTAGTCAAACCAACGCCCTGATTGGCATGCCCGTATATATACGGACTATTTCTATTACAACTCACCCTCTCCATTAGCGCAGTTCTAATTGCAGAAAGATGAGTTTTATCTCTCAACTCTGGCTCCTTGTAGAGTGACTTCAGCAAGCCACACCCATTGTCAACAACAGACATCTTGACTTCTTTGTTCCCCTCGTAGTACTGCGCGGCGACCCAAACATTGGATTGCAAAAATCCATGCGTTCTGGCATGCGTGACTGCGTTTTCAAGCAGTTCCGAAAGCGAATACCACAATGGATATCTAAATCTAAGATACTGATTTTTCCCCTCGGAATCCAAATTTTCATCGGGAGTGGCCCGTGTCAATCGTCCGGTAATAGCATCGGCGAGTTTATTAGCTATCTCGTCAGTCTTGGTTGAATCAGTAATGCAAGTCAACTCCACCAATCGATCCGGATGCGGATGCCTAGACCACTCCGGAATATTAACCCCATCAATATTGCAATGTTGGAAAAAATCCATCCTATTTAAGTACCCGGCGTAATTCACCGACAGCCACGGCATTGAGATATTACGGTCCCTCAGTGGACTCAGCAACGCTCCTAGTACCGCAATTCCATGTGGATCAATAAATTTCACCTCAGATGCGTCTAGGACAATATTCAAATCATCACTTCGCAGCACTGCACCGGCAAGCGCGTAAAGCTCATTTTGATTCCTAGTACCTAAATTTTCCGGGAGCTTATATTCCATTGGCAAACCTAATTTACAAAAATTTGCTAAACACTCCCAGGGAAGGAGCGGAAGGGACTGATCAGCATGTTACATCATGTCTCAGCAAGCATTCTCATAGTAGTTCGGGCGTCAACCCAAAGACAAACAGTCTGCGACCCATGCCCATTGAGCCAGCTGCGCAAATTCAGTTCGCGCCATGCGCACAGAGTTCTGGTATGCATCGCGATGACGGTCGCACGCCGCCGAGCAAATGAACCGCTCGAAGGCTTTGGAGCAGGGTGTCGCCTAGTACCTCGTAGTCGCGCAACAAACCCGACAAGGACGCAACTCCATCGGCGCAACTCCTGCCGACGAAAGCAAAAAATTGCCCACTGCATAGAGGCGCCTGCCACTACTGATGTTGCTTCTACCCCCAACCTATTCGCAATAGAGCTACGGGACAATCCCTGCAGCTTGTTGCCGCCTGAATCCCGAGGCGACTGCTTTTTTAGCGAATGCGGACGCACCTTGTTGAAGTGCTCAAAGAGCCTCAGTCAATTGCACCAGTGCCGCCCAGGCGTCACGCAGGTTCGCGTGCTCCACACAGTCGCTCACGAAGGCTTTTGAGTGAGGCCTGATACAGTCCCGCCAACAGGAGGGAACCATGGGATCTTTCAGCGCCATTCACTGGCTCATCGCACTGCTTGTCATCGCGCCCGTTGCGGCCCTGATGGTCGTTCCGGCTTGGCGCATCCTGCAGCGATCAGGACACAGCGGAGCATGGGCACTGCTCATGCTTGTGCCCGTGCTCGGCTTCGTTGTGCTGTGGGTGCTGGCCTTCTCGAAGTGGCCAAACGACAAGGATGGGAAGACCAACACCAGCGTTCCCGGGATCATCCTGGGCCTAGTGCTGGTGCCGCTGTCCATCGGATCGGTGGTGGCGCTGTCTTCTGCGGGGATCCGCGTGGCGGGACCAATTGGCGAAACGTCGGCGCAGCGGCAGCGCACACCCTCGGGTCTGCAGTTTGACCCTTCCACGGCACGCCCCGTGACACCTATTGACGAAGCTACGCCACCCGCTGTCGACATGGATCGCGGCCACGTACAGCAACCAAGGACCATGACTTACGAAGAGGCCTACGGCCTGCCTCCTGCTTCCTCAGCAAGTAAGAACTAGCCCATCCTCTCGAAGGCTGTCCCGTTCCACCGGAGCTGCCCCGATGGCGTGGTGTAAACCTGCCCAGACACGAGGCTTTCTTTGGACGGCGGCATGCCCCCAGCGCCGGCATCGCCCCCCACAAACTGCCCGGTCTGGTTGTTCAGCACCCTGGCCGGCACATTTCGCATGGTCTTCGCAGCGTCGCTCCATTCCTGTCCGCCCGGGACAACGGTGAAACGGTTGGTGGGCTCTGCATCCCCCCGAATCGCACGCATGGACTGCTGAGCCTGCTGCTTCTGCTGGGGCGTGGCATTGGGATCGAGGAGCGTATTGCGCAGTTGCTCTTCCTGGCGTTGGGCCCGGGTCTTGAAACCGCGCGCTTCGGCCTCGCCCTGCAGGCGCTGCTGCTCGATGCCCAAGCGCATGCCTGTGCGCCCGGTTTCGCCGGCCTGCTGCATGGCCTCGCGCTGCAGGCCGCCGGATTGCTGCATGTCTTCTCGCATGAGGCCTGCGTTCTGGCGCATGGTCTCGGCGTCCAGTCCTGGCTGGGCCTGGCGCAGCGCCGAGTCGGTCTGCAGGGCGGCCTGGTAGGCGGCCACGGCCGGTGGCGGGCCGGACTGAGCGCCACCGCCGCGGAAGCGGGCCATGCCGGCTGCCGCGAACTCGGGCCGGTTCATGATGCTGCTTGCGCCGGTTTCCAGGTTCTGGAGGTCTTTGCGTGCCTGCCAGTCGTTGCCGGAGTGGGCGATGGTTGGTGCTCGGTAGCCCGGGAAGCCCAGGCGGGGCTGCTCCACCTCGGTGCGCTGGCCTGGCGTGAAGCCGCGTGCCGTGTACTGGCTGGCCAGGTTCTCGCCGGCCGCGTCGTTGCGCCGCGAGGGCAAGCCGCGCGGTTCGTTGCCCAGCGCCGCGCCCTGTGCGCTGTCGGCGAAGCTGTTGCCCTGTCGGAAGATGCCGGGCTGGACTTCCTGCGGCGCGGCCGAACTGGGTGGGCCCATGGTGCTGCCGGCGGGAGGCGTGGCCTGCGGCGTTGCAACTGAGCTTGCTGGAGCCGTGGAGCGCGCGGGGCTCGCCATCGTGGAGGCGGCAGCAGGTGCTGCGGCTGCGGCGGCACCGCCCCCGATCCCGGCGCCGACCGCAAGCCCGCGCGCGGCGTTTGTTCCGGAGTTGATGGCGCCGCTGATTGCCCCACCCGTGCGCGCGAGGGCAGACGCACTGCCGCCCAGCGCACCAGGCACGGCATTGGCCAGGTTCGACACATTGCGGCCCAGCTCGGTATTCATGGGATTGGACTGCGAGCCGTCTGGAGTCGGCGCCTTGGGGTAGCCGCCCAGCGGGATCTGGTCCTCAGGCGCACCACCGTTGGCGAAGAACACCTTGGGCTTGAAGCCGCGCGGCACGAATGCCTGCTCGGGCGCTGGTGTGTGGGTGGCATCGACGGCGGCCTGCAGCGCGCCAGCGCCGCCCATGGCGTGCACGGTATCGGGCGGCAAGACGAACTCACCCGGTTTCACCATGGCGGGGATGGAGTCGGGCGCCTGGTTCTGGGCCTCAGCAACAGCCGCGGCCTTGCTCCGCGGGCGGAAACCCAGTCGCGGCTGCTCTGCCGCCTGCGCTTCTCGCCGACCTGGTTGAAAGCCGAACATGATGGCTCTCCTCAAAGAATGATGGATTCGGTGACGTGAGGCTGGTCCTCACGGGTTTGCCGGCGCAAGTCGGAGTCGGGCCGGCGCCCAAAGTACCGAGTGAACTCAGCCTCTGCTGCTGCCGCGCGCGTCGGGTCGAAACCATCCGCGTCTGGCTGCGAGAAAGCACGGTGCAGGGCCCAGAGCACCAGCTTTTCATGGCTGAAGGCATGGATCTCGGGCGACTCTCCCGAGCTGCACATGGGTCGCAGCGGAAGGCGGTAGCCCTCCAACACCAGACGCCCGTCGCGCGGCGGCGCCGGCACGAGTCGGATGGATCGTTCGCCCTGCACAGCCCAGCGCATGCAATCAAGACGCTTGTGGCGCCACCCTGGCTGATGGCGGTCCAGCCATTCCGTGGAAATCAGCGTCAACTCCTGTGGTTCCCGCGCGCCGTCGATCTCGTAGGCGAGATAGGTGATCTCGTACAGGGCGGGGTGCAGAGGATAGGTGGCCTGACCTTCCTTCACCGGCACATGGCAGACTTGAGGGCGCTCTACTTCCAACAGAAGCCGGCCGCGCACCGCCGCTTCAGCCACGGCCTCGTTCAGCCAGGCTGTCACCAGTTCCTCGCCCCAAAGGTAGGGCTTCACGCAGTCTTTGGAGTCGGCGCGGAAGCGGTTGATCAGATCCTGGAGCGTCATATCAGCGTGCTCCGAACTGCTCGATCAGGTTGGCCACCTCGGCGCGCATCTTGGCCTCACCCTTGCGCGCGTCGAGCTTGACCTCGTACTTGGCAGCGTATTCGGCCAGGGCGCCCTTGTCCATGCCCTCGATAGTCAGGAGCATGGACTCTGTGGCCGCGCGCTCTTCCAGCTGCAACTGGTCCGCCTGCTGCTGGGCGGCGTGCGCTTGCTGGAGCGCAGCATCGTCCTGCTGGTCCGACGTGTCGGGCTGCTGCGCCTGCTGACCCTGCTGGGCCTCCAGCTGCAGCTGGTCCGCCTGCTGCTGGGTTGCCGGCGCGCGGCTGAACTCCACGAAGCGCAGCAGCTTGCGCGCGACGGCCTCGGGCACCAGCTTGGTGTCGCCAGGCTGCCAATGGGTGGCCGCCAGACGGTCGTGATAGGGCTTCTTGCCCGTGTATTCCAGCTTGTCGAATTTCATGATTCGCTCCGTTCATGTGAAACAAGCCGGACAGGCCGGCTTGCTGCATGGTTCATCGCCGCGAGCGCGGCTTCGATCAGGCCACGCCTTCGGGGACGCCCAGCACCACCAAGTCCAGCGCGCTGGCCTTGGCGTTGTCCGCGCCGCCCACGGTCAGGATCAGGTACGCATCCTTGGGCAGCGTGATGACCGGATTGGCGGTGGCGTTGCGCAGACGCGCCGTGGCGGCCAGGTTCACGCCAGCGCCGAAGTAGTCGTCGTCCTGCGGCACGGCCGGCACATCCACGCCGTCGGCATACTCGAAGCCGATCTTGGCAGTGACGGATGCCGTCATGCCAACGGCAACGACGACCAGGCTGTCGATCAGCTTGAAGCCAGCGGGCAGCAGGCCCAGGCGGATCTTTGTGCCCTGAATGGCGGGCGTCAGGATGTCGCCGCCCAGGGCCGCGCCGGCCGCATTGGTGGCCAGGGTGTAATGCAGGGCGCTCAGGTTGCCCCACGGCGTCGCGCCGAGGCGATTGCTGGCGGACTGCACTTTGGTGATGGTTGCCATGTTGGCCTCCGATGAAATGGTGAAGAACTCAGCGGAGGACAGGCGATCAGCCGACCGCCCGCCCTGGGGCGCGTCAGTTGCGCTCGCCGATGATGCGCACAGCCGTGTCGATGGCCGTCGCGCCGTGGTCGGTGAAGTGCTTCTTGCCGTTGCCCTGCGACACCAGCCAGCGGATCTTGAAAACGCCCATGATGGCGCCGATCAGCAGCTCCAGCTTGTCGCCGTGGTCGAAGTCCTTCTCAGACCAGAAGAACGGCATGCCACCGTGCTTGGACTTGCCGAAGGCCTGGGCCAGCGACTGGCCGCCCAGCAGGATCGCGCGGTCCACCGCATGGGTGGTGCCGAACGAGGCAGGGACGATGCAGGTGCTTTCCGTCTCGGTCTCGTAGGAAGCGCAGTAGCGGACAGTGTCGCCAGCATAGAAGCGGATGGGCTTGGGCATTTTGCAGATCAAGATGCCGTTCCACAGGCCCACTTCACCCAGAAACAGGGGGTGGTTGTTGGCCTTGGACGCGCGCGCCAGGGCGTTCGCCTGGAACTGGCGGAAGCCGGGGTCCTGGGCGAATGCGTGGTACTGCGCGGGGGAGACCAGCAGCACACGCAGCGGCGAATCCTCGGCCACCTTGTCCTCGGGGATCTTGATGGCGGGCGGCGGCAGAGGGATCGATTCCATCGTCGTGCGAATGCTGTCCACCACATCCATGCCGAGCACGTCGGTGGATGCAATGTCCAGCTCGCCCGCGTTGGCGGCCACGGTCTTGATGGCATCGCCGTCTGCGACGAAGTGACGATTGCGGGTAGGCGCCTTCACTTCATTGATGGCAAATTCCGCGAACTGCGGGTGAGCCTCGGTCGGCAGACGCCATTCGATGTTGTCGTGGAAGCCGCGCGCGCCGGCCAAGTGGGTCAGCATCAGCTGGTCTTGGTAGCCGTTCATCAGCGACAGCGCGATGGGCCGGCCGATGCGGCGGAATTCCACGGGGGAATTCATGTCGGTCATCGTGTCGCCGATATCCACGGGGAAGCGGACCTGGTTCACGCGCACGCGGCCGTTGTCCACCTCGATGCCCGTGCCCTTGCCCTCGGCCATGCGGCTGCCCATGATGGGATAGGCATTGGTGGGCTGCACGAAGTGGAACTCCACCTCGGAGCCCTTGCCACGCGTCAGGTCCACCGTTCGCACGATGGGCATGTCGGTGGAGGTCTGCTTGCTCAGCACGGCGCTGACGTGAGCCTCGCCCTGGGGGACGGTGCCCACCATGCGGTTCAGCGTCGAATTGCGCTGCATGGACTGAGCGAACAGCCCGGCAGCCTGGACGAATTGGGCATTCGGCGAACCGGTTGCCACATTGGTTTTTCCGGACATATGTCCTCCGTCTTGGGGAGAGGGCTGCCTCATCACGAGGTGGCCCGGGTTTCAAAAAATATTCAGCGGTTCACGCCAAGCTGTTCATCAAGGCATCGATCTTTGCCGGTGACATACCGCTCATCACGTTGAGCAGCGCCGCGGGGTTGTTGGCCAGTGCCTGCGCGCGCTCCGCTTCACTGGCACCAGCAGCCGCGCCCGTCAGTTCGGACAGACTCACCGGCACGGCCTGCTCTGCATCAGCTTTCGCCTTTGCCACGGCCGCGTCCACGGCATTGGCAGGAGCGGCCGGGCTGGCTGCGGGAGAAGCGGCGGGCTTGGCACCCTTGAAGGTGCTGAAGACTTCCACAATCTCGGCGGCGGATCCGTTCTGCAGGACATTGGCCACGGCTGCGCGCGCGAAAGCAGGCTGGGCATCCACCCACTGCTTGAACTCGGCAGAGTCGGCAATTTCGTCCGCGTCCGCGTGGGCCGCATAGATCGCGTTGTCGTGCGCCTGCCGGGCGCTGACCTGTTCACGCTGCTGCAGCGGCTGCATCGCCTGGGCCAGTCGTGCGTCCACCAGTGCTGCGGCACGCTGGTCCACCAACGCAGCCACGCCCTTGGCGATGCCCTCCTCCGAGAAGTCGCCGAAAAGGGCCATGTCCACGCCTTGTGAGGCGGCGGCCTGGGCAATGGCCAAGTTCTTGTCAGCCGAAGTTGCCGCCGCGCCCGCTTGCTCGCGAGCCGAGGCATCCGCCTGGGCCTGTGCGAGGTTGGTTTGCTGACTGCGGGTCAACTGGTCGATCTGAGCCTTCAAGGTGGCGTTCTCGCTCTCCAGCGAATCGCCGCGCGCCTTGAACTGGTCGCGCTCGGTGCGAGCTTGAGCCAGCTTCTCAAACGGGATCGTGTAGCTGCCCGACTTGCTGGCAATAGGCGCGCCGGCCGGCTCGTCATCCTGAGCGGGCGCCGCGCCTGCAGCAGGTGCAGGAGCCGGGGTTGCTGCAGCAGCGGGTGCAGCGGCAGGAGCGGGAGAAGGCGCTGCAGCAGTTTGCTCAGCGCCAGGGGTGGCGGTTGCGGGAGCAGCAGTGCTCGCGGCGTTGCTGGCTTCGGCGGTCTTGGTCGCGTCCGCGTCCAGATCCAGTTGTCCTGCAAAGGCGGATTCGAGCAGTTGCTCAGGGGTCATCGGCATGTAGGTGCTCCACATCCCCGGCTATCCGGCCGGGCCTGTTTGAAGGGGCACGCAGATTCGAGGATCAGGCCGGGGCCGAAGCCCCGACCATCACGCTCTCCAGCTGCGGGAGGTGCCGACCCATCACGGGCAGGCTTCTCGTCTCTGGCTTTCGCCTTCAACGTGGAACACAGTGTCAGGCCGCGCGCGCGCAGCATCCAACTCTGGACGGAGTGAGCCGCTATAGGTTGTCGGCAGGGGTGGCCGTCTCGATCCCCTGCATGCCGCGCGCCGGCTCCTGAGGGATTGGCGGGAATGCGGGGCTGGTGTTCTCGCGCACCTGGGCGATGTCGCCGGCCGCGCCCGGACCGCCAGACTGCGGCGCTGGGCCGCCGGCCGCAACGCCAGGCACAGGAAAGTCCGGGTCGTCGCCGCCTGGATTGGGCTTCTGGTAGCCAGCGCCCTGCATGATGGCGTCGGCAATGGGCGCGATGGCAGGATTCATGGCTACCTGGGCCCCGCCCTGCATCGCCGAGAAGGCGGCCTGCACGCCTACCTGCACAGCGTCGGCCATCACCTTCTTGATCTGGGCGTCCGTCATGCGCTCCTTCATTTCCAGCTCGCGCGCCTTCAACTCGTGGCCGGCCTTCAACAGCGCGGCCTGCACCTCCTGCTGCACCCGCTGCTCGATCTGCTCCGGCGTCTGCTGGCCCGATGCTGCGCGGATGGCCTCCACCACCTGCTTCTTGCGGGGCAGATCCATCAGGTCAATCAGGAATGGCAGCGCAACCACCTGGATATGCTCAGGCAGGGACTTCACCGCCTCGGACAGCGAGCTGAGCTGCTGGCCTCGGAAGCTGCTGGTGCTCGGCACGTCCTCCAGAGCGACCTTCATGCGCGTGCGCAGCACATCGTTGGACCGATAGGCCAAGCCTGTGTCGGGGTCCTCTTCGGCCTTGTTCAGCACCACGGTGCGCGGTGGGTTGAGCACGTCGCCCTCGATCACGATGGTCTGCTCCTCGTCGCCCATGTCCTCGATGATCAGCGACATCAGCAACTCGCCCACCATCGTGCGCCCGTCCTTGGTGTTGTCCATCAAGTCAGCCATGCCGATCTGGGACTGCTCCACCTGGGTGGTTTCCTGCAGTCCGCTGCGCGCGGTGCCGGCCTGGCCCTGCATGGCCGGCGTGACGGGGCTGACACGGCCCAGCGCGCGCCTGCTGTCTTCCATCAACTGGAAGTGCTGTGCATCGAGTTGGAAATCGCGGTGCACCTGAAAGCGCGCGCCCTCCTGCTGCATGTGTTCTGCGTCGAGAACAATGTCTGCGTCAGGCCTGGCCAGTTGCTGACGCAACTGCGCATCGGTCATCGCTGTGGCGCCCTTGGTCCGCTCCACTCGCTGCGAGGCCATGCCCCAGCGCAGCTTTGCCATGGTGCTGTTCAGGTTGTCCTGCGGGAAGAGCATGTCGCGCACCAGGCCGAAGGGCATGCCCGTCTGGTCTTCCCGATAGCCCCAGAACGGCACGTATGGAAAATGCTGGTGCGGGTATGGCGTGGGGCCGTCGTGCAGGCAGATGGGTCCAATCCAGTAGGACCGACGCAGCCGCGTGACGGTCTCGCGCGACAGCGTGCCCGCGCCCGAGGCCACGGCCAGGCGGTGCTGCTGGTTGGACTCGTCGAACTCGACCACGCGGCCGCCGCGCAGGCGCAGCACGAGCGCCGACACCCAGCGCCGGTACCATAGCTCGCACAGGCTGAGCTCGTCGGTCTCCGAGCGATACCAGGCATGCTCGCGCGGCGTCCAGGCGCGGGATACATCCAGGCCCGGCACCAGGCCCGTGGAATAGCCGCCCTCGCCCAGATAGCCGCCGTAGCCGCCAGGGCCAGATGCCGAGTCCGCGCGCATGATCAGCTCGCGGTGCTTGGGGAATGCCGCCGCGACCCGGTCTTTGCGGATGAAGCGCTCCCGAAGCAGCCAGTGGGCGTCGGACAGATCAGCCTCCTGCGCCCGGATGTCCCACCAGATTTCATTGCGGTGCACATACCGGCAGCGGTAGGGGTAGGCGAAGGGATCGCTGGCCCGTGCAACCTCCACCCAGCCAAGGCCCACGCTCACCTGCGGCTTAAACGCATCGCTGATCGCGCGATCTGCCCGGCTGTGGCGCTCTGCCTGGTTCAAGCGGAAGTTGAGCGCATCGGCCACGTCCTGGCCGCCTGGGTCGCCGTCGGGTGTCACGCGCCAGTCCGTCCGCGTCTTGGCCTCGTAGCCGCACACGGCCGCAATCGCCGGGCCGATGATGTTCTCCTTGGCTGGTGGGATACCGAAGCGCTTCATGCGCGCGAGCAGTTCGCTACCGAGCTGGTTGCCATCGGCATAGTCGGCTTCCATGTCGGCTTGGCGGCGCCACGGCGGCTGCTCCAGGATGTCATCGATGATGCGGGCATATTCGTGCGGCGTCAGCGCCGCGCCCAGGTCTGCAGTGCTTGGGGGGGTTGCATAGTTCATGGCAGTGCCTCACGCGCGCCAGTCCGGCGCATCCTCTTCCTCTTCGGGCTCAGCGCGCGCGCCGTACCCATCGTCATTGGGGTTGAAGAGCCCGCTTTCCTTCGCCTGCGCCCACTGCCGCAGCGCGTCCGCGCCTTCCGTGCAGCCGTTGGACTTGTCGGGCTCATCGATGAATTTGTTCAGCGCCCGGCTGAATTTCTTGCTGTAGCCGCGCAGGCGCTCCAGGCCAAAGGCACAGGCTTCCCGGTCGAACCAGGCGCCGCGCAGGTGCTTGCGCACCAGGTTGACGCCCGTCTGCAGCTCGGTGATGCGAGGCACCACCGTGAATTTCTGGCCAGGCATCAGGGCCTGCAGCTGCTGTTTGGTGGATCGGTTGGTGTCGCCCAGGCGCTTGTGATTCGCGTCGTGCGGCAGGAAGTGCGCGCCGAACACGTAGCCGAGGCCCTGCAGGTGGCGCACGTAGTGCCGCAGGTCTTCCTCGTGCTCTTCGTAGTAGTTGATGAAGCGGTCCTCGCCGCGCAGGGACTGCATGAACCAGATGGCCGTGCCGTCCGCGCGCCCGATATCCCAGAACGTGTAGACCGGCAGATCCAGCTCGGGCACCGAGGTGATGCCGCCGCGCTTCGTGAGCGCAACCATGGCCTTGGCGTAATACCGGCCCGCGCTGGACTGCTGGAATGCCTCCGCTGGCGTGGACGGGTACTCCTGCCACATGCGCTCGGGCGCGCCGGGGAAGTCCGCTTCCTGGGTGGCCACATACCAGGCCCGCTGCTCCAGATCGATGGTGCACTGCATCTCGACCTCGACCTGGTCGAAATAGTCGTGCTGCTCGCGCGCGACATGGACCAGGCCCGCGTCCATGCGGTAGTTGGGCTCCTGCCACCACGCGTAGAAGTGGAAGCGATAGTCGCGCGGGCTAAGCTTCTTGTGCGTGTAGTGCAGTGCCTCCGCACGCTGGGACAGGTGGTAGAACTCGCCGTTGGCGCCCTCGGCCGTGCTCTCGATTACCAGGATGCCGGTGGTGGGCACGGCCGGAATGGAGCCGGTCATCACCTCCTTGGCCTTATGCGGGAAGCGCGCCGAGATCTTGCCCAGTTCGGAGACGTGGAGCCGATGGATCGTGCCCGACCGCATGGACGTGGCCACGCGCACGCTGCTGTTGTTGTGGGCGAACAGCAGCTCGACCGCGCTGTCGCGCGCCAGGGGGAAGCGGTCGCGGATCTCCTCGGGCAGGTTCTCGTAGGCGTACTTCACCTTGTCCCGGAAGATGGCCTCGGCCGCCTCGCGGTCGTGCGCGATGATGCCGCAGCGCTGATCCGCATTGAACAGCGCATGGTCCAGCCACAGGATGGCGATCAGCGTGGTGAAGCCCAGTTGCCGCGCCTTCAGGATGATGTTGCGGTGCCAGAGCCGGCTGATGAAACGCTTCTGCGCGCGATTGGGCCGGAAGGGCATGGTGAAGGTGTCAGCCTCTTCCCCATCCTTGGAATCGCCCTTGACCATGATCTTGTACAGGCAGCCGGAGAACAGGCGCCATTCGGGATCACGCAAGCACCGCTCCAGCTCCTCGGGCGTGTCGGGGAGCCGGTTCAGGGGAGCACTGTGGACGCGCGCGGCCACAGCCTCAATCCTCCTCGTCCGCCGGGTCTTGCTTCACCTGCAGCGTGGAGCACGCGCGGGGGCCTGTGCGCTCCGGGTCATCTGCGATGGGCGCGAAGCCGTTGCCGTTCTCCTTGGAGATGCGATGCAGCAGCGCGGCCAGCGGGTCTGACTTCTGCTGGTTGTCCCTCTCGTACATGCCCAGGTACTTCCAGATTTTTTCTGCGAAGGCCTCCTTGCTGTGCGTCAGGACCTGCAGGCCATCTTTCGTACGCTTCACGCCGGCATACAACTGGGCAGCGGCTGGGCTCAGGTAGCGGGTGTCCTTGATGACCTCGCGTGCATATCCATCCCCAACGCATGCAGTGCAGTCCGGGTGCGGCGGCCGGTGGGGGTTGAAACCGATGCCGCCTTCTTCATCGAAATCCTCGGGCGCCTTGCCTTCAGCACGCCATGACTCGCGTGCCTGGTTCATCTCGCTGACGGTGCGCTGGTAGCGGAAGTTCTCCCCCCAGCAATGGCGGCAGCATGCGACCTTGGTCTCGATCAGTTCGCGTGCATCGGCTGTGGCGATCAGCCAAGCCTGCTGCAGCATGGCGTCGGCAGTGATCTGCGTGCGCTCCTGCTGCTGCTTTCGGGCTTCCGCAATCGCGACTTGGATGTGAGGTTTTGACAGGTTCTCAGAGGCGATCTGCCGGGCAGTCTTGGAGCTGTAGCCGGCTCGAATCGCCGCCTGGGTTCCATTCAGGTCCACCAGGAATTCATCGATGAACTTCGACTCCCTCGCGGTCAGCGCCTGGGCATCCGTGCTCTTGATGCGGGCGGCCTTTTTTGCCGGGGCCTTCTTCAATGCGGGTTTCGCGGTCGCGCTCGTAGGCTTCTTGGCCGCTGGGCGCTTCGCAGGAACGGCAGAGCCTGCGGCCTTCTTGGGGGCAGCAGGCTTCTTGGGGAGAGGTTTCTTTGGAGGCTCGGACTTGCCGGCAGGACGTTGGGCCATGGCCGGAAGTGTTCCGGCATGGCCTAGGGCCGTCGAACCCTAGCCGGGGCGCTCCGCGCGACGCGCCACATTGCGCAACAGTTGCGCATAGAATTCCGGCATGACAGCCAAACCCCCCACCGCCCACACAGCCGAAGAAATCACGGAATGGATGCAGCGCAATGGCCTCACGCAGACCGCTGCAGCCGAGGCCCTGGGTATCTCACGCCGCATGCTGCTGTACTACCTGACCGGCGAGAAGCCCGTGCCCCGCACCGTGGCCCTGGCCTGCCTGGGCTGGGAAGTGGAGCGCGCAAACGCGGCTTGAGTGGCTTCTGAAAAAAGGCGTTGACTGCGCAATGATTGCGCATTAATATTGACTCCATGGCAGCACACCGCCGCCAGCGGCGCCTCCCGTCAATGAGGGGCAAACCATAAAAGGATTCCCAATGCGCAAGATTGAAATCATCGAACTCGATGCCAACCTGCTGGCCGACCTCGAAGGCGCCACGCAAGGCTGGGAACTGCACGAGGTGGCCGCTGATGACGCCGATGGCGTGTGGCAGGTGCTGTGGAACGCCGAGTACAACCGGGCCGGCCTGGTCTACGTGGGCAACGGTAGCAACGGCGCCACGCTGTGGACCGATGCCGCATCGCCGGCAGACGCTTATCGCCGCCTGCAGGCGGATGAGCTGTCCGCATGAGCCCCCGGGGCCGCTTGATCGTCACACCAGGAGGCCCCTGGCGGCTGTATCAGCACATTGAGCTGCCGGGCTGGGAAATGCTGGGCACCGTGCAGCGCGGCGGCGATGTGGGCGCCCTGGCGCGCAACACACTTTCGGGACAGCTGTGCATGCTGCGGGGCGGCGCCGCCTCAACGCTGGACCAGCGCAAGGTGCTGGCCGCCTTGCAGACTGCGCGGGCCGTTTGACTCGAAAAAGCCCGCGCGCATCTGGCTTTTTCTTGACCCTACGCTGCAGCTTGGCCCGACAGCGCACTGAGCAGATCACCCTGACGTCCGTCAACACGCCGCTGAGCTTTTAGCGCTTTCACTTCGCGCTCCAGGTCTCTACGTCTGGCCACCTCCTCCAGCAGTTGGTCCTGCAACTCCGTGACGCGCGTCAGGGCCGTGTGCTCCAGCGCCACGCCTGCCAGTCCCTGACCGAGGCGCGCGGCTTCGGGGCGGACCAGATGCAACACATGCTCCCCAATCTCCACCAAGGTCCGCCCATCGTTGAGGTGAACGATGACGACATCCCGCGCTGGCCCATGCTGGTGCACCGGGCGGTAACACTGCTTCACCGCCGCAATCATTCCCTCGCCGCGCAGCACCTTGATGCGGTCGTCCACCGTGGTGAGGTTCAGGCCTGTCATCTTGTGGATGCGGTCGCGCGTGGGCTCTTCACCGGCCTCGTGCAGCTGGCGGATTGCCTCATAGACCTGCGTCAGCGTGGGCACGGCCTCGACCGCGCCAGTGTCCGGATTGCCGCCGGGCGTCTTGTGGATGGTGCTGGTGGTGGCTTGGTTCATGCGGTTTCACTCCAGAGGGGCAGACGTTGTGGCCATTGGCCGGATTCAAGAATCGTGTGGCGGGTGATGCGGCCCCATTCGAGGCCGTAGTCCCGATGGGCTTCGCGGCCGCCGTCAACAAGGCGGTATCGGTCGTAAGCGACGTGGCAGCCCTCGATGCCCGGCCGGGTGCAGCACAGCGGGAATCCGGTGCGGTCGTCTGTCTTGAGCGCGAAGCCTTTGCCCAGGTTCAGATGGGCGTGCTGGCTGTAGTCGAAAATGCCGCACCAGATGCAAGGCAGCGCGGCGACGGCGCGGCGGTAGGCTTCGCATTCCAGGCTCTCGGCCTTGGGCACGACCAAGCCCGTGCTGGCCCCGCCCATCACAACGATGCTGGTGCACGCCATGCCGGCAGTGGCGCGGGCGCTGTCCATGGCGCGGGCCGCACGCTGCGCCAGGCGCTCTTCGCGGTCCTGCGCTGGCGCGACGGCGAGCCGGCGGCCGAAGCCGCGGCTGGGCCAGGTGCTCCGGTTCTGGATCATCGGATGTCGCCCTCCACATCCACCTGCACCAGAAAGCCGTGGTCGCCCATCACGCACACACGCGTGGGGCCGTACTGTTCCAGGCGGCAGCAGCGGTTTTCCGACCAGACGGAGAAGCGGTAGCGCCCCAGGATATCGGGGCCTTCAATGCGCTCGCGCATTGCGGCGCCACGCCACAGGGGCGGGTGCTGGGGCGCGGTGCGCACGGGGCCGCGCTGGCCACGGCGCGGAAGGTCGGGGCGGAAATCAAGCATGTGCGCCGCCCTCCCCTGCGCTGGCATCGAAGTCCTGCACCTCCAGACCCAGCACGCGCGCCACAAAACTCTCCAACCGGGCGCCGCGCGACTGCTTCCAGCCCGGCAGCCGGTGCACGGCATCGCAGGTGCAAAGCTGCGGCAGCGCCAGACGCATGTAGCCGGCCCAGCTGCCGCACGCTGGCGCGGGATTCTCCGCAGGGTTCTCGACGTGGTGGCCCTGGGCGCGCAGCACGGCGGCCGCGCGGTTGAAGGCCGGGTAGTTGAACTCTGGCAGGCCTGTCATCGGGCCGGCGATGTAGATGCGCTTCATGGCCGTGCCCTCCGGAAGGACCACGCGATCATGGCGGCGTCACGCTGGTGCTGATTGCTGCGACCGGCCCAGCCGGTCAGGCGACTGAAGGTGGCGGCATCGATCTTGGCGCCGTGGGCACTGCCGGCCTTCGCGCTGGGCGGCATGCCGTGGCAGGCAATGCCGAGGCTGGCGCATAGGGTCTCGATCAGCACGCACCAAGCATCGATCTCACCCACGTTACGCGCCATCTTGGCCCGCGCCGCGGCGCTGCCCTGGCCGGTCCAGGTCTTCCGCGCCTTGCGGCTGTCTTCGAAGATCACCAGCGTGGGCGCCCTGCCCTGCAGCGTCTGCAGGATCTGCGCTGGTGCAATCTCCTCCAGCGCCTGCAGCTGGCCGTCCACGATCCAGGCCAGCCCCGTGTGCTTGCCCGGGTCCATGCCCAGCACCGTAATCGGGCCTTGGTGGCCAGCCGGCACCGTCACGCGCGGGGCGGCGGGCGCCACGCGAGCGCCTGCAGCTGCTGCACCACCTGCTGCTCGATGTCCACGAACAGTCGGGACTCGTCCCTGTCCAGCTTCCTGGCCCTGGCCTTGACGTACTCCCACCACCCGGGTTGCTGGGTCAGCTTGACGAGGTGCGCCACGGCTGCCGCGCTGAGATTGATTTGGTGTTGCTGCCATTGATGATCAGACGACGATGAATTCATGGGTGTCGCTGCCGTGGCTGTTGACCAGCAGCTCGCGCAGACGGCGTTCGGTGGCGCGGTGCGCGCGGATGAAGGTGCGTGCCGGGATCACCTCCAGCACCTGGCCGTAGGCCTCGCCGAACTCGACCAGGTGGCCCAGCTGCACGGCGTTCAGGCGCATCTCCTGTCCGTGGCCGTGCTTGCGGCCCAGGTCCACGACGGCCACCAAGGCATCAGCAAACAGGCTCTCGGCCTCGGGCTCTGTGAAGACGCCCATGCCCAGCAGCGTTTCGGACAGGTTCGCGGCGTCGGCCAGGTCGCGCCAGTGCTGGACGGTGGGAGCGGCATAGCCGACGGCATGCACGGCGGCCAGGACTGCAGCAGCCAAGGGCTCGCGCTTGCGCTGGTGCAGCGGCTGCCGTTCGCTGGCCGATAGCTCCTGTGCCAGCGTGTAGGTGTAGGGCAGCCGCAGGTAGTCGCGGCTCACGGCGGAATGGATGGCGCTCATGGCTGGCTCCCCTGCTGGTGCTGCGCCACGGCGGCGGCAGCGCGGCGCTTTGCCTGACTCAGGCGCATGCGGCCGGCGCGGGCCTGGACCTGCACGGGCGTGAAACGCGCGGCCTTGAGTGCAAAGGCTTCGCGCAGGGCGGCCAGCTTGGACAGCACCTCACGCTTCGGGCCGCTGGGCATGGACTCAGGTGCCGGCAGCGCCAGGGCGGCGCGCGGGGCCGGCAGCTGCAGCTGCTCGCGCAGGTCGTCAGTCAGGCCCTCCAGCCCGCCCGGCAGCCTGCCTGCCGTGATGGCTTCCTGCACGGCGCGCGTGCGGGCTTCGGGGTCGTGCCCCAGGCTAACCTGAACCACAGGACGACGGCGCAGTGCACGGGCCTCGCCGGTGATCCTGCCGTAGGCCTCGATGAAGGCCTGCCGGGCGCCGAACTTGTCGCCGGCATCCAGCAGCGGCGCGGCCACGGCCCAGGCCTGGGCGATCTCATCGGTCCACACCACAGTGGCCTGCTGGTCTGCGCTGGTCAGCGCCAGGGCGTAGGCCTCGGCCGGCAGCATGCGGCCCATGGCGTGGTCCACGTACTGCAGCACGGTGCCGGTGAGGATCGGGCCGCGATGCTCGGCGCGGATGCGGGCAAGGGCCAGGCGCAGCACAGGCTTGTCGATGTGGGCCAGATCTTCCGCCAGCAGCAGCAGCGCTGCAGGCCGGACCTGCTGGCCGCTCAGCTCCATCGTGGCGCCCAGCTCCTCCAGCAGCCAGTCGGTGGCGTGGGGGTCAGACATCGATCACCTCCCCCTGGCCTTGTTCGGCACCCGCGCCTGCGGCCTGGGCAGCGCCCGCACGCTCGCGCATCAGCCGCTTGGCTTCTTCGATGGCGCCAGCGTTCGCGCTGGTCTGGTCGGCTTGGCGGGCCTGTGTGCTGGTCATCCCAACGCCGGTCTGGCACTGCGTTGCCCACTTCTCAGCGTTCTGCTGCAGCAGGCGGACGGGGTGCATCTCCCGGACGATGAAGTCTTCCTGCACACGGCGCACGTAGTGCACGGCGATGCGGGGGGCGACCTCGGCGCCAACACGGTCGATGAAGTTGCAGATCTGGCCGCCCACCGTCTGGTTCCAGACGGGCCAGCTGCGATACCGGCCCTCGTAGGCAATGGCGTATGCGATCCAGGTCTTGTGGGACTTGGTGTCCGGACCGGGGTAGCGCAGCTCAGCAGGGATCTCGTGGATGGTCCCGTTGGGTGCCGTCACACGCATCGGCTCAGCAGCAGCGTGGGGGGCTTCAGCCCCCGGCGCAATACTCTCTGCTGTAGTCTCTGAAGTAGTCTCTGTTGTAGTCTTACTTAGTTTAGATTGCGGGATTCCTGCAGACCTGTTTGCAGCTTTCCCGCGAACCTGTTTGCGGGTTTTCTGCGAACCTGTTTGCGGGGTTCCAGCATCCTTGATTGCAGGATTCCTGCAATCTTGTTTGCAGGGGGTGTCCAGGCCTTCCAACTGGCTCACCAGCGCATCGATGCTGACTCGGAAATACAGCTTGGCAGGGATACCCCGGCGAGCCTCTTCCATGAGCCCCAGCGACAGCAGCTTCTTGCGGGCGGTCTCCTGCTCAGTGCGGCTCAGGCCGGTTTCATCCTCCCACTCCACCTGCGTCTTGAAGAACCAGCCATCGTCGTCAGAACCACGGTTGGCCCAATACACAGCCTGGGAGAGCATCAGCGCGCCAGTGATGCCAGCGCCAAGGTGAACGAACGAGCGCTGGAAGGCAATTGGACGGTCCAGCATGGAAGCGAGGTTCATGCACGCTCCCCTTGCGCCAGGCGGGCTTGGTGCTGGCCCCACAGGCCGGCTACCCAGTTCACGCCCTTGGGGGTGAACTTCGTGGTGTTGAAGGCATGCTCGTTGGCCTGGGCCACACCCGTCTTCACGACAAAGCGGCCGGCATCGATGTGACACTGGTGCGCAGTCCACTCGCCGCCCAGGCGGTACATGATCTTTTCGTCCTGCAGCCAGGCCCGGAATGCGTGCTCGTTCGCGCCCAGCAGCTTGGCCACCTGACGGAAGCCCTTCGCGCCGTTGGCGGCCACGTAGCGATCCACGTATTCGGCCTTGGGCGCGGCCAGTGCCAGGGCGGCCTGCTGCTGCTCGATCTGCTCGGCTTGTTCAGCGGCCAAGCGCAGCGCCTGAGACATCGTGCGCGGCACCGCTGGCGCGGCCTGAGCCTCCAGCTCCTGCCACCGCTTCACCACCTTCATGCGCGCCACGGCGTCGTAGCCCAGCAGCAGGGTCAGGCAGGTGTCCTTGTCGATCAAGAACTCCTCGTAGCTCTGTCCGTTTTGGGGGTGTATCCAGTTCTGGATAGACCCCTTGAACATGGGGCCCAGTTGATCCTTCAGGGCCCGCAGGTCTCGCATGACGTGGAAATGCTCTTTCCCTGTCTCTTCAGCGATCTGGCGGCTGCTCATCATCAGCACGGCTGCGGAAATTGCTGTGATCGCGTTCATTGGGCATGCCCTCCGAATTCGGGGCTACCAAAAGGCCCTATGAGCTTGGCCAGCGCCTGGGTACGCTGCGCGTCATGGTTCACTTTCTCCACCACCATCTGCCGATAGGTCTTGCCGTAGACCAGGGCGTACACGCAGTCGCGCAGCACCATCGATGTGTCCGTGGCCTGCTGGCCGCAGTGGCGCAGGAACAGGTCGGCCGTGGCCTCGTCCACCTTGGTGCGCAGCGGGATGTCCAGTTTGCCCAGGGGACCGGCAATGCCGCGCGCGAACATGGGCCCGCCAGCGTCTTCGTCCAGTTGGTCCTGGACACGGGCCAGCACCCGCTCGGCCTGCTCAGCGTCGAGGTCGGCCAGGATCACCTGGATCGCCCTGAATGCAGCCGCTTCAGCCCGGCTCAGCTTTTCGTGGGTGTCACGCATGCGGGACTACTCCTAGGAATGAATGAGAGGGATTGGCAGCAGGCGTGGGAGGATGGGAATCCCTCCCACCTACCCCTGCTGCTCGCCGCCGGTGTCGCGGCCAATCGAGAACAGGCGCGCGGCCTCTTCACGGGTCAGGCGCAGCTCGGCGAAGCCCACCTTGATGACGATGCGGTCCTCAAGGTCGGTGATGGAGATGGCGCGCCGGCACAACGAGGAAGGTGCATCGGGGAACTCGGAGAAGCTCCATGTGACCTCGCCCTCTGCAGCCCCGATGTGCTTTTCCTGCGCCTCGTAGGTGCCCAGCACAGCAGGAGTCACCGGCGCGGACCCCGCCGTCTGCAAGGCTTCGTAGTAGGTGATTTCAGACTCCCAGCGCTGCAGAGCTGTATTGCGGTGGCGCTGCAGGGCGCTGTGCAGGCGCTGCTGGTGCGGCAGCGGGCCGGGACGCTTGACAGTGCGAGCCTTATGCATGGCCCTGCTCCTGTGCGGCGGGCTGTGCAAGCTCGGGCCAGATGTCCTGCCAGTCGTTGGGGCGGAGGTCTCGGCGGGAGACCGTCCCGCTGGAGAGCGCTTCGATCCTGGGGCTAAGCGCCTTCGGAACAGGACGCCGCCTCTTGATCCACTGGTTCACAGTGGGCGCGGATACCTGTAAGGCACGAGCCAGGGCAGCTTGGCTGCCGACAAGGTCGACAACCGCCTGCACCGCAAGTCCGGGGTGTGAGTACGTCATACCCCATGATAAGGCTCTGCCTAATTTTGATCAATAGGCATTGCCTACGCACACCCACACATGGAACATTAGGCAATGCTTACTGGTGAAAAATTAGGCCAAGCCATCGCTGAAGCCATCGAACTGAAGGGCGTCTCCAAGAAGGAGGTGGCCGAGCACTTTGAGGTAAGGCCCCCATCCATCCAAGACTGGGTGAATCGCGGGACCATCAGCAAGGACAAGCTCCCTAAGCTCTGGAGCTACTTCGCAGACGTGGTCCAGCCAGCGCACTGGGGGCTGCCCGATTACCCGCCAGGGACTACCGCCGACAACTCAAAACATGGGGAGAACGTTATCCAGGTCATCGATGACACCCCGCCGCCTGGCTACGTCCGCCTGCAGCATCTGTCTGTCCGGCCGTCGATGGGTCCGGGCTCGCACATGGATGAGGCGGTGCAGATCGTCCGCCACCTCGATGTCTTGGAAAGCTGGGTCCGCAAGAAGATCGGGACCGTCAACCCTGAGCGCATCAAGATCATGACGGGCAACGGCCACAGCATGAAACCAACTATTCAAGATGAAGACTTGGTATTTGTAGATATGGGACAGCGGACCATTGACGCACAGGGTATTTACGTCATCGATGTTTACAACCGCCTCTTGTTAAAGAAAGCCCTAATACTTTCTGACGGCACCCTGGTCCTTCGCAGTGACAACATCGTGGACTACCCCGACGAAGAGCGAATTGATCTTCGCAAGGCTTCTGAGTGCATCAACATAGCTGGCAAGGTGCTAGCCTGGTGGACTATGAAGCATTGAAAAACGAGTTGCTCATGACTATAGATGGAACAATTCAAGACTTTGCACTCGCAAGTGTGCGGCTTCATCTTTCCCAACAAGTGACCACAAGAGCCCTGCAGAGTGCCGTGGAAGAACTTATTGAACTACTCCAAGAGATGCCAAGCGTTTCGCATCAGGCTATTGGAAGGCTAGAAGCGGTACGCCAGAAGACCTCAGATCAAATTGCAGAGGCAGAAGAGCGAACCGACGAACTTATTGCCGCGTTGGAGAAGCTCGTAAATGGTTGAGCACATAGACGAAGTCTCTCGCAAGAGAGAGCAGATAATGCGAGGGCTGGAGCTGAAGGCGCACTCCGGGCAGAGGTTGAAAGGCGGCGGGCCACCAACTGATAATGGGGACATGGAAGCACGCGTCGCCGCCTTAGAAGAGGCCATCAAAAATCTGCCCACCAAGGCAGATTTGGATACGCTGCGTCGTGAAACGAAGGCGGAGTGGTCGGAGTTCACCAACGCATCTAAGGCAGACTTCGCTGCGTTACGCGCAGACATAGCGAAGAGCCAAGCCGACATGCACAAGGCAATCGCGGACAACCACCGTTGGACCCACGGGGCACTTATCGGCATTGGGACGATTGCAGTCGCTGGCATCATCGGCGTTATTTCGACAATCTGGACGGCTGGGAAGCCGCCACCCCAGTCCGCACCATCTTCGCCCCAACAACCCATCATCATCAATGTGCCATCTCCGGGCGTGACACCAAAACCATAGCGCACTGCCCTGCCCCCAGAAGCCAGCCCGCCTAGAGCGGGCTTTTTCATGGTCGGCGGCAGGCATGCGGCGCGCCATGTAACAAATTACTGTACACGCATACAGTTGTCATGCATACTAGAACTGTGTTTTTAACCAGCACCAAGGATGCACATGACCACTTCCGCCCTCACCTCACTTCGAGTCACTCTTCAAGACTGCATCGGCATCGAGCACGACATCAAGGCCAAGGCCGAAGCCCGCTTCGCCAAGGTCATTGAACGAAGCTTCCCAAACCAAGAGGCCATGACCCGGGCCTACAAGCTCTTCAACGATGCGGCCGAGGGCGGCGTAATCGGGAAGGCCAACGAGCCAGTGGCGCTCTCCTGGCAGAAAGCCTATGAGGCAGCCCAGCAAGCCGGACTCCAGGGGATCGCTGTGGAGGAGGCCTACTTTGAAGTCCGTCTGCACTGAGCGCATCGGCAGTGCATCAAAAATAATAAGGCAACGCCTATTGCAAGAAATTAGGCATCGCCTTATTATCGCCCTCAACGTACCTGACCACCGCACATCGCGGACCGGCAGGGGAGTTGGGCACCACGGCATCGACCGGGCAAGCCCCGGTCTTTCAAAAGTTGCAGCCGATGCTTGCCCCACCTGCGGGGCATTCCGGCACACGCATCAGCGGGCATGGGCCGCTGCTCTGCTCTGGCAGTCCTGCCAGGCCACAGTCCGCCAAAGCGCGGTAGACGGGCAGTTTGGTGAGGCAAACAGGATTGCCAAGATCAGAAACATGTTGAGGTTTACAGGGATACCAAGATCAGCAAAGCCCTGCGCGAAAGCGCTGACAGCCCGGAAAGAACGGGCGAAACAAAAGAGGCTTCTCGATTCGGGAGGCCTTTTCTGTTTCCGCCACCACCACAGGAGATCACCGTGAACCAATCCCAATCCCTCGCCCATCTCGGCGCCGCCCCTGCCCGCGGAGTCAGCACCCTGCACGCCGCTGCCCAGGCCCAACCCGTCAGCCACGTCGAAGCCGCGCTCAGCAACGTCGATGCAGGCATGGATGACTTGAAGAACACCATCAGGCGCATCTCGGGCCGCCTGGAACCCGTGATGTCGGCTGCCGGCATCTCAGCCGAGGGCAGTGCGCACGAGGCTGAACCTGCATCCTCCACGCCGCTGGTGCGCCGGCTGAACGAGCTGGCCAACCAGCTGCGCCAGGACTGCGCCGTCCTGCGGGACTTGGAGCAGCGCCTGGCGCTGTGATGAGGATGAAGGCGCCATCAGAACGCAAGATTGACCAGCGTGGTGCTGGTCGCGAGAGCCACAAATCCATGATCCGCTTCCCGCTGGGGATCTATGAGGCTCTGTGGAACTCGGCCCAGAACGAGGGCCGCAGCTTCAACGCGGAAATCCTGCACCGCCTGGCCCAGACCCTGGGCGAGGACTTCGCCGCCGAGCAGCCAGCTGCGCAGCCGGTGCTGGCCGAGATGCTGGCCCAGATGCGCGAGCAGACCGGCCTGTTGCGCGAGCTGGTGGAGCTGGCGCGCGACGCTGCCAATCCCGATTGAGCGGATTGACAGCGGGATCGAAACGCCCCCGGCCATGCGCCGGGGCCATCACAGATAGGGAGTGCGCAGGCTGATGCGACAGAAGGAACCTCGGGCGGATAGGACAAACGGGTCGCAACCGTACCTTGTAACGCCGCCAAGCCGGAGATCAGCACCGGCCCCTATCTGTGATGGCCAATCGTGACGGGTAGTTGCCCACCCGCAAGCGGTGAGAGTCCGCCAAACCGTCAATAGAAGGAAAGCCGGGGCGAATACGGCCGGCCATCAATCCATACCCTGGCCACGGGGTCGCAGAGGCCTTACCAGCCGCAGCAGGTGGAAGCCCTGCACCTTTTACTCTCCGTTCACATTTGCCCGGCCGTAGGCAGAGTATCGTGGACGCAATCAGTTTCCACGCCGAGCCTGGGCATCCTCCTCCCTCCCTCTCTACTTCCCAGGCGCGCCTTTCAAGGCATCGGCACTTTCCATCAAGGCCCTGCAGCTTCACCAGTTGCAGGGCCTTTTTTGTTTCGTGGGTCGCCTTGTGCGGCATTTGGCCCGCCCTGCAGCAATGTGGGGCGGGCGCTTTTTTTGGAATCCACCATGAGATCCAGATTCACCCGGCTGCGCGGCGATCGCGGCCAAGCCGCCTATGAGCCGCGCTCACTTGCCGAATGGAAAGAAGAAGAGCGCCTGTTGGCAGAGGCTGCAGCCCAGCGCCGACAGCAGCAAGCCACAAACCCCACGAATCCGCCTCCCGGCGGATTTGTTGTTTCCGGAGAGCCCAAATGCAACGAGTGATCCCCTCCGAGCCCTTCAATCCCGATCCCGATGCGCGCTTCCTCCGCGAGGCCTCGCGTCCTGGCCCTGTTTCCGAGCCGGGCCCAGCGCCCACGCATGGTGGCTGGCTGCTGCTGTGCCTTGTCCTGCTGGTGGCCCTGGCTCTCAGCGCATGTGCCGATGCTGGCGCGGCCCAGGACCCCGTGCCCAGCGCAGCGGACGTGCAGCGCGCGCACAGCGCCGCCCAGGCCTGCCCGCCCGGTCATGCAGTCGTGTGGACCGGCCCGCAATCGATGGAATGCCTACGCGAGTTCCCATGACCAAACTCCTCGGCTTTTTCCTCTGGTCGGCCTTCTCGGCCGCCGGTTTTGCTGCTGCGGTCGCCATCTCCGGAGCACCCCTTTTCTGAACCTGGAGCACCAGCTCATGAGCCAATTCACAGACCCCATCGAAGGCGTGCGCGTCACCCACGAGATCACGTCCAACCACCACGCCCATGCCATGACGCATGTGGCTGAGCCGATCATCGAAATCCTGAGCGCCTATGGCCAGCGCAACGGCAACACGTTTGCCCTGTATGGCGGCCTGTACGCCATGGGCTGCGCCCTGGCCAGCGTCGGCGCGAACCTGGAGCCCGGCGTGGATCTGCGTCAGCAGCTCGAACCCATGCTCGCCGGCTACCAGGCAATGCGCGAGTCCCAGGTCAAGGCACAGGCCCACTGATCACCATGGCGAATCCCGAGAAGCTCAACCTCTCGCAGATCTGCGCGGCCTTCGCGCCCGTGTTGCAGCTCAATGCGGCAAACCTTGCAGCCCTGGGCGTGCCCTTTGAGAAGGACCGCAACGCTGTGCTGATGAACGCCCGCGACCTGCCGCGCCTGGCCGACGCCCTGATCGACCGGCTCTACCAGAAGCGTGAGGAATTCCTGGCCGGGCCCGCGCCGCGCGCGCCAGCGATCCCTGTGCCCGCCATCCAGCACCTGCCGGCCGACGACACCGAAGGCGGCGCGATATAGCCGACCCTCCCCTGCTCTCCCTCAAAGCCCACCACCTGGTGGGCATTTTTTTGCCTCAACCAGATAGGAGCACCCAGTGAGCAAGCTCATCAATCCCACCCTCAAATCCAGGCGCCAGGCCTTCGCCGACTTCCTGGCAAACAGCGCGCCCTTCCTGGGCGAGGAAGCCACCGAGGCCCTGAACGACCTGGTGCACGCCACCACGGAAACGGGCAAAGCTGGTTCGCTGACTCTGACCATCAAGATGAAGCCGATCGGCGGCAAGGCCGGCCAGATGGAGCTGGACACCGACGTGAAGACCAAGCTGCCCGCGCCTACGAAGGGCCGAACCATCCTCTTCACCACCCCCGACAACAACCTGCAGCGCAGCGATCCCCGCCAGCAAACGCTGGATGGCGTGCGCGACGTGTCGCAGGAATCCATTGCCCAGAAGGAGCTGCGCCAAACCGCCGCAGCCCCTGAGCAGCAGCCCGGCCTCCGCGTCGTCGGCTGACTCCCACTCCCCCAACCCAGTCCCTTGAGGAGAACCCCGTGGACCTGCAAGACACCAAGACCGAAACCGCCAGCCGTGAAATCCAGGCGGCCACCCACCAACACATCCGCTTTGTCGGCGCCGGCGCACCCATCGTGCTGCTCCCCGAAGGCTTCACTGCTGAAGACCTGAGCTACACGCTCGCGGCTCCGACCCGCAAGAAGGGCACGGTGCAGTTGAACGATGCCGAATCGTTCATCGCCGTGGTCAACGACCAGAAGGGTGAATCCACTCGTCTGTTCAGCACCATCGACCCGCCCACCTTCACTGCCGTGTTCAATCACATCGCGTTCGGCAGTGGCTGGGGCGATCACCAAGCTCGCTACAACGCTCCCCTCTCGCCGGAGTGGAAGGCGTGGACAGGCATGGATGGCAAGAAGGTGGGCCAGGTCGATCTCGCGCAGTTCATCGAGAGCAACCTGGTCGATGTCGTCTACATCGCGGCCGACCCTGCCACGCGCGAGCCTGGCAGCCCGGACGGCTCTACGTTGCTGGAGGTGTGCCGCACGCTGGAAGCCAAGAAGAAGGTGGACTTCAAGAGCAGCGTACGCCTCTCGGACGGCTCGACCCAGTTCACCTACGACGAAGACGTGCAGGGCAGCGCGCGCCAGGGCCAACTTCAGGTGCCCGAGCAGTTCAGCCTGGGCATTCCCGTCTTCGAGAACGGCGACAAGTGGCGTGTGGATGTGCGCTTCCGCTACCGCATCGACGGCGGCAACCTCGTCATGTGGTTGGAGCTGGTCCGTCCGCACAAGGTTGTTGAGCAGGCCGTGAAGGACCTGCGCGAAAAGATCGCCGCCGCCACCGAGCTGCAGATCCTCAACGGCGCGCCGAACACCGCGCGCAACTGATTGCGGGGGCACCTATCTTGGGCGCCCTTTGCGAACTCCCCCGTCATGGCCACACCACCTGAAAAGGTCTGCACCACCTGCGGCGAGCCATGGCCCGCCGACGTGGGCTTCTTTCGCGCCCTGGTCAAAAGCCCCGACGGGCTGGCCGACCAGTGCAACGCCTGCGTATGTGACAAGTACCGCCGCTATCGCATCCGCAACCCCTCCCGCCCGCGCGCCACCGACATGCTGGCCAGCATCTGGATGCGGCCGGCGGCCCCAGCCTCAACAGCATGAACCAAGACACCGAACACCAGCCCACGCGCGCCGAGCGCGATCTGCCAGCCGCGCGCCGCGCCGCCGAACGTGCCCGCGCCATCTGGTGGGACGAGCAGAAGCCCACGCACTGCTTCGGCTGTGGCGCCGAACTGCCCGAAGACCATCACCGCGGCGATGCCCTGCCCTGCGGCCACTGACCACCCCGTCCAAGAAAGGAACCCCTGACATGACCGACTACCAGAACCTGCTGGCCCGCAAGGCCGAACTCGAAGCCCAGATCGCCCAGGCCCAGGCCGAGCGCAAAGCCGAGGGCATCGCCGCGGCCCGCGCGCTGATCCAGGAGCACGGCCTGACCGCTGCCGATGTCTTCCCGCCCGCGAAGTCCAAAGGCAGCGTGGGCACCCCGAAGTACCGCGACCCCGCCACCGGCGCGACGTGGACGGGCCGGGGCAAGCCACCGAACTGGATCAATGGGAAGGACCGCACGCCTTTCTTGATTGTCCAAGCGGCTTGAGGCAGATTCAAATGCAGGGCCGATTTGGCCCTGCTGCGTCATAGCGGCCACTCCCAATCAGCCCAACTGAAATCGGACCACAGGTCGCTTGACGGTATTTCACTTTGCTCATGATCCTTGGTTCGAAACCAATCAACCATACGATTAATTCGCACTGTGACCCTAAGCAGGATGCGCCCCCACTTGAAAGCACTAGATCGACTATTAGCACCGCCTTCAACACTTTCGTTTGCATTGCTTATCTCGTTGTTCTTGTCGGATGTCTTTTTCATTCTTATTCCTTTTTCTTATTGTTTATGTAAACCAGCGGAACGCTGACGAAAAAAGCCGCTCACGATTTCTCGCAAACGGCTTGAGATTTAATTAAACCATGGCTGTCAAGCCCCCTCACTCCATGGAGGGGAACGCATCCAATCAACACCCCAGAAGCCACCCGGCCCCAATCCGCGAGTGGCTCTTTTTTCGCCCGAAGGAATTCCAACCGATGAAGCGCGACAGAACCAGATCGATCTGGCGCGGGATGCGTGCCCGGTGCAGCAACCCGAAGCACATCAGCTATCCAAATTACGGCGGCGCTGGCGTGAGCGTCTGCGCACGCTGGGAAAGCTACGAGAACTTCCTGGCGGATATGGGCCCTGCCCCGCCGGGCCTGTCTATCGAACGCCTTGACCGAAGCCAGCCGTATTGCCTGAGCAACTGCATCTGGGCAACCCCGAAGCAGCAGGCCCGCAATCGATCGAACAACGTCCTGATCGAGTTCCGGGGCGAGTCCCTGCCCATTGCGGCCTGGGCGGAGCGCTACGGCCTGGCAGTTGGAACGTTGTGGCGGCGGCTCAAGGCGGGCGCCCCCATGGACATCGCCGTCAGCAAACCCCTTCTCCGCGGCAAGCCTTGGCGCGGCCACCAAAGACCCAGGAAAGAACGCACATGAAGCGAGACCAGTTCTCCATGGCCCTGCCATTCCCCAATGAGTTGGTGATTGACAATTTTGCCGGCGGCGGCGGCACGTCCACCGGGCTGGAAGCCGCCTTCGGCCGGCCCGTGGACATTGCCATCAACCACGACCCGGAAGCCTTGGCGATGCATGCCGCGAACCACCCGCATACGCTGCACCTGTGCGAGAGCGTGTGGGATGTGAACCCCATCCAGGTCACCGGCAACCAGCCCGTGGCCCTGGTCTGGCTGTCGCCGGACTGCAAGCACTTCTCGAAGGCCAAGGGCGGCACGCCCGTCTCGAAGCACATCCGGGGCTTGGCATGGGTGGGTATGCGCTGGGTGGCGATGTGCAAGCCCCGCGTGCTGATGCTTGAGAACGTCGAGGAGTTTCAGACCTGGGGCCCGATCCTGGTAGGCCCCGATGGCCAGGCCCGGCCGGACCCCGCGCGCCGCGGCAAGACCTTCCAGTCGTTCGTGCGCCAGCTCAAGGCCCACGGCTACCAGGTGGATTGGCGCGAGCTGCGCGCCAGCGACCACGGCACGCCCACGATCCGCAAGCGCCTGTTCCTCGTCGCCCGCCGCGACGGGCTGCCGATTGTCTGGCCCGAGCAGACGCATGCCGAGCCCACGGACCGCCGAGTGATCGCCGGCAAGCTGGCTGCGCACCGCACGGCCGCCGAGTGCATCGACTTTGACCTGCATGCCGAGAGCGTGTTCGGCCGCAAGCGTGCCCTGGTGGACAACACCATGCGCCGCGTGGCGAAGGGCCTTTGGAAGCATGTCCTCACCAGTGCCAACCCGTACATCGTCGGCGCCCAGGCGCCCTATCTCAACGAGCACGCGAACGCCAGCAACCAGCGCACCATGCCCGCCGACGCGCCGCTGCGCACCATATGCGCCCAGGTCAAGGGCGGGCACTTCAGCGTGGTGGCGCCCACGCTGGCCCCACTGCGCGGCACGTCCGAGCAGCACCTGGTCGGCCATTCCGTGGATGCTCCCCTATCCACCGTGGCGGCCAGCGGCACACACCACGCCCTGGTGGGCGCCAACCTGGTCACCATCGGCTACGGCGAGCGCGAGGGCCAGCAACCGCGCGTGCAGGACATCGATGCACCGTTGGGCACCGTGGTGGCCGGGGGCATCAAAAGCGCCCTGGCCATGGCCCACATCACCAAGTTCAACACGGGGAGCGTGGGCAGCGCCATTGATGCGCCCCTGCCGACAGTGACGGCCGGCGGCACGCCGAAGCGGCCCAGCACCGGCATCCAGATGGGAATGGTGGCCGCACACCTGGTGGACATGGGCCACGGAGAAGGACCGGCTGGCGGTAAGCGCTTCAGCCACGGCATCCGCAGCCTGGAGGTGCCGCTCAACACCGTGACCGCCAGCGGCGGCACCAGCGCGCTGGCTGCCGTCCACCTGACCCACCTCACGCACCACGGCGAACGCACCGGCAACGACCCGCGCGAACCGCTGCGCACCGTCACCGGCGCCAACCGAGGAGAGCAGGCCATGGTGGCTGCGTGCCTGGAGCAAGCCAACGGCGGGTTCTACGACGGCGACGGCCGCAGCGCGGCTGACCCCATGTCCACCATCACCTCCAGCGGCACGCAGCAGCGCCTGATCACGGCCTACCTGGTGAAGTACTACAGCGAGGGCGGCCAGGACAGCGCCTGCAGCGAGCCCATGCACACCGTGCCAACGAAGGCGCGCATGGGCTTGGTGCATACCTGCCAGGTGCCGGCCGCAACGCTGGCGCCCGAGCACGCCGAGCGGGCCCGGCTGTGCGCCGAACTGCTGCACAAGCACCTGCCCGAGCACTTCCCCAACCCCGCCGAGCTGGTGCTCATGTGGCACGCGGACCAGTGGTGGGTGCTTGTTGACATCACGCTGCGCATGCTCAAGCCGCGCGAGCTGTTCCGCGCCCAGGGCTTCCCGCGCGACTACCACTTCGAGCGCGTGCCCGACCCGGCCCTGCTGTTCCGAGGTGGCAAGCAAGCCGCCGACCCGCGTGACGTGCCCCTCATCGACCTGAGCACCACCGCACAGGTCCGCATGTGCGGCAACAGCGTCTGCCCGCCGCTGGCCGAGGCCCTGGCGCGCGCCAACTTCGCCCACGAGGCGCTGATCTATGGAGTCGCCGCTTGACCCCGACCCCACCCCCGACCTGCGAGCTGCTGCAGCGCGCAGGCCACGTCATCCAAACCACTGCAGCGCATTGGCGCATCACCAAGGAAGCCTCATGACAGCAACCACGACAACCGCACGCATTGACCCGCAGACGCAAGAAGAGCTGATGCGCCAAGCCGGCATATGGATAGAGCACTCGACGCTGATTGAAGACGATCTGCCGGCGCGGCCACTGGCGGCCGTGCAAGCCGAGAAGCATCAGCTGGACCGCTACACGCAACTGGTGGCAGACCGTGCCGCGGCGCGCGACTCGAAGTGCCTGGCCCAGATCGAGGAGCCGGCCCAGCCCGTATGCTGGATTCGGTTTTGCAGCGATGGCAGCACCGAGGGGCCGATCATGCACAGCCAGATCTGCGAAGCACGCAAGACCTCTGGCGCCTGGACGCCGCTCTACGCCGTGGCAGCTCCTGCCGCTGTGGCGCCCCAGGGCGAGTACCCGCAGCTGCCCGAAGGGGTGATGTGCATCGAGCAGGTCGGTGGGGAGGTCATCGGCCGGCCAACTGACTACGGATTCAAGCACGGTCGCGGGATTGTGCATGGCGCTGAACTCTTCACCTCTGAGCAGTTGCGCGCCTACTTCGACCTAGGCCGCCAGTCTGCCCCGGCCGCGCCCGCCCTGGAAGCGCCTGCAGCCCCTGCCGGCTGGAAGCTGGTGCCCGCGAAGCCAACAGACGCAATGCTCGGCGCCGCCCAAAAAGCATGGCTCGCAGATCCACTGCGCCGTTCATCGACTCTGTATGTCGCCGCGCTGGCGGCAGCGCCCCAGGCACCTGCTGCGCCCTCGACATGGGCGGGCCCCGTGCGCGAACTGATGGGCCACCTGTCCGACGTGCTGGGCGATGAGGCCTTCGCAAAGATCGACACCACGCGCTGGAATGCGGTGTCCGCGCTGATCGGCGGCGCCCCGGCAGCACCTGCTGCGCCTGCAGTGGATGCCAGCGACACTGACCTGCTGGATGCCATGCAGCGGCACCGCATCGCGCTCGTGCCCGAGTTCGAGGGTCCATGGGACGCTGAGATCTTCAACGATGAAGCGGAGGCGCACCCCATCGCCAGCGGCAACACCCCGCGTGAAGCCCTGCGCGCCGCTCTCGCAGCCCAGGCCAAGGAAGGCGGTGACCAATGAGCAGGAATCCGAAATGCCAACCCAACGATACGAGCCGACTGAACTGGCTCATCAAGGAAAACTGCGTTGTATGGCTGGGATCGAAGGGCTTTTGGGTCTGCTGGATCAATGACTTCGACTACGAACAATCCAGGGATCAGGAGGGCGCGTTTAAAACCGCTCGGGCGGCCATTGACGCGGCCATCGCAGCCCAGGCAGCAGCCAAGGGGGGCGGCATCGTGAGCAAAACCGAACGTCTGGGGCATGCCAATGCCCTGATCGAGATCATCAGCCGGCATGGCCGCCGCTTCTTCCGCAACCGCGAATCCGGCGCCATCGCGCGCCTGGAGCTGGATGCTAGCGGCCGGCTCTGGTGGATTGACGAATACCGGGGCTCGCGGGTCTACACGGGCAAGGTGATGGGCTATCCGCACCGCTGGCGCGGCTTCAGCCATGGGGGCACGCTGCGCTCGCTGGTGGAGGCCCTGCGAGGCTACGTCCTGCGCGGCGAGCTGCTGCACCCCGAGTACATCGCACCGAGCCGGATCGACCCTACCAACGGCGACATCTGGGGCTACGGCGCCGAGGCCGCCGCTGCAGTGCGTGCCGAGGCCCACGCCCTACCCCTTTTCCAGCGCCCCACTGGGCACAAGGAGAGCACATGAAAGAACGACCGATCCTGTTCAGCGGGCCGATGGTCCGCGCCATCCTGTCCGGGACGAAGACCCAGACGCGCCGGATTCTGAAGCTCAAGTGGGGCTTTGATTTCGAAGAGCGCGATGACGGCACCCTGTGGCCATGGGCAGAGCATCCTGACTGCGACGACGACGTGTGGATGCCTTGCCCTCAAGGAGAGATTGGCGACCGGCTCTGGGTGCGAGAGACGCACATGAACTGGTGGAAGCTGGACCCCGCAAACCCGGAAGGACCCCGCATCTTCTCGCACGTCGCCGCGTTCGCAGCCGATGGATACGAGCTGGAGCCGGGCGAGCGGTGGATTCCATCCATACACATGCTGCGCGCCGCCAGCCGCATCACGTTGGACATCAAGGCCGTGCGCGTGGAGCGCCTGCAGGACATCAGCGAGGAGGATGCCAAGGCGGAAGGCGCTCCGGGATATGAGGAAGGTCTTGACGCGCCTCCGCCTGACGGCGATCACGAATGGTCCTACCGCGCATCGTTCCAGCGCCTCTGGGAGCAGATCAACGGGCCCGGTGCATGGGCAAAGAACCCTTGGGTCTGGGTCGTGGAGTTCGAGCGCGCCCAGGCGCAGCAGAAAGGACCACATGAAGGTTGAGCGTTCAAACGCGGTCGTGCACCTCACGATCAGCGACATCATGCAATCCCACCGACTGGACCCCGTACGGGTCACGCTGGATGACATTGAGCCAGGGCGCGGCCGAATCACCATCGAGTGCTACGGCAAGGCCTGGGCGTCGTACTGGGGCGCCATGGGCGACCAGGGAATCGCGCAGTTCTTCGCCAGCTGCGATAACCACTACCTGATCAGCAACCTCGCCCCGGACCTGCACGCCAGCCGCTACAGCGCCGATGCGCTGGTGACCCTGGCACGCAAGACCATCCGTGGGCGTCGCAAGGGCACGGCCGCCTGCAGATTCGAGTACGACCCGTTGACGAAGGCGCAAGCCGAAGAGCTGATGAGGCGCGTCGATGAGCTTGCCGACTGCGAAACCGAAAGCCAGTGCTGGTCCAAGGCCGAGCTGCTGGAGGAAATCTTCGGGCCTGACGGCACCATGATGGCCGTGCAAGCCACGGAGTCGAACCCGGAATACGGCTACCTGGAACGAATCTGCAATGCGGTGCGTGAGGCCTTGCAGCAGCTCGCGCCGTCCGCAGAGAAAGGACAGACCCCGTGACCACAGCACCAACACCCTCCCGGGCCGAAGAACTGGCTCAGTGGCTGGAGCAGGACTGGGATGCCATGGGCGTGCCGGAACTGCTCGATGTGGCCAAGGCACTGCGCCGCCTGCTCGCCCAGGTCCACAAGCTGGAGATGGACGCCCTGGACCTCGCCTCCGAGAACAGCATCCTCAAGCGCCAGGAGCAGGAAGAGCTGGAGGCGCGCAAGCCGCTGCCGCCCGCGCGCGTGGATGAGCTGATGGCCGAGGCCGGCTACTTGGGTGCATCCGCCGAGAGCCGCGCGGACTTCATCAACGGCATTCGCCACGGCGAGGTCGCCCACGGCATCACCGGAGGATTGTCATGACCAAAGAGGAACTGCAGCGCCTACGCGACCTCTCCATAGCCGCCGAAGGCAGTGGGCAGTGCGTCTGCGTCAACCCGAGCGACATGCTCGGCCTGCTGGATGTAGTGACCACGATGGCGCGTGCGGTCCACGCGCTCCAAGTTATCAACCACGAACAGCGCAAGCTTCTCGATTCCACCATCTGCAGCCAAGGCCCCATTGTCGAAGCCGAGTGGCTGCGCGTGTCCAGGGTGCTGGAGGGCGCTCAAGCTGTTGTCGAAGGATCATCATGAAGATCGCCAGGCCCAGCGAACGCGACATCAACGCGGCCGGGGAACTGCTCTCCCTGTTGAACGACCTCTCCAGCGGGTACTGCCCATGGGATGGGGGCGAGGACGCCACCTACTTCGATCCTGATGACCGCAAGCACCTGCGCCGCCTCTACGACGTGCTTGACAGCCTCCTGGATCGCGCGCCTGGCTTCACCAACCGCGTGATCGGCGGCATGTGCTACGTGATCTGCTGGGACCGTAACGAAATCCTGGACCCTGCAGACGATTGCCTGGCGCTGCATCCAGACCTACTGGCCGGGCTGCGCCTGCTGCAAGCACAGCGCGCCGACTTTCTCCCACGCCTGGAGCGCGAGGCCCGCGCGGCTGTGGCCAGCACCATCGAGGCGGCGTGCGCGCGGCACCTGGCCGAAATGCGGCTGTCCTCCGACCTTGCGGCGATCCAGCGCACCACGCCCTACTGCCGGCTGCCATAGCGCCGCCGAAAACACCCGTCACCCAGCCCCGCCCTTGCGCGGGGCTTTTCATTTCTGGAGGGCCCTATGTCCGAGAACAGCAAGATCGAATGGACCGACCACACGTTCAACCCCTGGGAAGGCTGCCAGAAGGTGGGCCCAGGCTGTGACCACTGCTATGCCGAGACGCGCAATGCGCGCTTCGGCGGCGGCCAGGCCGTGAACTGGGGCCCAGGCGCACCGCGCCGCCGCACCAGCCCTGCCACCTGGGCCATGCCGCGCCGCTGGAACACTCAGGCCGATGTATTCATGGCGCAGCATGGCCGCCGCCAGCGCGTGTTCTGCGCATCGCTGGCCGACTGGGCGGACAACTCAGTGCCTATCGAATGGCTGGTGGACCTGCTCGAGCTGGTGCGCACCACGCCGCACCTCGACTGGCTGCTGCTGACCAAGCGTGTTGGCATCGTGCGGCAGCGTCTGCAGGAGGCCCACAACTGGGTGCTGGACAACTGGCCGGCCGTGGATGCGCAGCCGCTGTCGCAGTGGCTCCAGGACTGGACCGAAGACGACACCCCGCCGAGCAACGTGTGGCTGGGCGCCACCATCGTGAACCAGGCCGAGGCCGACCGCGACATCCCGAAGCTGCTGGCAGTGCCGGCGCGCGTGCGCTTCCTGAGCATGGAGCCGCTGCTGGGGCCGGTGAATCTGGAGCGTCCTCGCCCCGGGCGTGACCTTGACCAAGGCGGAGGCTCGAAGATCTGCCAGCCCTGGCTGATCCAGAGCGGAATCCATTGGGTGATCGTGGGCGGCGAGAGCGGCCCCGGCGCTCGGCCCATGCATCCAGACTGGGCCAGCAGCCTGCGCGACCAGTGCAACGCTGCCGGCGTGCCCATCTTGTTCAAGCAGTGGGGCGAGTGGAAGCCCATCAGCCAGATGGCAGAGCCCGAGCACCGGGCTCTGTACAGGTCCAACGTGCAAGCGAAGCCGCACGAGAACCAGGACAACCTGGATGACTGCTACGGCCGCAGCTGCACGGTCCCGTACACAGTCGTTCATCTGGATGGATCTGTGCACGACATCACGGAGCCGATGACATTCCTGCAGGGGACTGGCGCGATGCAGACGTTCAAGCTCGGCAAGAAGGCCGCTGGCCGGCTACTCGATGGTCGCACCTGGGATGGTGTCCCTGCGCCATGACCACGCCTGTCAATGCTTGGGAGGCTGCTGACAAGGCCTACCTGGCCCATCACTTCGCGTGTCCCGAGTGTTGCGCAGCTGGGTTCCTGCCTGGTCGGCAGGAACGTTGCCCCGCTGGACAGACGCTCTGGACTCAATACCTCAATGCCGGTACGCCGCCGCATTTCACTTGGATAAATCAACCCAGGGTGCGCGGAAAGAACCCGTTTTGAGCCCCAAATTCGGTGGATTACATGAAACACACAGTTACAGAACCTTGCGCCCCAGGAAATACCGTGCCATCCCAGGGCGCGGATTGGGTGCTTGCCACGAAATACAAGGAAATGACTGGCATCACGCCGATGACCGTCCATAACCGCCGCCGCGCCGGCATTTGGCTGGATGGCACGCATTGCGGCGTCGTGGGCAGACACCTCTATGTAAACGTAAAGGAAGCAGATCAGTGGATAAAAAACCAGCTCCATCAACTCCGGCAGGCGTGACAGTCCGGGAAATGGCCACGGGCGCTCGAATTCAGATCGCGTTCTCGTGGCACGGGCAGCAATGCCGCGAACTGCTACCCCCTGGGCCGGTCAACAAGGGCAGCATCCAGTACGCAGCAAACCTGCGCGCTGAGATCCGGCGCAAAATCACAGATGGCACGTTTGTGTATGCCGAGTACTTCCCGGCCAGTGCGAAGGCCCGCGCGCCAGATCCGCTTTCCTGCCTGATGGAAGAGATGTTGGTGAAGCAATTGGAGCTGTACCGCAAGCAGGTCGAGAACGGGAAGATGTCGCCAGCCACATTCCGTGGCTACGAAAAAAGCATCAGCGGGGAGCGCATGCGGCGATGGCATGGTCTCAAGCTCCATGAAGTCACCCCTTCCGCCCTCCGGGAGTGGA
Source organism: Delftia sp. DT-2 (assembly GCF_028401915.1). Taxonomy (NCBI): domain Bacteria; kingdom Pseudomonadati; phylum Pseudomonadota; class Betaproteobacteria; order Burkholderiales; family Comamonadaceae; genus Delftia; species Delftia sp. DT-2. The sequence continues at coordinate 188,269 of NZ_JAQOTI010000011.1, forward strand.
TCAGCGGGATGGACTGCACCAGCAAGGCTATCCGGAACATGCTGATTCCCTTGCGCAGCGTGTTTGAAGATGCGCTGAACGACGGACTAGTCGAGTTCAATCCCTTCGATCGGCTCGCGCTCACCAAGCTCATCCGCCAGACGAGCAAGGCAAGCGACTATGTGATCCAGCCCTTCACTCAGGCGGAGCGGGAGCAGATCCTGCTGGCGTGCAGAGACGATGAGCGGCCGATGGTTCAGTTCTGGTTCAACACTGGTCTGAGGCCGGGCGAACTGCAGGCCCTCGAATGGAGACACATAGACTGGGAGAAGGCAACGGCCCGGATCGAGCAAAACCAGGTCGTGGGTGTGCTCAAGGCACCAAAGACGGCCGCAGGCATCCGCAGCGTGGACCTGAACTTCGAGGCCATGGAGGCCCTGCGAACACAGAAGGCCTACAGCATGCTCCGCGGCGCACGGGTTTGGCTCAACCCTCGGACGCTCGAGCCGTGGACAACTGATGCCCAGGTGCGCAAGACCGCATGGATGCCCATCATGCAGCGTTCCGGCATCCCATACCGGAACCCCTATCAGGTGCGGCATACCTACGCTTCTTCGATCCTGACCGCCGGTGCCAACCCGTGGTATGTCGCCCAGCAACTGGGCCACGAAGATGTGGAGATGGTCTTTCGCACCTACGGGAAGTTCATCCGCGAGGACTACCAGAAGCCCCGGGCCACGCTCCAGGCGGTGAACTGAGCCCGTGTGAATCCGGTGTGATTCCGGTGTGAATTTCAGGGCAACACAAGGCAACGAGCGGGCAAGAAAAAACGCCACACATCGGGTTCTCCGTTGTGTGGCGTTGTCTTGGATGGTGGAGCTGGCGGGAATTGAACCCGCGTCCGCAAGCCTTCGCCGGGCAGATCTACATGTTTAGCGTTCTGTTTTGAGTCTCGCCTCCCGAGTCGCGCAGGCGCACGCTACCCGGGATGCCAGCTTCCTTGGATCTTGCCACGTACTAAGAAGCCCAGCACGCAGCCAGCTGATGTGAATTCCCTTGCAGCCGGGAGGTATTGCTACCCCCTTGCCCAGCCCATCAGCGTGCTGTTGCAAGGCTCACCGGATTTAAGCGGCGAGTGCGAAACGTTCGTCGTTTGCAGTTAGTTTTTTGAATGGAGATTTACGAGCGTCAATCAAGCTCGACATGCACCACACCGGTCCCGAACCCACGTCGAAACCAGGACAGCCCCAAGGCTCCTATCTTAGCCTCTTTCCAGCAGTTTCAAGAGCTCCAGCGGAGAATTGATTTGCGCATCCGCCTGCCAGTGCAGCGTATCGCCGGCTGCGCCAAGGTAGCCGTAGCAAGCCGCCACGGTCTTCATGCCTGCGGCCTTGCCTGCAACGATGTCGCGCTCGTCGTCACCGACATAGACAAAACTCTCGGGAGGAAGGCCGATACGCGCGGCAGCCTCCAGCAAGGGTGCAGGATGGGGCTTTGCGTGGGGCGTGGTGTCGCCGCTGACGACGGCTGACGCAGTTGCGAACAGCGGCATCTGTTGCGTCAGCGGATCGGTAAAGCGCATGGACTTGTTCGTGACCACGCCCCAGGGCATGGACACAGCCTGGAGTCGTGCAATCAGTTCCTCGACACCCTCGAACGCATAGGTGCGCTCTGTCATGCATTGCTCGTAGTTGCGGAAGAACTCCTCGCGCATCTGCGCAAACTCGGGCGAGTCGGGCGTGAGCCCGAACCCCACCCCCAGCATGCCCCGCGCCCCCGCGCCCGCCATGGGTCGATATCGCTCATAGGGAATTGAAGGCATCCCCCGATCCGTACGCATCCTGTCTGCGGCTGCAACCAGGTCTGGTGCACTGTCGATCAAGGTGCCGTCCAGATCGAACAGCACGGCTCGGACTTCTTTCCACATGCGGCTTACCCTTCGGCCCGGCGCGTGGCCAGCATGTAGTTCACAGATGTGTCTGCACTGAGCCAGTAGCGCCCGGTGATGGGGTTGTGCTGCAGGCCCTTGCTGGCCTGCAGATCAAGGCCAGCCTGACGGGCGAACATGGCGAGTTCGCTGGGCTGGATCAGTTTCGCGTACTCATGCGTTCCCTTGGGAATCATCTTGAGCAGGTATTCTGCCGCGACGATGGCCAGACCGAAGGCCTTTGCACTGCGGTTGATCGTGGAGAAGAACACCCAGCCGCCAGGCTTGACCAGCTCAGCACAGGCCGACACCACGGAGGCGGGATCGGGCACATGCTCCAGCATCTCCATGCAGGTCACCACATCAAAGGAACCAGGCTGCTCCTGGGCCAGACGCTCCACACTCACTTCGTGGTAGTGAATGTTGGGCGTACCCGTCTCCAGTGCATGCAGCTGGGCCACGCGCAATGCCTTGGTGGCCAGATCGATGCCAACCACTTCGCGCGCACCCTTGCGCGCCATGGAGTCGGCAAGGATGCCGCCGCCACACCCGACATCCAGAATTCTGCGCCCCTTCAAGGGAACTTGCGCATCGATCCAGTCCAGCCGCAGCGGATTGATCTGATGCAGGGGTTTGAACTCACTTTCCGGGTCCCACCAGCGATGGGCCAGGCTGGAGAATTTCTCCAGCTCCGCCGGGTCGGCGTTGAGGTTGATTGCGTTGCTCATGGCGTCGATTGTCGGCGATTGCGGCGACCGTTCAGCCATAAAAAAAGCCCCGTTGCCGGGGCTTTTGCGAGAAGCAATCGAAAGATTACTGGGCGGCGCGGGTGCCGACCACTTCGATTTCCACGCGACGGTTCTTCGCGCGGCCTTCCTTGGTCTTGTTGTCGGCGATAGGCTGCTTTTCGCCCTTGCCTTCGGTGTAGACGCGGTTCTTTTCGATGCCCTTGGACACCAGGTAAGCCTTCACGGCTTCAGCGCGGCGAACCGACAGCTTCTGGTTGTAGGCGTCAGAGCCAACGGAGTCGGTGTGACCCACGGCGATGACCACTTCCAGGTTGATGCCCTTGACCTTGGAGGCCAGGTCGTCCAGCTTGGCCTTGCCTTCGGGCTTCAGAACCGACTTGTCGAAGTCGAAGAAAGCGTCGGCAGAGAAGGTCACCTTGGAGGCCACGGCCGGAGCGGGTGCCGGTGCGGGTGCGGGAGTTGCCGGAGCGGGCGTTGCGGCGGGAGCCACAGCGGCGGCCACAGGCTTCAGAGCGCCGTCGCAGTCAGCAGCTGCAGTGGCGGGCGTCCAGTTGGCATCGCGCCAGCACAGTTCGTTCGTGCCGTTCTTCCACACCAGTTCGCTGGTGCCGTTTTGCCAGTTGTCGATGGTCTTGCCACCGTCAGCAGCCTTCACTTGTGCGCCAGCGGCCGTTGCGAGGGCGGCAGAGGCAAACAACATCGCCACTTTGTTCAGTTTCTTCATGGTTCTCCTCTTGGGGAAAAAGCCGCAGCAGGGCTGCGAATCTGTGGACGTCATCAGTGACCATCACCAAAAACGTTGAATTGATTGTGCCATACGTCACATGCAGACGGACCGCCAAGCGGGGGCCAACAAGTAGGACAGCGGCGGAATTCCAGGGTTATGTTGCTCGGCTGCTACACGTCATTCGACCTAAAATGGGCCTTTTCCCGCCGTCAGAGTATCGCCACACATGACCCAGTTTGCTAAAGAAACCCTGCCCATCAGCCTCGAAGAGGAGATGCGTCGCAGCTATCTCGATTACGCAATGAGCGTGATCGTGGGCCGGGCGCTGCCCGATGCGCGAGATGGTCTCAAGCCTGTGCATCGGCGCGTGCTTTTTGCCATGCACGAGCTCAACAACGACTGGAACCGGCCGTACAAGAAGTCGGCGCGTATCGTCGGTGATGTGATCGGTAAATACCACCCGCACGGCGACAGTGCGGTGTACGACACCATCGTGCGCATGGCGCAGGATTTCTCGCTGCGCCACATGCTGGTGGACGGTCAGGGCAACTTCGGTTCGGTGGACGGGGACAGCGCGGCGGCGATGCGTTACACCGAAATCCGCCTGTCCAAGATTGCCCATGAAATGCTGGGCGATATCGACAAGGAAACGGTCGATTACGGCCCGAACTACGACGGCAGCGAGCGCGAGCCGCTGGTGCTGCCTGCGCGGCTGCCCAATCTGCTGGTCAACGGTTCCTCGGGCATTGCCGTGGGCATGGCCACCAATATTCCACCGCACAACCTCAACGAGGTGGTGGACGCCTGCCTGCACCTGCTGCAGACGCCCCAGGCCACCATCGACGAGCTGATGGAGATCATCCCCGCGCCCGACTTCCCGACGGCCGGCATCATCTATGGCATCAACGGTGTCAAGGAGGGCTATCGCACGGGTCGCGGACGCGTGGTGATGCGTGCCAAGTGCCACTTCGAGGACATCGACCGCGGCCAGCGCCAGGCCATCATCGTCGATGAGCTGCCCTACCAGGTCAACAAGAAGACGCTGCAGGAGCGCATGGCCGAGCTGGTGCACGAAAAGAAGATCGAGGGCATCAGCCACATCCAGGACGAGTCCGACAAGTCGGGCATGCGCCTGGTGATCGAGCTCAAGCGCGGCGAAGTGCCCGAGGTCGTGCTCAACAACCTGTACAAGCTGACCCAGCTGCAAGACACCTTCGGCATGAACATGGTGGCGCTGGTCGATGGCCAGCCCAAGCTGTGCAATCTGAAGGATCTGGTCGAGGTCTTCCTGCAGCACCGCCGCGAAGTGGTCACGCGCCGCACGGTCTATGAACTGCGCAAGGCGCGCGAGCGCGGCCATGTGCTGGAAGGCCTGGCGGTCGCGCTGGCCAACATCGACGACTTCATCGCCATCATCCGCAACGCGCCCACGCCACCTGTGGCCAAGGCCGAGCTGATGACGCGCAACTGGGACAGCAAGCTGGTGCGCGAGATGCTGACGCGCACCCGTACCGACGGCGGCGTGGTCAATGCCGACGACTACCGCCCCGATGGCCTGGAGCGCGAATTCGGCATGCAGGCAGATGGACTGTACCGCCTGTCCGAGACCCAGGCCCAGGAAATCCTGCAGATGCGCCTGCAGCGCCTGACCGGCCTGGAGCAGGACAAGATCGTCGCCGAGTACAAGGACGTGATGTCCGTCATCGAGGACCTGCTGGACATCCTGTCCAAGCCCGAGCGCGTGTCGGCCATCATTGGCGACGAACTCAAGCAGATCAAGGCCGAGTTCGGCCAGAGCAAGGTCGGAGCCCGCCGCAGCACGGTCGAGTACAGCGCGCAGGACCTGTCCACCGAGGACCTGATCACGCCCACCGACATGGTGGTCACGCTCAGCCACACGGGCTACATCAAGAGCCAGCCGCTGTCCGAGTACCGCTCGCAAAAGCGCGGCGGCCGCGGCAAGCAGGCCACGGCCACCAAGGAAGACGACTGGATCGATCAGCTGTTCATCGCCAACACGCACGACTACCTGCTGTGCTTCTCGAACCGCGGCCGCCTGTACTGGCTCAAGGTCTGGGAAGTGCCCGCAGGTTCGCGCGGCTCGCGCGGACGCCCCATCGTCAACATGTTCCCTCTGCAGGATGGCGAGAAGATCAACGTGGTGCTGCCGCTGACGGGCGAGTACCGCAGCTTCCCGGCCGACCACTATGTGTTCATGTCCACCAGCATGGGCACCGTGAAGAAGACGGCGCTGGACGAGTTCTCCAACCCGCGCAAGGCCGGCATCATCGCCGTGGGCCTGGACGAGGGCGACTTCCTGATCGGCGCAGCCCTCACCGACGGCAAGCATGACGTAATGCTGTTCAGCGACGGCGGCAAGGCCGTTCGATTCGACGAAAACGACGTGCGCCCCATGGGCCGCAATGCGCGTGGCGTCAAGGGCATGACCCTGGAAGAGGGCCAGAGCGTGATCGCGATGCTGGTGGCCGAGGACGAATCGCAAAGCGTGCTCACGGCCACGGAAAACGGCTACGGCAAGCGCACGTCCATCGTCGAGTACACGCGCCATGGCCGAGGCACCAAGGGCATGATCGCCATCCAGCAGTCCGAGCGCAACGGCAAGGTGGTCGCCGCCACCCTGGTCCACGCCGATGACGAAATCATGCTGATCACCGACACTGGCGTGCTGGTGCGCACCCGGGTGTCGGAAATCCGCGAGCTGGGCCGAGCCACCCAGGGCGTGACGCTGATCTCGCTGGACGAAGGCGCCAAGCTGGGCGGCCTGCAGCGCATCGTCGAAAACGATGCCAACGAAGTCGAGGGCGAGGCCACGGGCGAGGAAGCCCCGGGCGGCGACGAAGCCGCTGCCGAAGGCACGGGCGAGCCCGCATGATGACCCGGCCGCCGCTGGGGCTGCCTCCCACACCGGGAGCGCAGCCGTAGCGGCGGCCCAGATTTTTGACAGTTGCAGGCCCTGCCCGACCTGGCGCCTGCGCGTGACTTGACAGTGAACTCCATGAACCGCCCTTACAACTTCTCCGCCGGCCCTGCCGCCATTCCCGCCGAAGTGCTGCAGCAGGCAGCCGCCGAAATGCTCGACTGGCACGGGTCCGGCATGAGCGTGATGGAGATGAGCCACCGCGGCAAGGAGTTCATCTCCATCTACGAACAGGCCGAGGCCGATCTGCGCGAGCTGCTGGCCGTGCCGCCCGAATTCAAGATCCTGTTCATGCAGGGCGGCGGCCTGGCCGAGAACGCCATCGTTCCGCTGAACCTGTCGCGCGCCGGCACGGTGGACTTCGTGCTCAGCGGCAGCTGGAGCCAGAAGTCGGCCAAGGAAGCACGCAAGTACGTGGCCGATGCACACATCGCAGCCAGCGGCGAGGACAGCCAATTCACCACCCTGCCCGCCCCCGAAAGCTGGCAACTGAGCCGTGGCGCCAGCTACGTGCACATCTGCAGCAACGAAACCATCCATGGCGTGGAGTTCCAGGAACTGCCCGACCTGAAGGCGCTGGGCTGCGATGCTCCGCTGGTGGTGGATTTCTCCTCGCACGTGGCCTCGCGCCCCGTCGATTGGAGCCGCGTGGGCCTGGCCTTTGGCGGTGCGCAAAAGAACCTGGGCCCGGCCGGCCTGACCCTGGTCATCGTGCGTGAGGACCTGCTGGGCCACGCCCTGCCCGCCTGCCCTTCGGCTTTCGACTACAAGACCGTGGCCGACAACCAGTCGATGTACAACACGCCGCCCACCTGGGGCATCTACATCGCGGGCCTGACCTTCCAGTGGATCAAGCGCCAGACCGAAGGCGGCCTGACCGGCGTGGCGGCCCTGCAGGCGCGCAATATCGCCAAGGCCGACCTGTTCTACCAGTACGTGGACCAGTCCTCGTTCTACGTGAACAAGGTCGCTGCCAATTGCCGCTCGCGCATGAACATCCCTTTCTTCCTGCGCGACGAGTCGCGCAATGACGCCTTCCTGGCCGGAGCCCGGGAACGCGGCCTGCTGCAGCTCAAGGGCCACAAGTCCGTCGGCGGCATGCGTGCCAGCATCTACAACGCCATGCCCATCGCTGGCGTGCAGGCGCTGGTGGAGTACATGCGCGAATTCGAACAGCGCAACGCCTGACCGACCACACCCCCTTCCATGAGCACCCCACCCCAAGCCTCTCCCGATCTGGCGCATCTGCGCGTGCAGATCGACGATATCGACCAGCAACTGCTGGATCTGCTGAACCGACGCGCCCGCGTGGCCGAGCAGGTCGGCGAGGTCAAGAAGCGGGAAGGCACGCCCTTCTTCCGCCCTGACCGCGTGGCCCAGGTCATCCAGAAGATCGAGTCCGCCAACCCCGGCCCGCTCAAGAACGCCCATGTCTCGGCCATCTGGCGCGAGATCATGTCGGCCTGCCTGGCACTGGAGTCACCCCAGCGCGTGGCCGTGCTGGGCCCGGCGGGCACGTTCTGCGAGGAAGCGGCCATCCAGTATTTCGGCGGCGCGGCCGACCTGATGTACTGCAACAGCTTCGACGAGGTCTTCCACGCCACGGCCGCGGGCAGCGCGCAGTACGGAGTGGTGGGCGTGGAGAACTCCAACGAAGGCGTGGTCACGCGCTCGCTGGACATGTTCCTGCATACGCCCTGCCACGTGGTGGGAGAGGTCAGCCTGCTGGTGCGCCACAACCTGCTGCGCAGCACCAACACGACCGAAGGCATCAAGGTGGTTGCAGCTCACCCCCAGGCCCTGGCCCAATGTCAGGGCTGGCTGTCCAAGCATCTGCCACATGCCGAACGCCGCCCGGTGTCCAGCAACGCCGAAGGCGCCCGCCTGGCGGCGCTGCACCCCGACATCGCCGGCCTGGCCAGCGAACGCGCGGCCCAGCAATTCGGCCTGCACGTGGTGGCGCATGCCATTCAGGACGATGCCTACAACCGTACGCGCTTCGCCGTCATCTGCCTGCCGCATACGCTGGCGACGCCCGCACCCAGCGGGCAGGATTGCACCAGCATCATCATCTCCGTGCCCAACCGTCCCGGCGCCGTGCATGACCTGCTGGTACCGCTCAAGCGGCACGGCGTCTCCATGACGCGCTTCGAATCGCGCCCCGCACGCACCGGCCAGTGGGAGTACTACTTCTACATCGACCTCGAAGGTCACCCGGCCCAGCCCAACGTGGCCAGCGCGCTGCAGGAGCTGCGCGAGCTGTGCGCCTTCTACAAGGTGCTGGGCACCTATCCGGTCTCCAAGTGATGCAGCCGTTCGAACAACTGGGGTTGATCGGCTGCGGCCTCATGGGCGGCTCGTTCGCGCTGGCGCTCAAGCAGGCCGGGCTGGTCAAGCGTGTCGTGGGCTACAGCAAATCCCCGTCTACCACCGAGCGCGCACGCCAGATGGGCGTCATCGATGTGGAGGCACCCTCGGCCCTGCTGGCCGCCGCCGGCGCAGACCTGGTGCTGCTGGCGGTGCCCGTGGCGGCCACCGAGGCCACGCTCAAGTCCATCAAGCACCTGGTCACGCCCGGGATGATGATCATGGACGTGGGCTCCACCAAGGTCGATGTGGTGCATGCCGCCCGCTCGGCATTGCGCGACCAGCTCGGCTCCTTCGTGCCGGCCCATCCCATTGCGGGCAAGGAAGTCTCGGGCGTCGAGCATTCCGACCCCCAGCTGTACAAGGGCGCACAGGTCATCCTGACGCCCACGGAACGCACACTGACCGAGCACCTGCAAAAGGCCCAGTCCCTGTGGGAGCTGCTGGGCTGCCGCGTGCGCGCCATGTCGCCAGAAGCCCACGACAGCGCCTTTGCCACGGTCAGCCACCTGCCGCATCTGCTGGCCTTCGCCATGATGCAAAGCGTGATCACCCAGCCCGATTCCGATGAGGTGCTGTCCCTGGCCGGCCCCGGCTTCCGTGACTTCACGCGCATTGCAGCAGGCGACCCCAAGATGTGGCGCGATGTGCTGCTGGCCAACAGCGAACAGGTGCTGGCGCAGTCGCGCCAGTTCCAGCAGGCGCTGCAGCAACTCGAATGCCTGATCCAGGCCGGCGACGGCCAAGGCCTGGAAGACCACCTGACCCTGGCCAGCGCGGCGCGTGCCCACTGGCGCATGGGCGTACCGCGCCGCTGACGCGCAACGCCGGCCGCGCTCCAAGCGCCCCCGAGCGCATCTGTGGATTGCGGCCAGCGCGGCCGCAATGCCTTCCGACAGCCTGTTTGCCTCCGAATTGCCATGTTCAGTACCGCCTTCCTCGATATCCCCCCTCTTTCCCGCGCTCAGGGCACGGTGAGCCTGCCAGGCTCCAAGAGCATCTCGAACCGCGTGCTGCTGCTGGCAGCGCTGAGCCAGGGCACGACCGTGGTCCACGACCTGCTTGACTCGGACGACACGCGCGTCATGCTCCAGGCCCTGCAGCAACTGGGCTGCACGGTGGAGCCCGCGACCATCACCCTCGGCAAGCCTGTGCGCATCACCGGCCTGGGCGGCGTCCTGCCCTCCGGCGCCAGTGCCGAGCTGTTCATGGGCAACGCCGGCACGGCCATGCGGCCGCTGACGGCAGCCCTGTCCGTGCTGGGCGGCGACTTCCAACTCAGCGGTGTGCCGCGCATGCATGAGCGCCCCATCGGCGATCTGGTCGATGCGCTGCGACAGCTCGGCTGCCGCATCGACTACCTGGGCAACGAGGGCTTTCCTCCGCTGCACATCCGCCAGCCCGATTTCTCGCAGCTGCCGCACAGCCCCATCCAGGTGCGTGGCGATGTCTCCAGCCAGTTCCTGACCTCGCTGTTGATGGCACTGCCGCTGCTGGCCACCACGCGCGACATCACCATCGAAGTCGTGGGCGAGCTGATCTCCAAGCCCTACATCCATATCACGCTGGAGTTGCTGGCCCGCTTCGGCATCGCCGTGCACAACGAGAACTGGCAGCGCTTCACCATCCCGGCCGGCAGTCGCTACCGCTCGCCGGGCGAGATCCATGTCGAGGCAGACGCCTCGTCGGCCAGCTACTTCATCGCACTGGGCGCCATCGCCTCGGACAGCGCCGAAGGCATCCGTATCCTCGGCGTGGGACTGGATTCCATCCAGGGCGATATCCGCTTTGTCGAAGCCGCGCGCGCAATGGGCGCCGAGGTGGAGGGAGGCCCGAACTGGCTGCGCATCCGCCGTGGCGCCTGGCCGCTCAAGGCCATCGACCTGGACTGCAACCACATCCCCGATGCCGCCATGACGCTGGCCGTCATGGCTCTGTATGCCGATGGCACGACCACGCTGCGCAACATCGCAAGCTGGCGCGTCAAGGAGACCGACCGCATCGCGGCCATGACCAAGGAGCTGCGCAAGCTGGGCGCCGAAGTCGAGGAAGGCGCGGACTTCATCCGCGTCACACCACCCGCATCCACCGCCGCATGGCGCGCGGCCAGCATCCACACCTACGACGATCACCGGGTGGCCATGTGCTTCTCGCTGGCGGCCTTCAACCCGGCCGCCCTGCCGGTGCGCATCGAAGACCCCAAGTGCGTCGCCAAGACCTTCCCCGACTACTTCGAGGCCCTGTTCTCGGTCTGCGAGACGGCCCGTGCGTGCATCCCCGTGATCTGCATCGATGGCCCCACCGCCTCCGGCAAAGGAACCATCGCCGCCGAGGTGGCCGAGGCCCTGGGCTACCACCTGCTGGACTCAGGCGCGCTGTACCGCCTCACAGGACTGGCCGCGTCGCGGGCCGGCATGGTGCTGGACGAATCCCACGCCCCGCAGATTGCCGCGCTGGCGCGCGCGCTGCCCGTGCGCTTTGATGCCGAGCAGCGCATCTGGCTGGGCGACGAGGATGTCACCTTGATCCTGCGCAGCGAGGAGTCGGGCATGAACGCCTCGCGCGTCTCGGCCCTGCCGGCCGTGCGCGATGCACTGGTGGACCTGCAACTGTCCTTCCAGCAGCTGCCGGGGCTGGTCGCCGACGGCCGCGACATGGGCACGGTGATCTTTCCCCATGCTCCCCTCAAGGTCTATTTGTCGGCCTCCGCCGCCTGTCGCGCCGAGCGCCGGCATAAGCAGTTGATTTCCAAAGGAATTGCCGCTAACATAAGCGCCCTTCGGGCAGACCTTGAAGCACGCGATGCGCGGGACATGAACCGCAGCGTTGCACCCCTCAAGCCCGCCCAGGATTCCATGCTGCTTGACAGCTCCGAGCTTTCCATCGAAGAGGTGGCAGAGCAGGTGCTTTCATGGTGGCAGGAACGCCAGCCGTTCGGCCGCGACTGATTGCCAGTTGCGCCGCACGGTCGGCAACCCGCCCTCAGGGCCCAGACATGGCGGCACCGCCCCGTGTACGGCCCGAGGTTCATAGACTCCAACCCCGTGGTTGAACCCACAACACCTCCGCAAACAGTCCTAGAAACGCTTGGCAATGGTGCCAACGGAAACCTGTTTGCGGGCAAGGAAATACATGTCTGAATCTTTTGCCTCCCTGTTTGAAGAATCGCTGCAACGCACGGAAATGCGTCCTGGCGAGGTCATCACCGCTGAAGTCGTGCGCGTCGAGCACAACTTCGTCGTCGTGAACGCTGGCCTGAAGTCGGAAGCCTATGTGCCGATCGACGAATTCAAGAACGACCAGGGAGAAATCGAAGTCCAGGTGGGCGACTTTGTGTCGGTCGCCATCGGCTCGATCGAAAACGGCTACGGCGACACCATCCTGTCGCGCGACACCGCCAAGCGCCTGGCCTCGTGGCTGGCTCTGGAAAAGGCCCTGGAATCGGGCGAATTCGTGACCGGCACGACCTCCGGCAAGGTCAAGGGCGGTCTGACGGTGCTGGTCAACGGCATCCGCGCCTTCCTGCCCGGTTCGCTGATCGACACCCGTCCGATCAAGGACCTGACTCCGTACGAAAACAAGACGATGGAGTTCAAGGTCATCAAGCTGGACCGCAAGCGCAACAACGTGGTGCTGAGCCGCCGCGCCGTGGTCGAAGCCTCGATGGGCGAAGAGCGCGCCAAGCTGATGGAGACGCTGAAGGAAGGCGCCATCGTTCAAGGCGTGGTCAAGAACATCACCGAATACGGTGCGTTCGTGGACCTGGGCGGCATCGACGGCCTGCTGCACATCACCGACATGGCATGGCGCCGCGTGCGTCATCCTTCGGAAGTCGTGCAGGCTGGCCAGGAAATCACGGCCAAGATCCTCAAGTTCGACACCGAGAAGAACCGTGTCTCGCTGGGTCTGAAGCAAATGGGCGACGACCCGTGGATGGGCGTTTCGCGCCGCTACCCCTCGAGCACCCGCCTGTTCGGCAAGGTCACGAACATTGCCGACTACGGCGCGTTCGTCGAGCTGGAACCCGGCATCGAAGGCCTGGTGCACGTCTCCGAAATGGACTGGACCAACAAGAACATTGCTCCGACCAAGCTCGTGACCCTGGGTGACGAAGTCGAAGTCATGGTGCTGGAGATCGACGAAGACAAGCGTCGCATCTCGCTGGGCATGAAGCAGTGCAAGGCCAACCCCTGGCAAGAGTTCGCGCAGAACACCAAGCGCGGCGACCGCGTCAAGGGCCCGATCAAGTCGATCACCGACTTCGGCGTGTTCGTGGGTCTGGCTGCCGGCATCGACGGCCTGGTGCACCTGTCCGACCTGTCCTGGAACGAGCCCGGCGAAGCTGCCGTGCGCAACTACAAGAAGGGCCAGGAAGTCGAAGCCATCGTGCTGGCCGTGGACGTCGAGCGCGAGCGCATCTCCCTGGGCATCAAGCAACTGGACAGCGATCCCTTCACGACCTTCGTGACCGTGAACGACAAGGGCCAGATCGTGTCGGGCAAGGTCAAGACGGTGGACGCACGCGGTGCTGAAATCGACCTGGGCGAAGACATCGTCGGCTACCTGCGCGCTTCGGAAATCGCCGTTGACCGCGTGGAAGATGCCCGCTCGGTGCTGAAGGAAGGCGACGAGATCACCGCCGTGGTGGTCAATGTGGATCGCAAGACCCGCAACATCCAGCTGTCGATCAAGGCCAAGGACCAGGTTGACCAGCAAGAAGCCATGGCTTCCCTGTCCGCCCAGTCGGCCAAGGAAAACGCCGGCACGACCAGCCTGGGCGCCCTGCTGCGCGCCAAGCTGGACAACTCCGACAAGTAATCAGCAGCCAGTCTGCTGACCGCTGAAGGTCGGATGCGACGGGTGCCTCCGGGCGCCCGTCGCCATTTCAACCCCTGATTCCTATCCTTGATGACCCGATCCGATCTCGTCGAAGAACTCGCAGCACGCTTTGGCCAACTGAGCCAGCGCGACGCCGAGCAGGCCGTCAAGACGATTCTTGACGCCGTCAGCGATGCCCTGGTGCGCGGCCATCGCATCGAAATCCGCGGCTTTGGAAGTTTCTCGGTCAACCACCGCCCGCCCCGCATGGGCCGCAATCCCCGCAGCGGCGAGGCCGTCCACATTCCGTCCAAGCGCGTGCCGCACTTCAAGCCCGGCAAGGCCCTGCGCGAAGCCGTGGACCTGCGCCCCGGCGCGGCGCCCGACACGGTTGCCGCCAGCTCCGCAGGCACCGGCCCTGCCGCCTGAAAGCCGGCTTGCCGGCTGCGCGCACTGCAGCCGTCGTCACCGCCAGGCTCTAGAATCGTTCCCGTCACACAAGGGAACACATGAAGTACTTCCTGTGGCTGCTCAAGGCGGCCATTTTTTTTACGCTGTTCGCCTTCGCACTGAACAACCAGCAGGACGCGACGGTGCACTTCTTCTTCGGCACCTCCTGGACTGCGCCGCTGGTACTGGTGGTGCTGGCGGCCTTCGCCCTGGGCCTGATCGTGGGCGTGCTGGGCATGGTGCCGCGCTGGCTCAAGCACCGCAATGCCGCGCGCTCGACCCAGGTCCCCGCGCCTGCAGCCGAAGGAGCGGCGCCATCCACGGCGCCCAAGGCGCCCCCCTCCCCCATCCTGCCGGGCGACGTGCATGGAATTTGATCTGAGCTGGATACTGCTGGGCCTGCCCATGGCCTTCGTGCTGGGCTGGCTGGCCTCGCGCTGGGACCTGAGGCAGATTCGCGCCGAAAACCGCCAGGCACCCAAGGCCTATTTCAAGGGCCTGAACTTCCTGCTCAACGAGCAGCAGGACAAGGCCATCGACGCCTTCATCGAAGCCGTGCAGAACGACCCCGACACCTCGGAGTTGCACTTCGCCCTGGGCAATCTCTTTCGCCGCCGCGGCGAATACAACCGCGCCGTGCGCGTGCATGAGCACCTGCTGTCGCGCGGCGACCTCAGCCGCGTGGACCGCGACCGCGCCCAGCACGCGCTGGCCCAGGACTTTCTGAAGGCAGGCCTGCTCGATCGCGCCGAGGACGCGCTGCGCCGCCTGGAAGGCACGGCCTTCGAGGCCGAGGCCCGCCTGGCCCTGCTGGCCATTTACGAGCGCTCGCGCGACTGGACACAGGCCGCCGCCATTGCTCGCCGCATGCAGGATGCCAACCAGGGGGACTTCAGTGGCCGGCTGGCGCACTACCTGTGCGAAGACGCCCAGTCCTTGCTCACGCAGGGCCAGCAGGCCGAGGCGCTGCAGCGGCTGCAGCAAGCCATCACCACAGCACCCCAGGCTGCGCGACCGCGCCTGGAGCATGCCCAGTTGCAGCATCGCATGGGGCAATCGGCCCAGGCCTTGCAAACGCTGGAAAGCCTGGCCGAGCAGTCCCCCGCCGCGCTGCCGCTGGCAGCCCAGTTGCTGGTGGACATCGCAGCCGCCACAGGCCAACGCCAGCATGTCCACCAGCTGCTCAGCCAGCAATACGCCCAGGCACCTTCGCTGGACCTGCTGCAGGCGTTGGTTGCGCTGGACGCTCAAATTGAAGAACAGAGCACCGATGGTGAAACCAAGGCACCGGGACGCGCCCGCCTGGTCCAGCATCTGGACCGGGAACCTTCCCTGGTGGCTGCTGCGCAGTGGCTGGCTGGCGAGAAACTGTCCGAGGAGCAATACCACCCAGCCGTGCAACGCGCGCTGGACCACGCCGCCAAACCGCTGACCCGCTATCGCTGCGCGGCCTGCGGCTTCGAGGCTCGCCAGCATTTCTGGCACTGCCCCGGCTGCCAGAGCTGGGACAGCTACCCGGCCCGGCGCGTCGAGGAGCTGTGATGGGCCGGGGTGGCGAAAGGCGGCCCTATCCCCGGCATCGCGTCACCCCCATTGGCAAACACGGCATGGCCAGTGTATTTTCAGAGTATTCCTAGAAACCGCCCTGGAGGGCGCGTGGCCATTGGCTTTGGGCGCGTGCGGCCGTGCCTGCGCCGGCCTCCTGGAGCCCGCGACTGCCTGGCGGCACGCCAGAGGCCTGCATAAGATGCTTCTGGGTCGCAATGTTGCGGCCCTCAACATTGAGGGATCAGGAGGTTTGTATGTTCAGAAAATTGATGGCTGGCTTCATTGCGCTGCTGTGGTCCGTGATGGCTTTGGCCGCTGTGGAAGCCAACAAGGCGAATGAAGCCGAACTGACATCCATCAAGGGCATAGGCCCGGCCATGTCGGCACGCATTCTCGAGGAACGCAAATCAGCCCCCTTCAAGGACTGGCCCGACTTCATCGCACGGGTCAAGGGTGTGGCGGAACCGACAGCCACCAAGTTTTCGGGCGAAGGCCTGACTGTCAACGGCAGCAGCTACAAAGGCCACAGCGCCAAGCCTGATGCCAAGGACACTGCGGCCAAGGGGGGCAAGGACACGGCCGCCCAGGGCGCCAAACCGACCAAGGAGCAGGCGGCAAAGCCGGCCACTCCAGCCAAGGCCGGCTCGGCCTCCTGAAGACGCGAACTGTCTCTATCCAACCCGCTTCGGCGGGTTTTTCATGCGTACGACCCTCGGGGTATGCGCGGCCATAGCCTGAAACATGCTCAGGTTTTCATAGCGAAGCAAAAAACCTTGCCCGTAAAATGGACCGCCCATGCCCCTGATCACCCTCATACTCCTACCCTTCATCGGCAGCCTGATTGCCGCAATGCTGCCCGCCAATGCGCGCAATACAGAGTCGACTCTGGCCGGCGCGATCGCATTGGGCTGTGCCATACAGACCGCATTGCTGTTTCCACAGATCGCCGATGGGGAAGTGCTGCGCCAGGAGATCGAGTGGCTGCCGGCACTGGGGCTGAACCTGGTGATCCGCATGGACGGCTTTGCCTGGATGTTCTGCATGCTGGTGCTGGGCATAGGCTCGCTGGTCGTGCTGTATGCGCGCTACTACATGTCGCCGGCCGATCCAGTGCCGCGCTTTTTCTCGTTCTTTCTGGCCTTCATGGGCGCGATGGCTGGCGTGGTGCTGTCGGGCAACATCATCCAGATTGCCTTCTTCTGGGAGCTGACCAGCCTCTTCTCCTTTCTTCTGATCGGATACTGGCACCATCGCAAGGATGCACGCCGCGGCGCGCGCATGGCGCTGACGGTGACGGGCACGGGCGGCCTGGCCATGCTGGCCGGCATGCTGGTGCTGGGCCACATCGTGGGCAGCTATGACCTGGACAACGTGCTCATCGCCGGCCAGCAGGTGCGTGACCACCAGCTGTACCTGATCGCCCTGGTGCTGATCCTGCTGGGCGCGCTGACCAAGAGTGCGCAGTTCCCGTTCCACTTCTGGCTGCCGCACGCCATGGCCGCGCCCACGCCGGTGTCGGCCTATCTGCACTCCGCCACCATGGTCAAGGCCGGCGTGTTCCTGCTGGCGCGCATGTGGCCCGTGCTCGGTGACACCGATGCCTGGTTCTGGCTGGTGGGCGGAGCCGGCGCGGCAACCCTGCTCATCGGCGGCTATCTGGCCATGTTCCAGCACGATCTCAAGGGATTGCTGGCCTATTCGACGATTTCCCACCTGGGCCTGATCACGCTGCTGCTGGGTCTGAACAGCAAGCTGGCCGCCGTGGCTGCGGTGTTCCACATCATGAACCACGCGACCTTCAAGGCCTCGCTGTTCATGGCCGCGGGCATCGTCGACCATGAAAGCGGCACGCGCGACATCCGCCGGCTTTCGGGCCTGCGGCACATGATGCCCATCACGGCCACGCTGGCCTGCGTGGCCAGCGCGGCCATGGCGGGCGTACCGCTGCTCAACGGCTTCCTGTCCAAGGAGATGTTCTTCGCCGAGACCGTCTACCTGGATGCCGCTCCCTGGGTGCGCACGGCCTTGCCGGTGGCAGCCACGGTGGCGGGCATGTTCAGCGTGGCCTATTCGCTGCGCTTCACCATCGACGTCTTCTTCGGCCCCAAGGCCACCGACCTGCCGCACGACCCGCACGAGCCTCCGCACTGGATGCGCGTGCCCGTCGAGCTGCTGGTGCTGGCCTGCCTGGTGGTGGGCATGCTGCCGGCGTGGGCGGTGGGCAGCTTCCTTGCAGCGGCCGCCACGCCCGTGGTCGGCGGCGACCTGCCCGAGTACAGCCTGGCCATCTGGCACGGCTGGAACATGCCCTTGATCATGAGCCTTGTGGCGTTGATTGGCGGCATCCTGCTGTACATGCTGCTGCGCTGGCAGCGCCAGGCCGGCCATATGGATACCGCGCCGCTGGTGGGCACGCTCAGCGGCCAGCGTGTTTTCGAGAACCTGCTGGCCCGCCTGTCCCTGCTGGGCCGCTGGTCGCGCCGGCGCCTGTCCACCATGCGCCTGCAGTGGCAGATGTTGTGGCTGGTCTGCACCGCCGTGCTGGCGGGCGTTCTGCCGCTGTGGCTGCAAGGCATCAAGCTGGGAGACCGGAGCATGCTGCCGCTGTCGCCCGCCTTCGTGATGCTGTGGGCCGTGGGCATTCTCTGCGCCCTGGGTACGGCCTGGAAGGCCAAGTACCACCGGCTGACGGCGCTGATCATGCTGGGCGGCGCCGGCCTGTGCACCTGCCTGACCTTCCTGTGGTTCTCGGCGCCTGACCTGGCGCTGACCCAGCTGGTCGTCGAGGTCGCCACCACGGTGCTGATGCTGCTGGGCCTGCGCTGGATGCCCAAGCGCGACAAAAGCCTGCACATTCCCGTGCTGTCCGCCGAGCTGCGCGCCCGCTCGCGCCGCATGCGTGACCTGCTGCTGTCGCTGGTTGCAGGTGGCGGCATGGCCTGGCTGGCCTTCGCCATGATGAGCCGCCCCTTCTATGACGGGGCCTCCACCTTCTTCCTGGAACATGCGCTCAGCGATGGCGGCGGCACCAATGTGGTCAACGTCATGCTGGTGGACTTCCGGGGGTTCGACACCTTCGGCGAGATCGTGGTGCTGGGCATCGTGGCCCTGGTCGTCTATGCGCTGCTCAGGCGCTTTCGCCCGGCCCGCGAGACGCTGGACCTGCCCGAGCAGCAGCGCTACATGCCTGGCGACCTGCAGACCGATCTGTTCAATCCGCGCAACGCAGGCGATACGGCCGTGGGCTACCTGATGGTGCCCGCCGTGCTGGTGCGGCTGCTGCTGCCGTTTGCCGCCCTGGTTTCCGTCTACATCTTCATGCGCGGCCACAACGAGCCCGGCGGCGGCTTCGTGGCCGGCCTGGTGTTCTCGGTCGCCTTGCTGATGCAGTACATCATCTCCGGCACGCAGTGGGTCGAGGCCCACCTGCCGATCTTCCCGCGCCGATGGATCGGTGTCGGCCTGCTGTTCGCACTGGGTACCGGCATGGGCTCCATCGTGGCCGGCTATCCCTTTCTCACCAGCCACACCTTCCATATGACCCTGCCAGTCGTCGGCGACGTGCATCTCGCCAGCGCCCTGTTCTTCGACATCGGTGTGTTCTCGCTGGTGGTCGGCGCGACCATGCTCATTCTGACGGCCATCGCCCACCAATCGGTGCGCAGCCACCGCTACCACGCCCGTCTGCTGGAGGAGCAGCAGCAACAGGCCGAAGAGGCCGAAGCTGCCGTGCAGCAGGCCACCGCTGCAGCGCTTGCACGAGGAGGTTTCTGATGGAAGTCGTGCTTGCCATTGCCATCGGCGTACTGACGGGCTCGGGCGTGTGGCTGCTGCTGCGCCCACGCACCTACCAGGTCATCATGGGCCTGGCCCTGCTGTCTTACGCAGTCAACCTGTTCATCTTCAGCATGGGCCGCCAGGGCCTGGCCATCGACAAGGAGCCCGTGCTGCGCGCCGGCGTGCCGCAGGATCTTGCGCACTATGCGGACCCCATGCCGCAGGCGCTGGTGCTCACGGCCATCGTGATCGGCTTTGCCATGACGGCACTGTTCCTGGTGGTGCTGCTGGCCTCGCGCGGCACCACGGGCACCGACCATGTGGACGGAGCCCATTCCCGCACCGAGCAGGAGATGCCATGAACGAGCTGACCGCCCGTCTCATGCCGCACCTGATGCTGGCGCCCATCGTGCTGCCCATGCTTTCGGCAGCGCTGATGCTGTTGCTGCGCGAAGAGCGCCAGCGCCTCAAATTCGCTCTTGGACTGGTATCCACCCTGATGGGGCTGGGCGTGGCCGTGATGCTGATGCTGTGGACCGACCAGGCCGGCGCGCCCGTCAACCTGGGCGTCTACATGCCGGGCAACTGGCCCATGCCCTTCGGCATCTCGCTGGCACTGGACCGCCTGACCGGCATGATGCTGGTGCTGACCTATACGGTGGCCCTGGCCTCGCTGGTCTTCTCCAGCGCCCGCTGGCACCGCGCGGGGATGCACTTTCACTCGCTGTTCCAGTTTCAGCTGATGGGCCTGAGCGGCGCCTTCCTCACGGCGGACCTGTTCAACCTGTTCGTGTTCTTCGAGATCATGCTCGCGGCCTCCTATGGACTGGTCCTGCATGGTTCCGGGCGGACACGCATCCAGGCGGGCCTGCACTACATCGCCATCAATCTTGCAGCCTCGTCGCTGTTTCTGATCGGCGTGTCCATGCTCTACGGCCTGACCGGCACGCTGAACATGGCCGACCTGGCACGTGCCATCCCCCAGGTCAGCAGCGACGACCGCGGGCTGCTGCATTCGGCCGCTGCCATCCTGGGCATTGCGTTCCTGACCAAGGCAGCCATGTGGCCGCTGAACTTCTGGCTGGTGCCGGCCTACAGCGCAGCCACCGCTCCCGTGGGCGCCGTGTTCGCGCTCATGACCAAGGTGGGCGTCTACGTGGTGCTGCGGCTGTGGACGCTGCTGTTCAGCTCCGAGGCCGGCGCCTCCGCCCTGTTCGGCAGCACCTGGCTGATCGTCGGCGGCATGCTGACCATGGCCTTCGGCGGCCTGGGCATGCTGGGCTCGCAGCGGCTGACGCATATCGCGGGCTTTGCGGCCGTTCTCTCTTCGGGCACCTTGCTGGCCGCCACGGGCTTTGGCCAGAACGCCTTGACGGCCGGGCTGCTGTACTACCTGCCCAGCTCCACCCTGGCCGTGAGCGCCCTGTTTCTGATCGCCGACGTGGTGGACCGCTGGCGCGTGGATGACGATGCGGGCGAGCCCTATGAGGATGACGAGGCTCCCTTCCTCAACGCCGAACTGCTGCCCACGGAGGGCTTCAACCTCGACGAATCCGAAGAGGTGCTGATCGGCCGCGCCATTCCCGCAGCGGCCGCCTTCATCGGCCTGAGCTTCATGCTGGCCACCCTGGTGGTCACCGGCCTGCCCCCGCTTTCGGGCTTTGTGGGCAAGTTCGCCATGCTGTCTGCCCTGCTCAACCCGCTGGGCCTGGGCAACTCCAGCGGCTTCCAGGCCGGCTGGGCCGGCTGGGTGCTGGTGGCGCTGATGATCATCACCGGGCTGCTGGCCCTGCTGTCGCTGGTGCGCGCCGGCATACGCCATTTCTGGGCGACCGAGGAGCAGAACTCGCCCTCGTTGCGTGTGGCCGAAGGCCTGCCCATCGCCGTGCTGCTGGCCTGCTGCGTGACGCTCACCGTGCAGGGTGGCCAGCTGATGGGCTACACGCAGCGTGCGGCCGATGCGCTGCTGGCGCCCGATGTCTATGTGCGCTCCGTCATGGGCACGCAGCCGGAGCCGAGCCCGGCAGAAAAGAAGGCGCGGCTGGAAGCCGGCCCCGAAGGCGCCGCGCGCGCCGCTGCCCAGGCCAGCGGCGCCCCCATGCCCGCAGGCATAGGCGATGCAGGCCCAACGGCCGGCAAGGAGGATTCCCGATGATGAAAACCCTGCTGCCCGCGCCGCTGCTGTCGGTGGCGCTGTTCCTGCTGTGGCTGCTGCTCAACCGCTCGTTCAGCAGCGGCCAGATCCTGCTGGGCGCCTTGCTGGGCCTGTTGCTGCCGCTGCTGCTGCGCGGCCTGCGCCCCTTGCCCGTGCGCGTGCGCCATCCGCTGACCATCGTGCGCCTGGGGCTGCGCGTGGTCTGGGACACCTCGGTGTCCAACTTCAACGTCGTGCGGTTCATGCTGTTTCCGGGCATGCGCAAGCACCCGGCCAACTTCGTGCGCATCCCGCTGGAACTGCGCGACCCCAACGGCCTGGCCGTGCTCGCCATGATCGTGTGCATCACGCCCGGCACGGCCTGGGCCGAGATCTCGCGCGACCGCTCCCAACTCATGCTGCATGTGCTGGAGGTCGATGATCCCGAAGAGATCGTCCAGCACGTCAAGCGCTCCTACGAGCGCCCCCTGATGGAGATTTTCGAATGATGCCCTGGTTCCACTGGACTTTGATGTTCGCGCTGGGCCTGCTGGTCGCCGCCATGGGCTGCGCCGTGCTGCGCCTGCTCAAGGGCCCGCACGCCCAGGATCGCGTGCTGGCGCTGGACTGCATGTATTTGAACGGCATGCTGGCCATGCTGCTGATGGGCATCATCTATGACAGCACCAGCTATTTCGAGGCCGCCCTGCTGGTTGCGCTGTTCGGCTGCGTGGGCTCCACGGCCATGGCCAAGTTCCTGCTGCGCGGCGAGGTGATCGAATGATGCCGGAAACCACCACGCTGCCGCTGTGGTGCCAGATCCTGGTGGCTGCGCTGGCGCTGGGCGGCGCCATCATCGCCTTTCTGGGCTCCATGGGCCTGTGGCGCCTGGACAGCTATTTCGAGCGCGTGCATGCGCCTTCCATCATCGCCACCATGGGCTGCTGGCTGATCATGCATGCCACCTGGATCTACTTTTCCGTCAGCGGCCAGAGCCTGGCCGTGCATGCGCTGCTGATTGCGGTGTTCATCTCGGTGACCGTTCCCATCACGACCATCTTCCTGATGCGTGCAGCCCTGTTCCGCGCACGCCGTGCGGGCCAGGACGTGCCGCCGCCGCTGAGCAGCGTCGTGCGCAACGAGCCGGCCGAACACCCGGACGTCTGAAGCGCAATCGGGCCTGAAAATACCCGCCGATGCGGCAGGCAGCGGCAGGCAAAAGCCCTACTGCCAACTGTCCAGCATACGAATTCGCCCACGGCTGCGTCAATGCGCCAAAGCACCCGGTGCGCGAGCCCCGCGGCTATGAGTTTGTGAGCGTATAGTGCAGTCATCATCTGCGCTGGCAACGTATTTGATGGAACGGCCACAGGCGTGGCCGCCCTGGTTTTTCCTGTGTACGAGGGTTCATGCAAATCTCTTCCCCCCTGACCGATACCGATCTGGCCAACGGCTGGTCGGCCCTTCACAACCAGGCACACAACGGCATGGCATTGCAGCAGAACTCCAATCGCCTGGCCTTCGCGGACCCGGAATTCATGTTCCGCCGCGAAACCCGCGGCATCCGCATGCAGCTGGAGCTGCTCAAGCCGGACCTGGCCCAGATCGAGCGCGGCATCGAGCACACCGTCGTGGTCTATGGCAGCGCCCGCTTCGTGGACCTGGAGCAGGCCGAGCAGCAATTGGCCGACGCACAGGCCAGCGGCGATCCCCAGCGCGTTGCCTTGGCCGAGCGCGCCGTGCGCAATGCGCACCGCTATGAACAGGCCCGCGCCTTCACGCGCATCGTGGCCGCCGACAGCCTGAACCAGCCGCCCGAGGAGCGCCTCTACATCTGCACCGGCGGCGGCCCCGGCATCATGGAGGCGGCCAACCGAGGCGCCCATGACGTGGGCGCGCCCAGCATCGGCCTGAACATCGAGCTGCCGCACGAGCAAAACGGCAACCGCTTCATCTCGCCGGACCTGAGCTTCAAGTTCCACTACTTCGCCCTGCGCAAGATGCATTTCATGATGCGCGCCAAGGCCCTGGTGGCCTTCCCCGGCGGCTTCGGCACGCTGGACGAGCTGTTCGAGGTGCTGACCCTGATGCAGACCGGCAAGACGCATTCGGTGCCCGTGATCCTTTTTGGCACCGAGTTCTGGAAGCGCCTGCTCAACATCGACCTGATGATCGAGGAAGGCACGATCTCGCCCAAGGACCTGCAGCTGTTCCGCTATACCGATGATCCGGTCGAGGCCTGGGCGCTGATCAAGCAGTTCCACGCTGGCGGCTGGTGAGCCGCAGCGGCCGGCAGGCCGCCACCGCATCGCAAGGCGATCTGCGCACCAAGGCGCAGGTCGCTTTTTTTCATTCCGGCTTGCGCGGCGTCAGCCCCATGAACCAGGCCGTGCGGATGCCCGAGGCCACGGCCGCGCCCACCACCCAGAACAGCGCAGACACGCCGATCAATGCCCCCGCCGAGCCGAACAGCACGGGCATGGCCACGCTGGAGGCATTGATGGCCATGAGCCGCAGGCCCAGTGCCTCGCCATGGCGGTGCTCGGGCGTGATCTGGTGCAGCATGCTCATGACCATGGGCTGCACAGATCCCAGTGAAAAACCCAGCATCACTGAACACATGCCCATGGTCAGCGCCGAGTCCATGAAGGGGTACAGCGCAAAGACGAAGGCGGTGATGGCCATGGCACCGGAGATCACGGCGCCTTCGCGCAAGCGCTCGGCCACCAGCGGCATGGCCAGGCGGATGGCGGCGGCCGCCACGGCAAAAATGCCCAGCAGCGTTCCGATGACCGAGGCACTCAGGCCCTTCTCATGGCCCAGCAGCGGCAGCACGAAGGTGTGCACGTCCCAGCATGCGGACTGCAGCCAGTTGACCAGCAGCAGGTTGCGGAAATTGCGGTCGCGCAGCAGGTCCCAGGCATGCTGCCTGGGGCCGCCTATGGGCGCACGCACGGGCGGCAGCTCCTGCGTGTGGCGCACCCAGCTCCAGGCCAGCACGGGCACCAGGGCCAGCAGGCCGAAGGCGACGCGGTAGCCCATGGTGCTGCCCTCGCCGCCAAAATTCGCGTGATCGATCAGCAGCCCGGTGCTGAAGGGCCCGATGAAGTTGGAGATGGCCGGGCCTATGGCCAACCAGCTGAACACCTTCTTGAGCGCCACCGCATCGTGGGTGACACGGCCCGCATGGCGCTGCACGGCAATCACCACGGCGCCGCTGGCTCCGCCCGACAACAACGCCGCAAGGCATAGCACCGGATACAGCGGCAATGCCAGCGCCAGCGCGCAGCCCCCGCTGGCCGCCAGCATGGACAGGAAAAACGGCTTTCGAAAACCATGCTTGTCCGCGAAGCGCCCGGCCGGCAGCGCCAGGAACACCTGGGTCAGCGCGAACAGCGCCAGCAAGATGCCCACGGCCGCCGCGCTATAGCCCTGCTGCAGCGCCAGCAAAGGCGCTGCCAGCCGCATGCCGGCCATGGTGGCATGCACGCTGACCTGCGCCATGATGACCTTGAACAGGGCCAGGTTCATCTCAATCCTGCTCCGATCCCGGCTCCATTCCGGCCGCTGCGTCCTTGTCATCCGGCAGGCCGGGCCGCGCTGCACTAGAGGTCGGCGCGGGCAACTCCTGCACGTCGCGCAGCTGGCGCTGGATGGCGCGCGTGCGCACACCCACCTGCTCGAAGCGCTTGGCCGCCGCGTCTATGGACTTGCGCGTGGCATCCACCACTTCGCCGAACTTGGCGAACTCGGTCTTGACCTGGCCGAGCACCGCCCAGACCTCGGACGAGCGCTTTTCGATGGCCAGCGTCTTGAAGCCCATCTGCAGGCTGCTGAGCATGGCGGCCAGGTTGGCCGGGCCGGTGACCATCACGCGGCAGCCGTTCTGCACGGCCTCGACCAGGCCGGGGCGGCGCATGACCTCGGCAAACAGGCCTTCGGTGGGCAGGTAGAGCACGGCAAAGTCCGTGGTGTGCGGCGGGCTCACGTACTTGCCGTGGATCTTGCGCGCCTCGAACTTGATCGATGCCTCGAAGGCATTGCCTGCCGAGACAATGGCCGCCTTGTCCGCCGCATCCTGGGCGTCGAGCAGGCGCTGGTACTGCTCCACCGGGTACTTGGCGTCAATGGGCAGCCAGACCGGCGTCTCGTCGCTGCGTCCGGGCAGGCGGATGGCGAACTCCACCATGTCGTCGCTGCCGGGCACGGTCTTGACGTTGCGCGCGTACTGCTCGGGCGTGAGCACGTTCTCGATGATGGCGCCCAGCTGCAGTTCGCCCCAGGTGCCGCGCGTCTTCACATTGGTCATCACGCGCTTGAGATCGCCCACGCTGCCGGCCAGCGTCTGCATCTCGCCCAGGCCCTTGTGCACCTGCTCCAGCCGGTCGCTGACCAGCTTGAACGATTCGCCCAGGCGCTGCTCCAGCGTGGCATGCAGCTTCTCGTCCACCGTGCGCCGCATCTCCTCCAGCCGCGCCGCGTTGTCCGACTGGATGGTGGCCAGCCGCTCGTTGAGCGTGCCGCGCAGCTGCTCGGCATGGACCTGGCTGGATTGCGCCAGTCCGCCCAGCTGCTGCTGGATGTCATTCTTGAGGGAGTCCAGCGTGCTGCGCGTGGTCTGCGCCAGCGCCTCGAAGCGCTCCTGCACATGGGCGTTGAAGCGCTGCGTGCTTTCGCCCTGGGCCTCGCGGGCCTGGGCGCTGTCGGCGGCCAGGCGCACGGTGAGCCGGCCCAGTTCCATGCGAAAGGCTGCCAGCGCCTCGCCCTGCTCGCGCCGCGCCGCCTGGGCATCGAGCTGGGCCTGGGCCAGATGGGCCTGCAGCTGCTGCGACACGCGGTCCAGCCCGCCATCGCTCTTGGCCACGGCCATCTGCGTGGCCTGGGCACCGCGCTCGAGCTGCTGCAGCCGCACGTCCAGCATCTGCAGCGCCTGCAGCACCTGCTGGGGCGCCACCCCGTCCTCGCGCTGCGCCGAGCGCCTCCACAGCAGCCAGATCACGGCCGCCTGCCCCAACAGCAGCACGGCCCAGGCCGCCCACCACACTCCGGATATCTGGGTCAAGATTTTGCTTGCGCTCCATGCAGCGGGAAGCGGCCACGGCCAGCCTTCCCGCGATTGTCACAACACGGTGTTCAGGCCTTGGCGCGCGCGCCGGCGGCCGCCGCTTCGGGCTGGTTCACGGGCGTGCGCGGGACCTTGCCGGACAGGAAGTCGATCAGGTTGTCGGCCGCCAGCTCGGCCATGGCGCTGCGCGTGCCCATGGTGGCGCTGGCGATGTGCGGGGTCAGCACCACGTTGGGCACGGTCAGCAGGTCGGGATGGACCGAGGGCTCGCCCTCGAACACGTCCAGGCCTGCTGCAGCAATGGTCCTGTCGCGCAGTGCCCTGGCCAGCGCCGCGTCATCGACGATGCCGCCGCGCGCGATGTTGATCAGCGTGGCCGTGGGTTTCATCCGGGCGATCTCGGCCGCGCCTATGGTGTGGTGGTTTTCCTTGGTGTAGGGCAGCACCAGCACCACATGGTCGGCCATGGCCAGCAGTTCATCCTTGCCCACGTAGCCGGCCTTGCATTCGGCCTCCAGCTCGGGCGACAGGCGCGAGCGGTTGTGATAGACCACCTTCATGCCGAAGCCATGCGCCCCGCGTTTGGCGATGCCCTGGCCGATGCGGCCCATGCCGATGATGCCCAGCGTGCTGCCGTGCACTTCCGAGCCGGCAAACAGGTCGTAGCGCCAGGAGTTCCACTTTCCTGCGCGCAGGTAGTGCTCGCTCTCTGTCACGCGGCGGGCCGTGGCCATCAGCAGGGCAAAGCCGAAATCGGCCGTGGTCTCGGTCAGCACGTCGGGGGCATTCGTGCCCTGCACACCTGCAGCCGTCATCGCAGGCACGTCGAAGTTGTTGTAGCCCACGGCCATGTTGGCCACCACCTTCAGGCGCGGGCAGGCGGCCAGCAGCGCCGCATCGATGGTCTGCGAGCCCGTGGTCAGCACTCCGTCCTTGTCCTGCAGATGCCGGGCCAGTTCCTGCGGGCTCCAGACCACGTCATCCTGGTTGGACTCGACCTCGAAGTGCTGCTCCAGCTTGCGCACCACTTCGGGCGGGATGGCACGGGCGATCAGGATGCGGGGTTTGCTTGCCATGTCTGTCTCTTTCCTTGTCTTGGCGTTAGGCGGTTCTTCAGCGGAACCAGATGAAGCTCATCAATACGAACAGCGGCACCAGAATGCACAGCGACCAGGCCATGTAGCCGAAGAAGCTGGGCATCTTCACGCCGCGCTCCTCGGCAATGGCCTTGACCATCAGGTTGGGCGCATTGCCGATATAGGTGTTGGCGCCCATGAACACCGCGCCCGCCGAGATGGCGGCCAGCGTCGAGGCCATGGCCGTCATCATCTGAGCGGCGTCTCCGCCCGCCGTATTGAAGAACACCAGGTAGGTCGGCGCGTTGTCCAGGAACGAGGACAGCAGGCCCGTGGCCCAGAAATACATCAGCGGATCGGGCGTGCCGTCGGCGCGCGTCACGGCCCCCACGATGGCGCCGAAGGGTCCGGCCGTTCCCGCCTTGAGCATGGCGATCACGGGAATGATGGTCAGGAAGATGCCCGCGAACAGCTTGGCCACTTCCTGCATCGGCCCCCAGCCGAATTCATTGGCCTGGTGCACGCTGCGCGGCGTGAGCCTGAGGGACAGCACAGTCACGGCGACGAGGCCCGCATCGCGCACCAGACCCGGCAGGCCCACATGCGTGCCGGCCAGCACCAGGCCGGCATCGGTACGCCACAGGCCGCTCATCAGCACCAGTGCCACCACGGCCAGCAGCAGCACGAAGTTCACGCCGCCATCAAAGCCCAGGCGGCTGGCGCGGCCCAAGGCATCGACGCTGGGCGTGGGATCGGGCAGATCCGCCTCGCCGGCCTTGCGCAGCAGCCAGGCATCGATCGCGTAGAACAGCGCCAGCAGCGCGCCCACCAGGAACAGCGTCTCGGTGAAGATGTGGCGTACCGTCCAGAAGAAATCCACCCCCTTGAGAAAGCCCAGGAACAGCGGTGGATCGCCCAGCGGCGTCAGCGAGCCGCCGGCATTGGAGACGATGAAGATGAAGAACACCACCACATGCACCTGGTGCCTGCGGTTGTCGTTGGCACGCAGCAGCGGCCGGATCAGCAGCATCGAGGCGCCCGTGGTCCCCATGAAGCTGGCCAGCACGGCGCCGATCGCCAGAATGGCCGTGTTCAGCCCCGGCGATCCCTTGAGATTGCCGCGCACATAGATGCCGCCCGACACCGTGTACAGCGCCGTCAGCAGGATCACGAACGGCAGGTATTCGGCCAGCAGGGCATGCACCAGGTTGGCCATGGCCGCGCCCACGCCGAACACCGCTGCGAAGGGCAGCAGAAAGACCAGCGCCCAGGCGGCCGTCACCTTGCCGAAATGCCGGTGCCAGAAATGGGGCGCCGCCAGCGGCATCAGGGCGATGGACAACAGCATGCCCGCAAACGGCACGCCCCAAAGTACCGAAAGCTGGCCGCCGTCGATATCGGCGGCCAGGGCCCAGGATGGCGCGCAGGTGGCCAGCAGCGCCAGCAATCCGCGCAATGCCTTCATGGTCCCGTCTCCTCTTTGTTCTCTATTCACTGTCCCCTCCTGGCGGCAGGTGGTGCCGCAATCAAGCCTGCGCCGCAGGCGGCGCAATCTCGAACACCTGGCGCAGGTAGGCCAGGTACTTCTCGTCATCGCACATGCTCTTGCCCGGCGTGTCCGAGAGCTTGGCCACGGGCTGGCCGTTGCAGCGGGTCATCTTGATGACGATCTGCAGCGGCACATGGTCGGGCGCGTCGCCCAGGTCGTTGGTCAGGTTGGTGCCTATGCCGAAGGCCAGCTGGCAGCGGCCATGGAAGCGCTGGAACAGCTCGATGGTGCGCGGCACCGTCAGGCCGTCGCTGAAGATCAGCGTCTTGGTCAGCGGATCGATGCGGTTGGCACGGTAGTGGGCCAGCAGCCGCTCGCCCCATTCGAACGGGTCGCCGCTGTCGTGGCGCGCACCGTCGAAGAGCTTGCAGAAGTACAGGTCGAAATCGCGCAGGAAGGCCGACATGCCGTAGACGTCCGACAGCGCAATGCCCAGGTCGCCCCGGTATTCGCGCGCCCAGGATTCGAAGCCGAAGATCTGGCTGTCGCGCAGGCGCGGGCCCAGGGACTGGCAGGCCTGCAGGTATTCATGCGCCAGCGTGCCCAGGGGCCGCACGCCCAGCTTCATGGCGTACAGCACATTGCTGGTGCCGGCGAACTGGCCTTCGGACTCCACGGATGCGCCGGGCCGGCCCAGGCGTGCGCACAGCACGCGCAGCACCTCTTCATGCCAGGCCCGCGAAAAGCGGCGGCGCGTGCCGTAGTCGGCAATCTTGAGCTGCTCCAGGCCGGGCTGCTGCAGCAGCGCAATCTTGGCGTCGAGACGGCGCCGGCCTTCCGGAAAATCGGGCACCGGCTGGGTGTTGCGGAAGTACACCTCGTTGACGATGGCCAGCACGGGAATCTCGAACAGGATGGTGTGCAGCCAAGGCCCGCGGATGGTGATGTCGATCTCGCCATTGGGCAGCGCCTGCACCGTGATGCATTTCTCGTTGAGGTGGAACAGGCCCAGGAAATCGACGAAGTCGCTCTTGATGAAGCGCAGCGAGCTCAGATAGGCCAGCTCCGCGTCCTGGAAACGCAGGCTGCACAGCGAGCGGATCTCGGAGCGGATCTCGTTCACATAGGGTGCGAGCTGCACGCCGGGGTTGCGGCACTTGAAGCGGTACTCGACCTGTGCTCCGGGAAACTGGTGCAGCACCACCTGCATCATCGTGAATTTGTACAGGTCGGTATCGAGCAGGCTGGTGATGATCATGGACAGAGCCGGGCGGTAAGCGCCCCAGCGGTCAGATGGCAGACAGCTTTCGAGTGTAGGCCATACACACGCTGCCGCGCTGCGAGCGGGCGCCTTGCATGCGCCCCGAACGCCATCAACCGCGCAGCAGCGGCTCCAGCACCTGTCGCAGCGCCTGCGGAATCTGGGCAGGCCGGCGCGTATGCCGGTCCACATAGACATGCACGAAATGCCCGGCCGCCGCCGTCAATGGCTCGCCCTGCGCGAACAGCCCCACCTCGTAGCGCACGCTGGAGCCACCGATGCGGGCCACCCGGATACCGGCCTCCACCTCCTGCGGGAAGGCCAGCGGCGCAAAGTAATTGCATTGCGTCTCTATGACCAGGCCTATCGTCTCGCCCGCGTGGATATCCAGCGCGCCCTGCTCGATCAGATGGGCATTCACCGCCGTATCGAACCAGCTGTAATAGACGACGTTGTTGACGTGCCCGTAGACATCGTTGTCCGACCAGCGCGTGCTGATGCGTCGGAATGCCGCATAGGCCGAACGGGGCTGCGGCGCGGGGCGGCTCGGGGGCGATTCATTCATGGCGGCCATTGTGCCGCCGGCCGAATGCGCCCTGTCCCCAGCCCCTGTCGCCATCACGACGCGCACTGCTGCCAATCACTCGCCAAGCGAGTAAGCATGCAAACCGAAAAATGTCGTCAAACCGACATAAAATCAATTCAAAATCAAAGACTTACAAAAAACCCACAGCTTTGCCGATTTTTTTGCTGCACCGCAGCATCAGGTACTTGATTCCTTTTTTGCAATCCCTACAATAAGACCCATGCTGCACTGCAACATGACACTCAGTCAGGTCAGCGCAGGCAATTCCCCGTAACCCGAGACCCCTGTGGTCCGTTTTTCTGGAGACTGACATGAGCTTGACCCCTGACCAAATCCTGAGCGCACAAAAGGCCAACCTGGAAACCCTGTTCGGCCTGACGAGCAAGGCCTTCGAAGGCGTTGAAAAGCTGGTGGAACTGAATGTGACCGCCTCGCGCGCCGCACTGAACGAAGCCGCCCAGCACACCCAGGCCGTCCTGAGCGTGAAGGATGCGCAGGAGCTGCTGTCGCTGCAGGCCAATCTGTTCCAGCCCCTGGCTGAAAAGACCGCTGCCTACAGCCGCCACCTGTACGACATCGCCAGCGGCACCGGTGCCGAGCTGGCCAAGGCCTTCGAAAGCCAGGCGTCCGATCTGCAGAAGAACTTCAGCGCCCTGGTGGACACCACCGCCAAGAACGCACCCGCAGGTTCCGAAACCGCCGTGGCCGTGATGAAGAGCGCCGTGTCGGCTGCCAACAATGCCTTCGAGTCGGTGCAAAAGGCCGTCAAGCAGGCTTCGGACCTGGCGGAAGCCAACTTCACGGCCGTGACCAACACCGCCAGCGAAGCCGTCCAGTCGGCCCAGACCCGCAAGCGTTGATCACGCCGTCTTACAACAGGGTTGCGTGCAAGAATTAGTGATTACCCTCATAATTGCATGCATCCCGGGTCGCAAGACCTGACCAGTTGTCTCCTTGGATCCTCTCGAAACCCCCGTTTCTGGATCCTTTCAAAACCCAGTCCTTGGACTGGGTTTTTTTTCGCCTGCCATGGCCTGTTCATGGTTTGAGCCTGCGCATGGCCAAAGCCACAATGGCCGATGCGGCCAGCTGCATTGCGGCCACTCCATAAAGGCCCGCGCCGACACCACCGGTCCACTGCTTGGCCCAGCCCATCATGAACGGCGTGGCAAAGCCTGCGAGATTGCCTACCGAATTGATGAAGGCAATGCCCGCAGCAGCCGCTGTGCCGGTCAGAAACGAAGCTGGCATGGCCCAGAACACCGGGAAAGCGCCCAGCACACCAATGGCAGCAATGCTCAAGGCCACCATGGCCAGCACCGGGTTGCCCATGGTGGCGCCAGTCAGCGCAAGCCCGACAGCACCGACCAAGGTGGCACCCGCACAATGCAGACGGCGCTCGCGGGTGGCGTCGGAATGTGCCCCGTTGATCACCATGGCCGCCGTGCCAAGCATGAACGGAATCGCCGACAGCAGGCCGATGTGCAACGCACTGTGCACACCCAGCTCACGCACCAGCGAAGGCATCCAGAAGGCCAGCGTGGCATTGCCGCCCACGATGCAGAAGTACGCCGCCGTGCACAGCCACAGCGCGGGCAGACGCAGTGCCTGCATGAAGCTTGCATGCTTGCCCGCACCCTGCCGCTCGGCGTCGAGTTGCATTTCCAACGCGCTTTTCTCTGCCTCGGACAGCCAGTGAGCCTGGCAGGGCCTGTCGGGCAGCCATGCCAGGACCACCAAGCCAGCGATCACCGAGGGAATGCCTTCCAGGACGAACAGCCACTGCCAGTTTCGCAGAGGGGCCACTGCCTCCATTCCACTCATGATGAGCCCAGCGATGGGCCCGCCCACCACGCCCGCGATGCCGAAGGAAGTCATGAACCATCCGTTGATGCGGCCTCGCCTGGCAGCCGGAATCCAGTAGGTCAGGTAAAGCATGACGCCCGGGAAAAACCCCGCCTCGAACACACCGAGCAGGAAGCGCAGCGCATAAAAGGCCTCGGGCGTGGTCACAAAAGCCATGCCCATGGACGCCAGCCCCCACAGGATGGTGATGCGCGCCAGCGTCTTGCGCGCACCTATGCGCTGCAGCAACAGATTGCTGGGGACCTCGAAGAGAAAGTAGCCGATGAAGAAGATGCCTGCGCCCAGTCCGTAGACAGCCTCACTGAATCGCAGGTCCTGCAGCATCTGCAGCTTGGCAAAGCCGACATTGACACGGTCTATCCAGGCCAACAGAAACAGGAAGACAAGAAAGGGGATCAGCCGCCATGCAACCTTGCGATGCACGGCGTCCGAATCGAAAGCCGGCGCTTGGACCAGCGCCTGGGGCAAAGGCAACTGCGGGGAAAGAGCGTCCATGATGGGTGGTTCCTTGGTAGGTATGCCTGCACAAGCCATCCCCCTCGAAACAGCGAGGTCAGGATGCACGATCAAATTTTTTTGATTTCTATAAATATATTTTTGATCGCGCAAATAACTTATATACCCCGGGACTTCCCGCAGATGTCCTGCCTGCGCCCTCGTGCGCTCAAGCCAGCAGGTGCTTGGGCAGGGCCGCGATGAACGACGCGAAACTGGCCGAGCCCTGGCCAGGACTCATGTGCCGGGTCATCAGGGAGGCCGCCCGCGAAGCATCCTGCGCCTGGACTGCTTCGACCATTTCTCCATGCTGAGCCCAGGACAGGGCCGTCTGGCCAAAGGCCGAAAATGCATGGCGTCTGTAGGCACCGGTGCGTGAACGCATACGCAGGATCTCCTGCCGAAGATAGGGATTGCGCGCCCCCTGGTACAGCGCCTCGTGGAAGCGCCGGTTGTGCTCCTGCCAGGCTTGTGCGTCCTCTCGACGCGCCACGGCTGACGCGCGTTCATGGATGGCGGCCAGCTCCTCGCGCTCTGCTGGTGTCATGCGCTCGCAGGCCAGCCTTGCGCCTATGCCCTCCAGCTCCGCCAGCAACTCCCACATGGCCAGCAGTTGGCCCACATCCATCTTGGCCACCACCATGCCGGCGCGCGGCAGATTGACCACCAGGCCCTGGGCCTGCAACTGCAGCAGAGCCTCGCGTACGGGTGTGCGTGACACGTCATAGGTCTGCATCAGCGCCTGTTCATCCACCGCATCCCCGGGCAGCAGGCTGCCGTCGCGTATGGATTCCTCAATGGAAAGGCGGATGCGCTCAGCAGCCTTCATGGCAAGCCTCCCCTTCGCAAAAACAGAACGGGTCGCCGCCTGATTTTATTTCCTTGACTTTCATAAATATATTTATGACACTCAAAATTAGATCAATGCACAAGCGTAGCAGGAGACAAGCACCATGCACGAAGACTGCTCACATGATTGGCTGGCCTGGGCTGCGCTGGCCTGCCGACTGCGGGGCCTGGCTTTGCCACCGCAGGACCTTCAGGCCATTGCCCAAACACTGGCCCGATTGAGCGCCGTGGCGAACGAACTGGAGTGCACGGAGCCCGGCCATGGCTGAGTTCGAGACGCTTCCTTCAGTGGACGAAATGCTCCGGCGCTTCGCCCTGCTGCCTCCCTCGGCACATGACAGTCATGCGGCAGCACTGGCCACCGAATTCAGGCGCCGCAACGCGCAGTGGCACTGCGCGGAGCACATCTTTGCCGCACCGTCGCCCCAACCCGGCGGCCTGCTCTCCGGCGTGCCACTGGCACACAAGGACGTCTTCGACACGGGCCTGCACGTGCCAGGTCTGGGCCGGCCTCGCACAACGGGGCAGATCCGGCCGGCCGCCACCGTCTTGCAACGGCTGAAGGCGCAGGGCGCACTGCACCTGGGCGCGCTCACCATGGCGGAATTTGCATGCGGCGCCACGGCAGAGAGCCTCCATTCACCACGGCTGCTCAACCCTCTTGACGCCCAGGCTGCCGTCGGCGGCTCGTCCAGCGGATCGGCCGTGGCCGTGGCTGCGGGTCTTTGCGCGGCTTCGCTGGGCACCGACACGGCGGGCTCAGTGCGCATGCCGGCGGCAACCTGCGCCCTGATCGGCCTGAAGCCTACGCGCGGCCTGCTGCCCTCCGATGGCGTGGCGCCATTGGCTCCCACTCTGGATACCGTCGGGGTGATCGCGCGCAGCGCAGCCGATGCGGCCCGCATCTTCACAGCCATGCTGCCGACGCGGCCTGACACGCCGGAGCCCCCACCGCGCTGGCGCATCGGCAACGCAATGCGCACAACCCACGAGGATGCCGGCGTGGCGGCTGCGCTGACCCTCTTCGAAAAGAGCCTGCACGCCAGCGTGCAGATCCAAAACCGCCCGGCGCCTGACTTGGGCCGGCTGAACCGGCTGGCCCAGATCGTCCTGCATGCCGAGGCAGCCATTTCACTGGAGGCCGCTGTGCGCACAGAGCTTGACACCCTGGCTCCGGCCACAAGGGCCATCGCCCTGCCGGGCTGGGCCATGCCAAATGGCTGGTATCGCCATGCCTTGCATCAGATACCGGCACAGAGCCATGCCTTCATGACCACCTGCCTGGACGGCATCGACCTTTTGCTGACGCCCTGCCTGCCAAAAGGCGTGCCCGACCGCGAGACCGTCACAACCTCCTGCCCCGGCTTCGACCCTCGCGCGCTGGCGGCAATGCACCGCCACCACGCCTATATCAACTACCTGGGGCTGCCAGCGCTGGTCATGCCCGTGGGCAAGGACGGCCGGGGCCGTCCGGTCAGTGTCCAGATCGTGGGAGCACCCGGCAGCGAAAGCCTGCTGCTGGCCTTTGCCCACGAGTTTGCCTTGCCCTTCCATCACTTTGTGCACCCTTGATACCGGGAGACAACATGCCTCAAATCAACGCATCCCCCGCCCTTGCGCATCTGCGAGTGCTTGACCTGTCACGCGTGCGGGCCGGCCCGACCTGCGTGCGCATCCTTGCCGACTTCGGCGCCGATGTGATACGGATCGAGCCACCGGCAGGCATCGATCCCAATGAGGCCATGTTTGCCGCCGACCGCCAGGGGGGAGACTTCCAGAACCTGAACCGCAACAAGCGTTCGCTGACACTCAATCTCAAGACGCCCGAGGGCTTGGAGGTATTTCGCAAGCTCGTGGTCGACGCCGACGTGGTGGTCGAGAACTGGCGGCCCGATGTCAAGGACAGGCTGGGTCTGTCCTACGAAAAGCTGAGCGCCATCAACCCCCGCGTCATCCTGGCCAGCATTTCGGGCTTCGGCCAGAACGGTCCCTATGCAGGCAGGCCCGGCTTCGACCAGATCATTCAGGGCATGGGTGGGCTCATGTCGGTCACCGGCTTTTCTGGTGGCGGGCCGCTGCGTGCAGGTCTGGCCGTGGCCGATTGCGGCACCGGAATCTATGCCGCCGTCGGTATCCTGCTGGCTTTGCTGGAGCGCGAGCATTCGGGCCTGGGTCAGTGGATTCACAGCTCGCTGCTGCACACGCAGATAGCGCTGATGGACTTCCAGGCCGCGCGCTACCTCAACGAAGGCGACCTGCCGGTGCAAGTGGGCAATGACCATCCCACAAGCAGCCCCATGGGCCTGTTCAATGCGCGCGATGGCGCCTTCAACCTGGGAGCCTCGGGAGAGGGCAATTGGAAGCGTCTGTGTGACTGTCTGGGCGAGGCCGCGTGGCTGCAGGACCCGCGCTACGCGTCGGAAAAACTGCGCGTGCGCCACCGCACTGCGCTGAACGAGGCCCTGGCCAGGCGCTTTCGGGAACGCGACGTAGCCCACTGGGTGAAGCTGCTCAATGACGCAGGTGTTCCCGCAGGTCCGGTCTATTCCATGCCTGAGGTGTTCGACGACCCCCAGGTGCGACATCTGGGTGTGGCGCAGGCCGTCCCCGGCGACGATGGCAGCAGCTACCGGCTCATCTCCCAGCCCGTCACCCTGGAGCGCACGCCTGCCGGCATTGCGCGTCCCGCGCCTGGCTGGGGCGAGCACACACAGGAAGTGCTGGCCGAGATCGGCTATGGCACCGCCGATGTGCAGCGCATGCGCAGCGAGGGGGTGGTATGAGCGGCGGCCATATCCAGCAGGCGTTGACCGACGGCATCGCCACCTTGACGATCTGCCACCCCGAACGGCGCAATGCAATGACGCTGGCCATGTGGCAGCAGCTGGCGCAGGCGCTGTACCAATTGCGCGAGGCCGATGGCCTTCGTGTGCTGGCACTGCAGGGCACAGGCAGCCAGGCCTTTGTCTCGGGCGCTGATATCGCAGAGTTCGATCAGGTTCGCGATGGCGCCGAGGCTGTGCTGCGCTACAACCAGGCAGTCTCTGAGGCACAGCAGGCGCTGGCAGGGTTTCCCGCCCCGACCGTGGCGCTGATCCAGGGCGCCTGCATGGGCGGGGGTATTGGCCTGGCACTGGCTTGCGACCTGCGCTATGCCAGCGCAAGCGCGCGCTTGCGCATGCCGGCCGCACGGCTCGGCCTGGGTTACGGCTTGGCCGACATGCGCCGTCTCGTCGAGGTGACAGGCATGGCATCAGCCTTCGAACTGTTCTACACGGCACGCACGCTGGACGCATTCCAGGCCCTGGCCAGGGGACTGGTGCAGGAGTGCTTTGCTTTGGAAGACTTTGCAGCCCTGTCACGCGCGCGCCTCGAGACCATCGCAGCAAACGCGCCGCTGACGTTGCGCGCCGCGAAAGCAGCCATACTGGCCTCGCGCCAGCCAGGCAGCAGTGCACAGGCCGTGGCCACAGAGGCACTGATACGCCAATGCTTCGACAGCGCGGACTATGCAGAAGGCCGCCGCGCCTTTGCGGAAAAGCGCGCCCCTTCATTCACAGGCCGATGACCGCACCCATGATGAACAATCCCCGCATCCCGTTTCAGCTATCCAGCCGCAGGCCAGCGCTGCGCGGATTGGACGGCCGACATATCCTGGTCCACCTGGTCATCAATGTGGAGCACTGGCCCTTTGACCAGCCCATGCCGCGCACCATACTCACGCCGCCCCACGACCGAGAGAATCTGCCCGACGTTCCCAACTTCAGTTGGGCCGAATACGGTCTGCGCTGCGGCCTGCCTCGCATGATGGCGGCCATTCGCAGCCGCGGCCTTGTTGCCTCGGCCAGCCTCAACGCCACCGTCATCGACGCCTATCCCCAGGCCGCTCAGGCATTGCTGGACGCAGGCTGGGAAATCATCGGACATGGCATGCACCAGCGCGCGCTGTCGCACGATGGTGGTTCAGACCAAGCCGGGGCCATTTCCAGCGCACTGGACCGCATAGAACGCTTTTGCGGAATCCGGCCCCGCGGATGGCTGTCGCCGGGCCTGCGAGAAACGCTGCAAACGCCCGACCTGCTGGCCCAGGCCGGCATAGACCATGTATTCGACTGGTGCCTGGATGATCTGCCCAACTGGATGCAGACCTCCAGCGGTCAGTTGCTGGCGCTTCCATACGCGCTGGAACTCAACGATTCGGTCATTCACGCCGTGGAAAAGCACGCCACGGGCGAGTTCGGGCGCCGCCTGGAAAGCACGCTGCAGGTTTTCGAGAACGAGGTGCGCGAGCATGGCTCACCGCGCGTGCTGACGCTGGGCCTGCACCCTCATCTGATGGGAGTCCCCCATCGCCTGCCCGATTTCGAGTCCATGCTGGATCGGCTACAGCAGCATCCGATGACCCGCTTCGTGACAGGCACCACCCTGCATGCCTGGTATGCGCAGCAGTGCCCGCCACCCACCTGCACGCATGACCGAGGTGCTGCATGAATGCAATCGACACACTGGTCGCGCACGTACAGCACCTGCGCTATGAGGACCTGCCTGCGCCTGCCGTGAACGCCGCCAAGGCATTTTTGCTCGATGCCGTCGGCGTGGGGCTGTCAGGCTCACGCCATCCGCGCATGGCCGCGCTGCACCGGGCGGCAGCGGCCCTGGGCCAGGGACAAGAGGCCACGGTGTGGGCCAGCGGCGAGCGACTGCCGCTGGCCAGTGCGGTGATGCTCAACGCCTACCAGGTCTTCAATCAGGAATTCGATGCCATCCATGACCGCGCCGTGGTCCATGCATTCGCCTGCATCGCGCCTGCGACGCTGGGCTACGCCGAGCGCGAGGGCGCAATCGACGGCCGCCAACTCATAGAGGCGGTGGCCGCTGGCCTGGACTTCGCCATCCATGTGGCGCTGGCGCAGCGCGCGCCCATGCGCTTTTTCCGGCCCGCCATGTGCGGCGGGCTGGGCGCCACGGCCGCACTGTGCAAGCTGGCGAGTCTGGACGAGACCACCACGCGTGATGCGCTGGGCCTGGCCTACAGCCATCTGTCGGGCACCATGCAGGCGCATGCCGAGGGATCGCCGGCCGTAGGACTGCAGGTAGGACTGAACGCGCGTGCCGCAGTCACAGCCTTCGAACTCGCACAAGCGGGTTTTCCTGGGCCGCGTGACATTCTCGAAGGGCCGTTTGGCTATTTCGCGCTGTTCGACGCCGGCCAGGCCCGCTGGCACGAAGTGGCTGCCGACGTGGGTCATGTGTTCCAGATCGAGCGCATGAGCCACAAGCCCTACCCCACAGGCCGCGCCACGCACAGCGGCATAGGCGCCGTACTGCAATTGATGCGCGAGCACGGATTGCATGCGCAGGACATCGCAAGCGTATGCGTACATGCCTCTGCACTCATCGTGCGCCTGGTAGGCCGGCCGGCGCACGCCGGCATGGACTCGGCCAGCGCAAGACTGTGCATGGGCTACGCGGTGGCCACGGCCGCGCTGCAAGGCCACGTAGGCCTGGACGACTTCGACGCCGCCATGCTGTCCGACCCGCGCAGGCTGGAGCTGGCCTCACGCGTGCAGGTGCTCGACGACGGCAACCCCGACCCCAATGCAATGACACCCCAGCGCGTGGAGTTGCGGCTTTGCAATGGGCGCGTGCTGTCACTGGACATGCCCGATCTTCCTGGCAGCCCCGCATTGCCGCTCAACGAAGCCGAGCAGGATGCGAAATTCCACGCCTGCTGCGCGCATGCACTGCCGCCGGTACCGAGTGCACGGGCCGAGAAACTGCGGCAGGCGCTGCGCCAGTTGCAGGACCAGACGGACCTGCGCGACATCATTGCGCTGATGCGTCCGGCATCCTCGCCGCACTGAGCACTGCGCCCTGCAACGCACAAAGGCCCTGGGGCGAGAAAACCTTTGGAAGCCTCTTCCCTTTATTAAGAACAATTCGCGTTTGGCCTATCATCGCGCTTTGCCAACAAAGAGAGGCCTGTCTTCATGTCGAAATCCCTGAAAGCCCTGTTTGCCGCTTGCGCCCTGGTGGCTGCCGGCACAGCCATTGCCGACTCCCAGGTCGTCAACCTCTACTCCGCGCGCCACTACTCCACGGACGAGGAGCTGTACAACGGCTTCACCAAGGCCACCGGCATCAAGATCAACCGCGTGGACGGCGACGACGCCGGCATCATTGCGCGCCTGAAGGCCGAGGGCCAGGCCTCGCCGGCCGACGTGATCCTGCTGGTCGATGCCGCGCGCCTGTACCGCGGCGAGGTGGATGGCCTGTTCCAGCCCATCCACTCCAAGCTGCTGGAAGACGCCATTCCCTCCAACCTGCGCGCCCAGCCCACGGCCGATGGCATCAGCTGGTTCGGCCTGTCCACACGCGCCCGTGTCATCGTCTACAACAAGGCCAAGGTCCAGCCTGCCGACGTGCAGAACTACGAATCGCTGGCCGACCCCAAGTTCAAGGGCCAGCTGTGCATCCGCTCGGGCTCGCATCCCTACAACCTGAGCCTGTTCGGCACCGTGGTCGAACACATGGGCGAGCAAAAGGCAGAGGGCTGGATCCAGGGCATGAAGGCCAACCTGGCCCGCCCGCCCAAGGGTGGCGACACCGACCAGATCAAGGCCGTGGCCTCGGGCGAATGCACCATCGGCGTGACCAACAGCTACTACCTGGCGCGCATGATGCGTTCGGGCAAGCCCGAGGACCAGGCCGTGGTCGGCAAGATCGGCGTGGTCTTCCCCAACCAGTCCAGCTGGGGCACGCACCTGAACATCGCAGGCGGCGCCGTGGCACGCCATGCCAAGAACAAGGACAACGCCGTCAAGTTCCTGGAGTACCTGGCCAGCCCTGCGGCCCAGAACTACTTTGCCAACGGCAACAACGAGTGGCCAGCAGCCAAGGGCGTGGAACTGGACAACCCCGCACTCAAGGAAATGACCGGCGGCAAGCCCTTCAAGAGCGAGACCATCCCGATCACGGCCGTGGGCAAGAACATGACCAAGGTCCAGCAAATGCTGGACCGTGCCGGGTTCCAGTAACCCCCATCGCGCCCATCACCAGCCCGGCACTGCCGGGCTTTTTCTTGGGCGCGACATGGCTGCGGCCGGGGCTGCATGCATAATTTGAGAGTTACGTTTACGTCAACGTCAGATAACCAAGGAGACATTCCATGCAGATCAAGGACCGGGTATTCATCGTCACGGGCGGCGCCTCCGGGCTGGGCGAAGGCACGGCGCGCATGCTGGCGGCCGAGGGCGGCAAGGTGGTGATCGCCGATATGCAGGCGGACAAGGGCGAGGCCGTGGCGCGCGAGATCGACGGCGTCTTCGTCAAATGCGACGTGAGCCAGGAGGCCGATGGCCAGGCCGTGGTGGACAAGGCCGTGAGCCTGGGCAAGCTGGCAGGCCTGGTCAACTGCGCAGGCATTGCGCCCGCCGAGAAGACCGTGGGCAAGAACGGCGCGCACAACCTGGCGCTGTTCTCCAAGACCATCACGGTCAACCTGATCGGCAGCTTCAACATGATCCGCCTGACCGCCGCCGCCATGTCGGCCAACGAGCCCGAGAGCACGGGCGAGCGCGGCGTGCTGATCTCCACGGCCAGCGTGGCGGCCTACGACGGCCAGATCGGCCAGGCGGCCTATGCGGCGTCCAAGGGCGGCGTGGTCGGCATGACCTTGCCCATTGCGCGCGACCTGGCGCGCAACGGCATCCGCAACATGACGATTGCCCCCGGCATCTTCGGCACACCCATGCTGTTCGGCATGCCGCAGGAAGTGCAGGACGCGCTGGCCGCGGGCGTGCCCTTCCCCAGCCGCCTGGGCACGCCCCAGGACTATGCCAAGCTGGTGCGCCACATCCTGGACAACGACATGCTCAATGGCGAGGTGATCCGGCTGGATGGGGCCATTCGGCTGGCGCCTAGATAAACAGAAGCCCCCTGAGCGGCTGCGCCGCTTCCCCCTCTCGCTTCGCGGGGGGGACGACACCCTCGGTGCGGGGCGGCCCTTCCTCGGTGTCCCTGATGTTGGCGCGCGCCGATTTTGGAGATGTGTTCGTTGTCAGGCCATGGTGCGTGCAGGCTCTTTGGCCATCATCTCCAGCCCCTTGCGCAATGCAGGAAACAGGCTGTGCTGGAAGTTGTTCCAGCGCAGCTCAAGAATCGTGTCTTGGGGATCGATGTCGGTGCCCAGCACGTCGGCGATGACTTCGCCGGAGTCGATGCCGTTGTCCACGTAGTGAAAGGATGCGCCGGTCTTGAACAGGGGCGGGACCGGGCGCTGTTCCATGGTCTTCCAGTCCACGATCCTGCGGCCCTGCGCGCCATGCAGCGCGTCCAGCGTGGCGCAGGCGCCCCGGCGTTCATAGGGTGACTCCAGGCGCGTGATGCCGGGGTGGATGTTGGCGATCCTGCGGTGGAACAGGGCACCGGGCCGCACGAGCCGGTCCAGGATGACGAGCAGGCCATCCAGCACCACCCGCTCGGCACCCAGCTGCACCAGCCTGTCCTGCAACTGCGCCTCGAACATCTGCTTGCCCGCGGCGCGCTGCGGATCGTTCAGCGGCAGGCGCCGGTAGGAAGACGGCACGGCCATGAGCAGGTCATTGACCCTGCGCCCCTGGATGCGCAGATCCGGCGGATAGAACCAGCGGCCGCCCGGCCGGTAGCTGAAGCCGTAGTCGCCGATTTTTTCGCGGTCGCGCGGCGAGGCCTCGTCGTCGTCGTGGATCACGGCCTCCAGGCTGTAGATATCGCCCAGCGGGCTGGTGTCCAGCAACTCGCCCAGGTATTCGAGCGGCGACTTCATGTAGCGCGTTGCGCCCTTGTAGGCGATGTGCTGGCCGGCATGGTCGGCGGCGGCGTTTCTCAGGGACCAGATGTAGACGAGTTTTGTCTTTGCCATGTTCGTGGATTCAGCAGGAATTCAGATGTCGGCCAGCACGCCTTGACTGGCGGGACTGGCCGATGCAGCCGCCACCGGCTGCGCCCCGTCTTGCGGCTGGACCATGCGGCCGGCCTCCATGCGCACGATGCGGTCGGCCAGGTGGAAGTAGCGATCGTCATGGGAGATGACCACCAGCAGGTGACCCCTGGCGCGCAGCTCGGGCAGCAGCTCGGTGTAGAACAGGTGGCGGAAGCTCGGGTCCTGGTCGGCCGCCCATTCGTCGAAGACCAGCACGGGCCGGCCCTCCAGATAGGCGTGGACCAGGGCCAGCCGTTTTCGCTGCCCGGTGGACAGGTCGATGGTGCTGAAGCTGCCGTTGCGCACGCTGACCTTGTGGGCGATCTCCAGCCGCTGCAGGTAGGGCAGCGCGGCCTCGGGCAGCGCGGCGGCCTGGCCTTCCTCGCCACCGGCCACCAGGTCCTCGAACAGGTAGAAGTCCGAGAACACCGTGGTGAACAGCTGGCGGTAGTCATCGCGCGTCTGTGCCGTGACGGGCTGGCCGTCATGCAGGATCTCGCCCTGCTGGGGCG
The DNA here is from genome assembly GCF_028401915.1 of Delftia sp. DT-2. Classification (NCBI taxonomy): domain Bacteria; kingdom Pseudomonadati; phylum Pseudomonadota; class Betaproteobacteria; order Burkholderiales; family Comamonadaceae; genus Delftia; species Delftia sp. DT-2. Next base: position 231,844 of record NZ_JAQOTI010000011.1, read on the forward strand.
CATACAGGCCCAGCAGCAGCTTGATCAGCGTGGTCTTGCCCGAGCCGTTGTCGCCCACCACAAAGACCAGTTCGCCCTTGTCCAGCTTCAGGTCGATGGGACCGATCTCGAAGGCCTTGCCGCCTTCGGGCGCATCGAAGGCATAGCGCACGCCCCGCAGCTCCAGGCCGTGGTCCAGGCGGACCTCGTCGGGCGGACTGTCCAGGTGCAGGTGCGGCTCGGGGCTGGCAAAGCGCGCCGACAGGTCGGCAATGCGCTGCAGCGCCACCTTGGCACGGCCCAGGTTGGGCAGCGCGCCTGCGATCTGGTCCATGGGGCCCTTGAGGAACAGCAGCACCAGCACGAAGCCGCTGAGCACCACGGGCTCGGTGGTGCGCAGCGCGGCCCAGCCCAGGATGAGGGCGATCAACAGAAAGAACAGCGCGGAACCGAAGGCCGTGGCCAGCACATAGGTGTTGATGGCGCGGCTGTTGATGCGGCGGATGGCATCCACGGTGGAGCCGATTTGCCCGTCGAAGATGCGGCCCCGGCGCGCGCGGTGCATGCGCAGCTCCTTGGCGCCTTCGCTGATGGCGCGGTAGGCCTTGTGCAGCACTTCCTCGTGATCGCGCGCCTTCCAGAACCCCGCCACGCCGCGCGACTGGGCCAGCGCCTGCAGGCTGACGCCCAGCACCAGCGCCACCACCAGCATGGCAAACAGCGGCGGCGACAGCAGGGCCAGATAGGCCAGGCAGCCCAGCGCAATGGCCAGGGCGATCACGTTGGAGGCCAGCACGAAGGCCACGTCGCTGATCATGTCCACGTCCTGCGTGAGCACGGGCATGAGGCGGTGCGTGCGGTAGCGCTCCAGCGCATCGATGGGCGCGGCCAGGATCTTGCTGGCCAGTTCCTTGCGCAGCCGGGCCACCAGGCGCTGCCCCACTAAATTGCCCGACATGTCGGACGCGGCCCGGCACACCAGCACGGTGGCGCACAGGGCGATGAAGGTCAGCAGCAGCCCGCCCGCCAGCCCACCGGGACGGTTGAGCACCTGGTTGATGGTCGCCAGCAGCGCCACCGTGGCCCCACCCGCGCAAATGCCCGTGACCACGGACAGCGCCATCCACGGCAGGAAGGGCCTGAGCAGGCGCAGTACCTCGGAGGGCGGTCGGCTGGCGTTTTCCATAAGGGATTCCTCTGGCGCCCATGGGCGCATGACCTTGCAATGCCGGCGCGGCCCGGCGTTTCCTGGAGCGCGGCGCACGGCGAGCGCTCTCTACTCCCTGCAAGACGTGCGTGCGCCAAAAATGTTCACCGCCCAGGCGATGAACAAATTCCGCCGCCCAGCGTCATCACGGGGAAGGGGCAGCGCGGGCGCCATGCCCTGCACCGGCCCGCCCTGCCTTGTCTGCCGCACACCCGAAGGACGCCATGGCTCTCCACCCCGACCTGCAAGCATTTCTTGAACTCGCCAACGCCCAGGCATCCAGCCGCCCGCGCATGAGCCAGATGACGGCAGCGCAGGCGCGCGCCGCCTACGACAACGCCACGCTGGCGCTGGACCTGCCGGGCGACGATCTGCCCACCGAGGACCTGGAGCTGCCCACGCGCGACGGCGCGCGTATCCGTGCCCGGCTCTACCGCGCAGCCCCTGGACACACAGCCTCGCCCTGCCTGCTGTTCCTTCACGGCGGCGGCTATGTGCTGGGCGGCCTCGAATCCCATGACAGCCTGTGCCGCAGCCTGGCGCTGGGCACGCCCTGCAATGTGCTGGCCATCGACTACCGGCTGGCGCCAGAGCACCGCTTTCCCACCGCCTTCCTCGACGCACAGGACGCCCTGGCCTGGCTGCTGGAGCACGGCGGCCGCCATGGCCTGGACGCGCGGCGCCTGGCCATTGGCGGCGACAGCGTCGGGGGCACGCTGGCCACGGCCCTGTGCATCGCCGCGCGCGACGCGGGCATGCCCCAGCCCTTGCTGCAGCTGCTGCTCTACCCCTGCACGGCAGCGCAGCAGGACAGTGACTCGCATGCGCGCCTGGCCACCGGCCATCTGCTGGAAGGTGACACCCTGGCCTGGATGTTCGGCCAATACCTGCGCAGCGATGCGGACCGGCAGGACTGGCGCTTTGCCCCGCTGCAGGCATCCGACCTGGGCCGGCTGGCCCCCACGCTGATGGTGCTGGCCGAGTACGACCCGCTGATCGACGAAGGAAAGCGCTATGCCGAGCGGCTGCAGGCCGCCGGCGTGGCCGTGGACCTGCAGATCTACGCCGGCATGGTCCATGACTTTGCGCGGCTGGGCGCCCTCACCGAAGAGACCGAGGTGCTGCGCGGCCGGCTCTGCAAGGCACTGGCCCATGCCTTCCAGGCGGCCCGGATCCCGGCCCTGGCATGAACGGCCCTGGCATGAACATTTGCCGCGCCTGCACGTCATCCCGGTCATGAGGCTGCCTTGTGTCCCCTGCGTCCCTTGCGTCCCTTGTGCCCTTGCCCCCATCCGTCTCCCGCACGCGGGGCACTCCACCTGAAAGAGTCCACGTGCGTCCAGCCGAAGCCACCGCTACACCGTCACCGGACGCCTCCGGCGCCAGCTACCTCGCCCATGCAGGCGCCGAGACGATCAGCGTCTTCGGCGATGGACAGCGGCTGCGCCTGGAGCGTTCGGGGTCCGTGGATGCCGGCAGGCCCGGCAAGCACAGTCTCTGGAACCTGTCACCCGCGGCCGCGCCAGGCCTGCTGCGGCTGCAATGGATGGGGCCCTGCTCGGGCATGCCCGAAGCCGATGAACTGCTGGCCGCGCTGCAGGCCGGTTTCGGCCTGCACCCGGATGCCCGGGAAATCGAGCTGTCCCTGCCCCGCCTGCCACCGGGCCTGCGCGACAGCATCGCCACAGTGCAGCCAGGCCAGGCTCCGCGCGTGGCAAGAAGCGTGCTCTGGCAGCAGCCCCTGTGGCTGCCCCGCCCGCGCCCACCCTATGCGCTGCACTACACGATCAGCGAAGGCCGGCGCCACCCCGTGCGCCTGCACAAGCCGCGCGGCGAGGTCTACCGCCGCTTCATCCCCTGGCTGGGCCGCACGCTGAGCTTTCGCACCGTGGAGCCCGAGGCCGACCTGCCCCTCATCCACCGCTGGATGAACGACCCGGTCGTCGCGCATTTCTGGGAGGAAAGCGGCGACCTTGCCCACCACCACGCCTATCTGCAGCGCATGGCCGGCGACCCGCATGCGCTCGGCCTCATCGGCTGCTTCGACGGCGAGCCCTTCGGCTACTTCGAGGCCTACTGGGCCAAGGAAGACCGCATCGCCCCCTTCTATGACGCGGGCGACCATGACCGGGGCTGGCATGCGCTGGTGGGGGAGGCGCGGTTCCGCGGCCAGCCCTACCTGACGGCCTGGCTGCCCTCGCTGTCGCACTACCTCTTTCTGGACGACTGCCGCACGCAGCGCATCGTCGTGGAGCCGCGCGCCGACAACCGCAAGATGCGCAAAAGCCTGCCGCGCTGCGGCTATGCGCTGGTCAAGGAATTCGACTTCCCGCACAAGCGCGCCGTGCTGGGAGTGCTGCTCAGGGAACGCTTTTTCGCAGACGCCTTGTGGATACCGCAGACCGACGCAGCCGCGCCGGACGCACTGGACGCATCGACCCAATGAAAGGACCTTCCATGCAAACCCACCCGCTGATCGGCATCGGCTTCGGCCCCTCCAACATTGCCCTGGCCATCGCCCTCAAGGAGCGCGAAACCACCGCGCGGGCCATGCACCCCGTCTTCATCGAAAAGCAGCCGCGCTTCGCCTGGCACAAGGACATGCTGCTGGAGCAGGCCCACATGCAGGTGTCCTTCCTCAAGGACCTGGCCACGCTGCGCAATCCCACCAGCCGCTTCACCTTCATCAACTACCTGCACGAGAAGGGCCGGCTGCAGGACTTCATCAACCTCAAGACCTTCTTTCCCAGCCGCCACGAGTTCAACGACTACCTGGCCTGGGCCGCCTCCAAGTTCGAGGACCGCTGCGTCTACGGGGAGGAAGTCATCGAGGTGCTGCCTGAAAAACGCGACGGCAAGGTGGAGCTGCTGCGCGTGCGCTCGCGCGATGCGGCCGGCAACGTGCATGAGCGCCTGGGCCAGAACCTGGTCATGAGCATCGGCGGCACGCCCAGCATTCCCGAGCAGTTCAAGCCCCTGCGCGGCGATGCGCGCGTCTTCCACTCCAGCGCCTACCTGCGCAGCATTGCCGAGCATGCCAGGCCGCTGCGCATCGCCGTCGTGGGCGCGGGCCAGAGCGCCGCCGAAATCTTCATGGACCTGCACGGCCGCTACGCCAAGGCCGAGATCGACCTGGTCATGCGCGCCCGCTCCATCCGCCCCTCGGACGACAGCCCCTTCGTCAACGAAATCTTCAACGCCGACTTCGTGGACCATGTCTACAGCCGCCCGCACGACGAGCGCGGCGCCCTGCTGCGCGAGTTCTGGCACACCAACTACGCCTGTCCCGACCTGGAGCTGATCGAGAGCATCTTCAAGGTGTTCTATGAACAGAAGGTCGTCGGCGACACGCGCCACCGCTTCCTGCGCCGCCACGAGGTGCAGGACGTGCGCGCCGCCAGCGACGGCATCCACCTGGGCCTGCGCGACCTCAACAGCGGCATCGACCATGCATCGCGCTACGACGTGGTGGTGCTGGCCACCGGCTATGCGCGCGAGCACCACAAGACCCTGCTGGACCCGCTGGCCCCCTACCTGGGCGACTTCTCCGTGAGCCGCGACTACCAGGTGCACACCACGCCGGACTTTCGCCCCGCCATCTTCCTGCAGGGCGCCTGCGAGGGCTCCCACGGCCTCAGCGACACCCTGCTGTCGGTCACCTCGGTGCGCACCGGCGAAATCGGCGACGCCCTGCTGGCAGCGCAAGCCCAAAAACCCGATGTTGCGCGCACAGAACAGCTGGCGCTGCAGGACTGAAAGATCGCACCGGGCATGATGGCGCACGAATCTCCCATGCCATAATTTGAATGCAAACCATTTGCATTTGAATTCGAATCACCTGCGCCGCTGAATCCCATACCCGCTGCTGCAGCGCCCCGGCCCTGGCCGGGGTTGCGGCATCCGGTAGGCCCATCTCTGTACGGACCCAGGGGTTCCAACCCATCGCCCTTGCGGAAAGGCAGGTATCCGGATGCGTGACCTGATCCAGGAACTCGTGGCTCACTATGGCGATCTGCGCCGCCAGCTCACGCGCGATCTCCGGGATCCGCACTATGCGGCCGACATCGCGCAATCGAGCTTCGAGCGGGTCTATGTGCACGCCCTGGGCCTGCGCAGCGGCAAGAAGGCCGAGGCGCTGCCCGATGCCGACATCGAATCCCCGCGCGCCCTGCTGTTTCGCGTGGCACGCAACCTGTGCATCGACGATGCGCGCAAGCGCAAGACCTCCCAGGACTGGACGCGCCAGCAAATGGCGGTGCAGCACAGCGCGCCCTCCAGCGAAACCCTGGCCGCCCAGCGCCAGATCCTGGACCGCGTCGTCCAGGCGCTGGAAAGCCTGCCGCCGCGCCGGCGCGAAGTCTTCATCCTCTTTCGCGCGCACGGCTACACGCGGGCAGAGATCTCCGAGCAGCTGCACATCACCGAAATGGCCGTCGCCAAGCACATGGTGCGCGCCACGCTGGACTGCTCGCGCGTGCTGGCCCAGCTGCGCTCCGAGCTGATCGAGGACCATGCGCTGGGCAGCGCCATGGATTTCGACAACAGTACACTGATCGACGACGCATCCTGACCCCCCTTTCCATGGCAAGTGCACCTAGCGAGCGCATGGTCGAGCATGCGCTGACGCTGATCGTTCAAAGCGAAATCGCTCCCGACCCGGTGGCCCACCAGGCACGCCTGGCCCTGGGCGCATGGCGCGGGAAATCAGCCCGGCACGATGCCGCCGCGCGCGAGGCGCACCTGCGCTGGAACCTGCTGGGCGGCATGTCCGGCGGCCTGCGCGAGCAGTTCCAGGAAACCGCCCTGCTGGCCGACCGGGCCTCGCGCTCCACCCAGGCCGTCCGGCGCCGCAAGCTGCTGCTGTCCTTCGCCGGGCTGCTGGGCACAGGCGCGCTGGCGGGCCGGGGCGCCTACTGGTACTGGCAGCAGCCCTTGCACACCTCGGCCTACGCCACGCGCAACTCGCAGATCCTCAAGATCACTCTGGCCGACGGCAAGCTGCCGCTGCAGGCCAGCCTGGTGGAACTGGCGCCCCAGAGCGCCATTGCCGTGACGCTCTACCGCCAGCGCCGCAGCGTGTCCATGGCCCGGGGCGAAGTGCGATTCGAAGTGGCCCCCGATCCCGACCGGCCCTTCGAGGTCATCACGCGCGAGGCGCGCATCGAGGTCGTGGGCACGGTCTTCACCGTGCGCGACCGCGGCGGCCCCGTCACCGTGGGCGTGGAGCATGGCCATGTCAGGGTCCGGGCGCTGGGCAGAGATGCGCAGGATGCGACGGGCCCGGCGGCGGCAACGCTGGACCTGCTGCCCGGCCAGATCGTGGACATCCGCAACGGCCAGGCCGAGGTCGTGCGCCAGGCCGATGCCGCCACGCTGTCCGCCTGGCGCGAGGGCTGGCTGGTCTTCGAGAACACCCCGCTGGCCGAGGCCCTGGCCACCGTCAACGCCTACCGCACCCAGCCCATCGAAGCCGCCGATGCGCGCGTGGCCGCGCTGCGCCTGACCGGGCGCTTTCGCGCCAACGACTCGGCCGGCCTGCTGGCCGTGCTGCCCTCCATCCTGCCGCTGAGGGTGCGCGCGCAGGCCGATGGCAGCGTGCTGCTGCAGGCGCTCTGAACGGGGCCTTCGGTTCCCCGACAAAGAAAAGGCCACGGCCGGATCGCTCCAGCCGTGGCCCATGGCCCATGCCCGCTTACCAGCGATAGGTGGCCGTGCCGATCACCTTGCGGGGCTCGCCGTAGAAGCAGCCGTAGGAGCAGCTGGCGATATAGGTCTTGTCGGTCAGGTTGGTGAGGTTCAGGGCGAAGCGCCAGGGTCCGGTGGTATAGCTGACCATGGCATCCACCAGGGTGAACGCCGGCAGCGAGACGGGAACCCCATAGGCCAGGCCGCGTGTCTGGCCCAGGTACCTGGCGCCCATGCCCACCTTGAGGCCGGCAAGCCCGAAGTCTCCAAAGCTGTAGTCGCCCCACAGCGATATCTGGTTGTAGGGCACGCCGATGGAGCGCTTGCCCAGCTCGTCCGGCTGCAGGGGGCTTGCCTGCGTGGTGCGCGCATCCGTGTAGGCATAGGCGGCAATGATGTTCACATTGCGGCCGATGGAGCTTCGCGCCTCCAGCTCGAAGCCGCGGGAGCGGACTTCACCGGCCTGTATGTTGAACGCCCTGCTGGCGTCCTGGGGATCGGGCACGAGCAGGTTCTGGCGGGTGAGCTGGAAGACCGCTGCCGAAACCATGGCCCGGGAGCCGCTGGGCTGGTAGCGGACCCCGGCCTCGTACTGCTGCCCCGTCGTGGGCTTGAACCGCGATCCAAGGCGGTCCTGGCCCTGGGTGGGCTCGAAGGACTCGCTGTAGCTGAAGAAGGGGGCAAGGCCATTGGCGGCGAGATAGACCACGCCCACCCGGCCCGTGAAGGCCGAGCTTTTCTCATTGGCCGCGCTCACGTCCCCGGTGAAGAAGTTCGTCTCGTTGAAGCGGACCTTGTCATAGCGGCCGCCCAGCAGGACCACCCACTTGTCATCGATCTTGATCTGGTCCTGCGCATAGATGCCGAGGCGCTTGTAGTCGTTCTTCCAGGACGAGCGGTAGTAGGGGGAGACAGGGCCCACCGGCTTGCCATAGACCGGGTTGAAGACATCGAGGTCGGCGGCCTGCTGTTCATAGCGCTCGGTCTCGTGCTTTGGCAGGGCGTAGTCGAAGCCCACCAGCATGGTGTGCTTGATGCGGCCCTGGTCCAGCTGGTACTGCAGCGAGGTATCGGTCACGAAGGCCGACGAGCGGTCCCAGCGCGGCTGGTAGTAGCGCTCCACCACCGAGCGCTGGTCGGCGGACAGGCCCCAGCCGTCCGTGCTGAAGTAGCTGCTCTTTGCGTTGTAGTAGCGCATGCTGTTCCTGAGCTTGAGCTTCTCGGAAAAGGCATGTTCGAAGAGATAGCCGATGGAGTAGCGGTCCAGATCGAATTTGTCCCGCCCCGCCTCTCCGATGAAGCGGTTGCGGGGAATCTGTCCATTGATGTTGGGCAGTAGGGTGCCGTAGGCGGGCAGCCCGTAGACGTAGGTGGTGCGGTCCTTCTGGACCTCGGCCAACAGTGTCAGCGAGGTGTTCGCATCGGGCTGCCACTTGAGCGATGGGGCGACATAGGTTCTGTCATCGGGGACACGGTCGATGAAGCTGTCGCTGTCGCGCTTGAGCGCCACCAGCCGGTAGGACCATTTGCCCTCGTCGTCCAGGGCGCCCGCAAAATCACCCGAGACCTGCCTGCGCCCGAAGCTTCCGGCGTCGATGTTCAGCTCCCGGATTTTTTCCGTGGTGGGCCGCTTGCTCACGGTGTTGACCACGCCGCCCGGGGAGACCGAGCCAAAGATCACCGAAGAGGCGCCCTTGAGCAGCTCGATGCGCTCCAGGCCGTAGGGCTCCTGCCGTCCGTCGTAGATGTTGGCCGTGAACAGGCTGCCGTCCCGGTACATGCCCGTGGTGCGGAATCCGCGCAGGTACAGGCTGTCCGAGGTCCGGTCCAGGCCCTCGGCGCGGGTGACGCCGGCGGCGTAGCCCAGCGCATCCTGCAGGCTTTGCGACTTCAGCGTCTCGATCTCCTGGGCACCGATGACCGTGATGGACTGCGGTGTCTCCAGGATGGGCGTATCGGTCTTGGTACCCGTTGAACTGCGCCGGGCGACATAGCCCTGCACGGGGCCGGTTGCGGTTTCGCTGTCCGTGACGTTGATGGTCGGCAAGGTCGCGCCGGAGACCGCGGGACGGCGGATGGCGAAGCCTCCGTTGTTCATCCTGATGGCTTCCAGGGACGTGCCGGCCAGCAGCTCCCGCAAGGCCTGCTCCGATGTCAGGCGGCCGTTGACGGCGCGGGAACTGAGCCCGGCCACCAGGTCGCCTGCGGCAAACATCTGGGTTCCCGTCTGGCGGGACAGCTCGTTGATGGCCGAAGCCAGGGCCTGGGCCGGCACATGGATATCGAACACTTGGGCAGCCTCCTGCCCTGTGGCCTGGGCCACCGCCTCGGTGCTCCAGAACGAGACGGAACCAAAGGCCGTGGCAAGGGCCAGGCTCAGCAGATGTTGACGGGGCAAGGAAGGCATGGTCGAAGAATTTCCAAAGGCATTGAATGAGACTGGTTACCAACCGGGCACGGACCTCCGCCCGGGTTGTTGTGCATTCCAAAGACGTTCTGCGCGCAAAAATGGAGACAAGGTGTAACCCGGTTTTCACGAAAAAGACCCGGGACGGGGCGGGCCGGGGGGGGCACCCCGGCCGCCGTTGCCCCTCAGTCCAGCGCGTACTCCAGCGCCAAGGCGTCGAGGATTTCGGCTGTCAGCCTCTCGTTCCTCATGATGGCGTAGTGGTCGGCGCGGATCACCGCGCCCTCTGCCCTTTCGGCCCTTTCGCCCCCCTCGGCCCCCTCCTGGCGCAGCTGCTGCGCGAGCCGCAGCCGGTGCCCGGCCGCGGTTTCATCGCTCCACCAAAGGCTTGCCGCCGCTTGCACGGGCGCCAGGGCCTGCGCCTGCAGCGCCAGGTGCTTCAGGTGCAGGGTGGTCAGAAAGGCCTGTGCCAGGTCGGCGCCGTCCATGCAGGCATGGCCGCTGGGTCCCCCCGGTCCCTGCCTTGCAGCTTCGCGGCCCAGCGCGGCAGCCAGCAGATCGGCGCGGGGCGGCACCGATGCATCGATGTCCGCAAGGTCCTCGATGCGCGCCAAGGGCAGCATCTGCGAGACGAAGAGCCGGAAGTCATCCCACCACGACGGGGACCCGGCCGCATCGCCAGCAGGCACGAACGGGTCCACCAGTCCCAGGAAGCCCACCGTCTGCCCCTGGCCTTCGAGCCGGGCCGCGATCAGGGCCGCCAGGCTGCCGCCCAGGGACCAGCCGAGCAGGTGGTAGGGGCCGGCGGGCTGTACCTGCCTCACCATCGCGCAGTAGTCGTCGGCCATCTGCTCCAGCGAGCGGTCGCGGTAGCCGGGATCGCCCAGGCTGCGGCAGGGTATGGCGTGGACGGTGCGCCGGTCCTGCAAGGCCCGCGCCAGCGGCTGGTAGTCAAACACCGTGCCGAACCCGGCATGCACGCAAAACAGCGGTGGTGCAGCCTCGCACACGGCGTTGAGCGCCACGACGCCCCCAGCTCCATAGATGCCGGCTGAGCGAAGCTCCAGCAGGCCGGCAATGGTGGGCCGCTGCAGCAGGTCGCGCAGCTTGAAGTCCAGCCGCGGATCGCCCAGCTTTCGCACCTTGGCGTGCATCCTGAGACTGAGCAGGGAGTCCCCGCCCAGCTCGAAGAAGTTGTCGGTCTCGCCCACGCGTTCCACGCCAAGCACCTCCTGCCAGATGCGGGCCAGCGCCATGGCCGCCGCTGTGGACGGTGGCACGTGAACCCGCGCGGCATCTGCCTGCGGCAGCGGCAGCGCACCACGGTCGAGCTTGCCGCTGACCAGTCTTGGCAAGGCGGGCAGGACCAGCGTATGGGCCGGCAGCATGTAGTCGGGCAGGTGCTCGCCTGTCTGCTGGCGGATGCGCTGGACCAGGGACTGCGCGGCGGTGCCCTCCTCTCCCACCACATAGGCCACCAGTTGCTTGCCTGTCCCGGCATCCTGGACCAGCACGGCGGCATCGACCACGCCGGGCACGGCCCGGACGGCCTTCTCGACCTCGCCCAGCTCGATGCGGAAGCCCCGGATCTTGACCTGGTGGTCGGCCCGGCCTATGTACTCGATGTTGCCGTCCGGCATCTCGCGCACCAGGTCCCCCGTGCGGTACAGGCGGCCGCCACCGCCGTCGAAGGGGTCGGCGACGAAGCGCTCGGCCGTCAGGCCGTGGCGCGACAGATAGCCGCGCGCCAGGCCATAGCCGCCGATGTACAGCTCGCCCACGACGCCGTGCGGCACACGGTGCAGGTCGGCATCCAGGATGTGCATCGTGCGCTCGCCCACGGGCCGGCCGATGGGGGCGTAGGCGCAGTCGAAGGTCTCGCTGGCATCGGCCTTCCAGATCAGCGGCGTCACCACCGTCTCGGTGGGGCCGTAGCCGTTGATGAGCAGGCGCGGGCGCAGGCTCTGGCGCACCTTGTCGTAGGCGGCCTTGGGCATGGCCTCGCCACCGAAGACATACAACTCCACCGGCGGCGGCTCCTGCGACTGCTCTGCGGCCCAGTCCGCGATCTGCGCCAGATAGGCCGGAGGGAACGCGGCATTGGAGATGCCATGGTGGCGCAGGGCCTCGCAGGCCTGCTCCGCCGTCCACATCTGCGGCTCGCGCAGCACCAGGCCGGCGCCGATGCTCAGGGCCGTCAGCCAACGCTCGTGCGCGCCGTCGAACGAGAAGGACATGAAATGCAGCTCGCGCGAGTTCGCCCGCATGCCGTAGATCCCGGCCGTGGCCGCGCAGTGCATGGCCAGCGGCCCGTGCTCGACCACCACGCCCTTGGGCTGCCCGGTCGAGCCCGAGGTGTAGATCACATAGGCCAGGTCGCGCTCGTGCACGGCATGGGCCGGCGCCGCGTTGCAGGCCTGGGTGAAGTCCACCTCCTCGGCCACCACCAGATGGGCCACGGCCGGCGTGCCCAGCTTGTGCAGCGCCGCCCTGTGGGCGATCAGGTGGGAGGCACCGCTGTCTGCCAGCATGAACCTCTGGCGTTCGGCCGGCGACGCCGGGTCCAGGGGCAGGTAGGCCGCGCCCGCCTTGAGCACGGACAGCAGGCAGATCACCATTTCCAGCGAACGCTCCATGGCGATGCCGACGATGGCGCCGCGCCCCACGCCGGCCTGCACCAGTCGGTTGGCGAAATGGTTGCTGCGCGCCTGCAGCTCGCCATGGCTGATGGTTTGCTCGCCCATGACCAGCGCCACCGCGCCGGGGTCCCGGCGCGCCTGCAGCGCCATGCCGGCATGCACGGGCAGGAACGGCGGGCGGCAGGCATCCGTGCCCGTGCCTGTGCCTGTGCCTGTGCCTGTGTCCGTGCCCGCCGGCCCATCGCGGCCGGGCTCGGGCAGCAAGGCGATGTCCCGCAGGCAGTGCATGCCCTCGCCCGCCATGGACGCCAGCACCTGCACCAGTTGCCGCAGCAGGGCCTGCACGGCGTCATCGCCGAAGCTGCTCCGCTGGTAGATCATCTTGAGCGACAGCACATCGCCCAGCCGCACCTCCAGGTCCATGGGATAGGAGGTCACGTCGATGGCATGCGTCACCGCAAACCGCAGATGCGGGTCGTCGTGCGCGGACAGCACGGCATCCATGGGGTAGTTCTCGAACACCAGGATGCTGTCGAACAGGCCGCGCTGGCCCTTGCCCGCCCAGCGCTGGATGTCCGAAAGCGACGTCTGCTCATGCTCGCGCGAGGCCAGGTTCTGAGCCTGCAGCGTGCGCAGCCAGGGACCCAGCTCCAGCGCGCCGTCGCAGGCCACGACCACCGGCAAGGTGTTGATGAACAGCCCCTGCATTCTTTCCACGCCGGCCAGCTCGGGCGGGCGGCCTGCCACCGTGGCCCCGAAGGCCACCGTGGCCTGGCCCGTGTACCGCGCCAGCACCAGCGACCATGCGGCCTGCACCAGGGTGTTGGCCGTCACGCGCTCGCGCTGGGCAAACTCCACCAGCTGCTGCGTGGCACCGGCATCCAGCGCGGCGCCCGCCTCGTGGTGCCCCCGCCGGGCTGCAGGCAAGGCACCAGGCCGGACAGCAGGCCGGGCAAGCGCATCCACCAGCAAGGTGGGCTCGTGCAGCGGCTGCACCAGGCGCCTCCAGTAGGCCTCGCTGGCCCCGTGGTCCAGGCCTTGCAGCCATGCGATGTAGTCGCGGTAGCTGGTGTCCACGGGCTCCACGGCAATGCCCTTGTAGTCGCGCAGCACCTCGCCCAGCAGGCTCGATGAACTCCATCCGTCCGTGAGCAGGTGGTGGGCGGTCCAGATGCAGTGGTGGCTGCCATCGGGCACGCGGACCAGGGCCAGCCGCATCAGCGGCGGCTTGCTGAGGTCGAAGGCCGCGAACTGCCCGGCGGCCAGGGCATCCAGGGCCCCCGCCACATCTTCGCTGTGCCGGCAGTCATGCTCGGTGATGTCCAGCAGGACCTGCCGGGCCACCCATTGCAGCGGCAGGGACGCATCGGCCAGGAAGCCGCTGCGCAGCACGGCATGGCGGTCCAGCACCGCCTGCCAGGCCTTTCGGAAACGCGCGGCATCCAGGCCATGCGCGTCGATGCGCAGCTGGGTGACATAGGACAGCCCCGAGGGATCGGACAGGCTGTGGAACAGCATGCCCGACTGCATGGGAGACAGCGGATAGAGGTCCGCCAGATTGCCCGCAGGCAGGTCCAGGCCGTCCAGCTGCGCCTGCGTGACCCGGGCCAGCGGGAAGTCCGAGGGCGTCACCCCCTGCGCGCCGCTCAGGCAGTGGTCGATCAGCCCTTCCAGCTCCTGCCGGTAGCGCCCCATCCAGGCCTGCACATCGGCGGTGTCGTGGCGCGCCGTGCTGAAGGCGGCCGTCATCACCAGCTCGCCGTCGTACACGCGGCCATTGATGGTGAACTCGTGCGACAGCGGCGCCGAGGCGTCGGCCGGCATGCCGCTGCCCTCGGCAGCCGGCAGCCATTGGGCCGCGCTGTCAAAGCTTGCGTCGAACTGCCCCAGGTAGTTGAAGACCAGGCTGGCCTGGGGCAAGGCCCGCATGGCCTGCCTTTGCTGCGCCGTGCCCAGGTACTTGAGCACGCCATGGCCCAGGCCGTGCAGCGGCACCTCGCGCAGGCTTTGCTTGACGCGCTTGATCGCGTCGCCCGGGCCTGTGCCCGCATCGAGCGCCACCGGGAAGACGCTGGTGAACCAGCCCACGGTGCGCGAGACGTCCACGCCGGCCGACAGCTCCTCGCGGCCATGGCCCTCCAGGTCCACGAGGATGCGCTGCTGCCCGCTCCACGCGCACAGGGCGCGCCCCAGGGCGGCCAGCAGGATGTCGTTGATCTGCGTCCTGTAGGCCGCCGGCACGCGGCTGATCAGGGCCTCGGTGCGCTCGCGGTCCAGCCGCAGCTCGACGCTGGACTGCCATGCCAGGGTGTTGGCCCCCCCGGGGCGGGCACAGGGCAGGACGGCCGGCACCTGGGCCAGCGCCTGCCAGAAGGCCAGCTCGCCGCCGCATTGCGCGGCATGGGCCTGCAGCGCCTGCGACCAGCGCTGGTAGCTGGCGGTCTTGTGGACCCTGGCGGGCTCCAGGCCCTGCAGCCGGCTGGCATAGGCCGAACGCAGGTCTTCGAGCAGGATGCGCCAGGAGACCCCATCGACGACCAGATGGTGGGCCACCAGCAGCAGGCGCCAGCTGCCGTCGCCCACCTCGATGCACAGCCCGCGCAGCAGCGGCCCGTGGACGATGTCCAGGCTGCGCTGCGCCTGTTCGCACAAGGCCTCGATCGCGCCGGCATCCCGTGCCTGGCGCACCCACAGCAGTGCCTGCAGGTCGGCCTCGGACGGGCTTGCGTAGGCCTGCTCCCAGGCGCCCTGCGCCGTGGGGCGAAAGCGCAGGCGCAGGCTGTCGTGCCGGGCCAGCAGGTCGGCCAGGGCCTGGCGCAGCGGCGCAGGCTGCATCGGCTGCATGCTGCGCAGCAGCAGGGCCTGGTTCCAGTGGGATCGCTGCGGCACGTCCGTTTCGAAGAACTCCGCCTGAATGGGCAGCAGGGGAACGCTCCCTTGGACCGGGGTCTCATGCTCCACGGCCTCGTCCTGCACGGGCTCGGCCACACGCGCCAGCTCGGCAATGCTTTGCCGCTCGAACAGCTGCCGTGGCGACAGCTTCCAGCCGAAGCGGCGCAGGCGCGAGACGATCTGCAGGCTGAGGATGGAATCACCGCCCAGCGCGAAGAAGTTGTCGCTGCGCCCCACCCGCTCCAGGCCCAGCACCTCGGCCCAGATACGGGCCAGCAGCGCCTCCAGTTCGCCCTCGGGCGCCTGGCTGGCGGCTGGCATGCCGAACGCGGGCAGGGCCTGCCGGTCCAGCTTGCCGTTGGCGTTCTGCGGCAACTGGTCCAGCACCATGATGGCGCCCGGCACCATGTAGTCGGGCAGTACCGTGGCCAGGCGCTCGCGCATCTCCTGCCCGTCCAGGGTCCGCCCGCTGCGGGCAGACACATAGGCCAGCAGCCGCGTGCCCGCCGGTCCCTCGCCGGCCACGACCACGGCCTCGCGCACATCGTCCAGCGCCAGCAGTTGCGCCTGCACCTCGCCCAGCTCGATGCGCAGGCCGCGGATCTTGACCTGGTGGTCCACCCGCCCCAGGTACTCCAGCTGGCCCTGCGCATTCCAGCGCACCAGGTCGCCCGTGCGATAGAGTCTTGCGCCATCGCGGCCGAAGGGGTCGGCGACAAAGCGCTCCGCGCTGAGCCCTGCCCGGTTCAGGTAGCCGCGCGACAGCAGGGGCCCGCCTATGCACAGCTCGCCGGCCACGCCCAGGGGCACGGGGCGCATCCGGTCGTCCACCACCCACATGTGCCGGCCCGCCAGGGGCCGGCCTATGGGAAGGTCCTGGGGCGCCGCGCCGGCGCCTTCCACCAGGCCCGTGCAGTCGAAGAGGGAGGCCGTGACGGTGGCCTCGGTCGGGCCATAGGCATTGAGCAGCCTCACATGGCCCAGCCCGGCATCGCGCCAGGCCTGCAGGCCGGCGCCCGGCATGGCCTCGCCGCCCACATGCACCTGCCTGAGCCGCCCGTACCCGCGCAGGCCCTGGCGCGCGAAATCCTGGACCAGCAGCAGCCAGTAGGCGGTGGTCAGATCGGCCACGCTGATCTGCCTGGCCATGAGTTCCCTGTGGAAGGTGGCGCTGTCCCAGAGTTCGGGCCCGCGCAGCACCATGGCCGCGCCGGCCACCAGCGGCGCGAACAGCTGCTCGATGCAGCCATCGAAATTCAGCGTGGCGAACTGCAGCACGCGGTCCTGCGGCGACAGCGCGGCAAAGCCGACGGCCAGCTGCGCCTGCTCGGCCAGGCAGCGGTGGGAGATGCCCACGCCCTTGGGCCGTCCGGTGGAGCCCGAGGTGTAGATCACATAGGCCAGGCATTCGCCATGCACGGCGGCGCCGGGGTTGTGGTCGGGCCCCGGCATCGCGCCGATGGCATCCAGGTCCAGCGCCTTCACGCGACCGGCCACCTCCAGCCCCAGGCGGGACTGCGTGAGCAGGCAGGCCATGCCGCTGTCCTCGACCATGTGGGCCAGGCGCTCGGTCGGATAGCCGGGGTCCAGGGGCACATAGGCCGCGCCCGACTTGAGCACGGCCAGCACGGCCACCACCATCTCCACCGAGCGTTCCACCGCAATGCCCACGCGCACCTCCGCGCCCACGCCCTCGGCGATCAGGCGGTGCGCAAGGCGGTTGGCACGCCGGTTGAGCTGCGCATAGCTGATGCATTCGTCGCCAAAGACCAGGGCCGTGGCCTGGGGCCGCCCGTCCACCTGCTGCTCGAACAGCCTGTGCACCAGGGGCTGGGCGTCGCGGCGCGGCGGGTTGCATCCAGACTGCACCGATTGCGCCCATTGCGTCAGCAGCGCCCATTCGTCCCGGTCCAGCAACTCGATATCGCAGGCCGGCAGCGCGGGCGTTTCGGCCAGGGCCGCAACAATGCCTTCCACGGCGGCCAGCATGTAGGCGCACAGGCGCTGCGCGCCCACGGTCTTGCTGGCCTGCCCGACCAGGCGGAAGCCCTGGCCCAGGTCATCGATGGACATGTCCACCGGGTAGTTGGTGCGCTCCTGCCCGCCCAGCGCCGTCATGCCTTCCCACGCGCCCGAGGCTGCGCCCGCTGCCTCCGTCTCCTGCGGCGCTGCGGTGTAGCGGTAGTTGAGCAGGGCCGAGAACAGCGGCGTCCCCCCCGCCAGAGCGCTGCAGCGCTGCGCCAGCGACAGCATGGCGTGCTCGTGGTGCATCAGCCCCGTCAGCAGCTCATGCGTCTGGCGCAGGCATTCCTGCACGCTGCGCCCGCCCAGCTGTATGCGCAGCGGCAGCGTGTTGATGAACATGCCCAGCGCGCTGTGCGCGCCCTCTCCGCCCTGCATGCGGCCAAAGAGCACGGTGCCGAACACCACGTCGTCCTTGCCCGTGGTCCTGCCCAGCACCAGCGCCCAGGCCAGGTGGAACAGGCTGGCCGCACTCACCCCATGGCGCTGCGCCTGCCGGCGCAGCTCGCGCGACAGCGGTGCATCCAGCGCAAGCCTGGCCTCCTCCACCGCGCTGCCGTCGCCCTGCACATCCAGCAGGCCAAACGGCGCCGTGGGCTCATCCACATCGCCGAGCATGGCGCGGAAGAAGTCCTCATGCTCGCTGGTGCTCACGCCCAGCCGGGCCTGGGCCACGAAGCGCCTGAACGGCAAAGGCCTGGGCAGCTCCGCCTCGCGGCCCTGGGCCATCAGCGCGATCTCCTCGACGATGCGCTCCAGCGTCGTGTGGTCCAGCACCAGGTGGTGGGTCAGCAGCTGCAGCAGCCAGCGCCCGTGGGGAGCATCCTGCGCCGCCACGGCGCGGATCATGGGTGCACGGCGCACATCGATGCGCTGCACGCGCGGGTCCAGGCGCTGCTGAAGCGCGGCGGCTACATCGCCCTCGCCCTCGCCCTCGCCCTCGCCCTCGCCCTCGCCCTCGCCCTCGCTTTCACCAGGCTCCAGCCAATCGACCAGCACCTGTGCCTGCCGGCAGACCACCTGCACGGGCTCGGCCAGCCCTTCCCACAGCACGGCCGTGCGCAGGATGTCGTGGCGTGCGATGACCTGGTTGAGCCGTTGCACAAAGCCCAGCAAACGCTCCCGCGTGTCGAAGCCCAGCAGCGTGGGCGTGGCATAGGCGTCGCCCTGCTGGTGCAGGGTGTGGTGGAACAGAATGCCTTCCTGCAGCGGCGCCAGCGGATAGATGTCCTGAATGTTGGCCGCGCCACCGGGCACGGCGGCCTCGACCCGTGCGATCTCCTGCACGTCCAGCGCCGCCAGTGTCAGCATGGCGGGCGTGATGGCCGTGCAGCCTTCGGGGATGCCGTTGGGCGGCACCTGCACCTGGGCGGCGTCGTCCGCCTGCATCAGCTGCGCCGCAAAATCCGCCAGCTGCGGATGCTGGAACAGGCTGCGCACCGAGGCCGACAGGCCATGCGCGCGCATGCGCTCCAGCATGCCCATGGCCAGCAGCGAGTGCCCGCCCAGCTCGAAGAAGTTGTCGCGCCGCCCCACGCGGTCCTGCCCCAGAAGCTCGGCCCATATCGCCGACAGCTGCTGCTCCACCCCGTTGTGCGGCGGCTCGTATCCACGCTGCGCCCATTCGGGCTGCGGCAGGGCCTTGCGGTCCACCTTGCCGTTGGCATTGAGCGCAAGCGCAGGCAGCACGACGATGGCCGAAGGCTGCATATAGTCCGGCAGCCGCCCGGCCAAAGCCTGGCGCAAGGTTTCGGCCAGCCCCGCATCGGCGTCCGGGCTGGCCACATAGGCGACAAGGCGTGCGCCCGCCGCGCCCGATGTGGCTTGCGCCGCGACCACCACGGCCTCGCGCACGCCGGTCTGGGCCAGCAGATGGGCCTCGATCTCGCCCAGCTCGATGCGCAGGCCGCGGATCTTCACCTGGTGGTCCAGGCGCCCCAGGTACTCGATCTGGCCTTCGCCGTTCCAGCGCACCAGGTCGCCCGTGCGGTACAGCAGGCCGCCCTGCGTGTCCAGCGGGTCGGCCACAAAGCGCTCGGCCGTCAGTGCGGGGCGGTTCAGATAGCCGCGCGCCAGGCCCATGCCGCCCAGGTACAGCTCGCCGGCCACGCCCTGTGGCGCCGGCCGCATGGCGCAGTCCAGCACATAGGTGCGGATGCCGCTGATGGGCCGGCCGATGGGAACCTGGCGCCGCCCGTCGTCGCAGCAGCGCCAGTGGGTGACGTCGATGGCCGCCTCGGTCGGGCCATAGAGGTTGTAGAGACCGGCTCCGGGCAGCAGCCTGAAGACGGCGTTCTGCGCCTCGGCCGGCAGGGCCTCGCCGCTGCACAGGATGCGCCTGAGGCCCGTGCATGCCGCAACGCCCGCATGGGCCACAAAGGCCTGCAGCATGGAGGGCACGAAGTGCACGGTGGTGACGCCATGGCCCGTGATCAGCGCCACCAGCCTTGCGGGGTCACGGTGATCGCCAGGCGCGGCCATCACCAGCCGGGCGCCGGCCATCAGGGGCCAGAAGAACTCCCAGACCGACACATCGAAGCTGAACGGTGTCTTTTGCAGCACGGCGTCCGAGGCATCGAGCGCATGGGCCTGCTGCATCCAGGCCAGCCGGTTGTGCAGGGCCGCATGCCGGTTGGCCGCGCCCTTGGGGCGGCCCGTGGAGCCCGAGGTGAAGATCACATAGGCCAGATGCTCCCCATGCACGGCAACCACCGGGTTGCGCTGAGATTCACCGGCCACATCGATGCGGTCGATGTCCAGCCACTGCAGATCCTCGCCTGCGGGCAGGCGCTCGCGCAGCGCGCTGTGGGTGAGCAGGCGCCGCACGGCGCCGTCTTCGATCATCTGCGCCAGCCGTTCGGGCGGGTGATCGGGGTCCAGGGGCACATAGGCGCCACCGGCCTTCATGATGGCCAGCAGGCCCACCACCATCTCGATGGACCGCTCCATGGCGATGCCCACCCGGGTCTCCGGCCTCACGCCCAGGGCCATCAGCCGGTGTGCCAGCTGGTTGGCGCGGCGGTTGAGCTGGTCGTAGCTCAGAACCTGATCGCCAAAGACCAGCGCCACGGCGTCCGGCCGTGCCTGGGCCTGGCGCTCGATCAACCGGTGCACAGGCTGCATTCCGGGTTCGGTTCGGGCGCCCAGGCTCCAGGCCTGCAGCTGCGCCCATTCCTTGCCGTCCAGCATGTCCAGCGCCGCAGCCTCCAGGCCGGGCTCGCTTTCCAGCGCGTGGACCAGGGAGGCCACGGCCGCCGCCATGTATCCACACAGCCGTTCAGCCCCCAGAGCAGCATCGGCCTGGGCCACGATGCCAAAGCCTTCGCCCAGGTCATCGATGGACACGGTCACGGGGTAGTTGGTGCGCTCCTGTCCGCCCAGCGCCGTCATGCCTTCCCACGCGCCCGCTGCGGCCCCCTCCTGCGGGGCCACGCTGTAGCGGTAGTTGAGCAGGGCCGAGAACAGCGGCGTCCCCCCCGCCAGAGCGCTGCAGCGCTGCGCCAGCGACAGCGTGGCGTGCTCGTGGTGCATCAGCCCCGTCAGCAGCCCATGCGTCTGGCGCAGGCATTCCTGCACGCTGCGCCCGCCCAGCCGTATGCGCAGCGGCAGCGTGTTGATGAACATGCCCAGCGCGCTGTGCGCGCCCTCCCCGCCCTGCATGCGGCCAAAGAGCACGGTGCCGAACACCACGTCATCCTTGCCCGTGGTCCTGCCCAGCACCAGCGCCCAGGCCAGGTGGAACAGGCTGGCAGCACTCACCCCATGGCGCTGCGCCTGCCGGCGCAGCTCGCGCGACAGCGGTGCATCCAGCGCAAGCCTGGCCTCCTCCACCGCGCTGCCGTCGCCCTGCACATCCAGCAGGCCGAACGGCGCCGTGGGCTCATCCACATCGCCGAGCATGGCGCGGAAGAAGTCCTCATGCTCGCTGGTGCTCACGCCCAGCCGGGCCTGGGCCACGAAGCGCCTGAACGGCAAAGGCCTGGGCAACTCCGCCTCGCGGCCCTGGGCCATCAGCGCGATCTCCTCGACGATGCGTTCCAGCGTCGTGTGGTCCAGCACCAGGTGATGCGTCAGCAGCTGCAGCAGCCAGCGCCCGTTGGGCGCATCCTGCGCCGCCACGGCGCGGATCATGGGTGCACGGCGCACATCGATGCGCTGCACGCGCGGGTCCAGCACGGCCTGCAGCCGGCCTGCCACGTCCGCAACCTCCCCTTCGCTACCCTTTTCGCTCTCGTCCAGCCAGTCGAGCAGCACCTGCGCCTGCCGGCACACCACCTGCACAGGCTCGGCCAACCCCTCCCACAGCACGGCCGTGCGCAGGATGTCGTGGCGTGCGATGACCTGGTTGAGCCGTTGCACAAAGCCCAGCAAACGCTCCCGCGTGTCAAAGCCCAGCAGCGTGGGCGTGGCATAGGTGTCGCCCTGCTGGTGCAGCGTGTGGTGGAACAGAATGCCTTCCTGCAGCGGCGCCAGCGGATAGATGTCCTGGATGTTGGCCGCGCCACCGGGCACGGCGTCCTCGACCCGTGCGATCTCCTGCGCGTCCAGTGCCACCAGCGTCAGCATGGCGGGCGTGATGGCCGTGCAGCCTTCGGGGATGCCGTTGGGCGGCACCAGCACCTCATGCCGGGGCAGGCCCTGCTCGCGGCGCAGCGCCAGTGCCAGATCCGCCAGCCGGGGGTGTTGGAACAGCGTGCGCACCTGCGTCACCCAGCCCTGGGCGCGCATGCGCTCCAGCAGCTTCAGGGCCAGCAACGAGTGCCCGCCCAGCTCAAAGAAATGGTCGTGGCGCCCCACGCGCTCCACGCCCAGCACCTCGCTCCAGAGTGCGGCCAGACGCTGCTCGCCATCGCCCACGGGCGCCTCGTAGTGCAGGCTGGCCAGCAGTTCAGGCTCGGGCAAGGCGGCCCTGTCCACCTTGCCATTGGCATTCAGGGGAAGGCGGTCCAGCACCATGATGGCGGCCGGCACCATGTAGTCCGGCAGTTCAAGGGCCAGGCGCTCGCGCAGTTCGGCCGCCGTGACCTGCAGCCCCTCATGCGCCGAGACATAGGCCGCCAGGTGCATGCCCGCCGGGCCCTTGCGGGCCACGACCACGGACTCCCGCACCTGGGGCTGGGCCAGCAGCCGGGCCTCGATCTCGCCCAGCTCGATGCGAAAGCCCCGGATCTTCACCTGGTGGTCCAGGCGCCCCAGGTACTCCAGCTGGCCTTCGTCGTTCCAGCGCACCAGGTCGCCCGTGCGGTACAGGCGGCCGCCGCCCTGGTCGAACGGGTCGGCGACGAAGCGCTCGGCGCTCAGGCCGGGCCGGCCCAGGTAGCCCTGCGCCAGCGCCTGCCCGCCCAGATAGAGTTCGCCGGCCACGCCTGCGGGAACCAGTCCCAGATCCTGGCCCAGCACCAGGGCCTTGGTCGCGCTGACGGGGCGGCCGATGGGGACCGGGCTGCGGCCATCGTCGCGGCAGGTCCAGTGCGTCACGTGGATGGCGGCCTCGGTGGGGCCATAGAGGTTTTGCAGGCTGACGCCGTGCAGGCGGCGCAGGGCCTCGCGCTGTGTCTCGGCCGGCATGGCCTCGCCGCCGCAGATCACATAGCGCAGGCGGGTCTCCTCCTCGATGCCTTCATGGGCCAGAAACGCCTGCAGCATGGCCGGCACGAAGTTCAGCGTGGTGATCTGGTGGCGGCGGATCAGCGCGACGATGCGCTCGGGATCGCGGTGGTCGCCGGGCCGGGCCATCACCAGGCGCACGCCCGCCGTCAGCGGCCAGAAGATTTCCCAGGCCGAGACATCGAAGCCGAAGGCCGCCTTGTGCAGCACCGCGTCGGCCCGCGTGAGCCGGTAGTGGTCCTGCATCCAGGCCATGCAATTGGACAGCGCGGCATGCCGGTTGGCCGCCCCCTTGGGCCGGCCGGTGGAGCCCGAGGTGTAGATCACATAGGCCAGATGGTCGCCATGGACCACCACTCCGGGATTGTGGTCAGGCCCTGCGTCCAGGTCCAGATCGTCGAGCTCGACCACGTTCAGCGCCTGCGCGAACGGCAGGCGCTCGCGTGCCTTGCGCTCGGTCAGCAGCAGGGCAATGCCGCTGTCCTGGGCAATGTAGGCCAGGCGGTCCACCGGGTACTCCATGTCCAGCGGCACATAGGCGCCGCCGGCCTTGAGCACCGCCAGCAGTCCCGCCACCATGTCCACCGAGCGCTCCAGCGCAACGCCCACGCGCACGTCCGGCCCCACGCCCAGGGCCATCAGCCGGTGGGCCAGCCGGTTGGCACGGGCGTTGAGCCGGGCCGAGGTCAGCGCCTCGTCGCCATGGACCAGGCAGACGGCATCGGGCTGCTCCCGCACGCGGGCCTCGAATTCCCGGTGCACGGGCAGGGCCTGGGGATGGGACTTGCCATTGAGGCTCCACTGCAGCAGCCTGTCCCGTTCATGCGCGGGCAGCACCGCAATCGCGGTCACGGGCTGGCCGGGTTCGCGCGCCAGGG
Source organism: Delftia sp. DT-2 (assembly GCF_028401915.1). Lineage (NCBI taxonomy): Bacteria > Pseudomonadati > Pseudomonadota > Betaproteobacteria > Burkholderiales > Comamonadaceae > Delftia > Delftia sp. DT-2. Next base: position 255,160 of record NZ_JAQOTI010000011.1, read on the forward strand.
CATCGGCCAGGCTGTCCAGCGCCTGGTGCATGTAGCCGCACATGCTGTGGGCATTCACCGCATCGATCACGTGCGCGATCAGCGTGAAGCCCTCGCCCGTGTCGTTGACCGACAGGCCGAACGGGAAGTTGGTGCGCTCGTGGCTTTGCAGTATCTGCACGCCGGTCCAGGCATCGCCAGCGTCCGCGTCCTGCAGCGCCGTGTGCCGGTAGTTGAGCAGGGCCGTGAACAGCGGCGCCCCGCCGGCCAGGCCGCTGCAGGACTGGGCCATCGACAGGCTGGCATGCTCGTGGTGCAGCAGGTCCGTCAGCGCGGCCTGGGTCTGGCGCAGGGCCTGGGCCACGCCACGACCGGCCAGGCGAACGCGCAGCGGCAGCGTATTGATGAACATGCCCAGCGCGCGGGCCGCGCCCTGCTGCGCCTGCATGCGGCCGAACAGCACGGTGCCGAACACCACGTCGTCCCTGCCGCTGGTCCTGGCCAGCACCAGGGCCCAGGCCAGGTGGAACAGCGCGGCGGCGCTGACGCCGTGGCGCCGGGACTGCTGCCGCAACCGGGCGGCAAGGCCGCCGTCAAGCGCCTGCCGCACCTCGTTCGTGCGCGCTCCGTCGCCCTGGACATCCAGCAGCCCGAAGGGCGCCGTGGGCTCCTGCACATCGCCCAGCATGGCGCGGAAAAACGCCTCATGCCCGGCCGTGCCCTCGCCCGAGCGCGCCTGGGCCACAAACTGGCGGAACGGCAGCGGCCGGGGCAGTGCGCTGGAGCGGCCCTGCTGGATCAGCGCGATCTCGCCGATCACCTGCTTGAGCGTGGTGTTGTCGTCCACCATGTGATGGGCCAGGATCTGCAGCAGCCAGCGCTGGCCCGGCGCGTCCTGCGCGGCCACCAGGTGGATCAGCGGCGCCTTGCGCAGGTCGATGCGGTAGCCCTGGGCGCAGGCGGCCAGCCGGGCCAGCGCGTCCTGCGATGATGCCGCCGCGCCGCCCTCCTCCAGCCAGGACAGCGGCAGGCGGGCCTGCCGGCAGACGACCTGCACGGGCGTCGCCAGGCCCTCCCAGAACACGGCCGTGCGCAGGATGTCATGCCGCGCGACCACCTGGTCAAAGCTCTCGGCAAACCGCTGCAGCCGCTCGCGCGAGTCGAAGCTCAGCGTGTGCGAGGTGACATAGGCATCGCCCTCGGACTGCAGCAGGTGGTGGAACAGAATTCCCTCCTGCAGCGGCGCCAGCGGGTAGATGTACTGGATGTTGGCTGCGCCACCGGGCACCGCAGCGGCAATGCGTGCAATCTCATCTTCATCCAGCGCCACCAGGGTCAGCATGTCCGGCGTGATCGCCGTGCAGCCTTCGGGGATGCCATTGGGCGGCACGTCGATCTCGCCGGCCACCTGCGCACCTTGCTCACCCTGCTGCTCCTGCTGTTCCTCCAGTACCGCCTGCGCAAACTCCGCCAGCCTCGGGTGCTGGAACAGCGTGCGCACCTGCACGCGCAGGCCCTGGGCGCGTACGCGCTCCAGCAGGCCCAGGGCCAGCAGCGAATGCCCGCCCAGCTCGAAGAAGCCGTCCTGCCGGCCCACGCGCTCCACGCCCAGCACCTCGGCCCAGATCTGCGCCAGCGTTTCTTCGAGTTCACCTTGCGGTGCCTCGTATTCCTGCGCACTCGCCATCTCCGGCTCGGGCAAGGCCTTGCGGTCCACCTTGCCGTTGGCTGTCAAAGGCAGGGCGTCGAGCACGACGATGGCCGAGGGCACCATGTAGTCGGGCAGCGCCTGGCCCAGGCGCTGCTTGAGCTGGCTTTCCTCCACCGCGTCACGCAGGGAGACATAGGCGATCAGCCTTGCGCCCTCCTTGGCCAGCACCACCGCCTCGCGCACTTCAGGCTGGGCCAGCAATTGCGACTGCACCTCGCCCAGCTCGATGCGGAAGCCCCGGATCTTGACCTGCTGGTCGGTACGGCCCAGGTATTCGAGTTCGCCCTGCGCGTTCCAGCGCACCAAGTCGCCCGTGCGGTACAGGCGCTCGCCGGACTCCGCGAAGGGGTTGGCAATGAAGCGCTCTGCCGTCAGTCCTTGCCTGTTGAGATAGCCGCGTGCAAGGCCCTCGCCTGCCACGTACAACTCTCCCGCCACACCCTGCGGCAGCAGGTTCAGGCTGCCGTCGAGCACGTACAGGCCCAGGTCCGGAATCGCCACGCCAACGGGGCTGCGGCCTCCGTCCAAATCCGCCTTGGTGATCTCCCGGTACGTCACATGCACCGTGGTCTCGGTGATGCCGTACATGTTGATGAGTTGGGGGCTCTGGT
>NZ_JAQOTI010000012.1:0-48909 GCF_028401915.1 Delftia sp. DT-2
AGGTCCTTCTTGGTGGTGAAGGGAAAGCGGGCCAGGTCGGACAGCGTGCGCAGATCGGAGGGGTGCACGCCCTTCTCGTCGAACGCGCGGCGGTAATGCGGCACATGGTCGTAGGCATGCTGCAGCGACCAGCGCAGGCGCAGCAGCTGCAGCGAGGCGATCTCGTCGCGGCTGGCGGTTTCGATGGGATCGAGTTCGCCGGGGGCGGGGCGCTGGACAGGCATGGCTGGGTCTTTTCAGACGGGCTGGTTCAGGCCGGGCACGGTAGGCCGGCCCTTGAAGCTGTGCGAGCGGCCACGGAACAGCGCGATCACTTCCTGGCGCTGGTTGGTGACCTGCACGTCATAGACGCCGGTGCGGCCTGCACGCGAGACTTCGCGGGCCTGCGCGGTGAGCACGTCGCCGGGCCGGCCGGGCGCGACGAAGTCCACGCTCAGGCCCGAGGCCACCGTCATCTCGTTGCGCGCATTGCAGGCATAGGCAAAGGCCGTGTCGGCCAGCGCCGTGATGAAGCCGCCGTGGCAGATGTCGAAGCCATTGAGCATGTCGTCGCGCACGGCCATCTCCATGCGCGCCCTGCCGGGCGCGATCTCGGTGGTGCGCAGGCCCAGTCCTTGCGCGGCGCGGTCGCGCGCCAGCATGCCGTCGCGCACCTGCTCGGCCAGTCGCTGGGCGGCCTCGCCCGGGGTGTGGTTGTCTTGCATGGCGGGCTCCTCAGCGGTCCGAGAACACGGCAGCCCGCTTGCCCAGGAAGGCGGCCACGCCCTCCTGGTAGTCGTGGGCTGCGCCCAGCTGGCCCTGCTGGCGCGCCTCGCGCGTGAGCGCATGTTCGTAGTCCAGCAGTTGGGCCGAGTCCATGGCCTCCCGCGTGCGCGCCAGGGCCCGCACCGGCATGGCGGCCAGGCGCTGCGCCAGGGCCTGGGCCTCGCTGCGCAAATCGGCATCTTCCACGCAGCGCCAGATCAGGCCGATGCGTTCGGCCTCGGCCGCAGGCAGCTTGTCGCCCAGCAGCGCAAGGCCCAGGGCGCGCGCACGGCCCACCAGGCGCGGCAGCAGCCAGGTGCCGCCGCAGTCGGGCACCAGGCCGATCTTGGCAAAGGCCTGGATGAAGCTGGCCGAGCGTGCGGCCAGCACCAGGTCGCAGGCCAGCGCGATATTGGCGCCCGCACCGGCAGCCACGCCGTTGACGGCGGCCACCACGGGCACGGGCATGGACTTGAGACGCAGGCACAGCGGCTGGTAGCGGCGCTCGATCAGGTCGCCCAGGTTCTGGTCGGGCGCGGCCTCGGGGTCGGACAGATCCTGGCCCGCGCAAAAGCCGCGCCCCGCGCCCGTGAGCACCACGCAGCGCACCGAGGCATCGCCGGCAGCCTGTTCCAGGGCCGAAAACAGCTGCTCGTGCAGCTGCGCGTTGAAGCTGTTGAGCGCGTCGGGGCGGTTCAGCACCAGGGTGCGGACGGCGTCTTGCTGCTCAACCAGAACCAGCGATGGGGGCATGGAAGTCTCCGTGGCCTGTCTGCCGTCTTTATGCGGCAGATCAAACATAATTTACCGAATGGTCGGTAAATGTTAGTCGCCAGACCCTTTCCACCACAAGCGCCCAGGCACCGAGGAAACCCTAGGCCCCATGAAAAAAGGCCCTCACGGGCCGATTTGTCGAAGGTTCAGGGCTTGAAGCCCGAGCGCTGCACCACCGGCGTCCACTGGGCGCGGTAGGCCTTGAGCATCTCGGCCGTCTGCGCGCTGCTGCTGGAGACCGGGGTCAGCCGGCTGGCCTCGAATTTCTGGCGCGTGTCGGGTTCCTTCATGATCTCCTGCACCATGCGCGACAGGCGCTCGGCAATGTCGGGCGCCATGCTCTGCGGCGCGAACAAGGTGTTCCAGCCCATGCCCGACAGGTTCAGGCCCGATTCCTTGAGCGTGGGAATGTCCGGCGCCATGGTGCTGCGGCGCTCGCCAGACACGGCCAGCACGCGGATCTTGCCGGCCTCGTGCTGGGGCAGCAGCACGTCGAAGGTGTCGATGGCCAGCGGTACCTGGCCGCCCACCAGGTCGGTCAGCAGCGGGGCCGAGCCCTTGTAGCCCACGGTTTCGGTCCGGACCTTGGCGGCCTCGCCCAGCATCAGCGAGAAGAAGTGCGGCAGGCTGCCCGTGGCCGGCACGCCCACGTTGGCCTGCTGCGGATTGGCACGCAGCCAGGCCAGCAGGTGCGACAGCTGCCTGACGGGCACGGCACTGGCCACGGCCACGCCGAATTCGTAGCGATTGACCTCGCTGACCGGGCGGAAGTCCTTGTCGGGGTCGTAGCCCGAGTCGAGGAACACCAGGGGCGCCACCAGCATCACGGCCGGATTGGCCAGCAGCAGCGCAGGCTGGGAGGCCGGCGCGTTCTTCACATACTGGGCCGACAGGCGGCCGCCCGCGCCGGGCTTGTTCTCCACCACCACGGGCGAGCCCACGCGCGCCTGCAGCTTGTCGGCCACGATGCGCGCCACGCGGTCGGTGGCGCCACCGGGCGGGTAGCCCACGACGATGCGCAGCGGCGCCTTGCCCGGAAACAGTGGCTCGGCCGCCGTGGCACTTCCAGCCAGCCCGCTGGCAGCCCAAACGGCCGAGGCCGGTGCCAGGGCCAGGATCTGGGTCAGGGTTCTTCGCTGCATCGCAAACTCTCTCCTTGCATGGACGGATTCCTGTGCGGAACGCACGCAGCACAATGTAGCGGCCTCAAAAAGCCCGTTGCCGCCGATATTGACCAGGGTTAACCCGGGGCAAGACGCCCTGCGCTGCTCGGGCATCGCGGCAACCTGGCGAAGCCGACTCGGCGACAATCGCCCACCATGAGCTTCGCCCCCCTGACCAACGACACCTTCCTGAGCGCCTGCCGGCGCCAGGCCACCGACTACACGCCGCTGTGGCTGATGCGCCAGGCGGGCCGCTATCTCCCCGAATACAAGGCCACGCGCGCCCGGGCCGGCAGCTTCATGGGCCTGGCCACCAACGTGGACTACGCCACCGAGGTCACGCTGCAGCCACTGGAGCGCTTCCCGCTGGATGCGGCCATCCTGTTCTCCGACATCCTGACCGTGCCCGACGCCATGGGCCTGGGCCTGTCCTTTGCCGAAGGCGAAGGCCCGCGCTTTGCCAAGGTGGTGCGCGACGAGGCCGCCGTGGCCGAGCTGGCCGTGCCCGACATGGACAAGCTGCGCTATGTGTTCGACGCCGTGACCAGCATCCGCCGCGCGCTCGATGGCCGCGTGCCGCTGATCGGTTTCTCGGGTAGTCCCTGGACCCTGGCCTGCTACATGGTCGAGGGCAAGGGCAGCGACGACTACCGCCTGGTCAAGAGCCTGATGTATGCGCGCCCCGACCTGATGCACCGCATCCTGGCCATCAACGCCGACAGCGTGGCCGCCTATCTCAACGCCCAGATCGATGCGGGCGCCCAGGCCGTGATGGTGTTCGACAGCTGGGGCGGCGTGCTGGCCGATGGCGCCTTCCAGGAATTCAGCCTGGCCTACACGAAGCGCGTGCTGGCCGGACTCAAGCGCACGGGCGCCGATGGGCAGGACGTGCCGCGCATCGTCTTCACCAAGGGCGGCGGCATCTGGCTGCCCGACATGAAGGACCTGGACTGCGAGGTGCTGGGCCTGGACTGGACGGCCAACCTGGCCCGCGCCCGCGCCATCGTCGGCGGCGAGGTGGGCGGACCCGGCAAGGCGCTGCAGGGCAACATCGACCCCAATGTGCTGTTCGCGCCGCCCGAGCGCGTGGCCGAGCAGGCGCGCGCCGTGCTCGACAGCTTCGGCGCCCCGCACACCGACAGGACCACCACGGGCCCCACGCACATCTTCAACCTGGGCCACGGCATCAGCCAGTTCACGCCGCCCGAGCATGTGGCTGCCCTGGTCGAGGCCGTCCACGGCCATTCGCGCGCCATGCGCCAGCGCTGAGCGCCCGCCCTGCTCCTCATCACCCGCAGGGCCGGATGCCAGCGCAGCGCCGGCCCCCTGCCGTGACAGCCACCGGCCCGGCTGGGCCGCGCTGTCCACAGTCCGCGCGCCCGGCCGGCGCTTGCTGCACAAGATGGCCACAGACCATCTTATGCACAGAAAAATCTGAGCGAGGTCTTAGGACTCACAGTTGTCACCCGCGCCTGCACGCGGGCGACATATCGATATAAGCCGTTGTTTTTGAAGATTTTTTTGATAGCACCGTTTTCAGAATGCACCACTCGGAAAGGTCCAACAAATGGGGGGATGGCCATAGATCCGAATAATCCCCACAAAGTTATCCACAGAAATTGACGATATACCCAGAAACCCGTAGCCACCGCCCGGGATGTCTGGTGTAGAACGCCGCTTCCCACGCCTCGGACGCTGCCCAAGGCTTATGCTTGGCGGCTTTGTTGCCGCTGCTCGTGCCCTGCGGCACCAGCGTTTTCAGGCCCCGCTTTCTTCCCATGCCCCTTCCCACCCATACCGTCCATGTCGCCGTCCAGACGCCGGCGCACAGCGCCGTGGGTGATCTGCTGAGCTACACCTGCGAGCAGCCGCTGGAGCCGGGCACCCTGGTGCGCGTGCCGCTGGGACGCCGGGAACTGCTGGGCGTGGTCTGGGACGCGCCGGCCCAGCCGCCCGCCGTGCCCGAAGGCGTGGAGCTGCGCGCCATCTGCGCCGTGCTGGAGGGCATCGCGCCGCTGCCGGCGGCCTGGCGGCGGCTGGTGGCCTTCGCCGCCTACTACTACCAGCGCAGCGTGGGCGAGATCGCCGTGACGGCCCTGCCGCCGCAGCTGCGCGACATGACGGCCGAGCAACTGGCGCGCCGGCTCAGGCCGACCAAGGCCGCGGCGAAGAGAGCGGCCAAGGCTGCAAAGGCGGAACAGGCGCAACAGGCGCCTGGCGCTGCGCCTGCATCAGCGCTCGCACCGGCCGCCGCAGACATTCCCCCCATCGTCCTCAGCGCCGAGCAGGCCGACGTCTTCACGCAGATCGCCGCCCACCCCGGCCCCTTCCTGCTCTACGGCAGCACGGGCAGCGGCAAGACCGAGGTCTACCTGAGGACCACCCAGGCCGCGCTGGATGCCGACCCCGGCGCCCAGGTGCTGGTGATGGTGCCCGAGATCAACCTCACGCCCCAGCTGGAGCAGCGCTTCCTGGCGCGCTTTGCGCCGCAGTACGGAGCGGCCTGCGTGGTCAGCATGCACAGCGGCATGACCAACCCGCAGCGGCTCAAGAGCTGGCTGGCGGCACACACGGGCACGGCGCGCATCGTGCTGGGCACGCGCATGTCGGTGTTCGCCAGCCTGCCGGGGCTGTCGCTGATCGTGGTGGACGAGGAGCACGACGCCAGCTACAAGCAGCAGGAAGGCGCGCGCTACTCGGCGCGCGACCTGGCCATCTGGCGCGGGCGCGATACCGGCGCCAAGGTCATCCTGGGCAGCGCCACGCCCTCGCTGGAGAGCTGGCACGCCAGCCGCCCGCCCAATGCCGACGAGCCGCAGGGCGGCCGCTACCTGCGCCTGCACATGCCCAGCCGCATCGGCGCGGCCGCCCTGCCGCGCGTGCGCCTGGTGGACATGGGCCAGCAGCCGCACAAGGCCGTGTTCTCGCCGCCGCTGATCGATGCCATCACCGAGCGTGTGCAGCGCGGCGAGCAAAGCCTGGTGCTGCTCAACCGCCGCGGCTTCGCGCCCGTGCTGTTCTGCGCCGACTGCGGCTGGAAAAGCGACTGCCCGCACTGCAGTGCCCACCAGGTCTTCCACAAGGCCGACCGCACGCTGCGCTGCCACCACTGCGGCTACACCCAGCGCGTGCCCATGGCCTGCCCCGGCTGCGGCAATCCCGACATCCTGCCGCTGGGCAAGGGCACGGAGCAGCTGGAGGAAGAACTGGCCCGCCTGCTGCGCAATGTGCAGCGCCCCGACCGCGAGCCCGCCCGCGTGGCGCGCATCGATGCCGACACCACGCGCGCCAAGGGCGCACTGGAGGAGCAACTGGCCCAGGTGCATGCCGGCGACATCGACGTGCTGGTCGGCACCCAGATGGTGGCCAAGGGCCATGACTTCCGGCGCATCACCCTGGTGGCCGCCGTCCAGCCCGACAGCGCTCTTTTCTCCAGCGACTACCGAGCGCCCGAGCGCCTGTTCAGCCTGCTGATGCAGGCCGCCGGCCGCGCAGGACGCGACGCGCACTACGTGGCCGCCCAGGGCAGCCATCCGGAGATGTGGATACAGACGCACGACCCGTCCCATCCCGTCTACACCGCGCTGCGCTCGCACGACTACCCTGCCTTTGCGGCGCGCCAGCTGCGCGAGCGGCGCGATGCGGGCATGCCGCCGTTTGCCTTCCAGGCCATCGTGCGTGCCGATGCGCGCAGCCAGGAGGCCGCCCAGGCCTTTCTGGCCGCCGCCGCCCAAGCCGCGCGCCAGGCCGGCCTGCCCCATGTGGACGATGTGTTTCTCTACCCGCCCATTCCCATGTCCGTCCAGCGCGTGGCCAATGTGGAGCGGGCGCAGATGCTGATCGAGTCGGCCCAGCGGCCCGCCCTGCTGCGCTTTCTCTGGGCCTGGCAGGCGCATCTGCACTGGATCAGGGCACAGCCCGAGCACCGCGCCCTGGTGCGCTGGCTGGTGGACGTGGACCCGCTGGCCATCTGAGCGTGGTACGGCCTTTGGAACGGCCCCAAAAAACCCCAAGCCTTTCAGGCCTTGGGCGCAATCCCGCAAAGCGTTCACCGCTCCTTTTTCGGAAGCGCTTTTAGCGCATTCGCTGCGTGGCTCCCATCGGGATTTGCGCTGATGCAGGCGGGGCATGTTTATTGCATCGTGCCGCATTCAGCCCACAAGGCTGGATCATTCAATGCCTTTCCAGGAGCGATACATGCCGTTCACCCCCTTCCGTATGACCTTGATGGCCGTCGCGCTTGCGCTGGCAGGCTGCGCGTCCCAGCCCGGCGCCAGCCAGGCCCCCGCAGCCGCAGCGCCCGCCACGGCGACCGCCCCTGCACCCGCTCCCGCCGCACAGGCCGGCAAGCCCAACGTGGTCGTCCTGGCCACGGGCGGCACCATTGCCGGCGCGGGCGCCAGCGCCGTCAACAGCGCCACCTACACGGCCGCCAAGGTCCCCGTGGACAAGCTGCTGGCCGGCCTGCCCGAGCTGAGCAACATCGCCAACGTCTCTGGCGAGCAGGTCTTCCAGATCGCCTCCGAAAGCTTCACCAACAAGGAACTGCTGACGCTGGCACGCCGCGTCAACGAGCTGGCCAAGCAGCCCGGCGTGGACGGCATCGTCGTCACCCACGGCACGGACACGCTGGAGGAGACCGGCTACTTCCTGAACCTGGTGGTGCCCACCGACAAGCCCATCGTCATGGTCGGCTCCATGCGCCCCGGCACGGCCATCTCGGCCGACGGCGCGCTGAACCTGCTGGGCGCCGTGGCCACGGCCGCCTCCAAGGACTCGGCGGGCAAGGGCGTGCTGGTCAGCATGAACGACAACATCGACTCCGCGCGCGATGTGGCCAAGCTCACCAACATCAAGACCAATGCCTTCTCCAGCCAGTGGGGTCCGCTGGGCATGGTGGTCGAGGGCAAGACCTACTGGTTCCGCGCCCCCGTCAAGCGCCACACCAGGGGCAGCGAGTTCAACATCGAGCAGATCACCGACCTGCCCGCCGTGGACATCGTCTACGGCTACGGCAACGTGCCGGCCACGGCCATCGACGCGCTGGGCAAGGCCGGCGTCAAGGCCATCGTGCACGCCGGCACGGGCAACGGCTCGGTGGCCGACCGCATCGTGCCCAAGCTCAATGAACTGCGCCAAAAGGGCGTGATCGTGGTGCGCAGCTCGCGCGTGCCGGCCGGCTTCGTGCTGCGCAACGCCGAGCAGCCCGACGACAAGTACGACTGGGTCGTCGCCCATGACCTGAACCCGCAGAAGGCCCGCCTGCTGGCCGCCGTGGCCCTGACCAAGACGCAGGACACGAAGCAGCTGCAGCGCATCTTCTGGGAGTATTGATAGGCACCCCCTGAGGCGCTGGCGCGCCTTCCCCCCGTGGCACGGCGCCTCTCTACCCGCTTCGCGGGGGAGGGGGACGACAGCCTCGCTGCGGGGCGGCCCTTGCTTGCTGTCCCTTGCTTTGGGCCTCGTCGGTTTTTTGCGCTGCGCCCACATGGCCCGGTCCATTTTTGGCCGGGCCTTTTCTATTGCTGCTTCTTAGTTCGTTGTGAACAGCGGGGTGAGGGGGCCTTGGGCGATGTGGCAGTGCGCTTGTTCCAGGGCCTGGGCGAAGGCGTCGGAGCGCAGGTAGGCGTATTCGACGGCGCGCTGGGCGCCTATGGCGTCGCCCTGGACGGGGGCAGTGGCGGGGTGGCACATCATGAGGCTGCCGGGCTGCAGCTGGGCCAGCCATTGGGCCATGTGGCGGCCATAGCCTTCGGGCGTGGGCTGGTCGAAGGCGTAGACGCCGCCGAAGCCGTGGTTGAGCGGCACGCCCTGGCGGCGCAGGCGACGGGTGGTGGTCCAGCCGCCGAGCAGGGCGATGATGGCGGCCTTGGGGTCGCGCCAGAGCTGGCCGGCCGGGGTGGTGGAGCGGACCCAGGGCAGGTCGTCGGCGTTGTCGCCATAGCGCTGGCGCAATTCCTGCACCAGCGCGGCGCGCACGCCGGGCAGCTGGTGCACGTGCTGGTGGCCGTCGATGAAGTCGGGGGCCATGCCCAGCGCGTCCTCGAAGGCGTCGAGCTGGCGGCGCCAGGCGTCGCGCATGGCGGCGCCGCCGAGTGCGCCGGCATAGGCGCGCGCGATCACGGCACCGATTCCGGCGGCAGGCTGCAGGCCGTGGCCTTCGGTCAGGTTGAAGTGCAGGCCCAGCGACAGGCGCGGGCGCAGCGCGGGCAGGCGCCTGGCCGCCTGCCTCCAGTGCGGCGAGGTGGTCATGCAGCTGGTGGCCGACAGCCGGCCCTGCAGTGTGAGCTGCTCCACGGCGTCGTCGACCAGGGGGTGCAGCGCATAGTCGTCGGCGCACAGGACGACGGTTCTGGCCGGGGACTTCTCCCCGTTTATGGCAGGCATGGTGTTCATGGGGATTCCTTGCGTCCGGGGGCCGCAAAGGCCCAGAACTTGGCCAGGACGAAGGTGCCCACCGCCACCAGCACCAGCACCAGGGCCAGGCTCCAGAAATAGTGCCAGTGCAGCCAGTGCAGGGCCGCCCAGTACAGCAGCTCATTGGCCACGAAGGAGACGCAGGCCACGGCGAAGTATTTGGCCACCACGGCCCGGCCACGCGCCTGGGTCTGCACGAAGGTGAACAGCGCATGGCCGTTGTAGCTGACCACGAAGGCCACGAGAAAGGCCAGCACATTCGCATGCAGCGGCGCCATGCCAGCCAGCTGCACCAGCAGGGCGACCACGGCCAGGTGCGTGGCGGCCGCGCAGCCGCCCACCAGCACGAACTGCAGCGCCTGCGGCAGGCGGCGCAGCTGCGCGATCACATCGTGCATGGCTACTCCCGCGGCGCCAGCGGGCTGCGGTCCTCGTCGCGCGCCAGCAGATAGGTGGGGCGGCGCTTGACCTCGTCATAGATCCGGCCGATGTACTCGCCCAGGATGCCGATGGACATCAGCTGCACGCCCGAGAACAGCATGATGCTGGCCGCCAGCGTAGGCCAGCCGTCCAGCGGGTTGCCGAAGATCAGCGTCTCCATGGTGATCCACAGCCCGTAGAGCAGGGCCGCCAGCGAGATCATCCCGCCCACGATGCTCCACACGCGCAGCGGCAAGGTGGTGAACGAGGTCAGCCCCAGCAGGGCCAGCGAGCCCAGGCGCCGGAAATTGAAGCTGGACGCCCCGGCCGTGCGGTCGGCCGGCACGAACGGCAGTGCCGCCGCCTTGAAGCCCACCCAGGCGTACAGGCCCTTCATGAACCGGTGGCTCTCGGGCAGGGCCTTGAGCGCGTCGGCCACGCAGCGGTCCAGCCAGCGGAAGTCGCCGGCATTGGGCGGGATCTTCACCAGGTTGCCGGCATTCATGAGCCGGTAGAACAGGTTGGTGCCCACCCGCTTGGCGCCGCTTTCGGCGCCCCGGTCGGCGATCACGCCATAGACCATGTCGTAGCCGGACTGCCACAGCTCGCACATCTGGGGCAGCATCTGCAGCGGATGCTGGAAGTCGGCGTCGATCAGCACCACGGCATTGCCGCGCGCATGGTCTATGCCGGCCGACAGGGCCGCCTCCTTGCCGAAGTTGCGAGACAGCGCCAGGTAGCGCACGGGCAGCTCCTGCGCCATGCGCAGCGCGATCTCGTGCGTGGCGTCGCGGCTGCCATCGTTGACGACGATCAGCTCGTAGTCGGGCGTCAGCGTGCGCACCATCGCGTCCAGGGCGCGCAGGAACGCCTCCAGGTTGCCCTCTTCATTGTGGGCCGGCACCACGCAGCTCAGCCGCAGCGGCGCGCGCGGCAGCATTCCCTTGGGAGCGGCCGGAGCAATGTCAGCATGCAATTCGGTCATAGGCCAGCATTGTCAGCGGGCTGGCTGCCCGCGCGCGGCAACACATCAAAAACCGCATACGCATAAGGTGTGGGCACAGGAAAACGCCAGCCCGAGCGTTGCAGCGTGAGCACACGCGGCTCCTGCGGCAGGCCCAGCTTCGCCAGCCAGGCCTGCGCCTGCCGCTCGCAATCGCGCGATTTCGCGGTCGGCCCGGGCTCGCCGGCCACGGGGCCGCGCGGGCACAGCAGCAGGCCGGGCTGGCGGCGCCAGTCCGGCAGCGCCAGCACACGCGCATATTCGCTGTCGGGCAGGCCGGGGATGGTGCGCAGATGCGGCTGTGCATAGAAGGAGAGCATGGCGTTTTCCGCCCAGTCGCCGCCCACCCACTGCAGCGGCTGCTCCGGGTGGCGCTGGTTCCAGGACAGCACGATGGCCTGGGCCGCATCGGCCGCGGGCCGGTAGTAGTCGGAGCTGCTCTTGCGCGCATTGCCCCAACCCGCGGCCACGCCAATCACCAGCACCACGGCCAGGCTGGGCCACCAGGCGCGGCGCAGCGCGGCCAGGGCGGCCTGCGTCGCGGCAGGCGCCTCGGCGTCCAGGTTGCGCAGCCACAGCAGCACGAAGGCATAGCCGATGGGAATGGCCCAGGGCGTGGACAGCTCCACCACGCCGGTGGCACCAAAGCCCAGCGTCGTCAGCCAGGGCATGAGGGCCAGCCAGAACAAGGTGTCGCCCCGCCCCTGCCAGGCCCAGCTGCGGCGCAGAAAGCGCGCGCTCCAGCGCAGCCAGCCACCGCCTTGCTGGCGGGCCTGCATGAAGCCATACACCAGGCACACGGCCAGCCAGGCCGGCAGCCAGTAGAAGATGGGCGCCAGCGCAAAGCGCAGCACATAGCCCCACACCACCTGCCCGCCGCCCTGGTCCATGGCATAGCCCAGCGTCACCCACTGGTGGTGGGCAATCCAGGCCACATGCGGTGCCAGCGCCAGGCCAAAGGCTGCCAGCGCCACATAGGGCCTGGGAGTGAGCAGCCACTGGCGACCTTCGCGAACCAGGAGGATGGGCAGCAGAAAGCCGGCCAGGAACACGCCGCTGTAGTACTTGCTGAGCATGCAGGCGGCCGAGACCACGCCCAGGGCCACGCTGAAGGCCAGGCCCCGCACACCCTTTTCCTGCCAGCTGGCCAGCAGCAGGGCCGCCGCCCAGGGCCACAGGGACAGCAGCTGGCTGTTGGCGTTGAACTTGCCGGCCAGCGTCGTATACGGGAAGCACCACAGCAGCAGCAGCGCCCCCAGCGGCGCCAGGCGCGCCAGCCCCAGGCGCCGGCCCAGCACATAGACACCCCACAGGCCCACGCCCACATTGGCATAGGACAGCAGGCGGTAGAAGGCGTCGTTCTGCGGAAACACCATGAACCACAGGCCGACCACCCAGGCGAAGAACGGCGGGTGCTTGTGCGTGCCCAGCTGCAGCGGCTGGGACCAGGCATAGTTCTCCAGCATGTCGTGGTAGCCGTCCAGGTTGCCATTGGCCAGCCAGGACACCAGGGCCCAGAGCAGGCAGGCCAGCGTCACCATCCAGAGCAGGCCCGCGCCCGTGGGGGCGCCGGCCGGGGCAGAGGGGGAGGGTTTCATGCAATCCCGTCGAGGTGGTGAAAAAACATGGGCGCGATTGTAGAGAGCGCCAGCCTGCCGACAGGCCTGGACTGACCGGGCCTGCCCAGTCCTGCCGCTCGGACCTGCTCAGGTCATCAACGCCACGGCACCCGAGAAGCTCAGGAAGGCCAGCACCGTGGACACCAGGATGATGCGGGCCACCCGCCCGCCATGCGCACCGAAGCGCTCGGTCAGCAGCGAGACATTGCTGGCGCTGGGCAGTGCGGCCAGCAGCACCAGGGCCACGAAGGCCTCCTCACCCAGCGGCAGGCCCAGCGCCATGGCCGCGCGGGCCACGGCCCAGACCAGCAGCGGATGGACCAGCAGCTTGGCCAGCGCGATGGGCACGTAGTCGCGCGCGGCCACGCGCTCATGGCTGTTCATCTGCGAGCGCGCCAGCACAGCGCCTATGGTGAACAGCGCCACGGGCGAGGCCGCGCCCGCCAGCATGGCCACGGTGCGGTCGATGGGGCCGGGCAGCGTCCAGCCCGCCGCCGACGCCACTGCGCCCAGCACGATGGACCAGGGCATGGGGTTGGAGGCCATGCCCGCCAGCGCGCGGCGCAATGCCACCGTCACACCGTGCCCGCCCGGCATTCCAAGGCGCGACAGCGCAATGCACAGCGAGGTGGTCACCACCATGTCGATGGCCATGGTGACGATGACCGGGCCCGCCGCACGCTCACCCAGCAGCGCCACCAGCATGGGCACGCCCATGAAGCCGGTATTGGGGAAGGCGGCCACCAGTGCGCCGAAGGCCGCATCGTTCCAGCCCACGCCCCGCAGCGTGAGCGCCACGGTGGCGCCCACCATCAGCAGCGCGCACAGCAGGTAGACCACGGAGACGCCCACATCCAGCAGTTGCGCGATCGGCGTCTGCGCGCCAAAGCGAAACAGCATGCAGGGCAGCGCGAAATACAGCACGAAGGCGTTGAGCCCCGGTATCGCCGCCTGCGGCAGCACGCCACGCCAGGTGGCTGCGAAGCCGCAGGCCACGAGAGCGAAGAAGGGGAAGGTGATCAGCAGGACGGACAGCACGCGGCGATTCTGGCAGCAAGCCGGCGCGTACGCTGCGCGCCCGTGGCGCACCGGTGACGGCGGGCGAAAAAAAACCTGCCGGAATCCGTCTCCGGCAGGTCTGGCGGCAAGAGCGCGGGCGCTCTCAGAGTGCCAGGTCCTTTTCGATCTCCTGCACCTTGCGGCGGGCCAGCGCCAGGTTGGAGCGGCTCTTGTCCAGCACCAGGTAGAAGAACACGCCTTCATGGGCGGCCACGGGCCGGATGACGTGGTACTGGTGGGTCAGGGTGATCAGGATGTCGTCGATGGCATCGTCCAGCTTGAGCATGCGCATGGTCTTGAGCTTGGCGCGCACCACCTCCGTGTTGCCGGCGGCGGCCAGCTCCATGTCGAGGCCGGAGCCCGCGCTGCCCATCAGCATGCCGCTGGTGCTGTCCACCAGGGCTGCGCACAGGGCGCCATCGATGCCCAGCAGGCCGTTCAGAGAATCATGTATCGAAGCCATATGCCACCTCTTTCAAATAGCAAGGGCAGGCGATGCGATGGACTCATCGCGCCCGCTCCTCGGGGGAGAAAACTCTTGAATCGGATACGGGGGTCAGAGACGGGACAGATCGCCGGCCACTTCGCCCGCGGCCCACAGCGCACGTCCCAGCAAGGCGCTTTGATCGACCACCATGCACAGGATGGCCGGGTGGCTGCCGCCGACGGCCTGGAAAAGGACGGTACCCAGTTCGGTCTCGAAGGTCAGGCGGTGGCAGGACTTGTGGCCTATCTCGGCGGCCACGGCCTTTGCCATGGCCATCAGCGAGCCCGCCATGGCAGACAGGCGCTCCGTCGGCAGCTCGCTCTTGACCCGCAGGGCCGTGATCTCGAAACCATCGGGCGTGCACAGCAAGGCGATATGCACGCCCTCAAGAGGCGCCACCACGCGATTGAGTGCAACTTGGCCAGCTTCGATCACGGTGGAGGAAATCTGGGGATGCGTTGGTGTCTTCATGCCTGACTTTGCAAGGAAAGCAAGGAAACGAGCACCCCCAGCGCATCCAGCAACTGCTGCCGGTCACGGGGGTCCGCCTGGATGACAGGCACTATACCGCGACCTCGATCGGCCAAGGCGGTGCTGAACGCCTCCTGCTGTTGTTCGCTGGCGTCACGGCAACTGAGCAGAAGCACCTGGGGTTCGACCTCCAGGGTGGCGATCTCGGACAGGAGCTGCGCGGCATAGTCCGGCGCCGAGGCATCGCCCACATCCACCATCAGCAGCACGCCCACCGAAGCATTGAGCACCCAGCGGCGCACGAAGTCGAAGCGGTCCTGGCCCGGGCTGCCCACCAGCTGCAGCCGCATTCCCTCGCCCAGATCGATCTCGCCGAACTCCGCGCCCACGGTGGTGAACTCCTTGGAATGGGCGGCCCGGTCGAGATTGGGCACATCCGTTGCGGCCATCAGCGCTCCGCACAGGCTGCGCAGCGCCGTGGTCTTGCCGATGCCCATGGGGCCGATCAGGCTCACCCGCACCAGTCCCGCACCGGGCTGGTCGCTCATCCACATGCTCATGCCTGCCCTCCGCGGCGTATCCAGCCGGTCAGCCGCTGCACCCACTGGCGCGACAGGCCTGGCGCCACGGCAGTGGCAGCCCCGTGCGCCTGCGCGCGGTGGCCGCCCAGCGGCGTTGGACCGTCCGCACGGGCCGGCCTCAGGCTGCAATCGAGAGTGCCGCGCAGCCGGGGGTGGCGCAGCAGCTCGGCCACGGCGGCAGGCGCCATGCCGCTGTGCTCGCACAGTGTGGCCACATCCATCGGGCCACGGCACAGCATGGCCAGGGCCCGCAGGGATTCGGCACTGTTCCAGGGCGCGGGCAGCGCCACCCATGCCTTGAGCCGGAATTGGTAGCGGCAGCCCTCAGCCTGCTGCCGAAGGTCATCCAGGGCGCGCACCAGGGTCTGCGAGGACGCCACCTGCTGGCGCACCGTCCAGTCCATGAGAAAGACGGCGGCCCGGTCCAGCATGTCGATCAGGTCGGAGAGCGTGAAATCCAGATCCAGATAGGTGGCCAGGCGCTGGGGCGTGCGTTCCAGGTGCTGCCCCTGGGGCACACCGCCCACATAGACCACGCAAGGCAGCCATCCGGCCGCCTCGGGCACGGGCAGGCTGCCGTCCACCACCAGCACCTGGGCGCTGACCAGGGGCACCTGCCGCCAGCCGCGCAGCGACTTGCGGGACGCCACGGCAAACAATGTCTCAAAACGCTGCTTGAGCAGCGGCGACCACAGCTCGGCAGCCAGGCCAATCTCATCGGTAGTGCGAGCCAACTTCAACGCCTCCCCGGATAGCAGCGGGAAATGAACAGATCGAGGTCGCCTGGAGCAAATATAGGCGAGCACTGATATTTTCGATAGTTTTCGCTCAACGATCACACCCATCAATGTGAACTTTTCTATCGGTGGCTGTACAGCCACAGACAGCTCCCCGCGGGTCGCGAGATTTGTCGCCGAATTCCAAGGGTGCTTACACCTGCCCGGACGGCCCCGACCCCCGAAGCGGTATGCTCCCGCTTCCCTCACTTTCACGCCTTTCCCCGCGCAACGCACCCATGTCCGCAGGACTCAATCTGGCCCAGCTCCAGGCCGTCCACTACACCGAAGGCCCCTGCCTGGTCCTGGCCGGCGCGGGCTCGGGCAAGACACGCGTGATCACGCACAAGATCGGACGCCTGATCGAGACGGGCATGGCGCCACGGCGCATCGCTGCCATCACCTTCACCAACAAGGCAGCGGCCGAAATGCGCGAGCGCGCGGCCGGCCTCATCGGCCGACAGGCCAAGGATGTGCTGGTCTGCACCTTCCACGCCCTGGGCGTGCGCATGGTGCGCGAGGACGGCCATGTGCTGGGCCTCAAGCCCCAGTTCAGCATCCTGGATGCCGACGACGTGACGGGCATCCTCAAGGACTGCTCGGGCGGCACCACCGACCTGGCCACGGCGCGCCAGTGGCAATGGACCATCAGCAACTGGAAGAACGCCGGCTGGGACAGCCGCAAGGCCCTGGCCATGGCCCAGGACGACAACGAACGCAGCACGGCGCTGATCATGCAGCGCTACGAAGAGCGCCTGACCGCCTACCAGAGCGTGGACTTCGACGACCTGATCGGCATGCCCATGCGCCTGCTCAAGAACCACGCCGAGGTGCGCGAGAAATGGCAGCGCCTGCTGGGCCATGTGCTGGTAGACGAATACCAGGACACCAACGCCACGCAGTACGAGCTGCTCAAGCTGCTGGTGGGCAGCCGGGCCCACTTCACGGCCGTGGGCGACGACGACCAGAGCATCTACGGCTGGCGCGGCGCCACGCTGGACAACCTCAAGAAGCTGCCGGTGGAGTTCCCGCAGCTCAAGGTGATCAAGCTGGAGCAGAACTACCGCTCCACCTCGGCCATCCTGCGTGCGGCCAACAACGTGATCCAGCCCAACCCCAAGCTCTATCCGAAGACGCTGTTCTCGGAGCTGGGCGAAGGCGAGCCCGTGCGCATCGTGGACTGCGACACCGAGGAGCACGAGGCCGAGCGCGCCGTGGCCCGCATCCAGAGCCTGCGCGCGGCCAGCAACCCGCCGCCGGACTGGAAGGATTTCGCCATCCTCTACCGCGCCAACCACCAGGCCAAGCCCTTCGAGAAGGCCTTGCGCAAGGCCAACATTCCCTACAAGGTCTCGGGCGGCACCAGCTTCTTCGACCGCGCCGAGATCAAGGACCTGTGCGCCTGGTTCCGGCTGTGGATCAACAACGACGACGACCCCGCCTTCCTGCGCGCCATCGGCACACCCAAGCGCGGCATAGGCCACACCACGCTGGGCAAGCTGGGCGAGTTTTCCTCGCAGCACAAGCTCAGCATGTTCGGCGCCCTGTTCGCGCACATGCTGGAAGCGGCCCTGCCCAAGAAGGCGCATGACAGCCTGCTGGAGTTCGGCCGCTACATCAACGACCTCGAATACCGCGCCCGCCACACGCTGGGCGCCGAGCAGTCGCGCGGCTTCATGCTCGACTGGCTCAAGGAGATCGGCTACGAGCAGTACCTCTACGACAGCGAGGACAGCGAATCGGTGGCCGCCGCGCGATGGAGCAACGTGCTGGAGTTCTGCGACTGGATGGCCCAGCGCGCCGGCGGCCAGATCGAGGATGCGGCGGGAACGACCACGCACACCGAGGTCAAGAGCCTGCTGGAGGTGGCGCGCAACATCGCCCTGCTGTCCACCATCAGCGAGCGCGAGAAGGAGCAGGACATGGTCATCCTGTCCACGCTGCACGCCTCCAAGGGCCTGGAGTGGCCGCATGTGATGCTGGTCGGCGTGACCGAGGGCATGCTGCCCTTCAAGCTCGACGACGACGATGGCCGCCAGCAAAAGGTCAGCGACGAGACCGCCCAGCGCCTGCAGGAAGAGCGCCGCCTCATGTACGTGGGCATCACGCGCGCCCGGCGATCGCTGGCCGTGAGCTGGACCAAGCGCCGCAAGAAGGGCCGCGAGATGGTCTCCACCCTGCCCAGCCGCTTCATCAAGGAAATGGGCCTGGACGCCGCCACCTCGCGCGAGGACCCGCGCGAGAAGCTGCGCCAGCTGCGCGCCGAGTTCGCGCTCAAGGCGCAGCAGTCCACGCCCGCCGACTCCTGATTCCCCGAAAGACACCGCATGCGTTTTTACCGCCCCGTTCTCAGCCTGGCGCTGGTGGCCGTGACCGCCGCCTGCTCCAGCACCGCCTTGCAGCCCACTGCCCAGGCCACCCCACAGTCCACCGCCCAGGCCAAGGCCGCACCCAAGGCCGCCCGCACAACCTCCGCACAGTCCCCTCTCTCATGCCCCGAGGGCGAGGAAATGAAGGACAGCCAGCTGCAGGGCGAGTGGACCGGCACGGTCGAAGGCCAGGCCCGGCCCGTGCGCCTGCAGCTGGGGCCGCACCCCCAGTGGAAGGGCAACGTCAAGGGCACGATCGCGCGCGGCGCAGACACCCGGCCCATGGTCGGCGACGTGGCCGATGACCACATCACGCTGGAAGAAAGCGCCGACGGCAAGCGCATCACCGCCACCTGGCTGGGCGATGTCGTCGAAGGCAGCTGCGCCCGCGAGATCCGCGGCAACTACCTCGAAGGCGAGGATGCCGCGCCCCGGCCCTTCGTGCTGCGCAAGCTCGCGCCCTGACCGGCCCCCGAGCCTGCACACGAGCCCCCTGCTGCCTCTTCACTCATTACCCCTTACTCTTCGCTCCTTCCATCACCGGACCCCTGCCATGACGAATCCTCCACACCTGGATCGCCGCAAGCGCCCAAGCCGCACGCCGACACCCCTGCAGTGGGCCCTGGCCATGGGCCTGGGCGCCACGCCCTGGCTCGGCGCCCAGGCGCAGACCGCGCCCCGCCCCCTGTCCGAGGACGCCTGGCGCCAGTGCGCCGCCACCACGGACAACCAGTCTCGCCTGGCCTGCTTCGACACCTGGGCACAGCAGCAGCAACCGCTGACCGCGCCGCCAGCCACCGGCTGGAGTGCTCCGGCCGCCAGCGCCGCAGCCGATCCTGGCGCCCTGCCCACGCCCGCCCCCGTGGTGACGGCCGACAGCGGCCAGGGCCTGGCGCTGCCCACCACCCCCACCAATGGCGGCTGCCGCGACCCGCGCTACAGCGAGCTGTCGCGCTACTACGAGCTGGAACCGGGCAGCGACTGCGGCACCTTCAGCTTCCGCGGCTACCGGCCCATGTCCGTGTCCGTGGTGACGGCCGACCATGTCAACCGGCAGCCCACCACGCCCGGCAAGGACCCTGCACAGTCGCAGCCCTACAAGACCGAGGAAATGCGCGTGCAGCTGTCCGTGCGCACCAAGGTCGCCCAGGGCCTGCTGACCGGCAGCACCTCGGCGGGCAAGGACTCGCTGTGGGTCGGCTACACCCAGCAGTCGTACTGGCAGCTGTTCAGCCCCGCCATCTCGCGGCCCTTCCGCAACACGGACCACGAGCCCGAGATCTTCTACGTCTACCCCACCGATGCCCGGCTGCCCTTCGGCTGGCGCTGGCGCTACAGCGGCGTGGGACTGGTGCACCAGTCCAACGGCCAGAGCGATCCGCTGTCGCGCAGCTGGAACCGCTGGTATCTGATGACCGGCTTCGAGCTGGACAACCGCTGGCAGCTGCACGCCAAAGCCTGGCAGCGCATCCGCGAAAGCGCCGAGCACGACGACAACCCGCGCATCCAGGACTACATAGGCCGGGGCGAGGTGAAACTGGGCTGGAACGTCAATGCGCAGAACTATCTGGGCTTCACTGCGCGCGGCTCGCTGGGCCAGGGCCGCGGCTCCGGCCGCGTCGAATGGCTGCGCACCCTAGGCGAAGGATGGAACGGTGGCAAGAGCAATTTGCGCCTGCATGTCCAGCTTTTCAGCGGATACGGTGACAGCCTGATCGATTACAACTACAAGCGCACCGTGCTCAGCGTGGGCTTCAGCCTTCTGGACTTCTAGAAGGCCGGCCCTCGCGGGCACGCTTTGCCGCTTGCCCTTCGCGGGGAAGCCCCGCCCCGCTGGCTGCATTGCCAGCGGCCGGGGCCATGCGTCAGAATGCGCCGATGCCCCGGGCCTTTGCAGGCAGGCCCGGAACCCGCCCCAGAACGAACCGCGGAGGTCCGCCATGGATTTGCAATACCAGCTCAAGGCCGGCAGTTACTGCCTGTACGACATGCGCGAGACGCCCAGTGCCATCACGGGCGAGCGCCGCTGCCGGCTCAGGACCGAGCTGGTGGCCATTGCCTTCGACCTGGTCACGGGCCAGGTCCATGAGCATGGCTCGCCCACGCGCATCCATGCCTGGGCGCTGTGCACGCGCCGGCGGCTGCGCGCGGCCGGCGACTGGGACCAGGCCGACAGCATCGTCGTGGTCTCCGGGCCCCTGCCGGTGGATGAGATCAACAAATGCCTGGGCATACGCGGCTACTGCCGCCGCATGTTCCAGCGCCTGGCCAGCCTGCCGCACGGCAAGCTGCAGCCCCACGCGCATTCGCACGCTCATGGTGCCCACGGCGCCTACGGAGCTTACGGCGCCCATGCAGGCCGGCACCAGAGCCATCAGGGCCAGCAGCGGCGGGCTGCCTGAAGGCCCGCGCGCCTGCCCGGCGCGGCCTCACTCGGGACTCAGGTCCTGCTCCTCATCTTCATCGCGCGGCTCGGCATGCTTGACGATGGTCACCGGCAGCCGGCTGTTGCGCGCCACCTCGCGCGAGACCGAGCCGATCAGCACGCGCCGCAGGCCGCCCTGGCCCAGCGCGCCGATGATGATCTGCTCGCAGCCCGTGCTCTCGGCAATGTCGGCCAGCGCGGCGGCGGGCTCGCCCAGGCCGATCTCCACCTCGTAGGAAATGCCGGCAGCCCGCACCAGGGCCACGGCCGGCGCCACCAGGTGCATACCGGCGTCCACGCTGGCGGCGGCGATCATGTCCGAGTCCTGCGTGGCCAGCTCGAACAGCGAGGCCTCCTGCTGCACATGGGCCAGCACGAAATGCGCCTGAAGGCCCTGGCGCACCAGGGAGATGGCGTGGTGCACGGCATCCAGCGAGGGCTCGGACCCGTCGACGGCAATCATGATCTTCAGCATGCAGACCTCCTTTTTTGTAGCTGGCGAATCGCAACCACCCCAGTGTAGACGCGGGCCGGCTAAGCCGGACGGGCTCCGGGGACAGTCGCGGCGCGTCCGACACGCGCATGCGGCCATCTGGGACAATGGAGGGCTATGCTGCAATTCGACCTGCTCAAGACCGATCCCTCCAGCCACGCGCGCCGCGGCCAGCTCACGCTCAACCACGGCGTGGTGCAGACACCCATCTTCATGCCCGTGGGCACCTATGGCACCGTCAAGGGCGTGATGCCGCGCAGCCTGCAGGAGATGGGCGCGCAGATCATCCTGGGCAACACCTTCCACCTGTGGATGCGCCCGGGGCTGGACATCATGCAGAGCTTCGGCGGCCTGCACGGCTTCGAGAAGTGGGACAAGCCCATCCTCACCGACTCGGGGGGCTTTCAGGTCTGGAGCCTGGGCGCCATGCGCAAGATCACCGAGGAAGGCGTGCACTTCGCCAGCCCGGTCAATGGCGACAAGCTGTTCATGTCGCCCGAAGTCAGCATGCAGATCCAGACGATCCTGAACTCGGACATCGTCATGCAGCTGGACGAATGCACGCCCTACGAGACCAACGGCCACAAGACCACCGAGGCCGAGGCACGCAAGAGCATGGAGATGAGCCGCCGCTGGGCCAAGCGCTCCAGCGACGAATTCCAGCGCCTGGGCAACCCCAACGCGCTGTTCGGTATCGTGCAGGGCGGCATGTACGAGAACCTGCGCGAGGAATCGCTGCAGGCCCTGGTCGAGATGGACTTCCCCGGCTACGCCGTGGGCGGCGTCTCGGTGGGCGAGCCCAAGGACGAGATGCTGGCCATCATGGCCCACACGCCGCACCGCCTGCCGGCCCACAAGCCGCGCTACCTGATGGGCGTGGGCACGCCCGAGGACCTGGTGCAGGGCGTGGCCGACGGCGTGGACATGTTCGACTGCGTCATGCCCACGCGCAATGCGCGCAACGGCACCATCTTCACGCGCTATGGCGACCTGAAGATCCGCAATGCCCGCCACAAGACCGACCACCAGCCGCTGGACCCCAGCTGCACCTGCCACGCCTGCGCCGGTGCCAGCGGCGTGAGCTGGGAGCAAGGCGGACGCGACGGCTTCTCGCGCGCCTACCTGCACCATCTGGACCGCTGCGGCGAGATGCTGGGCCCCATGCTCACCACCATCCACAACCTGCACTACTACCTGAACCTGATGCAGGAAGTGCGCAATGCGCTGGAGGCGGGCAACTTCACTGAAATGCGCGCACGCTTCAAGGCCGAGCGCGCCCGGGGCGTCTGACGCCCCGCAGCCGATCGTTCAGGTCACTCAGGTGGTCAGGGTCGCTCAGGTCGCCATATCCTTGAGCGACCAGGACACGCCGGTCTCGAAGCCGGCGCGCATCTCGTCGGCCACGCGCTCCAGCTCGTCCAGAAACAGGCGCATGGCGGCCGCCCTGGTGTAGCCGATGCGCTGGTACAGACAGCTTGGCAGCTGTGCTCCTGCATCGTGCAGGGGCCGCCAGAGCAGGCGGCCGGCCGCCACATCCTCGGCCACGTTGTCGGGCACCAGAAATCCCAGGGCCGTGCTGCCGGCCACCAGGCGCCGCACCATGGGCACGGAGCTGGTCTCCACCAGCGGCCGCTGCTGGTGCAGGGCTGCGCTGTCCATCTGCTCCAGCATGCTGCGCAGCTCCATGCCCGGCGCCATCAGGATCAGCGGATGGGCCACGCAATCGCGCAGGCGCAGCAGGCGCGGCTCGGTGGCCAGCGGATGGCCGGGGGCCATCACCGCGCCCAGCGGCTGGGGCCAGGCCCGCACCTCCTGCACGCCGGGCGGCGGCGGGCGGCGCAGGCAATAGGCCACATCGATCTCGCCCTGCGCAACGCCGCGCAGCAGCTCCTCGCCCGTGCCCGAACGCACGCTGAAGGTGATGCCCGGATAGCGTGCATGCAGGCTGGAGATCACCAGCGGCAGCAGGTACTCGGCCGTGGCATGCGACACGCCCACGCGCACATGGCCCCGGCGCAGGGCGCGCAGGTCCTCCACCTGGGCCAGCGCGTTGTCGAAGTCACGCTGGCTGCGCCGCACGGCCGCCAGCATCAGCTCCCCGGCGGTTGTCAGCTGCATGCCGCGCGGCAGGCGGTCGAACAGAGGCACGCCGACCTGGGCCTCCAGGTTGAGGATCTGCTGGTTCACGGCCGCCGCCGTCAGGTGCAGCGTGACGGCGGCCTTGCGCACCGAGCCACGGCGCGCCACCTCGTCAAAACAGCGAAAGGCCTGGGAGATTGCGGGCATGGCGCAGAGTGTAAATTTTTATCTGACACCTCATCCAAAACAAACAGCTATTCCTGACGCTTGCGACTGCCTACAGTGGCGCTCATTCCCCGCCCTCCTTTGAAAGCAGCCCATGGCAAGCACCGTAGACCAAGTCACCCAGCGCCGCCGCGGCGTCGGACTCATCGCCCACGACCCCGCCCTCTCGGCCGGCGGCTACACCCTGATCGCGCCGCAGACGGCCGACGGCCATGTCTACCTGGTGGACATCGAGGGCCGCGTGGCCCATGAATGGAAACTGCCCGTGCGCGCGGGCCGCCATGCCGTGATCCTGCCCAACGGCAACCTGGGCTACAACGGCAACCATCCCCGCTCGCCCGACCGCTATGCGCCGTGGTCCATGTGGCACGGTGGCGATTTCTACGAGGCCACGCCGCAGGGCGAGATCGTCTGGCGCCACGAGGACCCGGACCACCACCATGACGCGCAATGGCTGCCCAACGGCCACCTGCTCTATGCCGCCTGCGCGCCCGTGCCTGCGGGCTTTGCCGAACGCGTGCCCGGCGGCACCGCGCACGGAACCGGCGAGGTGATGTACGGCGACGTGATCCGCGAGGTGGACCGCAGCGGCCGCCTGGTCTGGGAGTGGAAGGCCTGGGAGCACCTGGAGCCCGAGGATTTCCCCATCCACCCGGGCTTTGGCCGATACCACTGGCCGCTGGTCAACGGCCTGGGCGTGAGGGCCGACGGCAGCGTGCTCATGAGCCTGCGCACCACCTCCGGCATCATCGCCGTGGACAAGGCCAGCGGCGCGGTGACGCTGCACATTCCGCCTTCCGTGGTCTCGCACCAGCATGCGCCCGTGGCGCTGGCCAACGGCCACATCCTGGCCTTCGACAACGGCAACTTCCGCGAAGGCGCCCACGTGGCCTTCTCGCGCGTGGTGGAGATCGATCCGGCCGACCACCGCTTGGTCTGGAGCTACCAGGACGAGATGGTCAACGCCTTCTACACCGCCTTCATGGGCAATGCCCAGCGCCTGTGGAACGGCAACACCCACATCACCGAATCGGCCACGGGCCGGCTCTTCGAGGTCACGCCTGCGGGGGAAGTGGTCTGGGAATACATCCTGCCCTGGTTCGCCGAGTATCCCGATGCCGCAGCGCGCCGCACCGGCCCCGGCCGGCTCAACAGCGTGTTCCAGACCTGGCGCTACCACGCAGACCAGCTGCCCTGGCTGGGCGCTGCCGGGAGGCTGGCATGAGCCTCAACCGCAGGCAACTGGCGGCCTGGATGCTGGGCGCGCCCTGGCTTTCGCCGGCAGCCCGCGCCTCCACGGCTGGGGCCGACGCCTGGCCCAGCCAGCCGCTGACCGTGGTGGTGCCCTTCTCGCCAGGCGGCAGCGTGGACGTGGCCGCACGCCTGGTCATGCCGAGGCTGGCCGAGCGGCTGCACCAGCCCGTGATCATAGAGAACACGGTGGGCGCCTCGGGCACCATCGCCACCCAGCGTGTCATCAAGGCCCGGCCCGACGGGCACACCGTGCTGTTTGGCGTGGCCAGCTGCGTGCTGATCGCGCCGCTGGTCTCGCCAGAACGCTTTCGCTATGACGGCCTCAGGGAGCTGCTGCCCGTGGCGCCCGTGGCCTCTTCGGCCTTCGTGCTGGCAGGCCGCCCCGACCTGCCGGCCGCCACGGCGGCCGAGCTGGTGCAGCTGTCACGCCAGCAACCGGGCCGGTTGACCGTGGGCACCGACGGCGTGGGCACCAGCCTGCACCTGACGGCCGAAATGCTCCAGCAGCAGGCCGGCCTGTCATGGACGCATGTGCCCTACAAATCCGGCCCGCCGGCGCTGACCGAGCTGGCAGGCGGGCAGATCGACCTGGCCGTGCTGCCCGTGGCCCTGGTCCAGTCCTTCGTGCGCGAGGGCAAGCTGCGCGGCCTGGGGGTGACATCGCGCCAGCGGGCCGCCACCTTGCCGCAGACACCCAGCCTGTCGGACACGGCGGTCTGGCAGGCGTTCGATGTCGAAGCCTGGCAAGGCCTGCTGCTGCCAGCCCGCACCGATGCCCGCATTGCAGAGCGCCTGGCCCGGGAGACCGCCGCCGTGCTGGCCGAGCCGGACTTGGTGCGCAAGCTGGCCGAGGCCGGCTTCAAGCCCATGGTCATGGAGCAAGCCCAGTTCACCGCCCACCTGCAAAGGGAGAGAAAGCTGCTGGAGGCCACCGTGCAGGCCGCCCGCCTGCAAGGCACAGGCTGACCCGGCCAGGCCAGGCCAGGCCCGGCGCTGCTTGCGGTGCTACTGCAGGGCGCCGGGCGAGACAAACGAGAGGCCGGCCATCTGCACCAGGGTCCGGCCCCGGGTCAACGGGTAGGAGGGCGAAGGAGACAACGCGCGCGGCTGCAGCCGGAAAAAAGCCTTGCCGCCACAGCGCTGGCCCAGCATCTCGAACTCGGCGCCTTCCAGGCGGCAATCCACCTGCAGGCCCGGTGCAGGCTCATGGGCGATGCCAGACAGCTGCGACAGGCGCTGCAGCGCATCGGGCTCGGGCAGCACGGTGGTTTCGGCGCTGCCATCGACATGCTGGACATGCACGGGCCGGCCAGCCAGGACCTTGAGCGGATACACCAGTTCCAGGCCCGCCCGCCCGGCGCGCAGGCCTCGCTGCAGGCCGCCGTCGACATCCCCCTGGGCACGCGCCCAGCACGTGAAGCTCAGTCCGCGCGCCGAACCCACGATGCGCACGCGCCAGGCCAGGCTCAGCTCCTCGCAGTCCACCACCGTTTCGTAGAAGGCCTCGAAGCGGCCGGCCCGCTCGCGCAGGCTCAGTTCGCCCGCGCCATGCACACAGCGGTCACCTTGTCCGTCGCGCGCCACAAAGGCCATGGAGCGCAGGATGTCGACGCCGCCATAGCGGACATTGCGCAGGCCGCCGTCGGCCAGTTCGGCGCGGAGTGGGCCGGCCTGCAACTGGCGGGGGCCGGACTGCAGACGCCTATCCCAGCCTTGCGCAGACACCACGATGCCAGCGCCCTCGGGCCCGTTGCCGGCGATTTCAGCGAACCATTGGTTCATATTTGCACCCTTGTCCATTCCGAGCATGGATGCCGATGCTATGGACGATCGGTGCGCATGAATAACGATGTTTTCTGTCACTCGTCGTGAGCTGCACTCACAAGCGGTCAGGCATTCCGGCATCAGTCCGGGGGGCCGGGGCGCCGCTCAAGGCCTGCGGGGCCTGTTGCGGCTCCAGCACCGTGCAGTTGCGGCCCTGGGCCTTGCCTCGGTACAGCGCCGCATCGGCGCGCGCGATGGTGGCCTCCACCGATTCGCCCGTGCGGTACTGCGCTGCGCCCAGCGTGCAGGTGACGCGGGCGCCCTCGCCCAGGGTGTGCGTCCACGGAGCCTCGGCAATGCGCAGGCGCAGGCGCTCCAGCAATTCGCCGGCCTGGGCAAGGCCGGTGTCCGGCAGCACCAGCAGGAATTCCTCGCCGCCATAGCGGCCCACGCCATCTGTACTGCGCAGCTGCGACTTCAGCAGCGCGCCGAAAGCGCGCAACACGCGATCGCCGCCTTCATGGCCAAAGCTGTCGTTGATGCGCTTGAAGTGATCTATGTCCAGCAACGCCACGCACAGCACCTCGCCACGCTCCTGGGCGGCGGTGCGCACTTCGTGCAGCCGCTCCATCACGCCGCGCCGATTGCTGACGCCGGTCAGGTCGTCATGGCGCAGCAAGGCCTCGATCTGCGCCAGCGCAGCGGCCAGCTTGTCATTGGCGATGCCCAGCCGGTACTGCATGCTGCGAAAGAAGGTCGCCTGCACGCTGCAGCGCACCACGGCTCCCAGCACCACGCCGAAGGCCAGCAGCTGGCCCGCAGCCGTGTCCGTGGTCATGCGCATCAGCGGACCCCGCCAGCAGATGATGGCGGCCACGGCAACGAGGGTGCCTATCCACGTCAGCCAGAAGCTGGTGCGGCTGCGCGCGAGAAAACCGTCGGCGCTGAAGGCGATCAGCATCACCATCGACTGGAACGCCAGCGCGGGTGCCGCCATGACCATGCCCAGCACGCCGATGATGGACACCAGCTGGTGCGTGAGGAACATGCCCGGATCGCGCAGCTTGTGGCACCAGTCGCTGGCATAGGCCCAGGTGATGAAGCCCATGCCGGCCGCCACCCACAGTCCATAGCCCAGCACCACGGGCCAGGGCGCGTAGCCGGCCCATGCATGGCCCAGGAACAGCAGCAGCGCATAGAGATGGCTGAGCAGCACGGAGATGTGCAGCTGCCAGGTGCGGCGTTTCCAGCGCTCCAGGTGCAGCGCCTCGTCCACCAGCGGTGACGCCGGCTTCGGCCCCCAAAGGAGGCGGTCGGGAAGATTCCGGGAAATGGAGGAAAGCACGGGCATGCAATGAAGCGCGGCGGGCCGGCGGCCCCGATGGGCGCCCATTGTGACCGCATCCGGGAAATCCCGAGGAGCGCGCTCCCCCGCAGGGGATGAACAGGCCCTATCGCAGGCTGTGCGTCTAGGACGCGCGCGGCGGCCGCACATCCTCGGCCACCACGATCTGGTTGCGCCCGCAGGCGCGGCCATGCAACAGGGCTGCCTCGGCCCGCTGCACCAGCCGCTCCGAGGTCTCGCCCGCCTGGAACTCCGCCACGGCCAGGGTCAGGGTCAGCGGGTCCTTGTCGGGATCGGGGATGGGCGTTTCGCTCCAGCGCTGCTGGCGCACACCCTCGCGCACGCGCTGCAGTGCCCAGACGGCCTGGACCGAGGCGGTATCGGGCATCACCAGCATGAAGGTGTCGTCGCGGTAGCGGCCTATGCCGTCCACGGTGCGCAGATGCGTGACCAGCAGGCCGCTGAGCATGAGCAGCACGCGGTCCTGCAGCGAGGGGCCCTTGTAGGCCTGGTGAACACCCACGCGCTCCACCCACGGGTCCAGCTCCAGCAGCACCACGCAAAACGGCTCGGGCTTGCGGGCATGGCGTTCGCGCAGGCCATCGACGACATCCATCAATCGCGCGTAATTGGCCACGCCGGTGAGTGTGTCGCGCCCCGTGGGCAATTGCAGCGAGCCCACGCGTTTTTGCAACTGCTGCACATCGTCGGCCAGTTGGCCGCAATAGCTCGACAGCTGCGCCAGCTCCTCGGTGTACTGGCGCTGCATGCGGCTCAGCGCCTGCCACAGCGCCAGCGCATGCACGGCCAGCGGCAGCAGCACGCTGGCCAGCCACAGGATGCGCACGGCGACCGGGCCCGGCGCCATCTGCGGCATGGGCCTGGCCACCACCACGGCGCAGAGCATGGCCAGCATGGCGCACAGCACCACCACCTGGCCCGTGGGCAGATGCAGCGCCTGCTCGCGCTCGCCATCCCAGGGCAGCCAGGCGACGGCCGCCAGCCACAGCAGGGCACAAGCCCAGGCCAGGGTCGGCTGCCATGCCGCCAGCAGCAAGGCCATCGTGGCCTGTATCCAGCCATGGCCGCGCAGCGTCCGGGTCAGCGGCAAGCCGGCTGCATGGCAGCGCCAGATCCAGGCCATGCCGGCCAATGACGACAGCGCGGCGTAGGCCGCCCATGCTTTCCATGAAGAAGGGCCCGCCAGCACATGACCTGCCAGAAGGGCCGCCCCCACGGCCCAGGCCGCAAGGGGAAGGACATGGGCGGACCCGCCGGCCGGTGGGTGGGCGGGTTGCGCTGGCGTGTGTTGTGGGGGATACGGCAGCTGGCGTGACATGGCATCCTCGCTGAAGACATCTGCGCCCCGGCCGAGCGCGCAAGCCATGGTGTACCACAACCCCGTGCAGCTTCAAGGGGCTTGGAGCCCCTGACGGCCAGGCCGGCTCAGCCTGGCGCCGGCCCGGGCTCCTGCGCCCGGGGCAGCACCGCGCCCGCCTTTCTGCTGTGGCCATCGGCCTGGGCGCCGCAGCTGTGGCAAAAGCGTACAAAGGCGCTCTTGCGGGTGCTGCAGCTGCCGCAGCGGTCGAACAGGCCGATGCCGCAGTGGGGACAGAAGTCGATGGCGCCGTCCTTCAGATCCACGGGGCGCTCGCAGCCCGGGCACACGCCCTTGGCCAGGCGGGCCAGGGCCACGTCGTAGCCCAGTTCCTGGCGCCGCTGCGTCTCCGGCAGCGATTCCTGCTGCTTTTGCCTTTCAAGATAGCGGTTCAGGCCCAGGATGGCCGCGCGCCCCAGCAGCACCGTCACCACGATACCGACCACATAGCGCACGTAGCCGCCGTAGTCGGGCAGGTACGGCACAAGTTCAACGAAGAAAGCGAACAGCGCAAAGAAGATGAATCCCCAGACGAAGGGCCACCAGGTGCTCTTGCGCTGTTTGGCGAACAGCCAGCCGGCCGCCAGCAGCAGCGGCAGGGTCAGCGCCAGGCGGTAGAGAAAGACACGCAGCTCGACGGCGCGCATCTCCGTGCGCCAGGATTCCATGGCACCGTCGCGCAGATCGTCCCATTGGCGGTTGGCCGCGTCCAGGCGCTGGCGTGCCTGCAGGCTAGCGTCCTGCAGCCGCTCCACGGAGGCGCGCGCCGTGTTCTCTTCCTGCTTGATGGCATCCAGCGCCTGGGTGCGTGACAGCAGCTCGCTGTCCTGCTCGGGCCGGGCCGTGGCGCGGCGCGTGGCCACCCAGTTGTCGAAGGTCTCGCGCGCCGAGCGGTAGCGCGCCTGCGTGGCCTGGTACTTGAGGCGCGCATTCTCCAGCGCCGTCTCCGCCTTGTCGTGATCGGCATCGGCGGCCTTGATCTCGGCCTTGACGGGCTCGGCCGCAGCGGGCGCGATGAAATCCTCCACCGTGCGCGGCGACTCGACCTGGGGCAGATCCCCCACCACCAGCCCGCCCAGGCCGATGAGGAAGGACGCGAACACCACCGCCACCAGCCACAGGCCTCGGCGGAACCATTTCTCGGGCAGACGCAAGGCCTTGCTCATGGGGAAACTCCTGTTTCAGTGGCCTGCGGCCGAGGAAGACCGCAGGCGGAGGAAGAGCCGGTCCGGCTCAGGGCAGCACGCGCACCGGACCCGCCAGCTGGCTGCGCTGCAGCCACTGCGTCACCGACTCCACGGTCACGGTCTCTATGCGGCTGGCATAGCGCTTGTCGTTGGGATGGTCGTCGAAGGCGATGTTGGCGGCCGTCACGCGCCCGCCCAGCCGCGACAGCGCGCGGATGACCAGCACGCCCGGCTCGTAGCCCTTGAACTGCAGCCAGGCCTGGGCCTGCTGGCGCCGCTGCACGGTGGCCGGCTCCATGGCGGCGGCCAGGGTTTCGGTGGCCCACTGGTTGGACTGCTGGTAGCGCTGGCCCCAGGCATAGCTGACCATGCTGTAGGGCTCGTGCTGCAGGCGCAGCACGGTCTGGGGCTGGGTCAGAAAGGTCCACAGCGCCTGCTGCACGGCGGGCGTGGGCACCTGAACGCCGGCCTCGTAGCGCCACAGGTCGTCCAGAAAGAACTCGCCCAGGCCCTGGCGGTAGACATGGCCGCCGGCCGTGCCGCATTCGTTGAGCTTGTGCGCCACGCGCCAGGGGCCTTCGGGGGTCCTGTAGGCCCAGCCGTAGTGCGAGTAGTGCAGGTCGTACTTGCTCAGGTCCTGGCCCACGCGCGCCAGCAGCACGACACGGGTGCCGTTCTTCGCGTACTCGGCATCCAGCGCCTGCGAGGTGCGCTGGGCAAGGTCCAGCCCCTTTTGCAGGGACTGGGGCGTGAGGGGCTTGTCCTCGCAGCTGCGCCCTGCATGGGCCGTGCCCAGCGCGGCGGCCAGCAGCAGACCCAGGCAGGCGGCACGGGCTGCAGGGGAAGGAGAAAGCGGCGGTTTCATGGCGGGCATCACAGGCGTTCGTTGTGCAGCAGGGCCTTGCCCATCTCGTTGGGGATGAAGGCCAGCACCTTGCCGGCCGCCGAGATGATGACGCCCGTGCCGATCACGCTGCAGGTCAGCACCGTGCCCACGGCGTAAGCCGAGGCGGAGGCGCCCCGCCCCACCACTTCCACGCTGGCCTGGGCGCCGTCGGAGGCACGCTCCAGCAGGTAGACCGTGCCCGTGGCCGAGGCCTGCACTGCCTTCACGGTCAGCACCGCGCCGCCCACCGACAAAGCGGCAGGCACGGCCACCACGGCGCCAGCGGCCGCCGAAGCCACCGAAGCCGTGCCCACCACGGAGGCCACGGGCAGCATGGACAGCGCCACCGAGGCCTCGCTTTGCGCATGGGCTGGCGCCATGGCCAGGGCTGCGCACAGCGCACCAGCGGCCAGCAGGGCACGCGGCAGGCGCGCGAAAACGGATTGGTTGACCATCATTGCTTGGACTCCTGGAAATGCGGGGAAGGGGTGGACATCACTCGGCGTCGGCCGGTTGCGCGGCCTCGCGGCGGCCATGCATGCGGGCCTGCGCCAGGTCGGCCTCGTGGCGGTCACGCAGCATCTTGGCCAGCGTGAAGGCGGTGGTGATGAGATAGAGCCAGCTCACGCCCAGGAAGGCCTTGTAGGTCACGTTGATGTCCATGCTCACCAGCCCCCAGCCGGTCAGCGCCATGGACACGGCAAAGCCGCCCCAGACCACCAGCCTCCACATGGGCGTGTCGCCTGCGCCGCTGCGGCCGCCCTCGTTGTCCCGCACGAACTTGGCCAGCACGAAGGCGGCCGAGAGGCAGAACACATAGCCCATCACCATGAAGGCCTGCTCCAGCTGCTCGCCGGGCAGCCATGCCAGGCCGATGGCGCACAGCGAGACCGCAATGCCGAACGACACCCACACCTGCAGTTGCCAGGCCCGGGTATCACGCTGAACGACGATGGGAGAAGAGGACATTTGCCGAGGTGCCCCTCAAGGGCATTGGTTGAACACGGGACGCATGGTGCCCAGACGTAACTTGCGTGTCTGCATTCAACCGTAACAGTGGCCAGACACAGGCCATCGAGTATCTTCAAACGGTACTTTTCAAGTTTTTGACTGTTGTTTACACCCCAAAAAGTTCCTGCATGTGACACCAGCACACAGGACATCGGGCACGGCACCTGGGCGACAGGAACCCTGCGGCGCGCCACAGACAATGCGCCCACCCCGGCTGCAGTGCAGCGGGCAATCGCACGTTCGCCACGCTGATTGATGGAGATCTCCCATGACCAAACCCTTTGACCTCGTCGTCCACGGCGCCACCGGCTTCACGGGCCGGCTGGTGGTGGAGTACCTGCTCAGGCGCTACCCCGCAGGCAGCGGCCTGCGCTGGGCCATGGGCGGGCGCAATGCCGCCAAGCTCGCGGCCGTGCGCGACGAGCTGGGCGCGCCCGCCGATACCCCGCTGGTGGTGACCGACACCGGCAATCCCGCAAGCCTGCAGGCGCTGATGGAGCAGGCCCGCCTGGTGCTGACCACGGTGGGCCCCTACCAGCTCTACGGCAACGAACTCGTGGCCGCCTGCGCCCGCGCCGGCGTGGACTATGTGGACCTGTGCGGCGAGCCAGCGTGGATGCGCCAGATGATCGATGCCCACGAGGCCGCAGCCCGGGCCAGCGGCGCGCGCATCGTGTTCTCCTGCGGCTTCGATTCCATTCCCTTCGACCTGGGCGTGTTCATGCTGCAGCGAGAGATGCAGGCCCGCTTCGGCCAGCCCGCCCAGCGCGTGCGGGGCCGGGTGCGCAAGATGAAGGGCACCTTCTCGGGCGGCACGGCCGCCAGCCTCAAGGCCACCATGGCGGCGGCCGCCGCCCAGCCGGGCGTGCTGGATCTGCTGCGCAATCCGTTCTCGCTCACGCCGGGCTTCGAGGGCCCGCGCCAGCCCTCGGGCAGCAAACCCATGGTGGACGAGGTGCTGGGCCTGTGGGTGGCGCCCTTCGTGATGGCGGCCATCAACACGCGCAACGTGCACCGCTCCAACTTTCTGCTGGGCCATGCCTATGGCGCCGACTTTGTCTACGACGAGATGATGGTCACAGGCGCGGGCGAAAAGGGCGAGGCCCTGGCCAACGCCGTGGCGGCCGACAAGTCGCTGGGCGCGGACGACGGCCCCAAGCCTGGCGAGGGGCCATCGCGCGAAGAGCGTGAATCGGGCTTCTACGACGTGCTGTTCATCGGCACCGACACGGCCGGCCACAGCCTGCGCGTGGGCGTCAAGGGCGACCGCGATCCGGGCTACGGCTCCACGTCCAAGATGATTACCGAGGCCGCCGTCTGCCTGCTGCAGGACGCCCCGGACACGCCCGGCGGCATCTGGACCACGGCGCCTGCCATGGGCGACGCGCTCATCGCCAGGCTCAAGGCCAATGCCGGCCTGAGCTTCACGGTGGAGGAACAGAACCCCTCTTAGGCCGCCAGCAGCCGCTGCACGCGCTCGCGCAGCAGCGCGGGCTGCACCTCGGTCTGGGCCATGGGCTGGCCCACGTTCAGGCCCACACGGTTGAACAGGCCACGGCGGAAGGGCCGCACCATGGCGCCGCCCTGCTCGATGCGGCTGAAGTACGAGCCCCAGAGATTGGTCAGCGCCATGGGGACCACGGGCACCTGCAGGGCATCGGCCTGGGCGCGCTCGACGATCTTCATGATGCCGCCACGGAACTCCTGCAGCTGCCCGTCGCGCGTGATGCCGCCCTCGGGGAAGATGGCCAGCAGGTCGCCCTCGCGCAGCACCTGGGCGGCGCGCTCGAACGCAGCCTCGTAGGTGGCGGGATCTTCCTTCTGGGGCGCGACGGGGATGGCCTTGGCCAGGCGGAACAGCCAGCCCAGCAGGGGCACGCGGAAGATGCGGTGGTCCATCAGGAAGTAGATGGGCCGGGGGCTGGCGGCCATGAGCAGCACGGCATCGACAAAGCTCACATGGTTGCAGGCCAGGATGGCCGCGCCGGTGGCCGGGATGTGCTCGTCGCCCTGCACCTTGAAGCGGTACACGAAGCGCGAGACCACCCAGGCCACGAAGCGCAGCAGGTACTCGGGCACCAGCAAGAAGATGTAGGCCGCCACCACGGCATTGGCAATGCCCGTGATCAGGAACACCTGGGGAATGCTGAAACCTGCGGCCAGCAGCGCGCCGGCCAGCACGCTGGAGGCGATCATGAACAGCGCGTTGAGGATGTTGTTGGCCGCGATGATGCGCGCGCGGTGCGTGGGCTGGCTGCGCATCTGGATCAGCGCGTACATGGGCACGCTGTAGATGCCGGCCGACAGGGCCAGCATGCCCAGGTCGGCCATCACGCGCCAGTGCGCGGGCTGGGCAAAGAAGGCACCCACGCCCATCAGCTCGGAGGCCGGCAGTGCGCGCGAGGCAAAGAACAGGTCCACGGCGAACACGCTCATGCCGATGGCGCCCAGCGGCACCAGGCCGATCTCCACATGGCGGCGGCTGAACACCTCGCACAGCAGCGATCCCGTGCCGATGCCCACCGAGAACACCACCAGCAGCAGCGAGGCCACATGCTCGTCGCCATGGAGCACCTCCTTGGCAAAGCTGGGGAACTGGGCGAGGAACACGGCGCCGAAGAACCACATCCAGCTGATGCCCAGCAGCGAGCGGAACACGGCGGGCTGCTCGCGGGCCAGCTGCAGGTTGCGCCAGGTTTCGGTGAAGGGGTTCCAGTTGATGACCAGGTGCGGATCGGTGGCCGGCGCATTGGGGATGAACTGCGCAAAGATCCGCCCGATCACCGCCAGCGCCAGGCAGGCCACGGCCACCTGCAGATGGCCCACCTCGGGCACGGCCACCAGCAGGCCGCCGGCCACGTTGCCCAGCAAGATGGCCACGAAGGTGCCCATCTCCACCATGCCGTTGCCGCCCGTCAGCTCGCGCTCGCTGAGCACCTGGGGCAGGTAGGCGAACTTCACGGGGCCGAACAGCGTGGAGTGCAGGCCCATCAGGAAGACGCAGCCCAGCAGCAAGGGCACATTGGCCTGGATGAAGCCCCAGGCGGCCAGCGCCATGATGGCGATCTCCAGGTTCTTGACCAGGCGGAACATGCGCGTCTTGTCCCACTTGTCCGTCAGCTGGCCTGAGGTGGCCGAGAACAGCAGGAACGGCAGGATGAACAGCGCCCCGATCACCAGCCCCGCCATGGCCGAAGGCAGCCAGGAGACGCTGAGCTGGTAGGTCACCATCACGGTGAGCGCGAACTTGAACAGGTTGTCGTTGGCCGCCCCGGAAAACTGCGTCCAGAAGAACGGCGCAAAGCGCCGCTGGCCCAGCAGGGCGAACTGGTTGGGGTGCTCGTGCGCGGCCGATGGCACGGCGCCGGCCGTTGCGGTGGGGGCAGACGGGCTGCCGGTCTCTTGCTGGAACATCTTGTCTTCCCTCAACGGTTGGTGGCGCCGCCGTGGCCGCACGCATCGGCGCACATTGTGCCCGTACTGGCCATGCGCGCCGTGCCGGCCGCACGCAGCGCGGTGATCACGGGCAGGGCGGCGGCGGCCGCCACCACATGCTTGAGGCTGTGGCCGGACACCAGCCCGGCTGT
Source organism: Delftia sp. DT-2 (assembly GCF_028401915.1). Lineage (NCBI taxonomy): Bacteria > Pseudomonadati > Pseudomonadota > Betaproteobacteria > Burkholderiales > Comamonadaceae > Delftia > Delftia sp. DT-2. Next base: position 35,518 of record NZ_JAQOTI010000012.1, read on the forward strand.
GGCCTCGAAGACGGCCGCATCGCCCCACTCCAGCAGCTTGGCCGCGCCATACCAGGCGATCACCACGCCCAGGCGCAGCGCCAGCGCGCCATGGCGCGGCGCCACGCAGGCCAGGCCCAGCACCGCCAGCATGCCGCCGCCCTGCACCAGCGCCCAGGGCAGCAGGTTGCCGCCATGCAGCCAGACCAGCACCGAGGCCACGGCGGCGACCAGCATGGACACCGCGGCGCGCACGGCCACGCGGTCGGCAATGCGCGATTGCAGCGCCAGCCCCAGCATGCCGGCAAAGGCCATGGACATGCCCAGCCGGTCGCCGGCCAGGGTGGCATCGTGGGGGGCCCAGTGGTAGACGGACGAACCTATGGCCGAACACGCCAGCCCCGTGAAGAACAGCGCGGCCAGCCAGCGCAGGGCCGGCGCCAGCGCCTGGCTACGCCGGTCCAGCAGCAGGCGCGCCCCCGTCACGGCAGCCCAGGCAAAGCCCAGGTTGCTGAGCACATCCAGCGCATGGGGCAGCGGCCCCCAGGCGCGCTGGTCGGCAAACGCGTGAAAGTCCTGGGGCTGCGGCACTGCAGGGCCAATCAAGGCGGCCAGCAGCAGCAAGGCGGCGCCCCAGTACAGCGCGCGCAGGGCGGCGGCCGGTGAAATCAATGTGGATGGCATGTGTTGCTCCTCGTGGAAAGTGTCGCGGAGTGTGGCGAGCCATCGGCCCTTCCAGCATCGTTTTTCTGCACCCGCCGCGCAAACCAGCACCTCGGGTATCGATAATCGCTACCCATGAGCACCACTGCCGACCTCGTCATCGCCCTCAAGAAGGAACTCAAGGCCGCCCAGATGACCTATGCCGACCTGGCGCGCGCCCTGGGCATGGCCGAGTCCAGCGTCAAGCGCATGCTGGCCAAGGGCGACATGCCGCTGTCGCGCATCGATGCCATCTGCCGCGCGCTGAGCCTGGACTTCGCCGACCTGGCACGCCGCGTGGCCGACAGCCAGCCGCTGCTGCAGGAGATGACGCCCGAGCAGGAGAACGCCGTGGTCGCCGACCGCAAGCTGCTGCTGATGGCCATCTGCGTGCTCAGCCAGTGGACGCTGGAGCAGATCGTGGCCACCTACCGCATGACCGAGGCCGAAGGCATCCGCTACCTGGCCCAGCTGGACCGCATCGGCATCATCGAGCTGCGCCCCGGCAACCGCTACCGGCTGCGCCTGGCCAAGACCTTCCGCTGGCGCGCGCGCGGGCCGGTGATGGAGTACTTCCGCGAGAACGCCGTGCTCGACTATTTCGGCGGCGGCTTCGACCAGCCGGGCGAGGGCATGCTGATGGTGCACGGCTCCATCGGCCGGCATCTGGCGCCCAGCTTCGTGGAACGCATACAGCGGCTGGCCCATGATTTTTCCCAGCAGCACCTGCAGGACCAGCGCCTGCCGCCGGGCCAGCGCGAGGGCTACACCCTGGTGCTGGCCATGCGCAGCTGGGAATTCACGGCGTTCACGGCCCTGAGAAGAGGCACTGTCTGACGGCGGCTGCAGGACGGCAGCCTGCGCTGCAGCGCCTGGCAACAAGGCTTCACCAAGGCGATACACAAGATTGCAAGACTTCGCGTCGCGGCAACCCGGGCTTGACGCAGCACTCGCACCATGCAGTCATGGATTCCCGTCACAGGGACTCCAGCCCGATGAACCAAGGACAAGGAGCCGCCATGATTTCCCTTCGCACACCGCTGATCGCCGCGACCGTGGCCCTGGCCGGATGGGCCGGGACCGCGCAGGCCCAGGCCAACGTGACCTACGCGGCGCCGGGTGCCGCCATCTCTGTGCAGTTCGGCGCGCCGCCCCCCATGCGCTACGAGGCCGTTCCGGCACCGCGCCGCGGCTATGTGTGGGCGCCGGGCTACTGGCGCCCGCAGGGCCACCGCCATGCCTGGGTGGCCGGCCACTGGGTCAAGGCGCGCCCCGGCTATGTGTACCGCCAGCCCGTGTGGTCGCAGCACGGTGGCCGCTGGGGCTACGCACCCGGCCGCTGGGACCGTGACCGCGACGGCGTGCCGGACCGCCATGACCGCCGCCCCAACAACCCCTACCGCCATTGAGGGGCGCTTGCGCCCGGCATGAAGCCCGCCCCATCGGCGGGCTTTTTGCTGAGCGCTGCGGCCATGCCCACACTGGCTTCATACCAACATATGCATATAAAAGTGGCTCATTAAGTTCTCAGGAAAATATGGGAATTGATTCACCGGATTTCCCTGCACACCATGCGCCCCTCGCTTTTCCGCTCCTGGATTCCCGCCGCCGCCGCGGCCCTGGCCGTCCTCGGCTCCACCGCAGCGGTGGCAGCCGATTCGGCGGCTTCGTGGCCGCACCAGCCCGTGACCATGATCCTGGGCTTCCCGGCAGGCTCGGGCGTGGACGTGATCGCGCGCGGCGTGCAGGAGCCGCTGTCCCAGCGCCTGGGCCAGCCCCTGATCATTGACTACAAGTCGGGTGCGGCCGGCAACATCGCCAGCGAGATCGTGGCGCGCGCCAAGCCGGACGGCTACACGCTGGCCTTCGGCACGGCGGCTACGCACGGCAGCAATGCGGCGCTTTACAAGAAGCTGCCGTTTGACGTGGAAACCGACTTCGTGCCGGTGGCGCCGCTGATCGATGTGTCCAACGTGCTGACCATCAATCCCAACGTGATCAACGTCAAGAACCTCAAGGAGTTCGTGGACGAGATCAAGGCCAACCCCGGCAAGTACAACTACGCCTCCACGGGCAACGGCGCGGGCACGCACATGGCCTTTGCCGAGTTCAATGCGCGCCTGGGCCTGAACATGGTCCACGTGCCCTACAAGGGCGGCCCCGAGGCCATCACCTCGGTGCTGCGCGGCGAGACCTGCTGCATCATGAACCAGGTCCAGACCGTGCTGCCGCACTACAAGAGCGGCAAGGTGCGCCTGCTGGGCGTGACCACGGCCAAGCCCGTGGAAGTGATCAAGGAAGTGCCCACCATCGCCTCCAGCGGCCTGACGGGCACCAAGGGCTTCGACAGCTCGATCTGGTTCGGCATCTTCGCGCCCAAGGGCACGGACCCGGCCATCGTGGCCAAGCTCGGCCAGGCCGTGCGCGAGGTGCTGGAGCTGCCCGAGGTGCGTGCGCGCTTCGAGTCCCAGGGCAACGCCATCCGCATCGAGACGCCCGAGCAGTTCAAGAAAACCGTGCACAACGACCGCCTGAAGTGGGCACAGGTGGTCAAAGACGCGAAAATCAGCATCGATTGATGCCGCGCGCGCCCGCAGGCCCTGCCCCGCTGGCGCGCCTTTCCTCGTGAGTTCCTGGTGAGTCTATGTCCCTGACCGAACCGGCAGCCCCGGCCCCTGCGGGCCTGGCTGCCCTTGAAGAACGCCTGCGCGACGACCTCGTCGCCCTGGGCTGGCCTGCCAAGGCCTGGATTCCTCCCTCCACCCGCGACGGCCAGCCCGTGCACGATGTCCTGGTCATCGGCGCCGGCCAGGCCGGCCTGGCCCTGTCGGCCGCGCTGTCCCAGCTGGGCATCGCGGCCGTTTTGCTGGACAAGGCCCCGCTGGACTTCGAAGGCCCCTGGGCCACGACGGCGCGCATGGAAACCCTGCGCTCGCCCAAGGAGCTGACCGGCCCTGCGCTGGGCCTGCCCTCGCTGACCTTCCGCGCCTGGTTCATCGCCCAATGGGGCCGCGAAGCCTGGGTCGCGCTGGACAAGATCCCGCGCCTGCAGTGGATGGACTACCTGCGCTGGTACCGCCGCGTGATGCGCTGCGACGTGCGCAACGGCCACCAGGTCACGGCCATCCGCCCGCAGGCCGACGGCACGGTCGAGGTCGATGTGACGGCCGATGGCGCCTCGCGCACCTGGCTGGCACGCCGCGTGGTGCTGGCCACGGGCCGCGACGGCCTGGGCGGCCCGCAGATCCCCGCCTTCATGCAGGGTGTGGACCGCAGCCGCTGGGCGCACTCCTCCGACGTGCTCGACTACAGCCGCCTGGCAGGCCTGCACGTGGGCGTGGTGGGCGCGGGCTCGTCGGCCATGGACAGCGCGGCCACCGCGCTGGAGAACGGCGCCGCCAGCGTGGACCTGCTGGTGCGCCGCAGCGACCTGCCGCGCATCAACAAATCCAAGGGCTCGGGCACGCCCGGCCTCACGCACGGCCAGTTCCTGCTGCCCGACGCCTGGAAATGGCGCATACGCCACTACATCAACGTGCAGCAGGTGCCACCGCCGCACGGCAGCACGCTGCGCGTCTCGCGCCACGCCAACGCCCACTTCAACCTGGGCTGCGCCGTGCAGAAGGTGGAGCAGGCAGGCGACAAGCTGCGCGTGAGCACGCCGCGCGGCGTGTTTACGCTGGACTTCCTGATCGTCTCCACCGGCTTTGCCATCGACTGGCGCCAGCGCCCCGAGTTCGCCGACCTGGCGCCCCATGTGCGCATCTGGAGCGACCGCTTCGTGCCCGAGACGGGTGCCGAGGACCAGGAACTGTCGGACTCGCCCGACCTGGGCCCGCTGTTCGAGTTCCAGGAAAAGACGCCCGGCGCCCTGCCCGGCCTGGACCATGTGCACTGCTTTTGCTATCCGGCCGCGCTGTCGCACGGCACGGTGTCGGGTGATATCCCCGCCATCAGCGACGGCGCGCGCAAGCTGGCCCAGGGCCTGGCCTCGCTGTTCTACCGCGAGGACCTGGAACACCACTACGCCCAGCTGCAGTCCTATTCCGAGCCCGAGCTCGACGGCGGCGAATGGACGCCCGCCGACCCCGAAGCCCGTGTGCGGGCCCTGGCAGACAAGACCTGAGATACCCATGACCACCGCCAACGACACCATCGACCGCCTGGCCGGCCTGACCGCCCAGTCCCCCGTTTTCGCCACGCGCCGCCAGCGCGACAAGGTGGCCATTGCCACCCAGGCCTGCGAGGACCTGCTGCTGGGCGACGGCCTGGCCGACAGCCTGTCGCGTGCCGAGCGCCTGGTGCTGGCCAGCGAGCAATGCCGCGTCAGCGGCGTCCAGGCCCTGGCCGATGAATACCGCCAGCGTGCCGAGTCCCTGGGCGACGCCCTGACGCCCGCGCTGCGCACCGTGCTGGCCCAGCCCGGCGCCCAGACCGGCAACGCCCGCCTGGATGCGGCCCTGCACTTCGTGCGCACCCTGGCCCTGCACCCGGCCGAAAGCGACCGCGCGGCCCTGCTGGCCATGCCCGAGTCCGGCCTGTCCATCGACGACACCGTGCTGGTGGCCCAGCTGGTGGGTTTCATCGCCTACCAGTTGCGCCTGTTCGCGGGCGTGCAGGCCATGGTCGCGCTGGGAGGCCAGGCCAGCGCACCGGCTGCCGAAGCCGCCGCCGCACCCTTCGTGCACCCCGCCAACCTGCCGCCACCGGGCGAGCCGCTGCGCCGCAACGGCTACACCAGCGAGACGCTGGACTGGACGTCCTGGCTGCCCGTGCTCGACCCTGCCACGGCCACGGCCGAGCAGCAGGCCGTGCTGGACCTGAGCCACCCCAAGGCGCGCACGTCGGACTTCTACCTGCTGCTGGCCCGCCAGCCGCGCGTGCTGTCGGAGCGCTCGCAGGCCTTCAACGCCATCATGTACGCGCCCGGTGGCCTGTCGCGCGCCGAGCGCGAGGTGGCGGCCACGGCCGTCTCGCGCTCCAACGGTTGCGTGTACTGCGCATCGGTCCACGCCCAGCGCTTCGAGCAGCTGGCCAAGCGCAACGATGTCATGGCCCAGATGTTCGACGACCCGGACACGGCCGGCACCAATGCGCGCGAACGCGCCATCATCCAGTCCTCGCTGGCCCTGACGCGCTCACCGGGCAGCTTTGGCGCTGCCCAGCTGCAGCCGCTGCGCGATGCCGGCCTCACCGACCAGGAAATCCTGGACATGCTGCATTCGGCCGCGCTGTTCGGCTGGGCGAACCGGTTGATGCTCAATCTCGGGAAAGAGAAGTACATCACCCCCTGAGGCGCTTGCGCGCCTTCCCCCTCTCTCGCACGCGGGAGGGGGACGACAGCCTCGCTGCGGGGCGGCCCTTGCTTGCTGTCCCCTGCTTTGGGGCCGCGCCGGTTTTATCCGCTGCGTCCAGCATGCGCACCACGTTCAGTACACGTCTCTTCTGTAACGGCCTTCGACGATCAGGTCTTCGACGGCCGTAGCGCCCAGGATGTCGGCCAGCGCGGCATCGACGCCTGCGGCCATGCCGTCGGCGCTGCCGCAGACGTAGAGCACGGCGCCGTCGGCGATCCAGCCGCGCAGGGGTTCGGCGGCTTCGCGCAGGGCGTCCTGCACGTAGCGGCGCCGGGCCTGGTCGCGGGAATAGATGAAGTCGGCACGCTCCAGCTTGCCGGCAGCCAGCCAGTTGGAGACCTCGGCCTCGCAGTACCCGTCATGGGCCCGCTGGCGTTCGCCGAACAGCAGCCAGTTGCGGTGGCGGCCTGCGTGCATGCGCGCCAGCAGGTGGCCGCGCAGGCCGGCATAGCCGGAGCCGTTGCCGATGAAGATGGCCGGAGCGTCGGGCTCGGCACCTGCCTCTTCACGCGGCTCGAAGGCGCGGTTTTCCACCAGTCTCATGGCCACGGACGTGCCCCGGGCCGCATGCGCCGTCAGCCAGCCCGACGCCACGCCCAGGCCGCCGTCATGGCGTGCCTGGCGCACCAGCAGCCGCACATGGCCGTCCTGCGGCAGCGAGGCGACCGAGTAGCTGCGCGGCAGCAGGGGCCGCAGCGCATCGGCCACGGCCTGGGGCGCGGTGCCGGGGGCGATGTCGCCCGGGGCCGGCAGCACGCTGGCGGCCAGCGCCTCGGCCAGCGTGCAGGTCTGCTGGCGCCATTGCACGGGGGCCGAACCATCACATTCCTGGGCGGCCAGCCAGGCCTGCACGGTGGCTGTGCCATGGCGTGGCAGCACCTCGGCCAGCGCACCAGCCCGCCACAGCGGGGCCACGCCTTCGGGCGGTGCCAAGTCCAGTACATAAAGCCCTGCGCCCTGGCTGCCCGCGTTGCACAGGCTGCGCGCCTGCAGCGGCCATGCGGCAAAGGCCGTGGCATCGGCAAGCGGTTCCGCCGAAGACGCAGGCAGGGCATCGCACACGGGCAGCACGGCGCCGAAATGCCCTGCCAGCGCCTGCTGCCAGGCATGCCAGGCCTGGGCGTCCTCGCCATCCATCTCGATCAGCGGAAACACGGGCTGTGCGCCCAGGCGGCGCAGTTGGTGGTCCAGTGCATGGCCAAAGCCGCAGAAGGCCGCGTACTGCCGATCGCCCAGCGCCAGCAGGCCGTATTGCAGGTGCGGCAGGGCCGAGCCCGAGGCCGCGCCCAGCAGGCGGGCAAAGCGGCGCGCGGCATCCGGCGGGTCGCCTTCGCCAAAGGTGCTGGCCACGAAGAGCACGCGCCGATGGTGGCGCAGTTGCTCGGCATCCAGCGCCGCCACGGATTGCAGGCTGGCCGCCATTCCCGCCCCCCGCAGCACGGCCACGGTGGCCACGGCCAGGCGCTCGGCGCGGCCGGCCTGGCTGGCGAAGGCGACCAGCACGGTGTCCTGGCCTGCAGGCGCGGACGGTGGCGGGTCCGCCATCAGCGCCTGGCGCTCCTTGGCCAGGGCGCGCGCCTTGCGCCGGCGGTCCAGGTAGAGCATCCAGCCCGTGATGGCGAACAGGGGCATGATCAGCGAGGCCAGCGTCATGAAGATGCGCCCCGGCATGCCGAAATAGGTGCCCATGTGCAGCGGGTAGATGGCGCCTACGGCGCGGCGGCCCGTGGGCAGGTCGGCATAGCGCTCGTCGCGCTGCACGGCGCCGTCGGGCAGCAGGGCCATCTGGTTGCGCGCGCGCTCATGGGTGGCATCGGCATCCAGCCAGCTGATCTGCAGGGGCTGGCCCGCGCGCTCGGGCAGGCGCAGCTGGGCGAACTGCCAGCCATGGGCGATGCGCTCGAAGGCGGCCCAGCCAGGCGCGATGTCGATGGGCTGCTGCGCGCCAGCCGGCTCAGGCCGGCCGCCACCTGGTTTCGAGGACGGCGCCGCGGGAGCGGCCACACGCGGCGGCACGCCGGCCCAGCCGTCCACCGTGCTGCGCACCACGCCAAAGGCCCAGTACATGCCGGTGCAGGTGAACACCACATAGGCCACCAGGGCCCAGGTGCCCGCCACCGAGTGCAGGCCCCAGAGAAAGGAGCGGCCCTTGAGCGCCGGGTCGAAGGTCAGCCAGGTGCGCCATGACAGCGGCCGGCGCGGCCAGCGCAGGTACAGGCCCGACAGCGACAGCATCAGCAACAGGCCGGCCAGCGTGCCCGTGATGGGCTTGCCGTCATCGCGCGACAGCAGCAGCCAGCGGTGCAGGCGCTCCACCCATTCGAAGAACTCCGTGCCGTGCTGCTCAGGCAGCTGCGCGCCCGTGTAGGGATCGACAAAGACCGTCTGGCCCCGGCGCTGGCCGGCCGGCGGCTTGAAGGCCACCTGGGCCGAGCGGCCGGGCTCGGCAAAGATGGTGATGCGCTGGACCACGCGCTGCTCGCCGGCCTCGCGCAGCGCCTGCGCAATCTGCGGCGGCCCCAGCGGCGCGGCATCGCGCGCGGGCACGGAGGCAGTGCCGGGATTCATCCATCCCAGGATTTCCTCATGGAACGAGAACACCGCGCCCGACAGCCCGATGACGATGAGCACCGTGCCGGCCGTAATGCCGACGAACCAGTGCAACTGGAACCAGATTTTCTTGAAAGTCATGGGGAGCAGGCGGCGGCGTTCAGCGGTCCATCACGGTGCGCAACGGAACATCAGGACAGAACGGTGCATGGAAGGCAGGCGTGCAGGAATGAAGGGGCCAGGCGCCTGTGCGTCGGCCGGGACCCAGGGATGCAAGGCACCCATCAGCGCGAAATTCTAAATTGTTCTCATTTACGGCGTGTTGCACGCGCGATAGGCCCACAAGGCGGCCTGGGGTTTCGTGCAGGCTTGAGCCGCCGGGATGCAGCGCCTCTACCCAATGGAAATCGCCTGCCGAAACAGGTTCGGCAGGCGATGGTTCAGCGCCTCTTCAACCGTGTGTCAACCGCGTCTGCGGCGCAGATTCCACAGGCCTGCGGCCAGCATCAGCAGCATGGCCATGGCGAGCATGCGCGGTTCGAGCGCAGGGATCGGCCGGGCACCCGGCGCCGCACCCACACGCGCCGGACCGCTGGGATCCACGATCACGCCATTGGCTGCGCGATCGTCATCACCCTGGCCGCCATCGGTGACCACCACCGAGGTCGTATTGCCCGACACCACCGCACCCGCAGGCTGATACCAGGAGTCCGCCGCCCCTGCGGACGCTGGACCGAACTTCCAGTACGCCATGCCGGTCACCGGCCCCGGCCAGGTGACGCTGACCGTGATCGAGCTGCTGGCCGTACAGCCCCGGGCCACGAAGTGCACATTGCCGTACGGGAAGCTCAACTGGCCCGGCGCACCCGGCGCAGCCGCGACGAAGGACGACTGCGACACATCGAACCCGCAGCCCGCGCCACCACCGCTCAAGGTCGCCGTGGCATTGCCTGCCCCGGTGGCTGTCGGACCCGTGAAGGTCTTTCCGAGCACGTTGAGCGAAGTCGTTGTGGCAGGTCCGGTATTGCCATTGCCGGGGTTGGTCTGGGTCGCGCTGATCGTGTGCAGACCCGGCGTCGGCAAGCCGCCGCCTGGCGTGCAGCTCCACGTCTGATCGGCCGCGACGATTGCCGTACACAGTGTCGTCGAGCCATCCTTCACCGTGATCGTGTAGCCCGGCGTGCCGGTGCCGGATATCTGCGGATAGCCTCCCACCGTGGTCGGCGAAACCGTCAACGTCGGAGCCACCGGCACCTGCGTGCTGGGAGTGACCGGCGTTGCTGGTGTCGATGCACAGTTCACCGTGCAACCGGCCGTCGGATTGACAGGGCTGATGCCGCCCGCCGGATCGTAGGAGGCCGTGTTGGTGCTCGAACCCACCGCCGTCGGCACAGCCGGCAGATTGAAGCTGCTGTTGCTGCCAGCCGCCACCGGCGTGGTGAAGCTCACCGTGCAAGACAGGATCGCCGTGCCATTGCCCACGAACGGGAAGGTGTTGGGCGTGCAGGTCGCACTGGCCACGTTCGCACCGGTCGGCACGCCTGTGATGCTGATACCCGCAGGCACCAGGTCCTTGATGGTCACGCTGGTGGCGGGGCCGAAGGCACTGGCAGCGTTGGACACGGAGAACGCGTAGTTGAACGCAGTCCCCACAGCCAAGCTACCGGGGTTGGCTTTGGTGACCGTCAGCGCAGGCGTACCAGGCGTGACCGGTGTGGTGGGTGTCGACGCGCAGTCTGTTGTGCACCCTGCCGTCGGATTGACAGGGCTGATGCCACCCGACGGATCGTAGGAAGCCGTGTTCGTGCTCGAACCCACAGCCGTCGGAACAGCCGGCAGATTGAAGCTGCTGTTGCTGCCAGCCGCCACCGGCGTGGTTAAGCTCACCGTGCAAGACAGGATCGCCGTGCCATTGCCCACGAAGGGGAAGGTATTGGGCGTGCAGGTCGCACTGGCCACGTTCGCACCGGTCGGCACGCCCGTGATGCTGATGCCTGCAGGCACCAGATCCTTGATGGTCACGCTGGTGGCGGGACCGAAGGCACTGGCGGCATTGGACACGGAGAACGCGTAGTTGAACGCAGTCCCCACAGCCAGGCTACCCGGGTTGGCCTTGGTAACCGTCAGCGCAGGCGTGCCAGGAGTGACTGGAGTCACCGGTGTGGAAGCGCAGTCTGTCGTGCAACCGGCTGTCGGATTGACGGGGCTGATGCCACCCGACGGATCGTAGGAAGCCGTGTTCGTGCTCGAACCCACAGCCGTCGGCACTGCCGGCAGGTTGAAGCTGGTGTTGCCACCCGCTGCCACTGCCGCCGTGAAGTTCACCGTACACGTCAGCACGGAGCTGCCATTGCCCGCAAACGGGAAGGTATTGGGCGTGCAGGTCGCACTGGCCACGTTTGCACCAGTCGGCACGCCCGTGATGCTGATGCCTGCCGGCACCAGGTCCTTGATGGTCACGCTGGTGGCGGGACCAAAGGCACTGGCCGCATTCGCTACCGTGAAGGCGTAGTTGAACGCAGTCCCCACAGCCAAGCTGCCGGGGTTGGCTTTGGTGACCGTCAGCGCAGGAGTACCAGGCGTCACCGGCGTGGAAGGCGTGGAAGCGCAGTCTGTCGTACACCCTGCCGTCGGATTGACCGGGCTGATGCCACCCGACGGATCGTAGGAAGCCGTGTTCGTGCTCGAACCCACAGCCGTCGGCACAGCCGGCAGGTTGAAGCTGCTGTTGCCACCGGCTGCGACCGAGGTCGTGAAGTTCACCGTGCACGTCAGGACAGTGCTGCCATTGCCCGTAAACGGGAAGGTGTTGGGCTTGGGCGAGCAGTCCACACTGGCCACGTTCGCACCTGTCGGCGCACCCGTGATGCGGATACCTGCAGGCACCAAGTCCTTGATGGTCACGCTGTTGGCAGGACCGAAGGCACCGGCCGCATTCGCTACCGTGAAGGTGTAGTTGAAGGGCGAACCTACGGCCAGGCTACCCGGATTGGCTTTGCTGACCGTCAGCGCAGGCGTACCAGGCGTGACCGGTGTGGTGGGAGTCGAAGCACAGTCCGTCGTGCAACCAGCCGTCGGATTGACAGGGCTGATGCCACCCGACGGATCGTAGGAGGCCGTGTTGGTGCTCGAACCCACAGCCGTCGGCACAGCCGGCAGGTTGAAGCTGGTGCTGGCACCGGCTGCGACCGAGGTCGTGAAGTTCACCGTACACGTCAGCACGGAGCTGCCGTTACCCGCAAACGGGAAGGTGTTGGGCGTGCAGGTCGCACTGGCCACGTTCGCGCCGGTCGGCACGCCCGTGATGCTGATGCCTGCGGGCACCAGATCCTTGATGGTCACGCTGGTGGCGGGACCAAAGGCACTGGCCGCATTCGCTACCGTGAAGGCGTAGTTGAAAGGCGTGCCCACAGCCAAGCTACCGGGGTTGGCCTTGGTAACCGTCAGCGCAGGCGTACCAGGGGTTACCGGCGTGGAAGGCGTCGATGCGCAATCCGTCGTGCAACCGGCCGTCGGATTGACCGGGCTGATGCCACCCGACGGATCGTAGGAGGCCGTGTTGGTGCTCGAACCCACCGCCGTCGGCACAGCCGGCAGGTTGAAGCTGGTGTTGCCACCGGCCGCCACTGCCGCAGTGAAGTTCACGGTGCAAGACAGGATCGCCGTGCCATTGCCCACGAAGGGGAAGGTGTTGGGCGTGCAGGTCGCACTGGCCACGTTCGCACCGCTCGGCACGCCCGTGATGCTGATGCCTGCCGGCACCAAGTCCTTGATGGTCACGCTGGTGGCGGGACCGAAGGCACTGGCAGCGTTGGACACGGAGAACGCGTAGTTGAACGCAGCCCCCACAGCCAGGCTACCCGGGTTGGCCTTGGTGACCGTCAGCGCTGGCGTACCAGGCGTGACCGGCGTGGAAGGCGTCGATGCGCAATCCGTCGTGCAACCGGCCGTCGGATTGACCGGGCTGATGCCACCCGACGGATCGTAGGAGGCCGTGTTGGTGCTCGAACCCACCGCCGTCGGCACAGCCGGCAGGTTGAAGCTGGTGTTGCCACCGGCCGCCACTGCCGCAGTGAAGTTCACGGTGCAAGACAGGATCGCCGTGCCATTGCCCACGAAGGGGAAGGTGTTGGGCGTGCAGGTCGCACTGGCCACGTTCGCACCGCTCGGCACGCCCGTGATGCTGATGCCTGCCGGCACCAAGTCCTTGATGGTCACGCTGGTGGCGGGACCGAAGGCACTGGCAGCGTTGGACACGGAGAACGCGTAGTTGAACGCAGCCCCCACAGCCAGGCTACCCGGGTTGGCCTTGGTGACCGTCAGCGCTGGCGTACCAGGCGTGACCGGCGTGGAAGGCGTCGATGCGCAATCGGTCGTGCAACCGGCCGTCGGATTGACGGGGCTGATGCCGCCCGACGGATCGTAGGAGGCCGTGTTGGTGCTCGAACCCACCGCCGTCGGAACAGCCGGCAGGTTGAAGCTGGTGTTGCCACCCGCCGCCACTGCCGCAGTGAAGTTCACCGTACACGTCAGCACGGAGCTGCCGTTACCCGCAAACGGGAAGGTGTTGGGCGTGCAGGTCGCACTGGACACGTTCGCACCGCTCGGCACGCCCGTGATGCTGATGCCTGCAGGCACCAGGTCCTTGATGGTCACGCTGGTGGCAGGACCAAACGCTCCAGCGGCGTTGGACACGGAGAACGCGTAGTTGAACGCAGTCCCCACAGCCAGGCTGCCCGGGTTGGCCTTGGTGACCGTCAGCGCTGGCGTACCAGGCGTGACTGGAGTCACCGGTGTGGAAGCG